>QWII01000220.1 GCA_021405325.1 Caldilinea sp. CFX5 | reverse complement strand
CCTCTCATGCGCCGAAAATCTTCTTCCGCCATCGAAATAACATCTTGACCAAGAACAGCAATGCGACCGGATATTCTCGCCTCACCATCAACATCCAGCAGACCCATGACGGCAAGAGATGTTATGGACTTGCCGCTGCCGGATTCGCCAACCAAGCCTACAATCTCGCCGGGCATAACCTCAAGCGTAATGCCTGAAAGAACCGGGGTGCATTTACCGCTATGTTGCAAGTGCAGCGTTAGATCCTTGATCGAAAGAACTGGCCGCATGGTTATTACCGCCCTTCTGAATGGCGGGGGTCTAGAAAGTCCCGCAGCCCATCTCCCAGAAGATTGAACCCAATGGCGGTCAACACAATCGCGCCGCCGGCAAAGACGACGCACCACCAATGATCAAGAAAATAGTTTCTTCCCGTTCCTACCAGCGCGCCCCACTCCGGCTCAGGCGGCTGAGCGCCAAGGCCGAGAAAGCTCAAGGCGGCAGCCACCAGAATAACATTGCCAAGATCCACTGATGACTGAATGATGACCGGCTGCACGCTATTCGGCGCCACGTGCTTGCGCAGTATATGCCAACGGGATAAGCCAGACAGCCGCGCCGCATCAACATAGGCGTTGCCTTTGACCGATCGCGCCTGGCCGCGCGCCAGTCTGATGTAGGATGGCACCAGAACCACGACCAGGGCGATAAGAGCGTTCTCCAGACTAGGCCCCAGGGCGGCGCTCAATGCCATTGCCATTACAAGGCCAGGAATGGACAGCATAATATCGACAATCCTCATAATGACACTCTCGATGAGCCCGCCTTCAAACCCGGCAAAGCAACCAATCATGGCGCCAATCACCCCGGCGATGAGCACAACCGTGAACGAGACTCCAAGGGACAGTCGACTGCCGTAGATCACCCGTGAAAATACGTCACGCCCGACTTCATCTGTGCCAAACCAGTGCGCCGCGCTTGGCGGCAGCAGCCGACCTCGAATATCGATGACCAAAGGATCGTACGGCGCGATAACGGGGGCAAAAATTGCCACGATCGCCATTATCAGAACGATAGCGACGCCCGCCGCGGTCAGCGGATTTGACATCAGCGGCCCTATCCGCGAAACAAGACCCCGACCATGGGAAATGGCGCTGTTGGCAGAATTTGTCATGACAATCGCCTCTCCTGTGCCGGATCGAGACGTAGATAGACCAAATCAACGGCAAAATTGGCCAACACATAAATTACCGCCGCTATGACCGTAAATCCCATGATGGCGGGGAAATCGAGCGCCGCGGCTGCGTCCAGAATGTAACTGCCCATGCCGGGCCACATAAAAATGGCCTCTATCACCACAGCGCCTGTCAGGAGATTGGCCAACGACAGTCCAAGAGCGGTCACGAAGGGAACAAGGGCATTCGGCAGCGCGTGCTTTACGATAATCCGCCAATGTCCGACACCGGCGGCGCGCACCGTGCGTATGTAGTCCTCGCGCAGCGTTTCCAGCATGGAGGCGCGGATAAGGCGGACAAACCCTCCCATCAGAAGAAACGCCAGAGATAAAGACGGCAATGCCAAAT
>QWII01000079.1 GCA_021405325.1 Caldilinea sp. CFX5 | reverse complement strand
CACCCCTCCCTACCCCTCCCCTGCTAAGGGAGGGAACGGTCGAGCGCACCACGGTTCCCTCCCTTAGCAGGGGAGGGGTAGGGAGGGGTTAGTCGTTACAAAAATTGTTTCAAAGTGGGTAACTAGCAAGCGTGCCGGGGAAGGGCCAATACCTATCGGGGCATTATGAGCGCTTGCTCGCCCTTCCCCGGCACGCTTGCGATCCTTGCGCGCGACTTTTCAAACATCTGCTTATGAAAAGCACAACGTATGACAATTACAATGGGGCTTTGGATCACAGCTTGCGCCGATTTCGCAGATCTTTCCCTTTTAATCTGCGAAATCGGCGCAAGCTGTGATCTAAATTTGGGGATCCGGATAAAGTGCTTCCGCTCTCCGGTCTTTACCAGGCGACCACCCAGATATCCGTGTTCCAACTTACGCTGCTCCAACTGACATCACTGCTCCAACTGACATCGCTGCTCCAACTGACATCTGTACACTGGTTTTGCTTACAACCGGTCCAGTTGAGCGAGGCAATCTGTTCCACTGGTTGAAACAGCCCGGTACCGTAGAGCATGGCGGCCAGAACGAGGGTGCTGATCAGGACATAAAGCTTCGTCATACAGAGTCTCCTTTTGGGTAAGTTAGATGATAGTTGCAGCCGGTTGGTGCGACCGGGCTGGGGTTGGTCGGTATTGCGCCTGTTGCGCAGGCCAGACCTTTTCCTGTAAAAACCCTCCCGTTCCCCCTCCGCTGTTCTAGCTCAGCAGAGGGGGGCTGGGAGGAAGGCCTCTACGTTGGCTGGCTTTAGTCTAGCAAGGGCGCGTCTCCCGAACGTCTCCGCTTTTGGCGAGTCGCGTCTCCGTTTTCGGCAAAACGCGTCTCCGTTTTTGGCCGATCGTCTCTCCGTTGGTCGTAATGTGCGTCTCCCGGTAGATAAATCGCCATGCCAAATAACGGTTTTGTAAAGTTGCGCTAGAATATAGCGGGTCTGCTGATTGACCTTGGGGCTTCTATGGCCTTTGTGATAGAATATTCCGGCATTAATCGTTTCATTTCAAAGGGAGCATGGATTTGACCCGCCTCAACCTCTCTTTTCTCGGTTCGCCGACAATATTGCTGAATGAGACTGAAATTCATATTCGTCGCAACAAAGTGCTGGCCCTGCTTGCCTATCTAGCGATCACTGGGCAATCTGTAACTCGCGATGCGATTGCCACCATCCTTTGGCCAAAAGAGGCGCCCAAAGACGCCTACACCTATTTGCGCCAAACGCTTTGGCATCTGAACAAAGCATTGGGGAAAAATTGGCTCGTTATTGAAGGGGAACGCATCAACTTGCAATGGCAGGCCGAGCTTTGGGTGGATGTACAGATCTATCAGCACCGTCTGCGCACTTTGGTCACGCAACCGGCTTCGGAACGGTTGGCCACCATGATGGCAGCGGCGGATCTCTACCAGGGGGAATTGCTGGCCGGCTTTACGGTCGATGATAGCCCGGAGTTTGAACAGTGGCAGTTGATGGAACGTAGCGCCCTGCACCACGCCCAACATACCCTCCTGACCACGCTTGTGGAACAACTGCAACAAATCCATAACCATTTCCAGGCCATCATCTACGCCCGTCAACTCTTGACCCTTGATCCGTTGAATGAAGTGGCGCATCGTCACCTGATGACGCTCTATTGCTTGACTGACCAACAAGCGCTGGCGCTGCGCCAATACCAGGAATGTGTCCAACTGCTGGACCGGGAGCTGGGCGTCCCGCCGGATGAGGAGACGACCGCCCTCCATGCCGCAATTCTCGAAAAACGCTTACCCCCTTTTTTCCCGACAGCGCCCCCAATTTTGTATCCGTCGCCGGCAGCGTCACTACCGTCGGCCGTCGCCCACCTGCCAAGTCAAGCCACCATCGCCACCGCGGTCACAACACCCCAACCGGCAGCGTCAGTCACCGTGACGGCGCCGGCGGCGTTGCCAACGCCCATCACCCCCTTTATCGGTCGCGAGCATGAATTGCTCCAGATCCATACCCTGCTCAACGACCCCGGCTGCCGTTTGCTCACCCTGGTCGGCCCCGGCGGTATCGGCAAAACCCGTTTGGCCCTGGCTGCCGCGCAGAAGATTTTAGATTCTGTCGAGTCGCCGATAAGCCAAAACTTGTCCTGGGCGGCTCCAAAAGCGAAAGTCCCAAATCCGCTCTTTCCCGACGGCGTCTTTTTTGTTCCCCTGGCTGATGTGGTGACGCCCGACCGGCTGGCGATGACGATTGCAGGTGTGCTGCAATTTACCCTCTACCGCCGCGATGAAGAGCCTTTGCAACAGTTGGCGCGCTACCTGGCGGATAAACGGCTCCTATTGGTTTTGGATAATTTTGAACATCTTGTCACCGGCGCCGCCCAAGTGACCACCTTGTTGGCCCAGGCGCCGGGGGTCAAGGTCTTGACAACCTCGCGTGAGCGGCTCAATGTCCAGGGCGAATGGCTGTTGGCGGTGAGCGGGCTGCTCTACAACCAGGATGCACCCCTCCACCAGATGGCCGACTATAGCGCTGTTCAGCTTTTTGTCCAATGCGCGCGGCGCGTAAACAGTAGTTTTATGTTGGATGAGGAGAACAAAGGGGCCGTTGTGCGGATCTGTAGCCTGGTCGAGGGTCTGCCGCTGGCGTTGGAACTGGCGGCCACCTGGTTGCGCCATCTGCCCTGCCAGGAGATTGTGGCCGAATTGGCGCAGAGCCTGACCACGCTCACCGCTACCCAGCGCGACCTGCCGGCGCGCCATCGCAGTGTGCGCGCCCTCTTTGATTACTCCTGGTCGTTGCTCAGTGATGAGGAACGGGCGGTGATGGAGCGCTTGTCGATCTTTCGCGGCGGCTTTCGGCGCGAGGCGGCCAGCGCCGTGGCCGAGGCGCCGCTGCCCATCCTGCTGGCGTTAGTCGATAAATCGCTCTTGCGCAGCGACAGCACCGGGCGCTTTAGTATGCATGAGTTGGTGCGCCAATTTGCGGCGGAAGGCTTGAACGCCCAAGCCTTTGCCGCCGAAGGGATTGCCCAACGCCATTTCACCTATTACACGACCTGGCTCCAGCAACAACGGGGCCAACTACACCGCAAAGCCCAAAAGCGGGTCTTGGGCGAGATTTTAGCCGAGTTGGAGAATGTACGGGCGGCGTGGCGGCGCGCCTTGCACCAGCAACATCTGCCCGCCATCACCGCTGCTCTCGACACGCTGGCCGATGTGCATGAACTCTGCGGCTGGTTTCATGAAGGCGAGGCGGTCTTTCAGGAAGCCGTGACAGCCTTCACCCAAGCCACTGATGAGCAACAACGGCGCTTACAAGGGCGTCTCCAGGCGCGCTTGGGCTTCTTCGCCCAGCGCTTAGCCAAATACAGCAGCGCCCAGCAACTCTTACAGGAAACGTATGCCAAACTTCACGCGCTGGGTGATCTGGCCGCAACCAGCTACTGCCTCAACTGCCTAGGTGAAATTGCCCGCATCACCGGCGACTATGAAGAGGCCGAACGCTGCCTGACCGAAAGCATTGCCCTCTGCCGTCGCCACGGCGACCGGCAATTGTTGAGTCGCGCCTATAATCTGTTGGGGATCGTCTACGGCGTGCGCGGTCGCCATGACGAGGCGCAACAACTCTTCCGCGACAGCCTGGCGCTCAGCAAAGCCGGTGAAGACCAACTGGGCATTGCCAAAGCGCTCAACAACCTGGGGATTATGGCCTACTTTGCCGGCGATTACGCTGCCTCGCAGCGTTTCTATCAGGGTAGCTTGAACATTAATCAGGATCTGGGGCACCAATATGACACCGCCCTGGCCTTGAGTAATTTAGGCTTGGTGGCGCAAAAACAGGGGCGTTTTGAAGATGCTGTCGCCCTTTTTGAAGATAGTATTCGGCTCCAGCACAAGATTGGTTATGAATTGGGCGAGGGGCTTTCCTTGCGCAACCTCTGTATTGCGCTGCTGGAATTGCAACAGATCGATGCCGCCGCCGGTCATTTGCAGGACGTGCTGCGCATTGCCCAAAAGATCCGCAATGCCCCCCTCGCCCTCGCCGGCTTGGCTGGGCAAGCGCAACTCTATAGCCTACAGGGCGACTGGCGCACCACGGCACGTCTTGCCACCGTCGTTCACCAGCATCCTGCCATTGAAGATGAAATCCGCACCAAAGCGGCTGATCTCCTCGTCGCCGCTCAATCGCATCTCGCTACGGCGCCCCTGGCCGCGGCTGTCACCGCGGCCGAAGAAGCCGATCTATGGCTGGTGGTGGCGGAAGTGATGGGTAGTGCATTGGTAATCCGTTAGCTGCGACTACTTATTCCTCGCCAATCCCATAGAGAAGGTAAACCATTGATTGGCTTCAAGTTTGTGCGGAAGTGCAGCTAAGTGCTATTATGCCGATCTCATTAAGGTTTCTGCAAGAAACAAAAAGGGCGAGCAACATTTGTGAATCCGATTGGCATGATTGCGTTTATTATCATCGTTTGAGCATTTAGCGGCTTCGTTGTTTCAATCGGTATACGCGCCCTCTTTGGGGTGGAGTGGATTCCCCAATGTACAACGCTAAACATTGCGATTGGGTTGATTCTGCTCCAATTTGCAACACGACATGAGCGCGGAAGTCGGCAAATTTACGAGGGGAAACGGGAAGAAGATCAATTCAGCTTTAGTGCAAGTTCATTACTTGGCGTGCCAATCTTACTGACCTTTATCGGTTTACTGTGGTGGTTGCTCGGTCAGTTTATGACGTTGCCGTGAGCGCAATTCGAGCAGTAAAGAAGCAGCGCACATGCTCGTGAAGAACAAACTCGTAATCCAGGCGACATGGATCGTCACATGCCACCAGGGGGCAGTGAAGTTGAGGTAGTCACGGTGATCCACGCCAAAAATAACCGTAGTCACTGCCCAACTAATAACAAGCACGATGGTAATCGCCAGTGAGATGAAGAATTTTGTCAACATAGCCTTATCGTATCATGAAACAATGTGAATTGCAAGTAGTTCTGAAAACTAAAAACTTTCGGGATCTGTTGTCGGACAACCCATGTGCCACTGCGCTAACTGATAAAGAGCTACTGCACTAGCTGATAAAATTGATTCACCTGCTGCTTTGTAGTAACATGGGCATGAACAAATTTTCGAGTCGGCGCCGGCCCTGTCCGCTCATCGTGGCGACTTTTCAACGAAAACGATCATGCTCAAGAATCCATCTGCTCTATTGACCAATCTCAATCCTCAGCAAGCCCAGGCGGTGCAGACTGTCAACGGGCCGGTATTGGTGCTGGCCGGCCCCGGTTCGGGCAAGACTGGCGTCCTCACGCGGCGCATTGCCTATCTCATCGAAGTGATGGGGATTGCACCGTGGAATATTCTGGCCGTCACCTTTACCAACAAAGCGGCGCGCGAAATGCGCGAACGGGTGGAAAAGTTATTGGAAGATAAGTTTGGGCCACCGACCCCTGGCGAACCACGGTCTCGTTTGGGCGGCCTGACCATCGGCACCTTTCACAGCATCTGCGCCCGCATCCTGCGCGTCGAGACTGAGGCGATCAACTATGACCGCAACTGGGTAATCTATGACAGCGCCGACCAACTGTCGCTCATTCGCAACATCATGCGTGAACTCAATCTGGATGAGAAGCGCTACAGCCCCAACGCCATCCAGTCCCGCATCAGCAGCCAGAAGAACGAGATGATCACCCCGCAAGAGTATCGCGCCAACTCCTACTTTGAAGAGATCGCCGGTCGCGTCTACACCCGCTACCAGGAAGCGCTACTCACCAACAACGCCATGGACTTTGACGACCTGTTGCTAAAAAGTGTGCTACTCTTCCGCCAACGCCCTGATCTGCTCGATAAGTACCAGAAAAAGTGGCCCTATTTGATGGTCGATGAGTTTCAAGACACCAACAAGGTGCAATATGAGTTGATTCACCTGTTGGCGAATGCGCCGGGGGGACAACGTAATTTATTTGTTGTAGGCGACGAAGATCAGTGTGTGGTCCCCGGTACATTGATTACTACCAAGGCAGGGCCAAAAGCAGTTGAAACCTTAGACAGTAGGGATGTAATTGTTGCCGCTGCTGGACACAGTTCCATTGCGTATGGCAAGACTGATGCAATCCCGCGCCGTCCCTATGTGGGACCTGTCATCAAGGTTGCTACAAAAAGCGGTAAAGAATTGATTGCAACACCGGAACATTGTGTTTTTGCTCGTTTTCAACCCAATAGTACCTATCACTATGTTTATTTGATGTTTTCCAAGAAACTTGGCTACAGGGTTGGTCGTACTGGTGCGATCCGAACTAACGGCGAAAAGGAGTACCCCGCCTTCCGTGAGCGATTACGCCAGGAGCGCGGTGATGCAATTTGGCTACTCAAGGCAGCTTCTGAGCCAGCCGAAGCAGCGTATTGGGAATCCTTTTATGCTGCAAAGTATGGGCTACCAACAGCTTGCTTTTACGCTGGTGGTCGACAATTATCAATGCGGGATGAGCAACTACAACGTCTATATCACAGCCTCGATACACACTCTGCTGCGAAGAAATTAGCGGAGGATTTGGGAATTTCGCTAGCATACCCTCATCATACACCTCAGGCAACAATTCGTGGTGGCTCTGTCCGTAAAAACATTGCATTTACCATGTTTGGCGCTAAGAAGACGAAAAGTGGTGCAAACCGTTGGTATAAAGGACAAGATCCCTGGCATTTACACGAGTTATCAATTGCTAGCTCATGTGATGAATTCCGTCAGCAGGTTGAAACTGTTTTGCCAACAAGACCACGTAAGGAAATTTATTGGGGTGCACGTAGTACACATGGTGATTATGACGTAATGGAGCAAACACTGGCCGCTTTGAGCAATGTAGTTTCTGATGCCCACATTTGGAAGCGAGCGAGGTTAACTGATGATTATTTTGATTTCATGCCAATTGGTCATGTGGTACCTGGTGCTTTTGTCCCCATGATGGATGACCAGGGTAAAATCACTGATGATGAAGTGGTTGGTGTTGAGCGGGGATGGTATGAAGGATTGGTTTATGATCTTTCAGTTCCAATTTATCGTAACTATATTGCAAATGGAATTGTTGTGCATAACTCAATTTACCGCTGGCGGGGTGCAGATTACCAAAATGTCTTACGCTTCCGCCAACACTATCCTGATGCAACAGTCATCCTCTTAGAGCAAAATTACCGCAGTACGCAAACTATTCTAAATGTTGCCAACTCAGTGATTAACAACAATCGTAACCGCACGGTCAAGCGTCTCCACACAGAGAATGGCCTTGGTAAAGATGGGGTCGTCGTCTACGAAGCCTACAACGAAATTGAAGAGGCCGCCTACGTCTGCGACGAGATCGAGCGGCTCATGAGCAAAGACCACAAGTTAGGATTGGGCGACTTTGCCGTCATGTATCGCACCAACGCCCAAAGCCGTGCGCTGGAAGAAGTCTTTGTCCGCCGCCAGATCAAGCACAAGCTGGTCGGCGCCACCCGTTTCTATGAACGCAAAGAGATCAAGGACGCGCTTTCTTATCTGCGGCTGGTGCATAACCCCACCGATACCATTGCGATGGATCGCATTATCAACGAGCCATCACGCGGCATCGGCACCAAAACCTATGCGGCGCTCAAAGAGTGGGCCGCGGCTATGAAGGTGAGCGAATACACGGCGCTGCTCATTCTGCGCCACGGCCCCGATGTGGTGAACCAGGCCACCGGTGGTCAGTTACCGGCGACGGCCTATAAAATGCCCGACCTGGGTTCACGCGCCAAGAGCGCCCTCACCGATTTTACCCGCCTGTTGGAAAGCTGGATCACCCTGCGCGACGCCAACCGCTACGAACATGTCGCCGATCTGCTCGACCTAATCATGCGCGATTCGGGCTATGTCGATGCCCTGCGCGACGGCAGCGACGAGGGCGAAGATCGCTTTGCCAACTTGCAGGAGTTGTATGGCGTGGCCGCCCAGTATATGCCCGCCATGCCTGGCCTGGAAGAAGGCCAGACGCCGATCAGCCTTTTCTTGCAGGAGGTGAGCCTGGTGAGTGACCAGGATCAGGTGGACGAAGGGGGCGGCGCGGTCACCCTCTTGACCTTGCACACGGCCAAGGGGTTGGAATTTCCCATTGTCTTTATGGTCGGCCTGGAAGAGGGCATCCTGCCCCACAGCCGCAGCATGGAGAGCAACGACCCGGAAGATATGGCCGAAGAGCGCCGCCTCTGCTATGTCGGCATCACGCGCGCCAAACGACGGCTTTATCTCGTCCATGCCTACCGCCGCACTGTCTGGGGCAGCAGCGAGATGCAGGAACCCAGCCGCTTCCTGGAAGAGATCCCGGCGGATCTGCTGGCCGGCATGGTCAACCGCCAGGAGCGCCGCCGCGCCTCCTACGAACGGGCCACCACCTGGGGCGACAGCGACGATGACGATTTTGACAATCGGCGCAACCGGCAAAGCAGCCGCCCAAGCAGCCAACGCAACGCCTACAACTGGTCGAACCAGGGTGGTAGCGGTGGACGTAGTAGCGCTGATCGCCAACGGGATGAAAGTAAAGCCGACAGCGGTGCGAAACAAAACTACTGGTCACCCGGCGAAAACCAACCGATCACTCGTCCCTCAGCGCGACCGGAGAGCCAGAAGGCCGCCAGCGGTGATCGCAAGCCGCAATTCAACCGCCGCGACAGCGTCCAACATGCCAAGTTTGGCGTCGGCACAGTCATCGAAAGTCAGTTGACACGGGATGACGAAGAGGTGACAGTGGCCTTCCCCGGCGTGGGTATTAAGAAGCTATCGGCGTCAATGGCAGGTCTTAAAAAGTTATGAGTTCGCTGCGCTCTCGTATGGCCGCCACCGGCATCGGCTTTGCCGGCATTGATGGTGCGTGGTGGCTGCCCGCGGTCGAACCGTTTCGCTTGCCGGCAAGTTGCGCCAGCCAGGTAGCGGCTATCGGTCCGGCTCTCTTTTGCTTTCTCGATGTTGTCACTGGCCTCTATGGTACGGCGGAAGGCGCAGCCGGCGGCTTGACTTCTCTGCTCGACTACAAAGTGCCGACCCACATTCCCCGCTTGATGAGCGCCGGTCGCGTTGAGAGCTTACGGCCTGATTTTCAACTTGTGCTGGAAGCGGACGCCGCCAGTGAGCAGCAATACCGTTTGGTGGCGACCGAGTTGGAAATCTGCCCTTCGACCCACGGCTTTGCCCACGCCATGCAGGTTGGTTATGGTCTTGACCCCGACCTCGTGCGCGCCTTTGCCGCTTATCTAGCCGGGCGGCCCCTGCTCTTTGTCGGCACCCACCACTGGAGCGAGTTTCTGCTGGAACAGTTGGCCTTTTGTCGCGCCCTGGAAGCTATCGGCGCACAGGGTCGAGTTCTCTATGACCGCCCCTTGCGTCAACTGGCGACTGAGGTATACGAACGGCGACGCTGGCAACCGCCTATGTTTGGCATCCAGCAGAAAACCCTCGATTGGCACGAAAGCCTGACCGACCGTCCTTCCTGGTCGGACTTAGCGCCCTTTGTCTATACGCCGGATGATCAGTGGCCGGCGCGCGTTGGCGATGCGGTTGTCTTTCGCTTTGGCTATTTTGATTGCTTTGCTCCCGAACACCTGACGTATTTTTCCGGGTGGCAGGCGCAGGGCGCCACTTTGCTCAACCCGGCCCAATTCATTCTCGACAGCAAAGTGGTGATGGCGGCGCTGCAACTTCCGTTGGTGCGGCAACGTATTGCCAATCAGAACACCGCTGCTTTACCCATTCTTGACCGTTGTCTACCGGAAACGATCTTACTAACACCTGAAACTCTGCCGCGCATTTTAGCTGACAAGGACGCATGGGTGGTAAAATTCGCCGGGTACGACAGTGGCCAACAAGCATGGGGTGGGCGTAGCTTGCAAATCGGCGGCCAGCACACAACGGCAAGCTGGCAGGCAACGTTGCACGCCTATGGACAACTGCCCTGGCCGGTGGTGGCGCAACGGTTAATGCCGTCGGCCCAGGTTGATATTGCTTACCTGGACAGCCAGGATCAGCCGCAGTGGCTGCACAATGGACATACACGACTGCGGATTTTCTTTTTGCGTGCGGCCAGTCAAGCCACCGCGGCCGGCGCCCATGTCACCGTGAGCGGCGGCACAAGGCAAGTTTCCGAGGCAACCAATGCTGTGCAAGCGCCCGTCTTCTTTGCGACCACCGGCAATTGAAACAAGAGAAGGGGTCTAATCTTGACTGAAAAGCGACAACTTGAAGCCACGGCGGAAGCTACGGCCCACCCGTTGGCAACTACCCATGATTCGCCACCCTGGAGCTTATCGATCAAAGTCATTGTCGCCGTCACGGTTCTGCTGCTGATCGTTCTCATGATCTGGCGCTTCCAGTCGCTGCTGCCCACCTTGGTCTTGGCGGCGATTGTAGCCTATCTGCTCAATCCGCTGGTCAATTTTGTGACGACCCTCTTCAAATTAAGTCGTGGCGGCGCTGTGGCCATTGTCTACACCGTGTTGCTGCTACTGGCGATTGGTGGCGGCGTCGGGCTTGGCTTTCTCGCCTTTGAACAGGCGTCAAGCTTGACGACAGAATTTTTGCCAACTTCCTTCACTGGCGCCGCCACGCTGGTGCAGGAGCAGATCCATCTCTTTTCGCAACGCACCTTTACGGTTGGCCCCTACACCTTCAGCCCGGCGACCTTGCCCAGTTGGATCAACCTGCAAGAGCTGGCGCAACAGGCAGTCAACCTCCTGCGCCCGATCTTTAGCCAGAGCGGCTCATGGGTGGCGCAGGTGGCGCAGGCCACCATTAGCACCCTGGGTGTGATCTTTCTGGTGATTGTGGTCTCTATTTACATGGTCAAAGATGCGCCCAAATTGTGGGAAGGGATTAGCAACCTGGCCCATCAACCCGGCTACCGCCAGGATGCCGAACGGTTGCTCGCTGACTTTGCCCGTATCTGGAATGCCTATTTGCGCGGACAGGTCATCCTGGCGTTGGTCATTGGCGTTATCGTGAGTATCACTCTTTCCCTTCTGGGTGTTAGCAACGCGCTGGGGCTTGGTGTGCTGTCAGGCGTGCTGGAGTTTTTGCCGATCATTGGGCCGTTGATTGGTTCCGGCGCGGCAATCCTGGTAGCCTTTTTCCAGAACGATACCATCTGGGGGCTGCAATCGTATCAATATGCACTCCTGATCGCCATCGTGATGGGGTTGATTCAAGGGCTGGAAAACAACCTGCTCGTTCCCCGCATTGTTGGCGATGCGCTCGATCTACACCCGTTGCTGGTGATGATCAGTGTGATTATGGGCGCTTCGCTGGCTGGGGTGTTGGGGGCTGTGCTGGCGGCGCCGGTGGTCGCCACCATCAAACTGCTGGGCGCCTATGCCTGGCGCAAGATGCTCGATCTGCCCCCTTTCCCCGAACCCACACCGGAACCAGCAGGTGTGTCCCCCGGTAGTTTCTGGACGCGCTGGCTTGGCATGCGCAGCCGCTTGGCGAAAACCGCCGGCACTGACGCCAACAAGGCGGCTAAAACGATTGTCAAAGCGCCCACAACCGAACGCACCAATTTGTCCGTGACCGATCCCCGTGAACGACAACAGAAACGACCAAAAGCAAAACGCTAATCGGATTCTGTTGTGAGACAAATAGCAATGAAAATTTTGATCAAAGATTGCGCAGATTAAAAAAGAAATCTGCGCAATCTGCGTAATCTTTGATGATTCAGCATAGAGACAGGAATGAATTTTGATGGCAACGCATGAACTATATCCATTGACCTTTGATCCAGTCTTCAAAGATTATGTCTGGGGTGGACGTGGTCTAGCCGAGAAGTTGGGCCGTCCGTTGCCAGAAGGCATTGTGGCCGAAAGTTGGGATGTGGCGGCGCACCCCAACGGCTCTAGTGTGGTCAATTACGGGCCGCTCCAAGGCAAAACCCTGGCCGAGGTGATGGCGTTATGGGGCGAAGCGCTGGTGGGCAGTAACAACGAGCAAGCGTTGGAACTGGGCAAGTTCCCACTGCTGATCAAGTTGCTCGACGCCAACCGCTGGCTTTCGGTGCAGGTGCACCCCGATGATGAGTATGGTCTGGCCCACGAAAACGAGTTCGGCAAGACCGAAATGTGGATCGTGCTGGTGGCCGAGCCGGGCGCCGAAATCATCTATGGCTTCAAACCCGGCGTCACCCGTGAGGCCTATGCCCAAGCCATTGACAATGAGACCGCCGCTGAGCCGTTGCATCGCGTGCCGGTGCAAAAGGGCGATGTGGTCTTTGTCCCCGCTGGCGCCATTCATGCCCTTGGTCCCGGCATCATCGTCGCCGAGATCCAGCAGAACAGCGACACCACCTATCGCATCTATGACTGGGGGCGCCCGCGCCCGATTCACAAGGAGCAGGCGCTGGCTGTGTTAAATTTCGCCATGGTGACGCCCACCACCACCCAACCGCGCACCCTCATCAAAGAAGATAAGCTGCATGTGGAACAGTTGGCGGTCTGCCCCTACTTTGAAACCGAGCGCATCCACCTGCCGCCGGACAACGCCTTCTTCGGCCTCTGTGACGGCGCCACCTTTGAACTATGGGGCGTGCTGGAAGGGCGAGCGACGATAGAATGGTCTGGCGAGCCGGTGACGCTCTCTAGCGTCAGTTGGGCGCTGCTGCCGGCGGAACTGGGCGAATTTCAGGTGATCGCCGAGGGGCCGAGTACACTGTTGCGGGTGATCGTGCCGGAGGTGGGGGAGGAGTAAACAGTATGGTCAGGGTTTATCTGACCCTACCATGCTGTTGCGGATACAGTAGGTTAACGAAGGCATACGTCAACAATAGCAAGCACATCTTCGATTAGTTGTATGGGTGCTTTTGCTACAAACCTTGCTCCACGCGCAGTGAAATCGATGGACTTCATCTGTTCAACCATAATGAAGCCTGTTAAAGAAGTGGTGCTTGGTACTGGTAGGTGAAACGGGATTTTGCGATTGGTATTGGTAACCGGACAGACTACAGCCAGCCCCGTTGCTTGATTGAAAAGATAATTGCTGATAACAAGGGCTGGTCGTCGTCCTTTTTGTTCATGTCCGGATTGTGGATCAAACGAAAGCGTAATCAGGTCGCCCTTGGCAGGGATATAGTTGGATACTACCATACTTCCCTGCCAACAGGTTTGCCCATATCTTCTTCGCTTGGTACATAATCGTCAGGCATTTGCGCCACTAGCTCTGCTAACGTTACCTTTTTGCGTGGCGTAGCTATAAAATCAGGGACGACGACATAGACTTTCGTCTTTTCCGGCAGATGGACATCACCCATAAAACGCACCTGTCCATTTTCGATAATGGCAGAAAATGTTGTTACTTGCATAGTTACCGCTCCTTTCGTGTTCATTGTATAACATACACCTTACGATGCCAAGTGTAAAATCTCCTGTTTGGCAAAACTGGGCAAATTTGAGGTGATAGCTGAGGAGCCAGGTACACTGTTGCGGGTGGTGCCGGAGGCGAATACAGTCTAGACTCATTCGCCCATGTCTTTGATCTGGTGGTCGGTCGCATCACGCAACCCAAACTCACGAATGGCTTTCGCCTCTACGCCAAACTGACTACTGATTCATACCGCAAGCGCTGGCGACAACTGCGCATCGATCCAGATTTTCATGCAGACACCAAAACCGGATGGTTCACGCGGCTCGTGACAAACCGCAGTACCGCCAGCAGATCGGCTTGTTCCAGATCGGGCAATTCTTCGAGTACTTCAGAAAAACTTAAGCCGGCCGCCAGTAATTCCAGCACATCGACCACGCGAATACGCATCCCGCGTATACACGGACGGCCACCACATTGTTCCGGGTTCACGGTAATGCGGTCGGCAATATAATGCTCATGTGTTACCTCCCGTATTCGTTCTTACTGCTTGTTGCCTTCATTATAGCACAAAAGTCGAGTAGACACTACTCAACTTTTACTTTTTGTTGGTTCTGTTACATCGCTGGGATTGTGCTGAATGCCAGTGTGAAGCGCTAGGAGGCGTGACTAGCAAGAAAAGACGAGTTGCATCCCTGATCAGTACCAGCGGATATTCTGCCGCAAATGCTATAATTCTGGTATTGCTTGCATATTCCGTTGAAAATCTTCTTGAATCTCCTGCTTTGTTCTGTAATCTCCAGGTAGAGCCAAGTGCGTCGGTAGTACAGGTAAACGTAACTCTTGAACTGCAAATTCATTGTATTCATACCGGGCGAAGTGCGTGATTTCTAGCAATCTTTCATCAGGAGGTGGGGCATCTAAGGTCATGACATATCCAAATGGTGTAAACGATAGTTCTGATAAGGCCGCAACACGACCAGTATTCGTATCGACTTTGCCGGTTAAACCAGCCCGTCTAAATCTTCCTTCCACATTAAAGTACACAAAAAAACGGTACTTTGGTGAAAGGTATTTGGCGTCCTTATTCAATATGAATCGTACAAGCTCTTCATTTGCATTAGTAAAGCGTGGCGAATTAATGGCGAGAAACATGGTTACAACTTGTTTGATAATGGATAGAGGTAATAGATAATGCATGTATATAAGGCTGGGACGCCCATTTGCGCGAATGAGAATATCCATACCTTGATAACACCAATCGACGAATCGCTTACCGTACCAAGCCCCTGTGTCGTTATTACATTTGTCGCATAGTGTATAATCTCCCATGCCGCGTTGCTGAATGGGACCGCGGAGCGGTTCATCTGGTCCTAGATGGATTACATCGTTGAATTTGGCAACAACCACCGGTCGATCATTGAATGCCGCACGCGGAGGTGTATGTTCAAATGAGAGGGGTCCGTTTTGACCACAAATTTGACAAATACCAGTCGGTCGTTTTCTAGCCATTTAACTGTGATTTTAGATATGCGTCACATCTTTAGAGCTTTATCGGGAAACATCTAAATTAAGTTATTTGGATGACCACGAAAAATGGTAGCGCTTGAACACCCTGTTCACCCGTGCCGCTGCTGGCGGGCAAACCACACCACCTACCCAACCAACGAGTGCGGGCAACAGACTACGGAGACCCTTGATCCTGGTGCCATCGGGTGCAACTAATGTTCGACATTTTTTTTGTTGTGTATTTCAGTAGTATTTGCATAAAATTTACCTTTGATTACAGAAGACAAATAACTGCCTTTACTCAAGATCGATACGAATACGGCTAAATATAATCACGACATTAGTAGAATGCGCGGTCTTCCCATCGATAAAGAACCATATGAAATTATGAGTACTCTGATCGACTTACCATATCACGAACGTCCGCCAGACAAGCCCTAACATCATGAAATATTTCTGAACCACTAAACCGAATAAATCTCCAGCCTTGACGCTCGAGTTCTCGTTGTCGTTTGCGATCTGCTGTAAATTGTTCCTTGCTACTATGATATTCATAGCCATCTAGTTCAATTGCAATCTTTTTAGGCAAGTAAACGTAGTCAATTCGATAACCTGTGTTAGGGTCTTTGTACTGATATTATAGATCAAGTACGGTAATACCCCCTTGTCTTTGCCATTCATGCCAAAACATTTCTTCGATAGGGGATTCAAACTTAGAGGGAGCTTGGGCTTTTTCAGGCTTAAAGTGAGTAGCATCAGAGCGAAATTCATCTTGTCTGTACTCACTCCATTCTAACACATCTATCCATGCGTCATAGTATTCATTAAGCATGAATTCTATATCAGGTCGACCCGGATAAGTACTATAGAAAATGTTTCTGTGGTACCGAATATCATGGGCAACTCGATAATAAAGCTCTTCTAATGATGGATTTCTCCAGTTTGAGATAGCTTTTTCTAGTTGTGAATATCTGTCGCTAGAATCTTCAAGTATTCCGTTCAGCTTTTCTGTAATTTCATCTCTCGTGCGTAGATTTGCGCCATAATTACTTCGGTCTTCACTTTCAATTTGTACGAGAGTTCCCTTCCGCATTAACTTGTAATAGAACCACTGATCTCTGGAAGCCTTCATCGGATTAGGCCCTAATCCATCTACTGATATAGCACCGATTTTCACCGGATCAAACATCGGCCATGACGTAAAAAAATTGTATCTAGCACCGTTAAGATTGGTCTGGCTTAGATCTGTCGTGGCAGAGAATGAGGTGTTCTGAATATCGGCGTTTTCAAGATTTGCCCCCTGCATTTTGTTACTATAAAAATGAACATGTTGTAGGTTAGCACTGCGTAGCTCAGCACCTGAAAAATCAGTTCCATCCCATATCGATGCACCAGATAAGTCGGCCTCAGAGAGATCGGCATATCGCAGGTTTACCTCTCGAAGCGAGGCTTCTCCAAGATTTGCCTTACTGAGATTTGCACTCTGAAGATTGACACGCTCTAGCTTACAGTACTTTAGATCAGCCTGACGTAAGTCCATGCCTTCTAGATTAATATTCCTCACTGTTGCTTGTTGTCTTTCCCACTTAGAAGTAGCAAACTTAATAGATCTAAGGAACTCTAGGAGCTGTTCTTTATCGGTGATGTCTTTCACAGGTGGGGG
This sequence comes from Caldilinea sp. CFX5, assembly GCA_021405325.1. The sequence goes on along the minus strand of QWII01000079.1, from coordinate 29,892 downwards.
CGTAGATGTTGCTGAAGAAGTGGAGCGGGATCGATTCTTGCTTGTTGCCCAAACGAGCAAGGTAACGAAAATAGCCAAGCCAATCACACCTATCAGCAACCATATGAGTTCGTTCATTCAGATTCATTCCTTAAACAAGTAGATAGTCGCGCTTTTGCTTTAGTTGCTTTGATGCGGGGTGAGATTGTGCTGCTATCCAAATGAGTTGCGGAGGAAAGCACGCTAACCATCTGACCAACCAAAGCGGGCGGAAAGCCATAACAACCCTTGATCCGGCTGCCTTCGAGGCGTGGTTGGCGTTCAGGTAATGTTCGGCGGCAGCCAATGTGTGTTTCTTATTCCTCTGGCCTGAGAGCATTTTGTCCAAAGAAATTTACATCTTGAACTAACGCCCGAAATGCGTTGGACTCAATATACTGATCAAGGTTTTCTTCTGTCCATTGCTGTATCTTATCATACTGCCGAGGAGAAATGCTACTGATTGCATTGAGCGCGCTGTTGGCGCGCATCATAAGGTAGGATGCAACATTATCAGGTATAACGAACTTTTTGGTGTCAAAGAAAGTGCCGTTATTCAAGTGTATTTTGGTGCCGTTCCATATTTTCCGATCTCGGTCAGGGTATTTAACAAACCCAAACAGACAGTATTTGCCCAGTTTTGAATAAGAATTGCTTCCACGCTTCACTTGCATTATCGATAGCCAACTTTGTCTCGCCATCGAGTTGGTGGACAAGTTCAGGGCGGAGGAATTCCAAGACCCTCCATGATACGGAAACCGCAAACTTTAGCATCCATTTACCGTAACGGATTGGCGTTGGTGCCACGTTCCGATTTTCATGATAAGGCTGAAAAAAGTGCTCCGCAAACGGTGTTTCCCATCGGTTAAGTCGTCCTTCACACCCCAGACACAGAAAGTACGGCTTTGGGCCATCTTGAACCCGTACATTGGGTTTTTCCCCTGCCCGCAACCTTCCAGCAGACGAATTTTTTAGCCAACGAATTACAGACTTGGGTATGATATGGCTTGCCTGCAATTCTGCGATACAGCCACACAGCTTGCATTCCTGCATTTTAGCTATTCCTACTTCTACTACTCCTGCTCATGCATTTATCTACTTGTGCCTTCCTGTCAGATCGCTCAAAAATGTCGAACACCAAGTCGCCCGAAAATTTTCGGGCTATAATCCTATCTATTCATAAATGAAACCATATACAAATAGATAGTTCTATTTACGAATAGATTACCCATGCCTATCTATATGTAGATAGCTTTCGCGTCATCAACAGTCGAACTACACTTTGCTGGTGTTCTGATTTTCGTAAAGTGTATCACGGTTTTTGTTTGGGATCAATCAGGAATTTTTACTTCTTTGTCCTGCCTTTGCTGACGTCAGGTGAAATAACCAGTTAATCCCACCAGACCGAGACAATTGCGTGTCCCGGTTCGCCACCGCCAAGCGCCCGTTGCACTTCGTTTTCATCCTCAATGATCTGGATCTCTTCGCCCCACCCTTCCTCGTCGATGATGCGGGCAAATTCATGCGCTTTCTGCGCGTTCTCCATCAACACATAAAGCGTGTCCACATGCCAGATATTGAGCGGTAGATCACGCAGCTTTAACAAGCCGGCCCCACTAAGGTGGTGAATGCCTGACCCATACGAGCTTTCCATCACTGCCGCAAGCCAGAGGTTGCGATGGCGTTGGAGGCTATCAACGACCTCTTCGCCATCAAAGGCGTTAAACTGGATGCGACGAATCAGTTCAAGTTGAATTTCTTGTACCGTCGCTTCGGTTAACAGTTGGCTCATTCGTTACTCCTCCTTATCACTCCAACGTGCGATCAATTCTGCTGCCCACTCTGCATCATCCGGTGATAGCGCTGGTTTGGGTGGTTGGTTGTAATCAATTTGTAAATCGTAGCGCGCACGGGCATAAGCGATGTGTAGGGCTTCCCCAAGATCAGCCATTACTGATGGATCGGGACGTAACAGGGGGATCGGGATCAATGGAAAGGGATTGCGCACGCTTAGGGGCCAAACATCAACGTCTGGTCGTTTATTTGCGTCACTAACCATAATAAGATAATCGCAAGCCGGTAATTTCCCCGCTAAGGGCATTCGCTTCCACCGCCTTAGTAAATCAATTTCGATAAAATGGACCGAGGATTCGAGATATTTTGCGCGTTTTTCGAGATATTTTGCCCGCTTTTCACCGGCGCGTTTATTGACGGGGGAGAGCAATTCAATCACCGCAACTAAAATTTCTCGTTCTCTGTGAATGATCTTCACCTTTGACAGGCGCCGTTCTACCGGCATGGGAATTCGCAATTGTAAAGGCGCGACAATCACTGCCCCTGTGGCGGCAAGGTCTGTCGCCGTGCTTGCTGGTTTACGAACTGCTACATCCGGCGATAGAACGGCTCTACTTTCCTTGCTGCCACCATTCGTGCCGCCGTTGCTACCCGTATCGACAAAATCAATTACAATATCTGTTTCAAAATCTGCGATGTAGGTTGGTGCAAGTTTCGCGGTCAATTGATCCGCTAGATTCGTGATCAACCTTGTATGGAGCGTGTGCCAAATCTCAGGTGACTCCAAATAGGGATCCATCCCAGGAAACGGTGATACAATCATGGCGCACTCCTTTACAAACAAAAGTTCTATTTGGATTCTACCACAAGAGCGCCCTCATTTCAACATAAAAAGACAGGCTCCGGTTTAACCCCAGAGCCTGTCTTTCACTTCACGCAACACGAATCACGCATCACGCTACGCCATTGCATCCGTCACACACCCCTTCGACGCCGATGAAACGGTCTTCATATATTTGTAGAGAACACCCTTGGTGACCTTGGGCGCCGGCGCTCGCCACGCGGCCCGCCGCTGTTGGAGTTCGGCGTCACTCACAGCCATCGACAGGGTGTTCTTCTCGGCGTCAATCGTAATCACATCGCCATCACGCACGAGGGCAATGCCGCCACCGTCATAGGCTTCGGGTGCAATGTGACCGACGACAAAGCCGTGGGTGCCGCCGGAGAAGCGACCATCGGTGATGAGCGCCACGCTTTTGCCCAGCCCCGCGCCCATAAGCGCACCGGTGATCGAGAGCATTTCGCGCATCCCAGGGCCGCCCTTGGGGCCTTCGTAGCGGATGACGATCACATCGCCGTGGGTCACTTTGCCCTGTTGCAACCCTTCCAGCGTCGCCTCTTCCGAGTCAAAGACCTTGGCCGGGCCGGAGAAGCGGGTGCCTTCCTTGCCGGTGATCTTGGCGACCGAGCCATCACTGGCGAGATTGCCATAGAGAATCTGCAAGTGGCCGGTCTCCTTGAGCGGCTTGGAAAGGGGGCAGATGATGGTCTGGCCTTCCTTCAGATCGGGCAGGCTCGCCAGATTTTCGGCCATTGTCTTGCCGGTGACGGTCAAGCAGTCGCCGTGGAGCAGCCCTTCACGCAGGAGCAGCTTTTGCACTGCCGGCACGCCGCCCACTTCGTATAGTTCTTCCATCACATATTTGCCGCTCGGCTTGAGGTCGGCCAGCAGGGGAGTGCGGTTGGAGATTGCCTGGAAGTCATCAATCGTCAACGGCACGTCACAGGCATGGGCCACCGCCAGCAGATGCAGCACCACGTTGGTTGAGCCGCCCAGCGCCACCGCCACGGTGATGGCATTTTCAAAGGCTTTGCGTGTCATAATATCGAGCGGCTTGATGTCATGGGCCAGCAGATGGGCCATTGCCGCGCCGACCTGATGGCACTCATCAATCTTCTCCTTGGCCGTGGCCGGGATCGACGAACTGTAGGGCAGGCTCATGCCGATCGACTCGATCACCGAGGCCATGGTGTTGGCCGTGTACATACCGCCGCAGGCGCCGGCGCCGGGACAGGCATTTTGCAACACCGCTTTCAGTTCCTCTTCGCTAATCTGTTTCGCCAGCCATTGACCATAGGCTTCAAAGGCCGAGACAATGTCGAGCTTCTTATCGCCCAGGTGACCGGGGCGAATGGTGCCGCCATAGACGATGATCGTCGGGCGGTTGAGGCGACCGGCGGCCATGAGCGTGCCGGGCATATTCTTGTCACAGCCGGGGATGGCGACATTGCCGTCATACCACTGGGCGCGCATCACCGTTTCAATCGAATCGGCAATAATGTCGCGCGAGACCAGCGAACATTTCATCCCTTCTGTGCCCATCGAAATGCCATCGCTGACGCCGATGGTGTGGAAGATCAGGCCGACGATCCCGGCGGCGCCCATGCCGGACTTGACCTCTTTGGCCAGGTCGTTGAGGTGCATGTTACAGGTGTTGCCCTCCCAGCCCATGCTGGCAATGCCGACCTGTGGTTTCTTCAGATCTTCGTCCGTCAAGCCGATGCCATAGAGCATGGCTTGCGACCCCACTTGGGAGCGGGTTTGCGTTAACATCCGGCTGTATTTGTTCAGCGTGCCGGTTAAGGTTGTCACCGTCATTGGTTTCTCCTCTAGATTGAATGGTGAATGGTATTGTGATGATTGCGCTATGGCGTGCGTTTGGTTTGGGTTGTTGATCCCCAGACAGAAAGAGTCATCATTTACCGCCTAGATGGTAGCCAGGACCTGGTATCGTTTGGTGGTGTACTTGATGGCGAAGATCTTCTGCCTGGTTTTCGTTATCCGATTGCTCGTCTTTTTCTAGCAACTTGAACAACTAGGTTCTGTTGATATTTCGTAGCGCCCTCCTGCTACACCTGACAGGTTTCCAAAACCTGTCAGGTGTGTGCGTTGCCATAGTGGGCTTGCTGCTACTCTGCTTTCTTGTCAAGCGTCGCTTGTCGGTTACTCTCCACCGGTGTGGCTGCATTCTGTTCCGGTGTAGGCTGTTTTTCCGCCAACAGATCATCGGTTATATACAAAATGAGCGCCGTGGCGAGTCCGACAATCACCCCCAGCACCCAAAACCAGGTGCCAATCGCTAACCCAATGGCGCCGGTGATCCAGATGGCGGCGGCGGTCTTGATGCCTTGCACCGTGGTGCCGGTTTTAAAGATCACCGCGCCGCCCAGAAAGCCAATGCCTTGCAACAACCCTTGGAGCGCACGACTAACCGCCGCCGGGTCACTTCTGGCCAAGTGCATCGCCAACATCATGTAACTGGCGCTGCCGATGGCGACCAGCATCATGCCGGCAATGCCAATCGGCTTATGGCGGGCGCGGCGCTCAAAGCCGATGACGCCGCCGATCACCGCCGCAATCAACAGCCGGACGAGCATCTGGGCGCTGGTGAGATCAACAACTGATTCCACAACTTCCTTTCAATTTGCTCCGTGGGTAAAAATTTCATTTTCAACAATAAACCACTCGTGGTAAACCGTTGCCAGGTAAAACTCTTGCCCCGGAAACTTTTCACAGAACGCCATGAAGCCAGTGTAGAAAATATCCTCGTCCGGATCGACATTATATGCTTCAGCCAGCGTTGTGTCTTTCAAGAAGATGGTTAAGGCATCGCCACCGCGGCTGCTAATGCAACGGATGACCGAGATGTTGGCGAGGCGTTCTCCGTCAACTGGTAACAGGACAGCAAGCCCATCGACATCGATAAATTCCGGATTGTAACCATAGTGAAAAATGGCGCGCCAGCTTTCCGGCCCTTCATGCTTTTCAAGGATCTGGTCATACCGGCAAGTGCAAATTTGCGCAATAACCTCTGGTGGTAGATCCGCGACGCGCATGGCTGCCTCCCAATCTCTCAATCTCTCAATCTCTCTGAATCCGTTAGCAAGAAATACTCAATCGAATCCGAAAGCGCAATCCAACTGGCCTCGATGATGTTGGTGCTGGCGCCCACCATGCTCCAACTGCGCTGACCGTCGGTGCTGTCGATCAAGACGCGCACCACAGCGCCGGTGCCGCTTTCGCTGTTTAAGATGCGTACTTTGTAATCTTTCAAATGGACAGCGCTCAGGCGAGGGTAGAATTGCTGGATCGCTTTGCGTAGCGCCAGATTGAGCGCATTGACCGGACCATTGCCTTCCGCCACTTCATGAAAGAGTTCATCGCCGACCTTCACCTTGACCGTCGCTTCCGAGAAGAGACCCCGCCCGGCGCGATGTTCGACATTGGCCGTGTAGTCGATTAGCTCAAAGGGCGCTTTGTACTCTGGTCGTTGGCGGCGCAGGAGTAGATCGACGCTGGCTTCGGCGCTTTCAAAGGCAAAGCCGATGTTCTCCAGATCTTTGATCTGTTGCAACACGGCGCGTTCAGCTTCGCGACTCAACCCTTCCAGGCCAAACTCTTTGCGTTTGACGGCAATGTTATCCTTGCCGCTCAGTTCGCTGACCAGGACACGCGTCTCATTGCCCACGAGCGCCGGATCGACATGCTGGTAACTCATCACATGTTTCACCACGGCGTTGACATGGGTGCCGCCTTTGTGGGCAAAAGCGCTGCTGCCGACAAAGGGTTGGTGGGTGTCGGGGTTCAGGTTGGCCAGTTCGGTGACATAGTGGCTTAGTTCCTTTAACTGGCTCAATTTCGTCGGCGCCACCAGCTCATAGCCCATTTTCAACTGTAAGTTGGGGATGATGCTCATCAGGTTGGCATTGCCGCACCGTTCGCCATAACCGTTAATCGTCCCCTGCACATGATTACAGCCGGTGCGCACCGCCTCCAACGTATTGGCGACGCCGGTTTCACTATCGTTGTGGGTGTGAATGCCCAACGTGATGCGTGATGCGTGATGCGTGGCGGTTTTGCCTTCTTCGATGCCCAACACTTCTGTGCGCACGGTTTGCACCGCTTCGGCTACCTGCCAGGGTAAACTGCCGCCGTTGGTGTCACAGAGGGTGATGCTATCTGCGCCGCCGATGATCGCCGCTTTCAGGGTGGAAAGCGCATATTCGGGGTTGGCGCGATAGCCGTCGAAGAAGTGTTCGGCGTCATAGACCACTTCTTTGTTATGGGACTTGAGATAGCGTACCGATTCGCGGATCATGCGCAGATTCTCTTCCAGATTCGTGCGCAGCACTTCGGTGACATGGAGATCCCACGACTTGCCAAAGATCGTCACCACCGGCGTCTGCGCGTCGATCAAGAGTTTGATCTGCGGGTCGTCCGCCGGCTCGACATCGGCTTTACAGGTGGAACCAAAGGCGGCAATCTTGGCATGGGTCAACTGTAGTTCCTGCTGCGCCCGCTCAAAAAATTCCATATCTTTGGGGTTGGAACCGGGCCAGCCCCCTTCAATATAGTCCATGCCAAACTCGTCAAGTCGGCGAGCAATTTTTAGTTTATCGTCACAACTTAAAGAGACGCCTTCGCCCTGCGTGCCATCGCGTAAGGTAGTGTCGTATAAAATAACGCGCATGATAATTTAGCCTCTATTGTTGCTGTTGTAAAACAGCAAATGTGTAATCAAAATGTGTCCAGGCCAACATTAAATTGCCGACCGATTGTATTTAGCCAGCGGGCCACATCCTCTTGTAACAATGGTTGCTCCAAATAGGCGCTAACCATCGCTACACAGGCAGGCAAGCACCAACCATCGTTAGTTTGCTGTATGTGTGGCACGTTCAGCCAAAGCATCGCCGCGCTCCGCAATTTCATCAAGAATTTGTTGCGTAAAGAGTAATTCACCGGTTTGGGCATCGACATCAATCGTCCCAACTTGTCCAATACAACCCGTGGTTGGTAAACCCAAATAAACCGGTACACGCCATAATAGCCGCTGTCCAGCAACCAGATTAGGTTGCTCCCCGTAGAGTAAATTCCCCACTTGATCCAAGAGCAATTTGCTAACCTTGCGCTGCGCAATTTTAGCTGTGACGTTAATGGTCGAAGTGACACTCACCTCAATTTTGACGTTTACTTGTTCGGGTAGGGTCAGTTGTTCGAGTTCAAGTAACATAGTAAATTCCCCTTTAACTTATTCTGCTCGGACAATTTCTGCGATACTTTCGAAAATCTTGTCTGGCCAGATACCCCGTGCGAGGTCTTCTTTGCGAAAACGCCCCGTCTTCACCAGCCAGCCTTTCATGCCCAACAATTGAGCGCCGCGCACATCGTTTTCGATGTCATCGCCAATCATCGCGACCCGTTCCGGTGCAATGCCCAGATCATCCAACACCAGGCGGAAATAGGCGCGACTGGGTTTGCCCATCACTTCGGCTTTTAACTCGGCCGCATATTCCAGGGCGACAACAAAGGGGCCGGCATCCATATACAGCCCATCTTCTGTGCGCCAGGTGCGATTTTTATGGAGGGCAACCAGGCGCGCCCCGTTGAGAACCGCCCGCAGCGCCCGGTTGAGCCGGGAAAAGGTGAAACTGGCGCCCATATCGCCGATCACAACAAAATCGGGCTTCTCCTCATCCACATCCAGTCCGGCAAATTCCTGTTGCGCATCAGGCAGGAGTAAGGGATAGTAGCTTTTGGCCTTTTGCTCTTGTAGATAGCGGGCCGCAGCGTAGGTAGCCGTGAAAAGCTCCTCCATCTGAATGGGAAAGCCCATCGCCTGTAACCGTTCGTGGAGCGTGTGGCGACAGTAGACCGTCGTATTGGTGATAAAACGGTAGGGAATCCCGCGGGCGCGCAGCGTCTGTAGAGACTCGTGCGCGCCCGGAATCACCGCTGTACCGTGTATCAAGACCCCTTCAATGTCAATGAGTAAACCGTCGATGGAAGCGAGATGATCTGTCACAATGAAAACCCTGCTAAATAATTAATGGAAAACAATTAATTTTTAATGGTTTAGGACTTACGCAAGACGAATCTTTCCTGGGAACGCCGCCATCCTGGCGGCACGTCTCTTGCCGCCAGGATGGCGCGGGAACCCTCTGGGTGCCCGGCGTCTTGCGTAAGTCCTGTGGTTAATGGTTGGATGCCGCGCACTCATTAACCATTAATTGTTTTCCATTCTCAATTAATCATTGATCAGCCTACATTTTGTAGACCGGCGGCAATGCCGTTGACCGAGAGCGCGACCGCGGCTTGCAGACGTTCCTTTTCGTCGGGTGGCGGATTGGTGCGCAAGCGGCGCAGTAGTTCGACTTGAATGTAATTCAACGGATCGACATAGGGGTTGCGCAGACGGATGCTCCGTTGGAGCCAGCCTTCATTATCCAACAATTCGGCCTGTTGCGTGATACGTAAAACCGCCTCGCGCGTGCAGTCAAATTCGGCGCGCAGATCGGAAAAGATGGTTGCCCGTAATGCCGGGTCGGCCAGGGTGGCATAGAGCTGAGCAATCCCAATATCGGCCTTCCCCAAACCAACTTGCACATTATCCAAAATCGTGCGGAAGAAGGGCCACGTTTTGTACATTTCTTGCAGAAGCGCCAACCGTGTTTCATCGATGGTGCTGGTTGGCCCGTTCGTTGGCTGCGACCTGAGTGGCTCGACCGAGTTGGTCGAGGTCGCAGCCGAAGGTTGGTTGGTTAGCCACTGTTCGATGGCGCTGCCGACGCCGTACCAACTGGTCAGGTTGACGCGCGATTGGGTCCAAGAGAAGACCCAGGGAATGGCGCGCAGGTCGCTGATGGCGGTGGTGGTTTTGCGGCGCGCCGGGCGGGAGCCGATGTTGAGCATGTCCACATGATTGATCGGCGTGGTCTGCTGGAAGTATTGGACAAATTCCGGGTTCAGCACCAGACTGCGATACTTCTGGAAGGCGAACTGGCTCAGACTTTCCATCGCTTCGGCCCACAACGCTTCCTTGGCATAGTGGGGCCGGCGCCCGCTAGTCAGGAGAACAGCATTGACCATCTGCTCCAGGTGGCGATGGGCAATGCTTTCATCGTCATAGCGGCTGCTCACCACTTCGCCCTGCTCGGTGATCTTGATCCGCCCGCGAATCGACTCCGGCGGTTGGGCCAGAATGGCGCGATTGGCCGGCCCGCCGCCGCGTCCCAACGTGCCGCCACGGCCATGAAAGAGGGTCAACGTGACCTGGAACTCATCGCAGACGCGCGCCAGTTCGCGTTGGGCCTGAAAGAGCATCCAGTTGGCGCGCAGATAACCGCCATCTTTGTTGGAATCGCTATAGCCGATCATGATCTGCTGTTGGCGCCCCCGTTGCGCCAGGTGGCGTTGATAGGCCGGGTTCTCGAAAAGCGCCCGCATGATCTGACCGGCGGCCAACAAGTCTTCAATCGTTTCAAAGAGCGGGACGATGTTGATTTCGCCAAAGAGACCGGCGTCGCGGGCGAAGAGCAAGACCTCCAGCACATTGCTGACCTGGGTTGTCATGCTGATGATGTAGGTCTGAATCGCCTCGTTGCCCACCTCTTCACGCGCCCGGCGGATCAAGCGGAAGAGATCGATGGTGGCGTTGGTCTCCGGCGTGAAATCCAGCCGTGCTGTGAGGGGGCGTTCGCTCATAATTTCCCGCGCCAAGAGCGCCACGCGATCCGCCTCGGCCATTCCTTCGTAATTCGTACAGAGTTGATACCGTTGCAACACTTCGCCCATGGCTGTGCGATGCCGTTCAGCGTGTTGGCGAATATCTAGGGTCGCCAGGTGAAAGCCAAAGACCTCGGCACTGCGGATGAGCCGTTCTAAGCGCCCGCGCGCCAGCCGTTCGCCCTTGTTGGCGCAGAGGCTGGCGCGAATTAGATAGAGGTCGTGGAGGAATTCTTGCACAGTTTTGTAGGCGCGCGGGTTGTTCGGCGCCGGTGTGGCCCGGTTGCGCCAGGGGATCTCGTTTTCGGCACGGGTGGCCCGTAAACGACGGAACATCATGATCAACTTTTGGCGATAGGGTTCCAGCCGGAAGCGTTCCAACACCTCCCGTTCCTGCGTCGGCACCAAAGCAAAATCCTGCTGAATGCTGCTGAGCAGCGCTTGATCAAACCCGGCGCGCGTCAAGGCTGGGCTGAGATGGTGATAGAGGGCATCAACTTCAATGTTGTATTGCTTGAGGATCGTCTCTTTCTGCTCACGCAGCGCCTCCTCGGTCACATCCAGCGTGACAAAGGGGTTGCCATCGCGGTCGCCGCCGATCCAGGAACCGTAGCGCAAAAAGACCGGCGCCTGAAAGCTCTCGCCGGGGTAACATTCCACCAGCGCTCGTTCCAACTCTTGGTAAATCTTTGGCACCAGCCCAAAGAGTGTCGCTTCGTAATAGTACAGCCCCTCGCGCACCTCGTCCATGACAGTAGGGCGGCGATCGCGCGTCTCGTCACTCTGCCAGAGTAGGACAATATTTTCGCGAATACGCTGAACAATGGCATCCTCTTCCGCGGGCAAGAGGCTGTGATAATTCAGGTCATGGAGATCGGTGGCAATCGCCTTTAGTTTGAGGAGAATTGTCCGTCGTTTGGATTCGGTAGGGTGGGCAGTGAACACCGGCATGATAAAGAGGTCATTCAACAAGGAACGAACCTCTTGCGCCGACAACCCTTCTTCGCGCAGACGACGCACGGCATGGGCTATCGTCTCCGACATCGGCACATTTTGTTCATGGGCGCGCATGGCCCGTTCGCGCAGCACATGAATGCGCTGTTGCTCCTCGGCCAGGTTCACCAACTGAAAATAGGTGGTAAAGGCTTTGAGCACGGCATTGGCCTTGGGCAAATCATTGATCAACGTCGGCACTAGTTGCTGTTCGGCTTGAATCAATACTTCCGCTTCGCCACTGCGCCAGCGTTTGGCTAAATCACGAATCTCTTCTTCCAGGTCGAAAACGGCCTGGCCTTCCTGTTCAATAATCGTCTCCCCCAGCAGATTGCCGAGGAACCGGATAGTTGAGCGTAGACGGTCTTGTGGGTCGATGATCATGGTTGTAGATAATGAGACTGGAGACTAGAGACTGGAGACTAGAGACTGTGAGTGTAACCAGTTCAATTCCCGATCTCCAGTCTCTAGTCTCTATTTTAATAACTTTTCAACGACCAGATCGCCCATGACCTGTGTACCCACAACTTCACTGCCGGTGTGCGCAATATCAGGCGTGCGAACCCCTTCGTTCAGCACGGCGTCGACAGCGGCTTCGATGGCGTCGGCTTCTTGCTCCAAACCGAGACTGTGGCGCAGCAACATGGCGCTGCTCACAATGGTTGCCAGCGGATTGGCGACGCCCTTGCCGGCAATGTCCGGGGCGCTGCCGTGGATGGGTTCATAGAGACCCAAGGGCAACTGTTGGCTATTCATGAGATCGCCCAGGCTGGCCGATGGCAACATGCCCATCGACCCGGCCAACATGGCCGCTTCATCGGTGAGAATGTCGCCAAAGATGTTGCCGGCGACGATCACGTCAAAGCTGGCCGGGCGACGGATGAGGTGCATGGCCATGGCATCGACCAGAACATGCTCGATTTCCAATTCCGGGAAACCGGCCAGCACTTCCGTCGCCACCCGTCGCCATAGGCGGCTAGAGGCCATGACGTTGGCTTTGTCGACACTCGCCAGTTTCTTGCGCCGGCCCATTGCCGTGACAGCAGACAAGCGGACGACCCGCTCGATTTCCGGGCGCGTATAAATTTCGGTGTCAAAGGCTTCGTAGCCCTCTTCGCCGGCTTCCTTCTTGGGGCCAAAGTAGAGACCGCCGGTCAATTCGCGGATGACCAACATATCGACGCCTTGCAAGACCTCTTCTTTCAAGGTGCTGGCGCTCAACAGTTGCGGGTGCAGCTTGACCGGGCGCAGGTTGGCAAAGAGGTTGAGCGCCTTGCGAATTGCCAACAAGCCGCGCTCCGGGCGATCCTTGGCCTTGGGGTCATCCCACTTGGGGCCGCCCACCGCGCCTAGCAAAATGGCGTCGGCGCTTTTACAAGCGGCTACGGTTTCATCGGGCAGACTCGTGCCCAATTCATCAATGGCTCGCCCGCCCATCATCTGGTCGGAAAAGGCGAATTGGTGGTTAAACTTCTCAGCGACGGCGCTCAACACCTTGCGCGCTTCGCCGGTCACTTCGGGGCCGATGCCGTCACCGGCCAAGACTACGATTTTTGCTTTCATTATTACTTCTTTCTATCGGTTTTTAAGTAAAATTTATACGGTTTGCAATTCGGATTCCCACTCAAATGCTTAGAAAACTATAATCCACCATTTGATCGACTGCTTGATGTAAAATACGGGCGGCGCATTCCGGGTCGCTGTCGAGCAGATCCTTAGCGTTATCCAACAGATCGACAATGCCATAGCGCTGCCAGAGCAATTTCTGTTCGGAGACCATTGGCGCTTTTTGTAACCACGTGTGGGCTTCTTCCTGTAATGTGGTCACAACCGGATCATTGACCAAAATCGGAAAGCCTGTCACAAACATGTGGGCGGTACAGGGTCGTCCTTCGCTATGTTCGTCGGCAAAGTAATCGCGAATGGTATGGGGCGGATTGACAAAAATCTCCGCCGGTACGCCATGAAAGCGCCGTTGCAAGCGTTGCCGTTGCGGCTGGGCATGGATCACATACAGATCAAAATCACTGGTCGGCCCTGGATTGCCGCGAATAATACTGCCGCTGGCAATGATGCCCAATACGGGGAAGCGGTCAAGAACATATTCGATGGCGGCCTGTAACGCCACAAGATAGGATGACGTCAGGTTCGGCCACTGACAGTGATTGATGAGTTGCTGTGCATCCATTTTGACTGGTTCCCTGTCTTTGCACTGACATAGCTACGGCAACAACTCGAAGGCTGAGCAGTGCAAGGGGCGAACGATCCGAAAGTGACGTTGGTCTACCGTCAGTACACGTATAATTTGCAGGCGTTCTGCCAGCGCAATAATAGTTGCGTCAACAAAGTCAATTCGTGTATCCCCATACTGCTCAAGAATCTTCAGGGTACGAGCAATATCAGCCTTGTTCAGACTTGTCAATTCCATTGCGCCGGTCAGTACACTCGCAACAAATTGACGCATTGTTGCATGGCCTAGTCGGCTATCGAGCAAGTAGCAGATTTCTGGCAACACAGTGAGGGGCAACAATGACTGGCTCTGCTAACCTGCGTACCACATTGATTACTCTGTGATGATGTTCGTCCTGTGTATTTGCCAGGGCAAACAAGAAACCAGTATCAGCTATTGCTGCCATCGCCAACACTCCAACCGCGGATATGATCAAGTTCTTGCGCTAAAATTTCTTTCGCCCGTGCTGCTACGGTTGGATCGGCACACTCACCTAAATTCGCCAATGCCATCATGGGGTGGTTACTTTTTTGTGAGTGTCCATTGGCCGCGAGTTCTGCTGGTTCTAGGGCAGCAAAGCTTTGCTGTGCTAAATAAGCTTCGATTTCTGCGGTATGGCGTAGGTAGTAACTAAGCACAGCATAAACATCAGCCAGCGGTAAAGCGGGAAACTGCCAGACAATCTCCTCCGCCGTCGCGCCCTGTTTATAGGCAGCAACGACACTGTCAAGGAAGATGTGACTTTTGCCTATTCGTAAACCACTATTCGCTTCCACCTGTAGTGGTACAGGGTCGTTTTGAATAACAAATGCCATCTTCACACCCTCCTTTCCATTGATACCAAATTCATGGCAGCCATTATAACACAACGGGCGCAGAATTCTGCGCCCGTCAATAGAGAGTTGAACGAAACGAACGCCTTAATAGACCGGCTGCGCCTCATGAGCAGCAATGGCGGCTGCTTTGGATTGGAGATAACCCAAATCATCCAGCCCATCGAGCAGACAAATTTTGCGGAAGGCATCAATCTCAAAGCGGTGTTGTTGCCCATCAGGCAGGGTGACGGTCTGGTTTTTGAGATCAATGGTAATCTCGGTTTCCGGCTCTTCTTCCACCAGGTCGAGCAGCATGTTGACCGTTTCCTCGGCTAACGGCACCGGCAAGAGGCCATTCTTCAAGCTGTTGTTGTAGAAAATATCAGCAAAACCAGGCGCGATCACCGACTTGAAGCCATATTCAGTCAGCGCCCAGACGGCATGTTCACGGCTGGAGCCGCTGCCAAAGTTGCGCCCGGCGATCAAGACCTTGGCTTCCTTGAACTCTGACTTGTTCAACACAAAATCAGGCTTGGGGCTGCCGTCGGCATTGTAGCGCCAACTGGAGAAAAGACCATCGCCCATGCCCTCTTTGGTCACCGCCGTCAGAAAGCGGGCAGGGATGATCTGGTCGGTGTCCACATTTTCCGCCCGTAGCGGGGCAGCGGTGGCATTGAGTGTTTTGAAGGGTTGCATTTCGTCTGATCCTTTGAATCAAGTTAAGTCTAAAGTTAGGCTGCCAGTGGAAGATCTAATCTCTCTTCGATCCACTCGCGAATCAGTGCTGACACTGACTTTTGTGAAGCCAATGCTTCTGCGCGTAAAATTTCTTTATCAACTTCATTTATGTGTACGGTAATTTGAGCATCTAGCTCTTTGCCATTGGTGTGGTTTGGCTCAATAGGCTCAAAATAGTTGGCCGGAAAGGTATAATCTTCGCCCGACTCATCCACAACGCGCAGGTAGCCAAGTTTTTCCTCTTTGCCATCTGGAATGATCTTGTAAACCCGTCCAACAACTAGGTCATGAATCGTCTCATCATCCTCAAAATCGGGATGTTTGAGATACTGTTTATTATTGATGCAACGGGCGTATGCCATATCGCTTATCTCCTGATCTCTCGCTTTCGCTTGGTCAACGGAACCGGGCGGGAATCCCCTGCCTTCAGGCATGGGGAGGGCACCCAGAGGGTTCCCGCCGCTGTCGTACTCCGACAGGACGTTGGTTCAGTTACCATAGATGTACCCGTCTTGAGCATGGATTCGCTTAACGTATTTTTGGTTGATTCCATCGACTTTCCCTTTCTGAAAAAGGATGGCAAAACTACCCGTCGCACGGACTGCGACCTTTCCGATATGCACACCCTTATTTTTGCCGGATGGGACAACCGCCTTGACCATATCACCGGTTTGAAAGCCAAAGAAGCGCTTGCCCGACTTCCCTGATGTTCGTGGAAATCCGTACTTATTCATATGGCACATTTGGCGACTACCCCGACCGACCGCCTTGATCGCCAATGGTTGCTGTGTTGGGCAAAGCTTGACCGCTTGCCCAGATTGCCCAACGCAAGCGGCATCAATCCAGTGGGCTTTGGGATAGCCGTTGGTTGTGCGGTTGAACTTGGTGCGTCCACCCGTCCCGACTTCGACGGGCAAGCCAGAACTATCGAACATGCGCCAGATCGCCCACCGTACAGAGTTGACCGCACTTGCATCCTTGAGCGGTTTCTTGGCCTGAGCCTGCACTTGCGCGCCCAGGAGGCCCCCGCCAAACTCCGCAGCGGTTTGATTGCCCTTGCGCTGATTGCATTCCCGACAAGCCAGGCACAGATTGCTTACTCGGTCGGAACCACCGCGCGACTTCGGGGTGATATGCTCGATCTCTAGCGGTACATCGGTCTTCCCACAGTAACAGCACTTGCGGCCAAACTTCTCTAGCAGATATTCCCGTACTTCATACCCGGCCAATTCGCCCTGCTGGTACTCTACTCCACTAATTTCGGCATCTTGCATCAGTTGAGTGTCGAAGCGAACCAATTCCATGCTGACCGACTGGACATTGCACAACTTGAGAAACCGTACCAGCCACGTTTGCAGGTTGTTAACCCGGCTTTGCAAGGATGGGGCTAACCAACCTTTGGGCTTCGTCCTGTTGTCGAACCGTGGTTGACGATAGCGGGTTTTGCGATTGCGCCGATTCCGACGAATCGCCCGGCGGCTTTCCAAGTTCTTCTTGATCTGCTGTCCGCGATGTTCTAGTTCAGCCGCAAAGACAACCCAATCATCCTGGATAAGTGCAATGCCGGTCGTCTTGCTACCCGGATCAACCTTGACCGTGATGGGTTCGCGGTTGCCTTCCAGGCGCGGATTGTCTACCGCCCGTTTCAGGATGATCGTGAACGGGAAGCGCCGATATACGGCGGCTTGCCCGCTACTCAGCAACAAGCGCGCCTGCCCCGGATGTACCGGCGCTTGTGGCACTTTGTTTGTATCCAGTACAAAAACAAAATTTTGCATAAAACAACTTTCTACCCTTGCGGGCGTAATGGTCTCTTCGGCAAGGTTAAAACGGCTTGTTCGGTGTAGGACACTGACTTAAACCCGTACATCTGTTTAATCCTACACAACAGAGCTACAGACTAGAGAAGCATCTGTAGGTGTTATGACCGCTCTAACATAGACTCTGCTTGCCCTCGTAAGGGTTGCAAGTCTTAGCCTGGTCAGGTTACGGGCTTAAACCAAACTTCGGTTCAAGCCCCCGGCTTTAGCCGTGGGGTTCCCTGACTAAATGCTTCGCCTTTCAGCTTCCGCCAGCGGCCATGTCCGAAGCGTTCATTAAGATATTGGCGAACCTGCACACTTGGGCCTTTTGCGATGGTTGATATATTTCTAATCTCGCTAATGACCCTGAAATCCAAGGAGCTATCCTTTGGTTTTGTTTGGATTTGCGATTTTGGATTTTGCATACAATTCGATCAAGCAATCCAAAATCGCAAACTTGTCCTGGAAGGATCCAAAATCCAAAATTACAAAATCTCACGCACATCCACAACTTTACCATTCACCGCCGCCGCCGCCGCCATGATCGGACTCATAAGCAGGCTGCGGGCGCCGGGACCCTGGCGCCCCTGGAAGTTGCGATTGCTGGTGCTGGCGACATATTTGCCGGCGCCGGCCTTATCATCGTTCATGGCCAGACACATGCTACAGCCCGCCCCGCGCCATTCAAAGCCGGCTTCGCTAAAGATGCGATCCAGCCCTTCGGCTTCGGCCTGCGCCTTGATCGCCTTGGAACCGGGAACGACCAGCGCCTGCACGTTGTCCGCCACCTTGCGCCCTTGGGCAACTTTGGCCGCTTCGCGCAGATCTTCAATACGGCTGTTGGTGCAGGAGCCGATAAAAACGACGTCAACCGGCTGCCCTTGCATCGGCTGGCCGGGTTTCAACCCCATGTATTCCATTGCGCTGAGCAGACTGCGCCGTTCGGACAGATCTTCCAATTCCTCCGGCAGCGGGATGCGCCCAGTGACGCCGACGCCCTGACCAGGGTTGGTGCCATAGGTGACCATCGGTTCCAGCTTGGCGGCATCCAGGTGCAATTCACGATCAAAGGTGGCATCGGTGTCGGTGACAAGGGTTTGCCAATAAGCAACGGCCTTGTCCCAATCCGCGCCTTTGGGTGCGAAGGGGCGGCCCTTGATATACTCGAAGGTCGTTTCGTCCGGCGCGATCATACCGGCGCGGGCGCCGCCTTCGATGCTCATGTTGCAGATCGTCATGCGGTTTGCCATGCTCAAACGGCGGATGGCGCTGCCGCGATATTCAAAGACATAACCGGCCCCGCCACCGGCTCCATTCTTGGCAATGATGGCGAGAATAATGTCCTTGGCCGTCACGCCAAAGCCCAATTCGCCTTCGACATTGATGGCAAAGGTTTTGGGCTTCTTTTGCAGCAAACACTGGGTGGCGAGGACATGACCGACCTCGCTGGTGCCGATGCCAAAGGCCAACGCCCCGAACGCGCCATGTGTACTGGTGTGGCTGTCGCCGCAGACAATGGTCATGCCGGGGTGGGTCACGCCCATCTCCGGCCCGACGACATGGACGATGCCCTGGACATCGCCGTCAATGTCCCAGAGGGTGACGCCAAAATCTTCACAGTTCTGGCGCAGTGTGCGCACCTGGGTGGCGGCGTCGCTGGGCCACAGCTCAATGCCAACGCCAATGCGTGTCGGGATGGCGTGATCCATTGTCGCAAAGGTTTTATCCGGGCGGCGCACCGGCAACCCGCGCTCGCGCAACATGGCAAACGCCTGGGGTGATGTCACCTCATGGATCAGATGCGCATCAATATACAGCACCGCCGGCGCTCCCTCATCTTGGGCGACGACATGGGTGTCCCAGACTTTTTCAAATAATGTCTTTCCCACAATGGTTCTCCTAATTCTTCGCGTTGTCGCTATTTATCCTGAACCGGATCGTCTTCACAGCAACTATCCGATTTTTTACATAGAGATGGCTCTACTGTATCTCGTACCAGAACAACAATCTTGTTGCCTTGTCTATTTGATTATAAATTCAAATGCTGACTATTCCGGCGTTGGCTGGCAACATATTCATTAAGTAAATTCCGAATCATGCGCTGGTAGGAAGCGCCAAGTTCTTGCGCCTTATGCCGGAAGAAATCAACCGTTGCCTTGTCTAGTTGGATAGTGATTTTCTCCGTCTCGGCTTCTTTGAACACTAGTTCTTCTGGACGCGGTAAGAAATCGGCTACAATCTCGATATCTTCTAGATCGGGCAAATCAGGATTGTCTGTATACTCGACTGTTTCCCAGGGTTGTTTTTGTCGTTGTTGCATAATATTTTCTACCTGCGCTCAAAATACAGGGTATGATATTTTCGCCAGAAACCTGCCCCAAAAATTCTGATACGACTATTTTGATAAGTAAACCGAACGGTGACAACACCTCCGCGAATTCTGCCGATGCAATAGTAACGATTCTCGTCTCGCGTGCTGTGCCGCTTGTCCTTGAGAATTAGACGCTTAGGATCTTCAAAGGTGTGTTGTGCTCGCTCGAAACTAATGCCGTGTTTATTCTGATTTTCAAGGTTCTTGTTTTCATCCCAGTCGAACTGCGCCATATAGTTATATGGTATCTCTGTATGGTGTCTTTGTCAATAAGACTTGGTATGTAGAACGAGAGTTTTGCCTAATCAAATGAAAAGTCAAAACTCTCGAAAGATGAAGCCTGGTATAGCGCCTAAGCGGGCGAAACTACTTTCTCTTCTTCCGTTTCCACACCACCTGAGCCTTCCGTCGCCGCCTCAATGGCGACTACGTTCTCGCGTGGTGCAACATACCAGAAGAACTGACGTTGTGCTTCCCAGTCATTGAGAATGGTGCGTGTCCGTTGCGAACCAGTCTTTTCCAGGTGTAGCGCAATCAATTGTTTGAGTTCCTGATCATCGGCTACATCGAGACGGCGCACCGCGATTAACTCGGAATTATACCGCTCTTCAAAGTTGTCGCCAAGATCGTAGATGTACGCTTGACCACCCGTCATGCCGGCGCCGAAATTGCGTCCGGTTTCGCCCAGCACCACCACCGTGCCGCTGGTCATATATTCGCAACCGTGATCGCCAACACCTTCGACCACCGCCGTGGCGCCGCTGTTGCGCACAGCAAAACGCTCACCAGCGCAACCGGCGGCAAAGAGTCGACCACCCGTCGCCCCATAGAGTACGGTGTTGCCGATGATCACATTGCGATGGGGGACAAAACGGGCATCCTCGTGGGGCCGGATAACCAACTCGCCGCCGCTCAGCCCCTTGCCGACATAGTCCTGAGCTTCGCCATAGAGGCGCAGGTTCAAGCCATTCAGCCCAAAAGCGCCAAAGCTCTGGCCGGCCGAACCGGTGAAGGTGATCTGAATCTGCCCGTCGGGCAAGCCTTTGTCGCCATAGCGCAGGGCCAGTTGACCAGCCAACTTGGCGCCGACCGTGCGTTGTGAATTACTGATTTTATGCGCCAGCCGCACCGGTGCATCGGGATTGGCGCGCAGACTCGCCAGCACCTGTTCGACAATATAATCGCCAATCGTCGGCTGGGTCGGTAACTCGTTGCTGGGCAGGACATTGCGCCGCGCATTACCGGTGTCCGGCACATAGAGCAGCGGCAGCAAGTCCATAAAACCGGCTTCCCGCCCAAAGACCACCTGCTTGAGCATCTCCGGGTGGCCGATGACCTCATCCAGGCTGCGATAGCCCAAATCGGCCAACACCTCGCGCACCTCTTCGGCGATGTAGGTCAGGAAATTCATGACCATCGCCGGCGTGCCGTCAAACTTTTTGCGCAATTCCGGGTCTTGGGTGGCGACGCCGACGGGGCAAGTGTTTTTGTGACAAACACGCGCCATGATACAGCCTTCAGCGATCATGGCACTGGTGCCAAAGCTGTATTCGTCGGCGCCTAGCATGGCGGCCATCACCACATCGCGACCCGTCGCTAGCCCGCCATCGGTGCGCAGGCGGATGCGGTGGCGGATGCCATTGACCAGCAGGGTTTGGTGCGTTTCCGCCAACCCGATTTCCCAGGGCAAACCAACCGATTTGATGCTGCTCAACGGGCTGGCGCCGGTGCCGCCGCTGTGCCCGCTGATATGAATGACATCGGCATAGCCCTTGGCGACGCCGGCGGCAATGGTGCCAACACCCATTTCCGAGACCAGCTTGACGCTGATTTTGGCCGATGGGTTGATTGTTTTCAGGTCATAGATCAGTTGGGCCAGGTCTTCAATGCTGTAGATGTCATGGTGCGGCGGCGGGCTGATCAGCGCGACCCCCGGCGTACTGTGGCGCAACACGGCAATTTCCGCCGTGACTTTATGGCCCGGCAACTGGCCGCCTTCACCCGGTTTAGAGCCTTGCGCCATCTTGATTTGCAACTCTTCGGCGCTCATCAAATATTCAGGGGTGACGCCAAAGCGCCCTGACGCCACCTGTTTGATCTTGCTGGCGCGCTCAGTGAAGTAGCGCTCCTTGGCTTCGCCTCCTTCGCCGCTGTTGCTCATGCCGCCTAGGCGATTCATCGCGATGGCCAAGGTTTCATGCGCCTCGGAACCGAGGGCGCCATGACTCATGGCAGCAGTGCTAAAGCGCCGTAGAATGCGTTCCACTGCTTCCACCTGCTCCACGGGAATGGACGGTCGCCACTTCTGGAAATCCAACAAGTGCCGCGGCGCCAAGCGCATCCCGCGCAAGAGATCACGGTAAGCCGTATACTTTTCGCGTCCTACCTCCTGTGCGGTCGCCTTCGCCACTTCCTGCAAAGCGTGAACTACCGGCGGACTCCACTCATGTACCTCACCGCCGCGGCGTGACTTGAAGAGACCCCAGCTTTCGAGCTTCATCGTTTTGGGCATTTTCGCCGGGTAAGCTTTGTCCGTCCACGCCAGAACATCGGCGGCAACGCTGTCAAAGCCGATGCCCCCCAGCAAACTTGGCGTATCGCCAAAGGCGACTTCTAACAATTCAGACCCAATGCCAATCGCCTCAAAGATTTGCGCACCACAGTAGCTATCCAGCGTGCTGATGCCCATTTTGCTCATTACCTTGAGCAGCCCTTTGTCCACCGCTTTGACAAAGTTGTTCTGTGCTTGGGCCACGGTCATGCCGGCCAAATGGCGACCTTCCGCCGCCATTTCATCAATCGTCTCGTAGACCAGATATGGATAGACGGCATTCGCCCCGTAACCGATGAGGGCGGCGAAGTGATGTACATCGCGCGGCTCCCCACTCTCAACAAGCAAGCTGACGCCCATCCGCATCCCTTGCCGAATCAAGTGATGATGCACCGCGCCAGTTGCCAGCAACGATGGAATCGGTAAGCGCTGCTCATTGGCCTGCATGTCACTAATGATCAACAACCGAACCCCGGCGCGCACCGCCTCTTCCGCCGCCAGGCAAAGTCTTTCTGTGGCTTCCCGCAGCGCAACACCGTCCCCCGCACCGTCATCAGCCCTCCCCCCAGCTTGGTTGGAGGGGGGTGTAAAGCGTTGCCAGAGCGCCTCAATCGTCGCTGCGCGAAATTCCGGCTCCGGCATAGCGCGCAACAGCGCCATCTCTGTCGGCTTGAGAATTGGCGATTTCAACTCAATCAACCGCGTCGCTTCCGGTAGCTCAGTCAACAAATTCGCCCGCTGCCCCAACAACATGCGCAAACTCATCACCATTTCTTCGCGTAGCGGATCAATGGGCGGGTTTGTCACCTCAGCAAAGCGCTGTTTGAAGTAATGGAAAAGGGGTCGTGGTAGGACACTCAGCCCCGGCGGCGGCGCATCATCACCCATCGAGCCGACCGCTTCCTTCGCGTCCGTGATCATGGGGCGCAGAACGACGACCAATTCTTCACTGGTGTAACCAAAAGCGAGCTGGCGTTGGGGGAGCGTGATTCGTGGTGCGTGTTGCGTACCTGCTGACTCACTTGCGACCTGCCACGGCTCGGCTGAGCTCGCCGAACGCCTGCTACTTGCCACCCGTTCCGCCAAACTAATCAAATTCTCCTTGACCCAGTGGTCATAGGGACGACGGGTGGCGAAGAGACGGGTGATTTCATCGTCTTTGAGGATGAGACCACGGGCGGTGTCCACACAAAAGATTTGACCAGGGCCAAGGCGTCCTTTTTCTACCACGCGGCTTTCATCATAGCCGACAACGCCGGCTTCACTGGCACTGATGACATAGCCATTGTCCAGCACCACATAGCGCGCCGGACGCAGACCATTGCGATCCAGAATTGTACCGACCAGGCGGCCATCGGTAAAGGTGACCGCCGCCGGTCCATCCCACGGCTCCATGAGGGCGCTATGATATTGATAGAAGGCGCGGCGTTCGGCGGTGACGCCACTCTCGGCGCGTTCCCAGGCTTTTGGCATCATCATCAAAAGGGCGTGGCGAATGTCGCGCCCACTGCGCACCAGCAGTTCCAGCCCGTTATCGAGCTTGCCGCTGTCGCTGCTCTTGCGCCAGAGGACAGGGCGCAGCAAGGCTTCGTTACCCTCCCAAAGCGGATGGGCGAGGTCGCTCTCACGGGCGCGCATCCAGTTCTCATTACCCTGAATCGTGTTGATTTCGCCGTTGTGACAGAGCAGCCGGAAGGGTTGCGCCAACTCCCAGGTCGGCGCGGTGTTGGTGCTGTAGCGTTGATGAAAGACTGTGATCGCCGTCTGAAAATCTTCATCGCTCAGGTCCGGATAGAAATGGGCCAATTCTTGGGCCAGCACCAAGCCTTTGTAGACAATCGTGCGGTTGCTCAGGCTGGCGATGTAGAGGCGCTGGACGCCGTCGCTCTGGGCGCGGTTGACAATAGTTTTGCGCACGAGATAGAGCAACCGCTCAAACTCATCCCCAGCGGCGCAAGCCGCCGGGGTGCGGCGGAGAAAGACCTGCTCCATCCACGGACGGGTGCTTTCGGCCCGGCGCCCCAATGCGGCGTCAATGACCGGCACCGAGCGGAAGGTCAATACTTCTAGGTGAAACTCGGCACAGACTGCATGAATGACCTGCTTGGCGCGCTGGCGATCTGCCTCATCTTGACGGAACAGATAGAGTTGACCCACGGCCAAATCACCAGTGGGTGGCGGTTCGCAGCCCATGCGGCGCAATTCCCGGTTAAAAAATTCGTGGGGCAACTGGGTTAAAATGCCGGCGCCATCCCCTGTTTTGCGGTCGTCGGCCACCGCACCGCGATGAGCATGGTTGGCCAACGCTTCCAGGCCCATTTGCAAGACGCGATGGCTGCGCCGTCCCTCGACGTGGGCGACAAAACCGATGCCGCACGCGTCGTGTTCAAAGCGGGGATCATACAACCCTTGCTTGGCGGGCAAGCCAATGGACGGGAGCACAAGTTGGCTTTCCAACGAATTCTTCACAACAGACTCTCCTTCTACAATAGACACACCTTCCCGCTGTGCTGGACATTGGGAACATTGACCATGCTACGTTGGCACGACCGTAGCGCAACAACAGATTTTTTCGGCGCATCATTGCGGAGAAAGAATCAACAGTGAAGGTTCTTCGCCAGTGAAGAGGTACACAAACCGGCGACGCCGCACAGCCTTCGTGCTGCATCCGGTCTAGTGGATGCTGGTTGGCATTCATTGCACCGTAGGATCGTACTCGATTTTGCCTAACAGAACATCCGTCAAACCACGCAACTAGCCATCATGAAAAATGTCGTAGACATCGCGCGGCTTGCGTTTCCGTTTTGGCTTTTGGTCCTTCGGCGGTTTCGGCGGTGTCACCGCTTGCTTTGGCGACGGCTGCTCAGCAGCACGGCGCCGCCCCGCCACACTGATCACGGCTAACAAAAGCCCCGCCAGCAGAATAATCCCAACGGCCACGACAATGCTATTCGCATAGATAAATTGCCGGATCGCTGTCATCGGGGGTAAACCTAAGGCGCCTGGTGCAGTGGTTGCAGCCGCTGTTGGTTCTGCCTCTGGTAAAGCCAGTACACTAGCGACGGTTTGCTGACCGCTGGCCAGGTCGCTCGCCAGGCCAGCCGGTGGTGTTGTTGTCGCCAAATAGCTCGCCAACTGACTGATCTCTTCCGCCGAGAGGCGATTGACCAGCCGGACAAAGTTTGTATCGGCAAAGGTGATCAATTGAGTTAACTGGTCACTACTGAGCGGCGTTACTTTATTCACCGTCTCAATCGTGTCCAGATTGAGAACCGTGCGCAACAATTCCGGCGTAAAATCTTCCGGTTTTTTCTGTTGGTAGAGTTGGAACTCCACCACCTTAGGCAGGCGCTCCCCGGCCAGTTCGGCCCAGGCCAACGTGGTCGCTACCGATTTGGTTTCGCCTAAGATGGGAAAGGTCTCGGCGGGCAGGACGAGTAGCTTTTCAAATTGCCCGTCGTCAATGGCCTTTTCCAGGTCACTGCGCCCCATGTTGTCAATAAAGGTGTTGACCAGCGTGACCAGTTTGCCGACCTGATCGAGCGGCGTGTAATCCAAAATATCCTGGAAGGTGCTGTTCTCTTCGGCCAGGGTGCAGACGGCGCGATTGGTGTCACAGAAGCGATTCCAATCCTCCACCAGGCTGACCGCAATTTCAAGCGAGACAATGGAGACTTCTTCGGGCAGCCCGTCCTTGATCGAGTCGGCCACCTCCTGGCGAATCTTGGCTTTGACTTCTTCGCTCTGGAGCGCATCCTGAATCTGGGGCAGCGCACCCTTGCCCCCCTCCCAGAGATCCCAGACAATCAAGCCCAGGCCAATCACCCAGCCGGCCACCGGGATCAGCGACGAGCCGGCCTTGCCGATAATCCGCCCGATAATTTTACCGGCGACCCGTTCGGCAATCTTCTCGCTTAACTTGATGGCAATGCGGCGCGAAAGCTCGGTGACAATGATGACACCGACGCCGCCTAGCGCTTTTTGGTGGACATCAATGGCGGAAATATCGACGTTGGCGCCGGCCTGCACATCCACTGCTTCGACTTCGGTGCTGACTTTGGTTTCAAACGCGCTAAAGAGGGTACCCGAATATTTGTCCCCCACATACGCCTTCATACAGAGAAAGGCGGCGGAGGCGGCGCGGGCAAAATCAGCTTCGATCTCGCGGGCAATCTCCTGGGCGATGGCGGTCGAAAGTTCATTGATCGTGGTGTGAAACCCCTCCGACCCAAAAGCGTCGTTGGCAACTTGGGTGGCAAACTGTTCCGCCTTGTCCGCTGACCAACCGGACCAGAGGCGGCTCCAATACCCTTCGTTGTTATAGACTGTGTCAATGGCGTGTTGCACGGACTGGTCAATCGCATCATCGACGCGCAACCCTACCCACTGGCGCATGACAATGGCGTCAATGTTGATGCGCGCACTGTCGCCGGCCAGCACCTCGTGGGCGACCTGCTCAATCTCGGCGCGCAGTTGCTCCTGGTCAACCGTGCTACAGTCGCCAAAGGTGTAGTCGGCTGTGCCGGCATCTTGCGCGTAAACATGGATCGGCAACTGAAGCCAGACGATGGTGACAACAAGGATGATGGAAAGGGTTTTTCTTATTTGCATCTTAGCCGGCGAAACGCCGCTCCTGGAACGGGGACAACAAAACATTTCTACACTTGTTTCTTTGCGTCTTCAAGCCTAATCAACATTTCCTTCCACGTTTCAATATACATGCTAAGGAATTCATCAACAATTTGTTCTTCTGTTAGACCTGCTTTGCGCATGTGAGGTACAGCCCCAAAAGACGTGTTACCCTGCCAGCCATGATTGGCCTCTATTTTTTCATAAACCTCCGTGGTAGGTTCAAGGCCGCAAAACTTGAAAGCTATATGAATCCCATGAATATGACTGTGTAATCCATTATCAGTCACTGGCTGGAAGAATAAGCCAGGTGATCTTTTTACTTGTTCCAAGTATTCGATTAAAGAGCGAATTTGTGTCTCAAACATTGCGAATTTAACGAATCCAATCAAGACTGCGTCCGATTAACAACCCCTGCATTGTTGAATGATGCGTATTTTTCATTGTTAAAGCTCAGTAATGGCGATCCGTTGCAAAATGGCGAAAATTTTGCCTGGCTCCTGAATTGCATACTCAACCTGGTCTACTTGCGCAATTGTCCCTTGTAGCCGAAGAAAACGCCACAAACTGCCCGTGGTCACAACACCATAAATTGCACTTTTGTGCAGTGTACCGCTGGCAGCATTGAAACGTTGTGCGGCAACCATCTCTGCTAGACATTGGGGTATGCCGGCAATGATATTCTCATTTTTTGCTTCGACCAACATGCAGACAGGCGCTGTTAGCACCAACTGTTCTGGGCTTTGGGCAAGAATGTAATCACAGCGTCCTTTAAGACCAGCAGTCTCATCGATATTGAAATCAATGCCGGAAAAGAGACTAATCTGTTCCCGATAGAGCAATTTAAATTCAGCCAGGAAGGGCGCAATAATCAATTCTGAGCGCGCTTTTTCTGTATTTAGATTGACCGCTAAAGGTAAATAGCGTCTGAGAATATCGGCCAACGTGAGCGGTAATTCAACACTTGTTACTGTATCAAAGAGCTTTGTTTCCTCCTCAATCGTAAGATGAAATTTTTCTTTTAATTGAGGAATCGTGAAATCACTGTATGCCATACTATTCCTCCACTACTGCTCGATCAACTCTTTTTTCGTCGCCGAAAGCCATTCCCATACACAATAACCTCCGCCCCGCCATCGACCACCGTTGGGTTGGCGATCTTGACGCCGATGACGCCGTCGTAGCCTTTGGCTTTGGCTTTAGCATCGAGATCCTCCAACGCATGGGCAACGGCGCGCTCGATCAAGCGTTCATAATGGATCATCCGCCCGCCAATTAAATTACGAATATTTTCGCGGATGTCATTGACCACATTGGCCGAATTGACCGCCACGACAAAGAGCATTTCACCAATCTCAATCTCATCGGCGGAGGGGTAATGATCTAAGCTGATTAACACGGCTCACCTTCCAAATAAACGGGTAATGGGACTAAAGATCCAACCGATGAGGCCAAAGACCAGCCGTAGCGCGATCAAGCCCAGGATGACCGCGCCGACCGTCACCAATAGGCTCTGGCCTACCCCATACTTAAACAAAAAGAGCCGCCACGACACCTGTCCCAACAGCACCTGCCCGGCATCGAGCAAGGGCGCGGTCCCTTCTTTGGGCGACAAGAGGAAGGGGAGCGCGGCATCCAGGTCGTTGTTGTTACTAGTTAAATAATCACGCAGGGCCGGGTCTTGCAAATGGCCGACGGTGGCCGGTTCACTGATCACCCGCGCCACCAGTTGATTGACCTGCGTTTGGTTGAGCGTGGGCAGAAAAGCGGCCAGCGCTTCCAAATCCGCCGCTTCTACTTGGGTCGCAAGGGTCGCTAGGTTGCTGGTCGATACAGTCAGCAACGCTTGCAACGCCTCTGGTTTGAGCAGCGCCAACTTCTGGATGGCGGCTTTGTCATTCACCGCCAACAGCTTTTCCAGTAGCGTTTTGTCCAGTGCGCCGGCCGGTTGGTGTTTATAAATTTCGGTGGCGACGACCTGGTCGAGCAGATTGCCGGCAGCATTTGACCAATCAATGGCATCTTGCAGCGAACCGCTGGCGCTGACAATCTGAAAAGCCGCTTCAGGTTGGGCAAAGACCTGGGCCAAGAGACCGCTATCGACCGCTGCCAGCAAGCCGTCATGACCCAACACCGGCATGGCGGCGCCAACGAGGTTGACCAACTTTGCCAGTTCCTCCGGCGTCTTCTGCTCATTTAAGAGCGCGTTGAAATTGGCATTTTCATTGGACAACTCCAACACTTGGCGGATATTGCGTTTGACATCACGCCACTGGTTAAAGAGTTGGTTGGAAATATCCCGCGCAATCTGCGGCAACTCGCGCTTGAGTTCCGGCTCAATCGAGGCGGCGATCTCGCTGCGGATGCCGCCCTTTACCTCTTCCGACTTGAGCGTCTCTTGAATTTGGGGCAGGGCGCCGTCGCGACTGCTGTAGAGATCATAGGCGATCATGCCGGCGCCGACAATCCAGCCGGCAATCGGGATGATGGTCGAGCCGGCGCGACCGAGGATGCGCCCCACAATCCGCCCGGCAATGCGTTCCGCGATGGTTTCGCCAATCTCCACCATGAGCCGCCGGCTGATCTGCGCCACGATGATCACGCCGATGCCGCCCAACGCCGTGCCGTGCTGACCGATGATGGAGAGCAGGCTGGTGTCGAGCGCCTCATTGTTAAAGGTGACCCCTTCGGTCGCCAGCCGCACCTGTTCTTCAAAAGCGCGCACCAAGGCGCCGGAGTAGTTGCCGCTGATAAAGGTCTGTAAACAGAAAAAGGCCGCCGAGACTGACTGTGCCGAAAGCAGGGCGATCTTTTCGGAAATGCTCAGGGCGACGTTGTGCGATAGTTCATCAATTTTGTTTTGAAAGGTTTCCGATTCAAAGGTGTAATTGGTGACTTTGCGGGTCAATTCCGCCGCCGTGTCCGCCGACCAACTAGAGAGCAACTTGTTCCAGTAATCCTCTTCGCCCTTGACCCGTTCGATAGCGCTGTCAACCTGGGCGTCGATAATGGCGTCCATCTTGAGCGCGTGCCACTGTTCCTCGACAATCCGCCCAATGTCGATCTGCTCGGCAGAGGCCGCCACCACCTCCTGGGTGATCGAGTTTAGTTCATCTTGTAACGCTTCTTCATCGACGCTGTCACAATTTTGGAGCGTGCTATCCGTCGGTTGCGCTGCTTGTTGCACCGGCGCGGCCAAAGCGCTCATGGGCTGTAACAGCAGGCTGACAACGACCAACAGCAAAAACAGGGGCTGGTAGGTGCGTGGCGTATACCCTCGAAATTGGATCATGGTTACTTGTTCTCTTACTGGAGAAGTTCGACAGTAGGTGCGGTTTGCAACCGCACGAACTCCGGGAGACCCGTGTGGTTGCAAACCGCACCTACG
>QWII01000185.1 GCA_021405325.1 Caldilinea sp. CFX5 | reverse complement strand
TGTCGAGCTAAAGCTCACGCCGCCTACCGGCGTCGCCCTGCGGGTAAGCCCTTATATCCCAACCCTAAAGGAATTGGGTTTTACGGGCTATTTCTATAACAGAAACAACACGTTGCGTTGCAGGTACGCGCTTGAGGCGCTGGATCAGGTATGGCGCTTTGTGTTGTAACAGGGTAATGTGATCAGTGTCCAGAATGTATAGCATTTTTGCACAGTTTATCCAGAGTTATTCAGGAAGCGGTAATAAATCGGGATCAGTCTGTGCATCCACGGCTTGCCGATAGCTGGCAATGTCGGCAAGGAATTGCTCCCAGTTGGGATCATCTTGCCACATGCCGGCAAAACGCAACCAGGGATCATCCTCCGTTGACTGGCTGGTTGGCAGGGTGATATGAACAACGCGGCGCTCAGTTTGCTGCTCCGCCAGCGCTTCACGCACGCGTGCCAACGCTTCTTGCTCATCCTTGCCGGCGACGACCAGTTCAGGCATCAGCACCGGGCGCGCCAGATAGCCATCGTTGGCTTGCCGGGTGAGCAGAATGTCATAGCTGATCGCTGCTGCTCCATTGCCAACATCATTGCCGTTCGCTTGGGGCAAACCGTTGGCGTTGGCTTGCAAAAAAAGCAGGTACTCCCGGAGCGCCGGCAGTTTCTCCGCCGGCAGTGTCAGCAGCATTTGTAAAATTTGTTTTAACAGATCGGCGGAAAGCGCCTGATCGATTGGCGTTGACATCGCAGCCTCCTATCGGCGTCAAAAGCAGCCAAAGTGTACTTGCTCATTTTAACACAGGCCAACCCAATCCTCTATTCCTCCTCTCACCAAGTTGCCGCTTTGCAATCGACCGCCACGTCACTGCGGTTGCCCCTGACTGGCATTCGACTACAGACTCCACGACGACAGACTCCCGAATATCGTACATCTGTTCCGCCCCGCCTTCCAGTTGGTCAAAACCATAAATTTGGGATATAATAGTTGCGATTGGGATTTGTGATTTTTCACTGTCTGCTCGTGGAAAAGTGGTTCGTTGGTCAGGTAGTCGTTGAGCCACAAACCAGGTTTCTGGCAGAAACTTGGTTTGTGATTACGGCCTGCCTGCTTCTTTGCGCCCTATCATGGAGCAGTTGAATTTTTGCCAGGAGTGGTTGCATGGAGGAACGTCCTGAAATGAATGGCGACGGGCAAGGCTTGCCCGAAATGGCGCCGGAAATGGCGATAGTGAGCGTCAATGGCGCGAACAACGGCAATGGCAGTGTGAATGGGAGCGCCAACGGCAGTGGCATCTTGATCGGCAATGTGCGCCCCATCTCGATTGAAAGCGAGATGCGGGCCAGCTATCTCGACTATGCCATGAGCGTCATTGTGGCGCGGGCGCTGCCGGATGCGCGTGATGGGTTAAAGCCGGTCCATCGTCGCATTCTCTATGCGATGCACGACATGGGGTTATCCCCCAGCAGCCCGTACAAAAAGAGCGCGCGTATCGTCGGTGAAGTGTTGGGTAAATATCACCCCCACGGCGACACGGCGGTCTATGATGCCATGGCGCGCATGGCGCAAGATTTCAGCTTGCGCTATCCGCTGGTGGATGGTCAGGGCAACTTCGGTTCGGTCGATGGCGACAGCCCGGCCGCCATGCGTTACACCGAAGCCCGCCTGGCGCGCATTGCCGACCCGATGCTCCAGGACATCGAGATGGATACGGTGGACTGGAACCCGAACTTTGATGATAGCCTGGAAGAGCCGCAAGTGTTGCCGGCCATGTTGCCGAACCTATTGGTCAACGGCACCAGCGGTATCGCCGTCGGTATGGCGACCAACATTCCGCCCCATAATCTCAGCGAAATTGCCGATGCGGTGGTTTACGTCATCGACCGTTGGGATACCCGCGAAGAGATCGGCCTGGAAGAGTTGATGACCTTTGTCAAGGGGCCGGACTTCCCCACGGGTGGCATTATCCTCGGCACGGAAGGCATCAAGCAAGCCTTTGCCACCGGGCGCGGCAAGGTGATGATCCGCGCCAAAACTGAAATCGAAGAAAACAAAGGCGAACGGTTCCGCATTCTCGTCACCGAGATCCCCTATCAAGTCAACAAATCGATGTTGATTGAACGCATTGCCGAACTGGTGCGCGAAGGCAAGCTCGACCAGATCAGCGACCTGCGCGACGAGAGTGATCGCACGGGGATGCGCATTGTCATCGAACTCAAGCGGGGCGCCGCACCCAAGAAGGTGCGCAATCAACTCTTCAAACATACGGCGCTCCAGACCTCCTTTGGCGTCAACACGCTGGCGCTGGTCAATGGTGAGCCGGCCACGTTGGGTCTGCGGCGTGCGCTGATCATCTATGTTGACCATCGCTTCGAGGTCATCACCCGCCGCACCCGCTTCCAACTGGCCAAGGCGCGCGAACGCGCCCACATCTTGGAAGGCTTGCGCATTGCGTTGGAGTTCCTCGACGAAGTGATCCAACTGATCCGCAGCAGCGATAGCGCTGACGCCGCCCGCACCGGCTTGATGGAGCGCTTTGGCTTGAGCCAGGTACAGGCGCAGGCGATTCTCGATATGCAGTTGCGCCGCCTGGCCGCTCTGGAACGGCAGAAGATCGAAGACGAGTATCAGGAGATCATGGCGCGCATTGCCTACTTCGAGGATCTGCTCGCCAACCCGCACAAGATTCGCGGGCTGATTCGCGAAGATATTCTGCTGCTCAAAGAGAAATTTGGCGATGGCCGGCGCACCATGATCGCCCATGACGCCAACGGCGAACTCAACGACGAGGATCTGATCGCCAACGACAACATGTTGATCAGCTACAGCGCCGGCGCCTATATCAAGCGCATGAAGGCTGAAACCTTCCGGGCGCAAGGGCGCGGCGGACGGGGCATCAAAGGCATGACGACGCGTGAAGAAGATGAGGTGATCAACCTGCTCTTTGCTCGTAACCTGGACAACATTCTGCTCTTTACCAACAAGGGACGGGTCTACAGCAACAAAGTCTACGAGTTGCCCGAAGCCAGTCGCACCGCGCGCGGCGCCCATATTGCCAACTTCCTCAACTTGCAGCCCGATGAGACGGTCTCGACGATGGTGATCGTCCCCGACTTTGAGCAGGCCGAATATATCACCCTGATCACGCGGCAGGCGCGTATCAAACGCATGGAGTTGAGCGTCTTTAGTAATATCCGCTCGGTCGGTCTGCTGGCCATGAGCCTCGACCCCGGCGATTCGCTCGACTGGGCGCGCTTGACCAATGGCAACGAGGAATTTATCATTGTCACCCGCAACGGCAAGGCGCTCCGTTTCCATGAAGATAATGTCCGCCCCATGGGCCGCAGCGCCGCCGGTGTGATGGCCATGCGCTTGCTCGACGATGACGCCATTGTCAGCATGGATGTCGTCAAGCCGGATCATGATCTCTTTGTGATCCATGAACGGGGCTGGGGCAAACGGGTGTCGCTGGAAGAGTACAACGCCAAGGGCCGCTATACCCAGGGCATGTGGACAACCGATCACACCCGCTTGGGCGAAATCGGCGCCATTGTGGCGGCGCGCGTCGTGCATCCGCAAGACCAAATCACGCTCATGACCAGTCAGGGCATTGTGTTACGGACCGAAGTGCGCGGCATTAGCCAGATGGGCCGCGCCACTCGTGGCGTGCGCATTGTCAAGATGCAGGAGGAAGACGCGGTGGCGGCCATTGCGGTGATTACCCATGAGGATTTGACCCGTGGCGTAGAGGGCGCCGAGTTGGCCAATGGAAGCCAGGCGATTGAGGAGACCGCCGCCAATGGGGTGGCTCTCTCGGTCAGCGCCGGCCCCGTCGATGATGGCGAAGTAGCAACCGCCATTACCGACGAAGTAGAAACCTTACCCGAGCCAACTGCGTAAAGTGATCCACAGCCACCCTGCCCTGAAGATAACGGGGCTGCCGCAGATTCCAAAGATTTTTCTAAGGTTTTCATCTGCGCAATCTGCGGCAGCCCCGTTATCTTCAGGGCAGGGTGGCCCAGCTTAATGCTTATGGTGAAACGTCGTTCCGATTATGACAGCTCCTGGCAAGAAATTGTCGAACGGTTTTTCCCCCAGTTCATGGCCTTCTTCTTTGTAGAAGCCGGTGTTCAGCGCTAACCACAACCCAAGGACGAAATGATGGCAGTTGTGCAAACCGTGGCAAAACAGGCGCCGGGTCAAAAATGGGCCTTTTTGGCCGATATTGAACCGGAAGCAATCGCAGCGACGTTGGTCGCCTTCGCCAACGGGGAAGGCGGCACCCTGGTACTAGGCATGACCCCCGAAGGCTATGTCAGTCACTTTTTGGCGCCCGATGAGGCGGAAGATGCGTTGCAAGCGGCGCTGCGGCTCTGTCGCCCGCCGGTGCATACCGAATGGCAGCAGGAACAGGTTTCCGGCGGCAGCGTGATCCTCTTGCGCGTCGAACGCAGCAACGCCGTCCATACCTTGTGGGATGGGCGAGTGTTGGTGCGCCGGGGCGCCGAGAATCAACCGCTGCAAGGCCATGATTTTGAACACTTGATGGCGAACCGCCCCACCGCCGACTTTGAGTTACAGGAAGTGCCCGGCGCCAACCGCGATGACCTGGACGAAGATGTCATTGCCGAGTATATGGAGCGGCGCCAGAAGCGCAGTCCCCGCTCCGATGTGTTGCCCAAAGACAAACTCTTACAACAGATCGGCGCCATGACGCCTGACCGCAAACCAACGGTGAGCGGCCTCCTTCTCTTTGGCAAAGAGCCACAATTTTTCCTGCCCCACAGTCGCGCGGTCTTTGTGAAGTTTAGTGATACCCAACCGCGTGGTCCCGGCGGTACGTTTGGCTACGGCCGGCGCGAGGAATTGGTCGGCTCTTTACCCAAAATTATTGACCGCGCCTGGCGGGTCCTCTGGGAAGAGATGGACAAACGGGCGGTGGTGCGCGGTCTGCAACGCCATGAAGAGACCGAGTATCCCGAATCCGCCGTGCGCGAAGCGTTGGTCAATGCCGTGGCCCATCGCGACTACCACCTGACCGGGCGCAGTATTGAAATCCGCATGTACACCGACCGTTTGGAGATCACCAGCCCCGGCGGCTTGCCGGCCCATATTACGCTCGACAACATTGTCGATGAACATTACAGCCGCAACCCGCGCATTGTCAATGGCCTGTATCACTGGGGCTACATCGAAGAGTTGGGTTTGGGGATCGACCACATGATCGAAGCCATGGTCAACAGCGGCCATCCGCCCCCCACCTTTGAAGCCAAAGGCCATCGCTTTACCGTCATCCTCTACAGCAACCAGGACGCCAAGCGGGTCATGCCCACCTGGGAACAGAACATGAATGAGCGCCAGATGAAGGCGATTGAATTTCTACAACGCTATGGCGCCATTACCAATCGCGACTATCGTGATCTCTGTCCCCATGTCGGCGCTGAAACATTACGGCTCGATCTGGCGGATCTGGTGACCAAAGGGGTCGTCCTCAAAATTGGCGATAAACGGGGTACACGCTACATTCTCAAATAGTATCAGCAATCCATAGTCGTGAAGTCGCGTAGTCCGGTGTCAGTCAATCGCACGCGCAGGGGCGTCGGTTTACTTAGTATTTTTGGGATAATTGGGATATTTTTGGGTTATTCTTGGGATAAAATTGGCATATTTGGGAAACGGTTTGGGAATATTGGCATATGTTGGCATAACCTTTGGGTTATTTGGGTTATTTTTGGGATAGTGCTGACTTTGGGCTTTGGATTATCCTCAAATCAGGAAGTTCAGGGTAGCTAGCTTGTGCCTTTTCGGCGTCGGTGCTATACTGCACCGGTTGGCGGTCGTGTCATCTGTATTAGGGTGGCCGGTAGTGTTACGGTGACTGGTAGTTGTTGCAAAGAACAGGCAACCCCAGCGCTTTTACCCCGCTTTCACATTGCCGGAGAAAACCCTGTGACCGGCACAGTGTGTGTAATGAGGAGCAAAGTACGTTTTTTATGACGAAGTCAACCCAAAATGCCAATGACCCGTATGCCTTACAAACGGATTATCCCCAACCGCTACATGATCTTACGCTCAACGAGCCGCCCGCCAGCGCCCCGGCCGAAGTCAATCAACCGGCAACGCTCTGGTTACTCCTCCGCGAATTGTTGGAGACCATTGTCCTCTCGCTCGTCATCTTTCTGCTCATCCGCGTGGTGATTCAAAACTATCGGATTGAAAGCCACTCCATGGAACCCAATTTCCGCGAAGGTCAATTTATTCTGGTCAATAAGCTGGCTTTTAAGTTCGGCGAACCCTCGCGCGGCGAGGTGATTGTCTTCCACAATCCCGGCAATGTGGAAGAAGATTATATCAAGCGGGTCATCGGCCTACCGGGGGATGAGGTTGAAGTGCGCGACCAGACGGTCTACGTGAATGGCGAGGTGCTGGCCGAGCCGTATGCCACCAATCCCTTCCGCGACAACTACGGCCCGGAAATTGTGCCGCCCAATCACCTCTTTGTCATGGGCGATAATCGCGGTAACTCCAGTGACAGCCGGCGCATTGGCCCGATTCCCGAAGAGTTAATTGTGGGGCAAGCCTGGCTGCGTGTCTGGCCTTTTGACAAATGGGGCTTCATCACCCATTACAAGCTGGAACCGGGGCAACCAGCCAGTGTCAGTCAAAGTACGCCCTAGGGGTTGCGACGCCATTTCGTCCCGTAGGGACGCTTGAGTTTAGGAAAGATCATGTCACAAGCAGCCTTAGCAGCACGCATTCAAGAAA
The DNA here is from genome assembly GCA_021405325.1 of Caldilinea sp. CFX5. The sequence continues at coordinate 1,775 of QWII01000185.1, read as the reverse complement.
AGACGCACCAATTGTTAGCCGCGGCGCCGCCGGCAGCGGAATTGGCTGTGCCGGTTTTGTCCGCCGCGCAGATGGCAAGCTATATTGACCACACTTTGCTCAAACCGGAAGCGACGGAAAGCCAGATTCGCCAGTTGTGTCAGGAAGCGCTGACCTACCGCTTTGCCAGCGTCTGTGTCAACCCGACCTGGGTGACGCTCTGCGCCGAATTGCTGGCCGGTTCCACGGTCAAGACCTGTACGGTGGCGGGGTTCCCCTTGGGCGCCACCTTGACCGAAGTCAAAGCGGTTGAAGCTGCCGCGGTGATCCGGCAGGGCGCCCAGGAAGTGGACATGGTGCTCAATATCGGTCGCTTAAAAGATCAGGCGTATCAACTGGTCTACGACGATATTGCGGCCGTGGTGGCCGCCGCCAAACCGCAGGGCGTCGTGGTCAAAGTCATCATCGAAACCTTTTTGTTGACGGAAGCCGAAAAAGTCGCGGCCTCGCTCCTGACGCAGGAAGCCGGCGCTGATTTTGTCAAGACCGCCACCGGCTTTAACGGCGGCGGCGCCACCATGGCCGATGTGCAGTTGATGCGCCGAACCGTCGGCCCCACCATGGGGGTCAAAGCCGCCGGCGGCATTCGCACGACGCTGGATGCCCAACAGATGATCGCCGCCGGCGCCACCCGCTTGGGCGCCAGCGCCGGTGTCAAGATCATGCAGGGCGTTGCTGTACCAACCGGAGAAGGTTACTGATGGCCGCTCGTGTACGCGATTTTCCGCTCTTGATTGCCCACGCCTGGCGCTGCACCCGCTGCCGGGAAGGGCTGTTGCAAGCGCCGCTCACCGCTTGCGTCGGTTTCAAACTGGACGAAGAGCAGCGGGAATATATCTTCAAGTTGACGGACGAATCTTTCCACACCGTGAGCAAATTGGCGGAATGCACCGGTCTCACCATCCGTGAACTTGACGAGGCCATTGACCACCCACGCGCCCGCCTGCGCCATTTGGCCGGCGACCGCTACGATTTTCAATTTGCCCGTTATTAATGTAGTCGATTGGTCGCGTGGTCGATTGGTCGCGTAGTCTGGTAGCCCGTCAGGCCAAACAACCACGCGACCAACCGACTACGCGACCAACCGACTACGCGACCAACCGACTACGCGACCAACTTCTATGCACGAAATCACCACCGGCCTTTGGCAGATCGACGAAATTGGGGACAATGTTCATTGCTTTTTGTATGAATGGCAGGGCGGCGCAACCTTGATCGACACCGGCTACCCCGGTCAAACCGAGACGATCCTCCGGGTGTTGCGGCAACGGGGTTATGCTGATCACAATCTACGGCGGATTGTCCTTACCCACGCCGATCTTGATCACGCCGGCAGCGCCGCGCCCTTGAAGCGGGCGACGGGCGCGCAAGTGGCCTGTCACACAGTCGAAAAGTTCTGGTTGGAAGAGCCCCAGCGCCGGCGCTCCACCTGGCCGCTGCGCCCTTTCCTCTGGTTTTTGGGTCGCTTTCCGGCGTTCCGTCCGCCGGCGCTGACGCCCGATGAATTGCTGGTAGATGGACAGGAACTGGCCGAAGGCTTTATCGTGATCCACACCCCCGGCCACACGCCCGGTCACATTGCGCTGCTCCACAAAATGAGTCGCGTGCTGATCAGCGGTGATGCGCTGGTCAATACACGCCACCAACTGCGCCCCAATACGAGCCTCTTTACACCGGATGTGGAGAATGCCAAGCGTAGCGTCTGGCGGCTGGCGAAAAAGTATGGTGATGACATT
>QWII01000184.1 GCA_021405325.1 Caldilinea sp. CFX5 | reverse complement strand
GTTCTTCCCTCGGCTTTCCGTGGCTTCTCTGACTTTGCGATTCATTTTAACACACTTCCCCCAAAAATTCCGGTTTTCATTCTGATTTGAGTATAGCTATTCAAAAAGGCTTAACTGCGTATTGGAGGTAAATTCAGATTCGCTTACTTTACCATTGACGTGGGTGACAGGCTCTGGTCGTTGTTGACCACCATTGGTATCAATGGGTGTCGCGTCCTCATCACTGCCATTGCGCCACAGTGCCGATGAATTATAGATTTTGTAATACTCAGCATCAGCGCTAGCTTCACTACTGCCGCTCGGCGCGCTAAATCTGCCTTTAGCGCCCTCAATATATTCTTCGACAACTTCACAGCAGGCCCAGTATCGTTGCAAGCGTTCGCTTACTTCACCGGTGACACAACTACCGCCGAAAGGATCGAAAACAAAATCGCCTTTATCAGTCAACAGCCGAATAAAGTATTCAGGCAATTTCGCTGGGAAGCGTGCTGGATGTGGTTTGATGTTGTGTTCACGACAATAGCGCAAATAATAAGAGTTACTTTCCGTATTTGGAATGGCAATAAGATTGGGCGGTATCGCCCCGCCGTTGTCTACGCCAAATTTGTCGCTAATGTCATGCCCGCTCGGCCGCAACTTGGCTTCATAGCCATTTTTCAGCAGGTCGTGCATGGAATCGGAGTAAGGGACAAGAACACGACGGTTACTCGCTTTGGGCCACGGGGTTTTGGATAGCCAAAAGATACAATTAATACCATCTTTTACCCGAATCCGTCGCACATTCACCCATTCAGCCGGGGTCGGCAATTTAGCTGGGTTCCACCAATAAAATTCCTGCGCCAAAAAGAAGTGATACTTGCGGCAGAGCATAATGAGCAGTTCAAAGTGGTATAAACTTCGGGTGGGCTGACCAGGAATCCACGAACCACCAATGTCAATCACAAGGGAGCCGGTTGGCTTCAAGATGCGGTGGAAGTGCTGGGCAAAAGGCTCAAACCATTGGAGGTACTCATGCTCTGCCACATTGCCATAATCTTTTTTGCGCAGCAAGGCGAATGGTGGACTGGTAAAGATTAGGTCCACCGTTTCGTCAGCGACGGCCTGCGCCATATATTCAGCAGAATCCTGGTGTACAACTTTGCCATAGGTGGTTGTGTAAGTTTCCATATTGCTATTGTACCGAAAACCGCCGAATTTGACAAACATTTGTGCTAAAGCAAAGGGTGCACTTGCCGCTGTACTCCCCTTGCTTCACAGCCAATTAAGGTCGCGCCGGACTGCCATCCGGCCAGCGCGTCTGCGTCCACTCTTCGACAAAGTCCTGGCAAGGGTACTTGGCGGCCAGTTTTTCGTCGATGTCGATGCCCAGGCCCGGTTTGTCGTTGGGGTACATATAGCCCTTGCGCACTTCGGGCAGGCCAGGGAAGATCTCATAGAAGATCGGTTCAAAGCGGCACCATTCTTGCACGCCAAAGTTGGGCGCCCAGAGATCCAGATGCAAGTTGGCGGCGTGACCGACCGGCGAGGTGTCGCCCGGCCCATGCCAGGCGGTGCGCACGCCATACATGTTGGCAAAGAGCGCCACCGCCCGCGCCGGGGTGATGCCACCCATCTGGCTGACGTGCATCCGAATATAGTCGATCAGCCGGTTCTCGACCGGGTATTGCCATTCATGCGGGTTGTTGTAGAGTTCGCCCATCGCCAGCGGCGTCGCACACTGTTGGCGGATGCGCTCAAACCAGACATTGTCTTCGGGCGCCAGGGCGTCTTCCAGGAAGAAGAGCTTAAAGCGCTCCACATCCTTGGCAAATTGCACGGCATCGATCGGCGCCAGCCGTTCGTGAATGTCGTGCAGAATCTCGATTTCGTAGCCGACGGTGTTGCGCACATGTTCAATCGCCTCTAAGGCGGCGCGCATGTAGTGCTTGGGGTCATAGTAAGCGCCGGGGGGCGACCCTTCCGGGCGGCGATCTGACGCGCCCCGTCCGCCATAGCCGCCGGCCTGGACACGGATGTAGTGATAGCCCTGCTCCATGTACTTGCGCACGCTCTCTTCGATCTCTTTGGGGTCGCGACCATCAGCGTGGGCGTAGCAGGCGGCGGCTTCGCGACATTTGCCGCCGAGCAGTTCGTAGACCGGCATGTTGGCGAGCTTGCCCTTAATATCCCACAGCGCCTGGTCGATACCGGAAATGGCGTTGTTGAGAACCGGGCCGTTGCGCCAGTAGCTGTGAACGGCGGCCATACGGTAAAACTCTTCAATGCGGGCGACATCGCGACCAATGGCAAAGGGTTTCAGATGTTTCTCCAGGGCGGCGACAACGGCATGAAAACGCTGCGTAAAGGTGGCGCAACCGACGCCATACAACCCCGGCTCCGAGGTGATGACCTTGACAATGACCAGGCGCTGCGACGTGGGTTGTGTCGTAATCACCTGGACATCTTGGATGGTAATTGGTTTGGACATGAATGGTTCCTGTTCGTATTGCGTGCTGCGTGAGCCGTGATTCGTTCCCTGAGCTTGTCGAAGGGAACGAATCACGGCTCACGCAGCACGGTATAACTTACTGACGCGGGGAGAACCTGTACTTTATCACGCACCCTCAAATAATTCAAACGGCATGTAAAACTCGTGGGTCTTCGGGGTGCCGTGGCCATCGATCCAGGTGGCGCCGATGCCGCGATGGGAGATGGCGGCCTTGACAATGGCTTTGTTAAAGGGGCTGACCGACGGCATACCCAGGTATTCGTCCACCGGCATCCAGAGACATTCGGCAATCTCTTCTTCGTCGCGAATGATTTCGGTGCTGAGGGGGGAGAGGCGACAGATAAAGTAGATGTCCGATTTGCCGAAGCGGGCGCCGTGCCAGTGGCGGAAACAGATGAGCGCTTCAAATTTGGCCTGTACGCCGGTCTCTTCGTAGACCTCGCGTACCACCGCGTCGGCCAGGTGTTCATCCTTGTCAACCAGACCGCCCGGCAGCTTATAGAACTTGGGGCGATCTACGCGATGATACTTTTCGCTGACAACGAGCAATTCATTGCGGTCGTTGACCACTACGCCGCCGACGCCGATGTAGTGAGAGGCGTAGGGGGGTACAAAGGCATCGGGTTGCAGCCGGTAGACCAGGGTGGACTGTTCGGCGGTGCTGTGATGGAAGAAAAAGCCCTGTTCGACAGCATAGGGAATAAAGGCCACCTTCGCCACCGGCACCTCCAACCAGACCAACTTCAGATCATCCTGGCGCCAAAGCGCCAGCGCCTGTTGCAACGCGTCTTGAAAGGCGTCAAGCGTTGCCGGGAGCGCCGCCGGGTTGATCATGACACCGCCAAAGTTGTTGACGGTATGTTCGAGCGCACTCATCTTGGGTTCTCCATCTTCAAGAATATAACAGACAATTGCTCCGGGCGGGTGCGGCACCCGCCCGGAGCAATTGTCTGTCAAAATAAAAAAAGCCACAGATCACGCAGGGCGAAGCTGTGGCTTGACAAGGACAGGAAAAGACGATAGAACTGCTATGCGGCCATGCGCCCGGTTTTGTTCCAAATGTAGGTGGCTTTGGCCTTGGGCAGTTGGGCCAGGTTGGTGGGATTCTTCTTGTCCACCGGCTGGAGACCAGCGCGTTCGATGATCAGACGGGCCAGTTCCGGGTCATACACCCGATCCTCACGCTCAATGGTCAACTCGCCCGGCTCCTGATAGTAAACCTTCAAGGTTGTATCCTGGTACTCCGCATCGGTCCGCCGCACCACCAGATCGATTCGCTGTAAATTTTCCCAAACCCACACCTTGTTCCCCATCAGGAAGCGAATCGGGTTGCGAATCACCAGCGCATCGTCGCGCACTTCATAGGTTTGATAGACATCCAGTAAGCTGCCGTAGATAAAGAGGAGACCCCAGAGGACAAAAGTCCAGGCAGTAGCGCGCGCAAAGAAGGTATGGGTCAAGTCCATGGAAAAGGCGAGGGTCGCGGTCACAAACATTGCCACACCTACGGCCATATTCCGATGGGTGCCGGTAAAAATAATTTTGGTCTTTTCGTTGACTGGCGTTTCGTTGGTTATTTCACTTTCACTTGAATGATCGGCCACTTGCTCCATGGCTTGGGCAATCGTTGTCATAACTTACTCCTCACTAGATCACGCATAGTTGTGCCACAGCCCAGGCGCCATCCCTGTGAATACTCGCCGGCGCACTAGCGGTATCAAGTTTTAATTATCGGTGAAGGTGTTACTTTTTGGCTTACATAGCAAACGCTACCGACACAAAACAACTGACGCAAAGCATCTGTGTCCCCGACGCTAACTATGTAAATTCTATCTCTGTTTAGTATAGCCCTGATCGACTGTAGCCCCAAATTTGGGTTGTGCAAATCTGCACAATGCAAGCGTGCTGCGTACTATATGAGCTTTGATAGGCGAAGGCGCTTTCAAAAAATCCGTAGGGGCGTCCCCTTGCGGCGCCCCTGGACGATTGTGCCACAACTGGACCGGGGCGCCCGCAAGGGGACGCCCCTACGAAGTGAATTTGAAAATTTTAAGGCCACGAATTATGCCACACTCAACTTGTAGCCCCGTCCGCGCACCGTGGTTAGGAAGTGGGGGGCGCCGGCGTCCTGTTCGATCTTTTGGCGCAGACGACTGACTAATTTTTCAATGCGTGCGTCATCGACTTCGTCAATGTACTCTTCACCCCAGACCTGGCTGACAATCTGATATTTGTCAATAATCTTGTCGGGATTTTGGAAGAGTAACAGCATAAGGCGATATTCGAGATTGGTCAGCGTTTCCACTGGTGTGCCGTTGACCAACACTTCCCCACTGGCCACATCCACCCAGAGGGCGGCCGTGTCAGGGCTGGCGTGAACGGTTTTGCGCTGTACATATTCAGAAAAGAGACGACAGAAGAATTGGGGTTTGCCTTCCACCTTGAAAAGCAGATGTTGCCGAATCAACTGCGCCAACACAGCTTGATCACCTTCATGTTCGGCTTTGAAGAGTCCTAAGAATTCGGCCTGTTCAGCGGCCGTGCATTTCTCCCAAATTTTGGCGCACTCCCGTTGCAAATACTCATCGGCGCGTACCTGGCGCGCCACTTGCCGATATAATTGCCAGCGCTCGACCGTATCGGTCGTGGGCGGCGTTGTTTCGAGATGCTCGGCCAACAGGCGGCAAACCCCCTCCAACAGCCGCGGATGACCGCCGGCCCATTCGTAGATAAAATCAATATCGGCGGACTGAAAGGCCACGACATGCACTGTGCTGTAGCTGTGGATAAAACGCTCAACATCCGGGCGCGTCAGTGGCGCCAGATACCAGGTATGATGACTGAAGAGTTCGCAAAATTCGCTGCAATGATCTTCGCTACGTTGCACTGTCAACGGTTGCACCGTGGCGGTGACATATGCCAGCATGGTTTTATAGCGATCCTTGAGCGCCCGCAGATTGAGAAAGACGCGCGCCGAAATTTGGGCAAACGGCTCGTCAAACTCATCAAAGAGCAGAATCAACTTGCGCCGTGTCGATTGCAAGACCGCCGTGAGACCCCGGTTGAAACTGAGGGGCACTTGAAATTCGCTGCTGGGCGCCACCAACATTTCATAGGCGCCCACCAGTTCCGGCAACGCCGCCACCTGGGGGTTGCTCTCTTGCAAACAGCGCAACACGACCTCGTAGAAGCCGTGGTCGCTCATCTCTAACATGCGGTTGCAATCGATATAGATCGGCAAAAATTCATTGCCGGCCTCGCCCAGCTCCTGCGTCCAGAGATCAGACTGCGCCAAAATGCGCAAGAGCGCCGACTTGCCGATATTGCTAAAGCCAATAACTTCGACGCAATTCAGATTATAGAGATGTTGAATAATATGTTGGATGTCCGGTCGGCGCATATAACTGCCTTCGACCAGGCGCAGTGTATACACTGTTTAGTGATACACTGTTTAGTGATACACTGTTTAGTGATACACTGTTTAGTGATACACTGTTTAGTGATACACTGTTTAGTGATACACTGTGTTACACTAAGGGTCTGTAAAACTATAAGTTGCTGCTCTCGGCGAGTCCATGACTCGCAACGGGCTGGGCGAGTCATGGACTCGCCGAGAGCGCTGTCTCAGGTAATATTTTTACGGACTCTAAGGATAAATGGTGAATCGGCAATGGCCGGTTCGCTCATTGTCTACAAAGCTAATCATACACGTAATAGACGGAAACGAACAATTGGCAACCGTGATTCTGCGAGTTTAAACATGAGGTCAAGCCCATGAGCGAAGTACAACGAATTTGTCCGCAGTGTGGGGAAGCCGGGCCATTGACCGCCCGTTACTGTCTGCATTGCGGCGCTGATAGCCAAGCGGCCTTACCGGCGCCCCAATCCAGTTTCCCCTTGGCGCTGACCAAAGCTGCCTTGCCCATCTTAGCCGGCGCTGCCAGCCTGGCCCTGCGCGCCGCCTGGAAATTGCTCCAAAGCCGGATGACCGCCACTGTCACCGAACAGGCTGTCCAATCCTTGCGCGCGGCCCGCAATGCCCAACCACCGGCGCCCATAACGCCCCCTGAACGACCACACCGCACCATCCGCATTCGCTCCGCCTGGTCTGTCACCGACGGCAATGGCGTGCGTCGCAGCGGCGTCAGCGAACATCAGATTGAGATTGATGAGTAGTTCAAAGTCGCGTAGTCCAAAGTCCAAAGTCGGTCTGTCAATATGTAATACGCGACCACGTGACTTTGGACTACGCGACTCCGGACTCTGGACTCCGGACTAAGTGACTTCACTCAACGGCTTCCGGGCGGGGCGCTAGGGTCATCTCTAGGGTAATGGTTTGTCCGGCGCGCAAAACTTTGAGCGTCACCACGTCACCGGGGCTGGTGTAGTATTCCAGATAGGCCAGAATATCGTCAAAGCTGCTGATCGGCTCGTCGTTGATCGCCAGGATGATGTCGCCCCCACTGTTTTTGGGACAGATGCCTAAATATTTGGTCTGAGAAGCTTCATTGCCGCCACGCAAACCGGCCCTTGCCGCCGGTGTTCCCCGGATAACATCGCTAATGTAGGCGCCGCGCAAGCGCTTATCAATCTGTAAATCATCGGCACAGATTGGGCTGAGGGTTTCTCCGCGCACACCCATATAGCTATGCTGATATTTTCCCTCTGTGATTAACGCCGGCGCCACCCGTTCGACAATGGCAATGGGAATGGCAAAGCCAACACCGCTATTGGCGCGCACTTCGGAGCGAATCTGGGCATTGACGCCGATCACTTCGCCCTGTTCATTAAGTAAGGGGCCGCCGGAATTGCCGGGATTAATGGCGGCGTCGGTTTGGATGGCGGCCGGAATATTAAAGTTATTGCTGGCGGTGAGTGAACGGTTGAGGGCGCTGACAATGCCGCTGGTCATTGTGCCGGCCAGGCCAAAAGGATTGCCGATGGCCACAACCCGGTTGCCGACCGCAACTTCCGCCATTTGCCCACGGCGCACCGGGTGCAAGGTGTACCCTTCCGGGTCGATCTGCAAGACCGCCAGGTCGCTGCTCACATCAAAGCCGATGATTTCGGCAACGGCCACACTGCCGTCATTAAAGGTCACCTGCAACTGGTTGCTGCCCTCCACCACATGATAATTGGTGACGATGTGACCATATTCGTCCCAGACAAAACCGGAGCCGCCACCGGCGGGCAAGAGATCTTCATCATTAAAGTTATGATTACCCAAGGCATTGAGGGCGCTGCCTGAACTCAAGGCCGTAATGTTGACAACGGATGGGTTGACCTGGGCGTAAACATTCTTGAGGACGGCGCTCTCATAGTCGCCGCCTTCCGGGGTGGCGATCACCACCACTGGCGCCGGCGCCGGCGCCACCACGCGAATGGCTTGCACCGCCGGCGCGCTGGTGAGGCGCATAGGGTCAATGTCGCGCCGGGCTTCCCGATTCCAGACAAAGACCCCGAAGATCAAGGCTAAAATGCAGACAGCCCAGATAAAGGCAAAACCAACGCCAACCACCATCAGGATACGCGCACCCAATCCCCGTTTTGGTGACTCAACCATACAGTCAACCCCCACTCTTGATCGCTACCATACCCGTACTACAATGCGCTTACATTCATGTCGTAGAACTTACATCAAACGTTACACTCGTCGGGAGCCGCGTAAGTCCCCTCTATTTTACGTGCAGAAGCGCAATTGTGAAAGTGGGCTAGCCCCAGAAAACAATGTTCGAGCATAAAGCTTCCACCGCCGAGGCGTAAGCACGCCACGCAGACCGACACGGGGCGCGCCTACGCCTCGGATCGCAAAGCGTTTTGGTGTAGATTTTCCCTATGCCCACCCCCTACACCGCACTCACTACACGGGTGGATTTCAACTTCGGGACAATTTCCGAACGGCAAGCGTTAGCGCCCCGGTGTCGGATCGCTAACGCTTGCCGTTCGGAGCAAATGCGCCCCCCAACTCGAAATATACCTTCACTACGCCTAGCGCTTGGATGCTCTCCATGAGTGTGATATACTGGCTTCCCATAATCTATACCAACGCGCCCCCAGGCCCCCGCAGAAAGTAACAATTTATACAGGGGCAATGGGTTACTTTCTGTGCGGCGCGTGAGGATATATGATCGAGAAAGTTCATGAATCGTCGTCAACTTCTTTTTATCATCATACTCAATAGCTTGATCAGTCTGGTGGTAGCCCTGGCTGTGTTCTGGGCGGTGGAAGCGCGCCGGCCAGACCCGGAAGAGCTTGCCATCCGGCTGACGCCCAGTACACCAATCGAAACCCTGGTTACACCGGTAACTGATCCGAACGGCAACCCCAATCCGCCGGTGGCGGAAGCGCCTACCGCCGAACAACCGGCAGAACCGACCGCCGCGCCCACGCCGACCCTTGATCCCGCCAACCAACAGATTTACACCATCCAGTCCGGTGACAGCCTTTCCGCCGTGGCCGGCCGCTTTGGAACAACAGTTGACGCCATTATGCAAGCCAATGAGTTGAAAGATGCCAATGTAATCTTTGTTGGCCAACGGTTGATCATTCCGGTTGCCAATGGCGGCAACAGCGCATCCCCAGCGGAGAACAATGCTCCTGCCACCACCGCGCCTTTATCGAACGGGCAAGGCGTTCTGATCCGCACGGTGGATGGCCCCGGCACGCTTGTCACCGAAGCCGTGCAGATTGTCAACGATAGCAATGATGTGGTCAACCTGAATGGCTGGCGGCTGGAACGCGAAAATGGCCCGGCCTATACCTTTGTCAACCAGAACATTTTTCCCGGCAGCAATCTCTGGTTACACACCGGCAGTGGTGACGACACTACAGTTGCCCTCTACTGGGGGCAGAGCGAACCAGTGTGGCAGAGCGGGAGCGTAGTCCGTTTATTAAATGCGGAAGGCGCTTTAGTGAATAGTTATACCGTGCCTTGAACGTTGTTCGCCTGCTCTATGTTTCGCCGAAGCGGTCACTGCGTCCCTCTTCGGCAGAATGCTTGAGAAAGGCGTATCTTTATCGGCGCACGTTCAGACGATTAATACAGGTGGTGAGAAAAATTATGAGTAATGGCAATAGTTCAGGGGAAAAACGGGGTGATGCCGGTGGCAAAGGGGGCGGCAATCGCCGCCGCTATTTCCGGCGGCGCAAGCCCGCTACCGCCAAAACGCAGGAAGCGACGCCGAAGCCGGCGCCGCGTAAACCCGCCGAGCCGCCACCCAAAGGGCGTACCCGCAACAATGCGAAAAATGAGGGGGCGGGGAAGAATGAGCGCGATCGCGACCGTCGCGGTGGTCGCCGGCGCCGCCGTTCCCGCAGCGAGCGACCGGAAGAAACGCCGGTTGTCCGTGAATCGACCCTGGCCGCCATTGATCAGGAATACAAACCGCCTAAGTCGGTCTTTGTCTACACCTACGTGTTACGACCGGGCGCGCCGGCCAGCCATGAGTTTCGGGCCGAACACTTTTCGCGCGTCGGGCGCCGGCTGGAAGATTTTGAAATTGATCTCTCCCCACTCTTTCCACCCGCAGGCAACGCCAAGCCGGAACCCAGCCCGCGCGTTACCCTCGACATGGATGAAGAGGAGATAGGAGAGTTTTCTGATGACATTGACGAAGCTGACGATCAGCAAGAAGGAGTCACACCATGACGCCCGTTGTAACCATTCGCAATCTCAAGGATCATGTCGGTGAGGAGGTCAAACTCCAGGGCTGGCTCTATAACAAAACCGGCAAAGGCAAGCTGCAATTTTTGCAAGTGCGCGACGGCGCCGGCATCTGCCAGGCGGTCCTTTTTCGCGGCAATGTCGATGACGAGACCTTTGAGAAAGCCAAAGAGTTGACGCAGGAGAGCAGTCTAACGCTGACGGGCGTGGTTAAGGCCGACCCGCGCGCCCCTGGCATCCCCGGCGGCCACGAGATCGACGTGCGCAGCCTGGAGATCCGCCAGATTGCCGCAGCCTACCCCATTTCTCCCAAAGAGCATGGCGTCGAATTCCTCATGCAAAATCGCCATCTCTGGTTGCGCTCATCCCGCCAGTGGGCAACCATGCGGGTGCGCGCCGTCATCATCAGCGCCATTCGCGAATGGTTGGATAACCATGGCTTCTTGAACGTTGACACTCCCATCCTGACGCCCGCCGCCGCCGAAGGCACCACCACCCTCTTTTCGATTGACTACCACGGCGAGCCGGCCTATCTGGCGCAGACCGGTCAGCTTTACAACGAGGCCAATATCTTCGCCTTTGGCAAAGTCTACTGTCTTGGCCCCACCTTCCGCGCCGAAAAGAGCAAGACCCGTCGCCATCTCCAAGAGTTCTGGATGGTCGAACCGGAGATCGCCTTCTGCGATCTGGAAGGGTTGATGGAGGTTGAGGAGCAATTTGTCAGCCACATTGTCCAGCGCTGCCTGCGCGACTGCCAGCCGGAGTTGGCGATTCTGGAGCGGGATACAACGCAGTTGCAGCGGGTCACGCCCCCCTTCCCGCGCATCCACTACGATGACGCTGTGGCGATGATCAACAAAGCGGCGGCTGCCGGCGAATTAGTACCAGGCTATCCCGATCCGGTGCCGGCGATTGAGTGGGGCGACGACTTTGGCAGCCCCCACGAAACCTACATTGCCGCCCAGTTTGACAAGCCGGTCTTTGTCCACCACTATCCGACCCAGGTCAAAGCCTTCTACATGGAGCCGGAACTGGAACGCCCGGAAGTCTGCCGCAGCGTCGATCTGCTGGCGCCTGAAGGTTATGGCGAAATCATCGGCGGCAGCGAGCGCATGAGCGACCCCGAAAAGTTGATCGCCGCCATCCAACGCCACCGCCTGCCACAGGAAGTTTACGAATGGTACATCGACCTGCGCCGTTATGGTTCAGTTGTCCACAGCGGCTTTGGTCTGGGCGTCGAGCGCACCGTCATGTGGGTCTGCGGCCTCGACCATGTGCGCGAAACCATCGCCTTCCCGCGCACCCTCACCAACCTGCGGCCATAGAACTTGACCAATAATTAATGGAAAACGATTCATTTTAATCGTTTTCCATTAATTATTGAGGCGCCTGCACCATGATCTTCTTGTTCACCGCTCTCTTTGCCCTGCTCCTAACCTATTGGTTGACGCCCTGGGTGGGTCGCCTGGGCCTGCGCTGGGGATTGGCTGACTATCCGGGCGGACGGCGGCGCCATCAGGGCATCATTCCACGCACGGGGGGGCTGGCGTTGGCGCTGGGTTTTTTATTCACCGTAGCGTTGGTCTGGTTGCTGCCGTTGCTCTTGCCGGCGCCAATCACCCAGTGGTTTCCACCCCGCAATGATCTCTATGAGCTGCGACGACTGGCGGCGCTGTTAGGGGGCGGCCTCGTTTGCATTGTGGCCGGCCTGCTCGATGACCGCTATGAACTGGGCAGCGGGCCGCAATATTTTGTGCAGATCCTCGTCGCGATCATTGCCATCAGCGGTTTGATCTTTATCAAAGATGTCAACAACCCCTTTGGCCCCGGTCTGCTCTGGGGGGCGGATGGGCTGCCCTGGTGGCTGGTCTGGCCGGTGACCATCTTCTGGTTTCTCTTTATGATGAATACCGTCAACTGGCTGGATGGGTTAAGCGGCCTGGTGACCGGGGTGGCCGCTATCTTCTGCGTGATTCTGGCCTGTCACATGCTCTTTGTCGCCGACCCGCCGCAGCAGAGTGTCGCCCTCCTGCCGCTGGCCTTGTTGGGAACGACGCTGGGCTTTTTGCCCTTTAACTTTGCCCCCGCCCGCATCTTCATGGGCAGCACCGGCGCTTACTTTCTCGGCTATACGTTGGCGGCGTTGGGCATTATCGGCGGGGCGCGCCTGGCGACGGTGATGTTGGTGCTGGGGTTGCCGGCGCTCGATCTGGTCTGGTTGGTCATTACCCGTTGGCGACGGGGCGTCTCCCCCGGCCAGGGTGGGCGCGACCATCTCCACTTTCGTCTCTTCGACGCCGGTATTCGCGAGCGAACCATTGTCATCGGCTACTGGCTTTTTTGCGCCCTTTTTGGTATGATCACCCTGTTGCTCGACGGCGGCGCCCAGAAGGTGATCGCGTTGGCGATGTTAGGGCTGGTCGGTCTGGGCGTGTTGCTTTGGGCCAGCCGTACCAAAGCCCCGGTGACAACTGAGCGTAAGAGACTGGGAGATTAAGAGATTGAGCGATACAGAGATTTACACATTAATCTCCATGAACAGTAAAAGTTTACAAACCAGGAATGACAGCGATGCGGATTTTGGCCATTGAAACCAGTTGTGACGAAACAGCGGCGGCGGTGATTGTCAATGGACGGCAGATCGCCAGCAACGTCGTAGCCACGCAGATTGAATTGCATCGCCGCTTCGGGGGCGTCTTCCCGGAGGTAGCGAGTCGGCAACATGTCTTGTCGATCCAGCCGGTGATCGAGGAAGCGTTGCAAAGCGCCGGGGTGGATCATATCAGCGAAGTCGATGCCATTGCCGTTACCCACGGGCCTGGGCTGGCCGGTAGTTTGCTGGTCGGCGTGAATATGGCGAAAGGGTTAGCCTTTGCCAGTGGCCGACCGTTGCTGCCGGTCAATCACCTGGAGGGGCATATCTATAGCAACTGGTTGGTGGCCCCTGGTCGCCCTGAACCGGTGCCCGAGGACGCGTTCCCGGCGATCATCTTGATCGTCTCCGGCGGTCATACGGAGTTGGTCTTGATGCAGGATCACGGTCAATACCGGCTGCTGGGCAGCACGCTGGATGACGCCGCCGGCGAAGCGTATGACAAAGTGGCGCGTCTGCTCAATCTCGGTTTTCCGGGTGGACCGGCGATTCAACGGGTTGCGCAACAGGGCAATGCTGAACGTTTTGATCTGCCCCGCCCCCTATTGCATAGCGACGAGCATCGCTTTAATTTTAGTTTCTCCGGGCTGAAAACGGCCGTCTTGAACCTGGTGCGCCAACTCCAACAGGATGGCGTGGACATCGCTGACGCCACGGTCGTTGCTGATATTGCCGCCTCGTTCCAAAGCGCTGTCTCCGCAGTGTTGGTGCACAAAACGTTGGCCGCGGCGCAAGCCTATGGGGCGCGGCAAGTTTGTATTTGCGGCGGCGTCAGTGCCAATGCCCATCTGCGCGCCCTGGCCGAGGCAGAATGTCGGCGCGCTGGGGTGGCGCTCTACATTCCGCCCCTCTTCCTCTGCACCGACAACGCCGCCATGATCGGCGCCGCCGCCTTCTACCGCTGGCAAAACAGAGCGCTCACCGGCGAACTTGCTCTTGATGTCTTTGCCAATCTCCCGCTACCGGAAACAGCCGGGTAACAATTCAGTCTGCTCCTAGCCAGTCCGTGACTGGCGGGTTTGGACGCCAGTCACGGACTGGCTAGGAGCGAAATGAGAGCCTAATCGCCCGTCACCGGCGCTTGCGCCATTCGGTGCGCCGGGTGATCGCTGCGGAAGTAACCCCAGAAGAGCAGCACGCCCAACAAGGTTGCTCCGGCGCCGATGAGGAAGAGCGTCTGATAGCCCTGCCCCACAATGATATAACCGCCCACCAGCGCCATCAAGGCAAAACATAAGCCCGCCGTCATCTCGCTCAGGCCGGACATAAAGGAGCGTTGTTCCGGCTTGACCATGGCCATGATAAAGATCATAAAGGCGGTATAGCGAATCGACGAACCGGCCTGCACGCCCATATAGCCCAGCCCGGCGGCCCACCAGGTGGGAATAAACGCGACGGGCAAGAGGAAGAAGACCGCACTCAAGGACGAAAAGGTCACCAGATGGCGATGCCCCCAACGCGTCGAGAGCAGCGGCATCATCAACACAATCGGCACCGCCAGTAGCCGACCAATCCCGGTAATCAGCCCGACCTGCGCTGTCGGCGCGCCCAGGCCATCATCCATATAGACATTAAAAAAGGTGGCGAGCGTTGCCATGCCGGCAATCTGAAGGATGCGCACCAATGAGGTCACAAGGATCAGCGTCAGAAAG
>QWII01000078.1 GCA_021405325.1 Caldilinea sp. CFX5 | reverse complement strand
GTGTGATTCAACAAGGGGCGCCGGTGCTGCTCAATGTCCAGGGGGCGCGCCTCTTGCCCTCGGTCGTGGGCATTTCGCCGCAGAATGAGTTGTTGGTCGGCACACCGGCGCGCAACCAATGGGTCATTGCTCCGGAGCGCACGATTCGCTCGGTCAAGCGCAAGATGGGCAAGGACGAAAGCGTGGCGATGGCCGGCAAGCCCTATACGCCTCAGGAGATTTCCGCCTATATCCTGCGCACAATCAAACAGGCGGCGGAAGAGGCGTTGGGCGAACCAATTCAACGCGCCGTTATTACCGTGCCGGCTTATTTCAACGAAGTGCAGCGCCAGGCCACCATGGAAGCGGGCGCCATTGCCGGCTTACAGGTGGAACGCATCATCAACGAGCCGACTGCCGCTGCGCTGGCTTACGGCTTTGGCGTAGACCCCGATGAGCATCTGCGCGTCCTGGTCTATGACCTGGGCGGCGGCACCTTTGATGTCTCGATCATCGAAATGAACCTGGGTGTCGTCGATGTGTTAGCGACGGCTGGTGACAACTTTTTGGGTGGCGATGATTTTGACGAACGGCTGGCGATCCTCCTGGCTGATGAATTTCAGGAGGCGCATCAGATTGATTTGCGGCAGCAGCATCAGGCGTGGGCGCGCCTTTTGCGCGAAGCCGAGGAAGCCAAGATCCGTCTCTCCGATCAGCCCTTCACCACGATGACGCTGGAGTACATTGCCCAGGATGCCAAGGGCAACCCGCTTCATATCCGCCGCGAAGTGAGCCGCGCCGAATTTACCGAGGCCATTCAGGATCTGCTCGATCGCACCATCACCAGCATCGACCAGGCGCTGACGGATGCCCACTTAACCGCCGGTGACATCAATCGCGTCCTGTTGGTCGGCGGCTCGACCCGCATTCCGGCGGTCTGGGAGTTGGTTTCCGCCCGGCTGGAACAAGATCCGCACATTGAAATCGACCCTGATGCCGCCGTCGCATTGGGCGCTGCTGTGCAGGCCGGCATTATCGCCGGTGAAGAGATCGACGCCATTCTGGTCGATGTCACGCCCATGTCGCTGGGCATTGAAACGGCGCAGATCACCATGGCGGGACGGCTCAACACCGATCATTTTGCGCCGCTGATTCACCGCAACGCCACCATCCCCATCGAAAAGAGCGAGATTTTCAGCACCCTCTTTCCGGGTCAGGAGAGCATCCACATCAAGGTCTACCAGGGGGAAAGCCCGGTTGCGTCGCAGAATGTGCTGCTGGGCGACTTTATGGTGGAAGATGTCAAAGCCAACCGCCCTGATGGGCTGGCCGATGTCACCGTCAATTTCAAACTAGACATCAACGGCATTCTAGATGTGACTGTTACCGAGCGGGGCAGCGGCAAACGAGTGACTGAACGGCTGCATGCCGAACGCCGGCGCTTGACCCCCGATCAGATTGCGGCCAGCCAGGCCAGGCTCGATGCCTACGGCGACCTCATTGCTGTTGAAGAAGATGAAGAAGCGGAAGAAGTCGCCGGTGCAGTTGAATTTGATGAAGCCACCATGGCCTTGCTGGATCGGGCGCGCAACGTTTTGGAAACGCCCAGCCTTGACCCTGATCTGGCTGAACAGATCGTTGACGCCATTGACAATGTCTATCAGGCGGCCAGAGTTGGTGATGAAGAAGAACTACAGAACGCCAGCGATGAACTGGTCGATTTCCTGGTTGAAGCCGAAGTATGAATGCCTTTCTATCATCGCGTGTTCAATTGATTTATAACCCCCATGCCGGTTACGGCTCTTGGGAGCAATGGGTGCCCAAGGTTGCCTATCTTTGGCGTAAGTGGGGTTGGGATGTCATCGTACAACCGACCGCCTACCCTGGCCATGCCACAGTGTTAGCGCGCCAGGCGGCGGAAAGCCATTGCGGCCTGGTGATTGCTGCCGGCGGTGACGGCACATTGAATGAAGTCGCCAATGGCTTGGTGCATAGCGAGAGTGTGCTGGCCGTCTTGCCGTTGGGAACCGCTAACTCCTTTGCCCGTGAATTAGGCGGGACAAGCCCTAACATTTTGCGCCCCCAATCGTTGTTTCAAATGACCGAAGCGCTCATGCGTGGGCGGATTCAGCGGGCCGACATGGGGCTGTGCAACAATGGCCGCTACTGGTTGCTCTGGGCCAGCACTGGGGCGGATGGCTATTTGGTCGAACGAATTGAGCCGCGCTCCAAGCTCTTTAAACGCTTTGGCCCGTTGGGGTATGCCGCCAAAGCCTTACGCTACTTGCCGGAGTGCAATGGTCAACCCGCCAGCGTCACCATTGACGGTGAGACGATTGAAGATGAGTTTTTGCTGATCAACATTAGCAATTGCCGCTTTTACGCTGGTGGTGAATTGCGCTTGAATGCTCCGGCCATTTTGGATGATGGGCGTTTTGAAGTCTGGCTGTTGCGTGGTCGTCACTGGCCGGATCTGCTGAAGTTTACCCTGGAAGTGGGCCTTAAAAACCATGACGAAGACCCCAATGTGATCTTTCGTCGCTGCCGACAGGTGACGGTCAAGGCACAAAATGCCATTCCCTTTCACCTGGACGCCGAACCCAGCGGCGCCACTCCCTTCACCTGCGAAATCCAACCCAACTGTCTGCGCGTCCTCGCGCCCAGCACCACCCCCAAAGACTTATTCCACCTGCGCGGCGTGCCGGCCTTGCGCCCGACGCATCCGATGCTGCGGACGTATGCGTAAGAGATTGAGAGATACAGAGATTAAGGGATTAGATGCGACGAATCTCTTAATCTCTGTATCTCTCAATCTTTGTATCTCTCAACCACTTACCGCTGGCAGGTGAGCAACGCCACATTCACCGGCTTATTATTGCGTTTCAAGAGTGGCAGCAGAAGCGTCTGCATGGCGATGTCGATGCGCCAGCCTTCGCTTTCCAGTTGGGCAATTAGCTCTAACGCCTGGGGGCGGCTAGGGTCAGCCAGCAAAAGTTGACCACCAGGGGCCAGATTTTGCCGAAAGATCGGGGCGAGATATTGGTGCATGGCCCGCTCATAGAGGATGTCGGCGCCGAGGATAAAATCGTATTGCGGTGTGTGAGCCCAGGTGCGCCAGTCGGCTAGAAATTGGTGGGGCAAAGGAACTTGATTCTGGCGGGCGTTCTGTTCCGCCAGCACCAGCAGATCGGCACGATGGTCGGTTTGCCAGACAGTGGCCCCTAATGCTTGGGCCACGAGACCCGCCAAGCCAACCCCTGCCCCTAACTCCAACACCCGTTTGTCTGGTAGTTCGTCGCCCCGCTGCACCAACAACTGCGCCACCGCCACCGCCGATTCCCAGAGCAAAAAACCATAGGGCACATGCTCCACCTCCACAATGCCGTCCAGTAGGGCGTCTTGATCGGTGACACAGGTGACATGCCACAGCCGCTCGCCGATGGATATATCAACCACCTCTAAAGGGAACCGATCCACCAGAGCGTCAAAGGCAGGTGATGTTGCGTGTTGCGTGTTGCGTGTTGCGTGTGTCATAGTCGATGATTCGGTTGCAAAATGCTTCGCTAAAAACTATACTTCACGACTGACAAGCCGCTTGTCCCCCGGTTCACGCAACACGCAACATGTTTCACACCAACAACGGCTTATGCTTCGTCAAACAATCGATCAACCGGTTCACATCCGCCTGGTTGTTGTAAAAATGGGGGGAGATGCGCAGATTGTTGTCGCGACTGGAAACAATGATGTCATCCTCCGCCAGCCACTTGACCAGCAAATCGACTTTGTGCGAACGCAGGGTGATGAGCGAACCATGTTTGCTGGGGTCAACCGGCGAAACCAGATTCCAACCCCGCTTCATCGCCCCTTCCTTGATCGCCCCGGTGATTTCGCTCACTTCGCGTTGAATACGTTCGACGCCAATTGATTGGATCAACTTGATACCGGCCAGTGTTGCATAAAGATTGGGCGCCGGCGGTGAACCTGCTTCAAATTTGCGCGCCGTGGGTGAAGGCGTATGCGCTTTGTGATCCATGGCAAAGATATTAGCCTGAGCAAACCAGCCTACGGCACTGGGGTTGAGCAGCGGCAACAACGCTTTGCGCACATAGAGATACGCCTGACCGGAAGAAGCCAGTAGATATTTCAGCGTACCACCCGCCAGGAAATCGACCTTTAGTGCTTTGACATCAATGGGCTGTGTGCCAAGCGTCTGGTACGCATCAAGCAGCACCAGCGCCCCCTTGCGATGGGCCAGATCCACAATCGCCGGCACATCGAGCATGACGCCGTTGCGGTAACAGACATGGGTGATCGAGACGATCAACGTCTCATCATCAATGGCATCGGCAAAGCGTTCCAGCGGAATACTGTTGCCCGCAGCCGGCACCTGGACAATCCGGGCGCCGCGTGGACGTTGCGCATCCCAGATCTGGCCGATGGTGGGAAATTCAAAATCGCTCACCACCACTTTGTTGCGTTTGCCGCTGAAATCCAAGGCACTGGCCAGCGCGCTGACGCCGTGGGAAACGGACGCCGTCACCGCCACCTCATCCGCCTCAGCATTGATCAGTCCGGCAAAGGCATGGCGCACTGCCTCTAATTTCTCCACCCACAGCTCCCACGGCGAGCCAAGCTCCTCCCAATCACGCAGGTATTGGGCGTAGGCCAGTTGCACATCAATCGACAGCGCGCCTTGTGAGCAACTATTCAGATAAGTTTTCTTTTGAAAAATCGGAAACCGTTCACGGAAAGCCATCATCACCCACTCACCCTGTCACCTTGTCAGCCTTGATATAGTCGGTACAGCCGCCAATCGCGCCCGCAACCCCGCATTCCCCGGGTGGTCGATAAAGGCGTCGAATTCGATAAAATAGCCTTCCGGGTCGAAGCCGAGGAAGTCGCGCACCCGATCCATCTCGAGGATAACGGCCTCATTTTGTAGATCGAAATCGGGCTGCTGTTGGAGGTAGGCGAACCATTCGTCGATCTTATCCGTAAAGAGCGAAACGGTGACGCCCTTCTGTTCAGTGTAGGGATGCAACCCATCACCGGCGCGCACCGGGCCGATAAAGCCGGAGTAGGAGGTAGGGAAAATTTTGGCAAAGCCCTGATCGACCACTTCCTGGCTGCCCATTACCTCCCGCCAGAAGCGCCCGGCCCGTTCCAGGTCGCGGTAGTAGAGCCAGGTGACGGTGGCTTTGACGCCGAGGTCGCGTGGTCGCGTGGTCGTTTGGTCGGCAGTCGGGTAGAGCGAAGGCAGGAGAGCGAGGAAGGGCATCAATTTGTCATTTTCGGGGTGTGGGTTGAAGCGTTCAAATTCGAGCAGGTAGCCTTCCGGGTCGATAGCAACAAAGCCGTCGTGCGGCTTGCCCGGTTTGTAGTTGAATGCCCAGCGCATGGGCACTGTCTGTGCCGAGAGGTAGTCATACCAGCCTTCCAGTTCATCGGTGATGAAGGCGGTGGTGACGGTCTTCGGCTCGTCGGCGCTGTGCCGGCCAATGCTGCCGTCGATCAACATGAGGTAGGACGACGCAGCAACTTGGAAAAGTTTAGCAACGCCGTAATCTTCCACCAGTTCAAAACCCAGTAGCTCCTGGTAGAAACGCGTGGCGCGCGGCAGATCATGGTAATAGTAGAGGGCATTGTTGGCTTGAATGGGTAGATTGGGTGATTGGGTCATTGGCGTTTTCCGTTGGCATGATTGGTTAAGCTAGTTCATTATAGTATAGCACAAAGTGCATCATAAAACGCGTTGGACGAAATATAGAGAAACCCGTATACTACGGTCAGATCATCTCACAATTGCAATTCGTTTGCTCGTAGCCGGTTCGTGACCGGCGTCTGCCAGCCGGTCACGAACCGGCTACGAGCAAACTGACTAGTTACCATCAACCATGTCATCCATGATCGAACCATCCACCTGGATCAATCACCAAAGGAGGCTGATTTTGCCCACGACCACGAACCCTGCCGCTTATGGCACCGCGGTTGTCAAACCGACCGATTTTGATGCTTTTTGGCACGCGGTTGAAACGGAAGCCACAGCGCTCCCGCTGAACGCAACGCTGACGCCGGTTCCCCTGCGCTCGACGGCGCAGGTTGAGGTCTTTGAAGTCCACTACGATAGTCTGGAAGATGTACGGATTGCCGGCTGGTACTGCCTGCCGCGCCACCGCCCGGAGCCGCTGTCGGCAATGGTTATTTATCCCGGCTATATCAGTGAGCCGACCCTGCCCAAAGCTCATGCAGCGAAAGGATATGCCGCCTTTGGCGCCGCGCCACGCGGTAAATTACGTAGCAACCGCCAATTCAATCCTGGGTATCCGGGGTTGTTGGCGCACAACATTATTGACCGCCACAGCTATGGTTACAAAGGCTTCTATGTTGATGCCTGGCGGGTGATCGATTTTCTGAATACGCGCCCCGAAGTGGATAGCAGCCGGATCGGTATTCGCGGCGGCAGCCAGGGTGGCGCATTGACTTTGCTCACCGCGGCCATGCGCCCCCAAGTGGCCGCCGCTTCCGCCGGGGCGCCCTACTTGGCCGGGGTGATCGACGCCATTGAACTGACCCATACCTACCCCTACCAGGAGATCAACGACTATTTGCGGCTCCACCCGGAGAGTCGGGCGGCGATTGCTGAAACCTGGTCCTATTACGATTGCCACAACTTTGCCGACAAGATTCGCTGTCCGATTCTGGTCAACATCGGCTTGCAGGACAATGTTTGTCCGCCGGAGACGGGGTATGCCCTCTTTGAACGGATCGCTTCTGCCGAGAAAAAGCTCTACGCCTATGATGGTTACGCCCACGATGCCAACAGCTTCACGCACGAGGCGATTGTCGAAGCCTTTTTCCAGGAAAAACTCCGACCGAATAGCCAGTGAAAGGGACAACGATCATGCCTGCTATTACCACAAAACCAACCGACTTTGACCACTACTGGCGCCAGGTGGATGCTGAACTGACTGCGCTGCCGGTTGCACCAGAGTTGACACCCTTGGCGATCCGTTGCACGGATTTCGGTACAGTCTATGGTCTCCGTTTGACCAGTTTGGGCGCCTATCGCATTTTTGCCTACTATTGTGTGCCGCACGGAAGCGGCCCCTTCCCGGTACTCTATCAACTGCCTAACTATGGCAGTGTTGTTCATGTGCCGCCCTACGAAGAGCGTCAACAGTATGTCTCGGTTGCCCTTTGTCACCGTGGCCAGCGGCTTTCGGATCAACCCTTTGCCGCCGCCTACCCTGGCTTGTTGACCACTGGAATCGATGATCCACAGCGTTATATCTACCGCGGCATCGTCGCTGACTGCTTGCGGGTGATCGATTTTTTGGCGACAAGACCAGAAGTCGATCAACAGAAGATTGCCGCTGTCGGTGGTGATCTGGCTTTGATTACCGCCGCGTTGCGACCGCAAGTGGATGCACTCTACTATACCCCTAGTTTCTTCTATGCGGCGGCAGCGTTGACGCCACGCACTAGCGCCTACCCCAGCGAAGAGATCAACGACTATGTGCGCACCTACCCGGAACAGGCGGCGCAAGTGTGGCAGACGCTGGCCTATTACGAGCCGGTGCATTTTGCGGCACAGGTCCAGGCGGCAACGCAGGTAGTCGTCGGTGATGATCCGGCGCACACGGCGCCGTTGCTTGCTGCCTTTGGTCGCCCGGTCGAACGTTATGTGTCGGCCCACTCTGGTTATAAAGATGGAGTAGTCCAGGCGCGCTGGCTCAGTGCGCGCTATGAGTTGGGTGATCCCGTGCTGCCGGAGCACTGGCGGTAGGGTAAAAGCACAGAACTGGTCGCTCACGCTCCCAGTTCTGTCAAAAACGCATTTGCACAATCAACCCAAACAAGGTATCATAGGCGCACTCACTTCGTTTCCCAACCAGTTCATCCAGTTCTATACCATCGGTTTGCAAGGAGGAATCTATGAAGGTGATTGATCGTTTGGCTTCCCAGCGCTACAGCCGCCGTCAGTTCATGCTCTTAACCGGTACGGTCACGGCCGGCGCCGTCTTAGCGGCTTGTGTACCCGCCGCCGCGCCCAGTGGTGGCGCAGCATCGGAAGCCGCCCCTGCCGGCGGTGAGGCCACCAATTTGATTGCCTGGTTCACCGACCGCCGCACCATCAACGAGATGACGGAAAAAGAGGCGATTCCTGATTTTCACGCGGCCAATGCCAATATCACGGTTGAGATGCAATTTGTGCCGGAAAGCGAATTGCAACAGAAACTGTTGACTGCCAAAGCTGCCGGCAATGCACCAGATGTCTCCTCCATTGATGAAACCTTCCTCGACACCTTGACCAAAGAGGATGTCTTGCGCCCCATCCCCTCGGAAGTGCTGAATGTGAAAGAAGAGATGGGTGATCTGACCGCCAACTTCTACCACATTGCCGTCGGTGACAAAGAGCCGCAATATTATGGCCTGCCCAATGGCGTCTTTGCCGGCGCACTCTACTATAACATCGGTTTACTCGACGAGTTGGGCTACAAGCCGGAAGATATTCCCGCCAAGTGGGATGATTTCCTGCTCTGGGCCAAGGAAGTGACCCAATGGGATGGCGATACGTTGACGCGCAGCGGCTTTGCCTTCTATGGCAACGAAGGGTCGGTGCAAGGTGCGCTTCGCCACCAAATCGGCGGCCCCATTGACGGTAATCAATTTGAAACCAAGTCCGTCGTGCGCACAGGCGATGCCGTCGGTGTGGAAGCCTGGCAATTTGTCATGGATCTCTATGACGTTCACAAGTTAGATAGCAAGACCGAAGGTCTCAACTCGCGCGAACGTTTTGGCGCCGGCACAGCAGTCACGCTCTATAACTGGACCTGGTTCAACGGTTTTATGGATACCCAATACGGCGATATTGAGTGGGGCATCCGCGTCGATCCGACCTTCTCCGGCGAACCGCTCTATGGCAACCGCGGCCCCGATGTCGGCTTTACGGTGACGACGCAGAACGAGGGCAACCTGGAATCGGCCTTCACCTTCTACCGCTATCTCGTCAGCCCGGCCTATCTGGCGAAATATTGCAAGCTGCGCGGCGTCCAGCCCAGCCTCAAGTCGATGTGGGAAGATCCCAACTTCTCGGCTGATTCGGGCACGCAGTGGGCCGCCGTTTCCGTCAAGAACCGCCCAGAAAATAGCGTCGATTGGGGCTTCAACCCGCGCGAACTGACCGACATCCTCGGTCGCGCCCTGCCCTCGATCCGCGACGAAGGCCAGGACATCGCCACCGTCCTCAAAGCGCTCGACGAAGAGGGCAACGCCTTCCTCAGCGCCAACCCCCAATGGAGCATTCTCAGCGCCGCCGACTATGAAGCCAACCCGCAGTGGTTGACCGCAGCCGGCTAAATCAGACAAGGAGACAGGAGACAAGAAAAATTAGGAATATTTAATTCCTAGTACGAGTTGAGGCGGTCTCGTGTCTCCTGTCTCGTGTCTCTATGCTCAATCATCACTATGTACACCGAACGCTGGCTACCCAAACATCCGTTAGGCAAGATTGTGATCGGCTTCGCCCTGCTCTTTATGGGGCTGATGGTCTGGCTGCCGATCTTGGAAATGTTCTACTGGAGCTTCTTTGTTAAGGAGCCGGGGGTTTTTGAATTTGCCGGGCTGGCGAACTATCAGAAGCTGCTCTTTGATGATCCGATCTTTTGGAAGTCGCTGCAAGTGACCTTTTACTTTACCTTGATGGTGCTGCCGGGCGTGGTGGGACTGGGCTTGTTGCTGGCGGTGGCAGTCAACACGATCCGCAATACAACGGTGCGCGGCTTTTTCACCGTTTCCTACTTCACCGCCTATGTGGTGCCGTTGGTGGCGATTGCGCTGGTCTGGCGTTATCTCTACCTGCCGGGCCAACAAGGGCTGTTCAACATCATGTTGGATTGGGTGGGCATCGCCCCCATTCGCTGGCTCACGACGTCGGAATGGGCGCTCCGTTCACTGGCGATTATGCGCATCTGGAAGGAAGCCGGTTACGCCATGGTGCTTTTCCTGGCCGGCCTCCAGGCGATCCCGGCCGTCTATTATGAGGCGGCGCAGGTGGATGGCGCCAATAGCTGGCGGCGCTTCTGGCACATTACGATTCCGTTGCTCATGCCGATGATCACCTTTGTCATCATCATCACCACCCTAAGCGCCTTTCTGGCCTTTACCGAAGTTTATGTGATGACAGCCGAAGCAGGCGGCGGTACGCGCGGTGGGCCTAACTTCGCTACCAACTTGATGGCTTTCCACATCTTTAACCAGGCGATTGCCTACGGTCATGAAGGGTATGGCAGCGCTATGTCCGCCATCTACTTTATCATCATGGTGGCGGTGGGCTATATCCAGTATCGCTTTATTCGGGCGAGCTACGAATATTAAGGCAGTGCGTGCTGCGTGTTGCGTGAACCATTCAAAGAGTCTCTTTGTGTAAAGTGCTTTGGTTTGGCCTAAGCCACGGGTAGAAAACGGATGAGCGTTACACCAACAACCGTTAATCGCAGTAGAGTTTCTTCTGAAGGTCAGAACAAGACCCTGATCGGTCAGCGGCTGCAACATGTGCTGGGACGCACGCTGGTCTATCTGTTGCTGCTGCTCGGCGCGGCGATCTTTTTCCTCCCCTTTTACTGGGTGGTCATTGCCTCTTTTAAGACGGCGGCAGAACTGCGCGCCATTCCTCCTACCTGGTGGCCGGAGGTGTGGACGACCGCCAACTACCCGGAAGTGTGGGACGCCCGCTTTGCGCGTTACTTCCTCAATTCGTTTATTTACTCCGGCGGCTCGACGCTGATTGTGCTCTTTACCAGCAGTCTTATCGGCTATGTAATTGTCAAAGATCCCTCCTGGTTGGGCGACTTCACCTTCTGGTTGATGCTGGCGGCGTCGATGGTGCCCTTTGTCACCTATCTGTTACCCCTCTTCAAGATTCTGCTGCGCATTCAAGATGTCACCGGCATCCCGATGATCAACACCTACTGGGGGATGATCCTGCCCTGGATTATCTCGCCCTTTGGCGTCTTCCTCATGCGCCAGGCGATGTTGAGCGTCCCCAGCGATCTACTCGACGCGGCGCGCATTGACGGCGCGAATGAATTTAGCATCTTCTGGCGCGTGGTCATGCCGCTGGTGCGGCATAATCTGGCAGCGCTGGCAATCATTATGTTTATCTTCAAATATGATGATCTGCTCTGGCCGCTGGTGGTGGCGCAGCGCACGGAGATGTACCCGGTGACAGTGGGGTTGGTGGAATATGTCGGGCAGTTCTTTGTGGAGTATCATCTTTTTACCACTGCCGCCGTGTTGACGATTGCGCCGATCTTTGTGATTTACCTATTTTTACAGCGCTATATCATTGAAGGGGTGGCGACGCAGGGGTTAAAAGGGTGACATAGCAACTTCAGACAAGTCTGCTGTGTCATCGAAAATGTTCAGCTAATTTCGGTTGTGCCAGCAATACCATCAAGTGTAATGATAAGTTGGTTGAGAACATCACGCCCCAGAATTGCTTCGGTAGTTTTCAGACCCACAGCCCTGACGCCAGGAATCTTATAAGAGCCAATCTGAACCTCAACCAAGTATAAATTAACCGTTTGTGCATAGCCGGTCGGGTTGACCATGTTACGTGTCTCAAGGTAAGTAGCGCCAATTCTACGTAATAGATTAACAGGGAAGATTGAACAATCTGCCCCAGTGTCAAGGAGGGCGGGAAGTGTCAATTCCTTTGCACGCCGGATAACCACGGTAACAATTGGGGCGGCAGGTTCATAGCTTTTGTCATAAACGAAGGTGATGGCCATTATTCTCTCACAAGTCGTGGGGATCGGATGATCAGTGGTGGCGGTAGTTGTTGCTGAACCTGACGAATTAAAACTACTGTGTTTGGGTAGGTGCATTCAACACGATCGACCAGCGCAATTTGGTTGTTGTCATGGTCGATGACCTGGCCTTGATGAATAGCGACGTACTCGCCTAGGTAACGTTCAACTAGGGTTGTATGTAACTTTTCAAAAGCAGCAACCTCTTTTTCCATCAAGGGTTGTCTTGGATCGTGATACCCATTATCCGCTGAACTAGCAGCATTCGTGCCGTTCATATGAACATCAATCACAAAATCCAACGCCGATAGTAGCTCAACCAAAAGACCAGCTTTCCGTTCATCGTTGATCGTGACAGCAATTTCTGTCATAGGTCTTGTCCTCCTCGTATTGCAGGCTTACCACGATTTAGGTGCAATGATACCACAAAAAAGAGGTACATGAAAGCTTTTAGCAACTGTTAATTTTAGATGTCTACTTTATAGATTCCCAGGATGTTGAAAGCCACATACTCAAACTTTGTTGAAGATGAGCGAGTATTTTTAGAAATTCTTCATCAATAACCCATTCAGCCTTATGTTGGTCGAAATAGCGGAGCGATGGCGGCATTGGCGGCTTAGGAACAAAACTCCTTTCTCTGTTAGATAAAAAAGTAAATAGAAAGGTAAATTACGAATGACAATTACTCACTTGTCTATGCAAGACGAAGCGTTTCTCATCAATGGTGTGCGTATCTATAGTGAACTCCCCGGCAGTAACCCTAACGCCCACGGCTTGCTCATAAATGCTCGCTTTATCCAAGGCATCTTTGACGATAAAGCAGATCCAGGGCGTTTTGCGCGTTGGGGCAAAGAGGAGTGGAATCCAGCGCAACATACCAATGATCTGATCGCCGCGCTACCAGAGTGGTACAGCTATGGTCTGCGCGCCTTCACTGTTGGTCTACAAGGCGGCGGCCCTTGCTTCACCATCAACAACTTGACCATCGACAACAACCCCTTTGGCGAGGATGGGAAAAGTCTTGACCCTGCCTACGCCGACCGCCTGGATAAATTGATCCGCGGCGCCGATGCCGTCGGCATGGCAGTGATTGTCAGCTACTTCTATGGCGACCAGGCGCGCCGATTGGTCGATGGCCGGGCCGTGCGCAATGCCGTTACCACCGCATCCCGTTTTCTCAAAGAGAGTGGCTATACGAATGTAATGATTGAGGTCGCCAACGAGTATGACATTCCCCCCTTCCAACAACACCCGCTGCTCTATTACCCGGAAGGCGTCGCCACCCTGATCGACCTCGCACGACAGGAATCCGGCGGCTTGCCGACCGGTTGCAGTGGACGAGGCGGCTCGCTCAACCGTGAGATTGCCGAAGCCAGCGACATCATCTTGATTCACGGCAACGGCTGCACCCGCCAACGGCTCTACAACATGATTGCCGAAGTGCGCAGTTGGCAGCCCAACCGCCCGATTGTCTGTAACGAGGATTCACAGGCCATGGGTCAACTGGCCGTCGCCTACCAGACACGTACTTCTTGGGGCTACTACAACAACATGACCAAGCAGGAGCCGCCCGCTGATTGGTCGGTGATGCCTGGCGAAGATCGCTTTTTTGCCCACCGCATGGCAGCCGGGATTGGGATTGCTGTGCCGGCTATACCAGTAGAAGAGCAGTACTATCTGCAAGGCTTGGAAGCGAACTGGCGCTATGGCGGCGAGCGGTGGCTGCGGCTGGCGAGTCTCTACCCGGAATCGATCAATTATGTCGAGTTTTATCGCAACGGTCAGCTTTATTACGTCGCCTATGACGAACCGTTCTCTGTCCATTATATGAGCAACTGGCGACAGGGTGGCGTCAAAGTGGGGGCGGAATCGGAGCAATGGCGCGCCGTGATCCATCTAAGCAACGGTGAGGTCATTGAGCGGAGTGGGATCAGCCAATAAACAAGCGCCGGGCCATGACGACCCGGCGCTTGTTTACTCTGTGGAAAGCGGTTTTATCAAGTTAGTAACGACGGCCTTTCGCCAACCGTCGTTACGCTGATTGCATTACATCACTCGTGTCGACGAGCCTTCAACCACTTCAACATCCTGAACGTGTTGATAGGGGGTCAGGTTCGCCGGTTTCTCTTCGGGCAGGAGCAAGCCCAGCGCCACATAGAGGAAGAGACCCGCACCGATGCTCATGATGCTAAAGGCGGCCCAGAGCAGACGGACCAAATTCGGGTCGATCCCCAACTGTTGGCCAATGCCGCCACAGACGCCCAGGAAGAGGCGATCTTTGGTGCTGCGGCGCAGCGGGAGGCGGTTGCGCACATCATTCAAGCTGCTCTTCAAGCTATCTGTGTTGGGCATCTTGACATTCACACCATTGGCGCGGCTCTGGAAGCGGTTCTTCCAGTCGTTAAAGTCAACGCGCAGATCCGTGTTACCCGTGCCACGCAGCAACAGATAGCCAATCCCGATCAAGAGCGCCGGCCAGAAGAAGATGTTCAGCGTCCACCAGAAGATGCGCAGGATGCCGGGCAGAATGCCCACATTAGCCAGCAACCAGAGGCCGCCCAGGGCAATCAGCACCATCGCCATACGACCGATGTTGCGTTCATTGAGGGCAAAGGCTGCGGGGCGTTGCAACCCTGTCTTCACGGAGCCAACCGGCAGTAGGCCCCATAGCACCAGGTAAGCCAGCAACCCGCCGCCGCCGGTGGCAATCGTCGCCACCAGCCAGACAATGCGCACCAACGATGCATCCCAGTGGAAGTAATCGGCAATGCCGCCACAGACGCCGCCGATCATCTTGTCAGTCGGGTGGCGATAGAGCGTATTGGTGACGGTGTTGCTACCGTTGCTCTGGGTTGCGCCAACCCCCGGCGCACTTTGGCTCTGGCTTTGGGTCTGGCTGTAATTGGTCCAGGCCGTCTGTTGTGGGCCGCTGTTGGTGTCAGGATTGTTATTCGCAA
Organism: Caldilinea sp. CFX5; assembly: GCA_021405325.1. The sequence continues at coordinate 31,791 of QWII01000078.1, read as the reverse complement.
AATTATTTTCACTATTCATAGACTCTCGCTTGTTTTCGCTATAGACATTGACGGAATTCGTTCCTTCCGGTTGATAGGCAATTTGTTCGTCCGTACTCATGGCATCTCTCCTCTACCCCTTTTATCCTCCTGTAGCCGTCCACCGCCCTCGGTGGCATTTATCGGTCAACCAACGTGCGCACTTAGTCAACAATACGTGGGGTTTTTGAAAAGGTTTCAAGCGGAAAGCAAGAAATTGCAAAGAAGTTTTAACAATCCCCATCATCCGGCGGATGTTCGGTAGCCTCCGTTGTGCTATACTGCTACCAACAAGCCGCTACACTTATGAAAGAAGAGCATGATGATGGACAGTACGTCAGCGCTGGTAACGCTGGCAATCCTTGCCTTAGCGATTTCCGGGCTTTTTACAGCAGCCTTGGGAACGGCGCATTTTTTCTTCCCGATTCTACTTGATTTTGACAAGGCGATTCCGCGCCGGGGACCACCCTTGCATCCTTTCAAACTCGGCCCCATCCACTATGCTACTCAGCGCAGCGATGTCTATGGCATTGCTTGGGTGATGAACCACGCCGCCAGTTACACCCTTGTTTCCATCGGCGTTGTCGATCTCGGTAGCTGGCTCTGGTTGGGTACGACCACGGGGCGTATCCTGGCTGTCTGGATTGCCGTCTGGTGGTTTCTGCGCGCGGCCAGTCAGTTCTATTTGGGCCAGCGCCGCGGCGACTGGTGGATTGCCGCCGGTTTCGCCTGGCTTGGCATCGTACATGGAGGGGTTGCCTTTTTATGAGCGGAGCAATTCTACAAGTCCAAGCGCATCGCCCCTGGCCGCTGCCGCCTGGTGCATGGGTGATGGCGCAACAGTGGTTGGATCTGCTCTTTGCCCACTGGCCGATTCCCGTGGAAACCATGCGGGCGTTGGTGCCGCCGCAATTGTCGCTGGATAGCTGGAACGGCATGGCGTGGCTCGGCGTGGTGCCCTTTCGCATGGCCGGCGTTCGACCGCGATTGCTCCCAGCCGTTCCCTGGCTTTCCGCTTTCCCTGAATTGAATGTACGAACCTATGTCAAAGTACGGGATCGGGGTGTAGAGAAAAGTGGCGTCTACTTTTTCAGCCTGGAAGCGGCAAATCCGGTCGCCGTGGCGGTGGCGCGATCGACCTTTCAATTGCCCTATTTCAACGCCCAGATGTCACTTTTGGAAAAAGCGAGGAGTATTCACTACCACAGTCACCGCACCCATCGCAACGCGCCATCCGCCGAGTTTGTCGGTAGCTATGGCCCGACGGGTGAAGTCTACCAGTCAACGCCCGGTTCCTTCGATGCCTGGCTCACCGAACGCTATGCCCTCTACACCATCGGGCGACGCGGGCAGGTGTGCATCGGCGAGATTCATCACATTCCCTGGCCGCTCCAACCCGCCACGGCGACCATCACTACGAACACAATGGCTCAGGCCAGCAAGCTAACCCTGCCGGCTATCGCGCCGGTGCTACATTTCGTCCGCCGGCTTGATGTTGTCGTCTGGCCGTTGCGGGCTATCGAACCATAAATGGCCATGACAGAAACGACACCGGCGAATACCCCCTCACCGCTCGTCACGCCGCCACTGTATCGTCTTGGCTTTCCGGTAAATGTGTTGGGCGAACCACTGCGTTCCCATGACAGCCGCCGCTGGCAAAACCAGCCCCATCTGAGCGTGAGTCTGGCTTACCTGCGCGACATCTTTGGCTACTTACAGCGGCAAAACATCTACTTCTACCGGCTCTCCGGTCAACTGGCGCCCTATCTGACCCACCCGACCATGCCCCACTTTCACCGGCAGATCGACGAATGTTGGAATGAACTGGCGGCGATTGGCGACATGGCGCGCCAACAACGGCTGCGCCTGACCATGCACCCTGGCCATTTTATTCAACTGAGCAGCCCTGATGAAGTACGCGTAGAACGCTCGCGCCAGGAGTTAACGGTCTGTACAGCCTTATTGACCGCAATGGGGTTGGGCGCTGAAGCGGTGGTGGTGATTCATATCGGCGGCCTCTATGGCGACAAGCGCGCCAGCCTGGAACGCTTTGTCCGCAATTACTTGACCCTCAGCCCGGCCGTGCGCCAGCGAGTTGTGGTGGAAAATGATGATCGCACCTTTGATCTGCAAGATTTGCTCTGGGTGCATAAACGAACCGGCGTGCGCATCGTCTTGGATGTCTTGCACCAACGTTGTTTGAATGCCGGTCGCTATTCATTGACAGAAGCTTTGGCCTTGGCGCTTGCCACTTGGCCGGGCGATCAACAGCCCAAGATCCACTACAGTAGCTCACGCACCGAACTACGTCATCTCTATCAAAACCGCCAACGGCGCTTAGCCATGCCTCTGCCCAATCAACATAGCGATTTCATCGACCCCTTCAGCTTTATCGAATTTTTACAAGCGGCGCGGGATGCCATGCTCCGCCCTTTTGACATCATGTTGGAAGCGAAGGCGAAAGACTTGGCCTTGCTGCGGCTGCGTCAGCATCTCGCAACCTTTGCGCCGGAGTTGGGACAATGGATAAGCTAACGCCGCATTTTCAAGCAAACCGGGTTCTATTATGAAAACTGATCCACTATCACTTCAGTTGAGCAAGTGGAAACTTGGATCGGAAGCAAACTGCCGCAGCAAGGCCGGACAGTATCGACATAAATGATGTTGTCGGCGGCGCAGCGTTACCACAAGGTGATCACCCGCTCTTCCCCTGTGCGTAACTTCTCGCGGTTTGATCCTAAGGCCACCACCACCGCGGCCAGCACCAGCACGCCATAGACCACAAAGGGCCAAGGGGCAGTTTTGTTGAGATAAAGTACCAGGAAGATCGCAAAGGCGCTGACAGCCACGCCAAAGGTGGCAATCGACGCAATGCGCGTCCACCAGAGCAGGAAGGCGCCGATCAACCAGACCATGCTGCCGACCAACGGGGAAATCATCATCGTCGTAGCCGCGCTGGTAATGCCGCCGGCGCTGCCCTTAAAGCCAAGAAAGACCGACCAGTTGTGACCAATAATGGCAAAGGCGCCGGCCAGCGCCTCCGCCAGTTTGAGCGCCGTGTAGCGCAGGGTCGCTTCGTCCACCTCCATCGGCCCCGTTTCAGGGAAAAAGAGGCGGTAAAGATTCTGGATCAGCCAGATCGCCACCACCCCTTTCACGGCGTCACCGATCAGGGTCGGCACGGCGGCTTTGAGACCGGCAGCACGCCAGGCATTCGTCGTGCCGGTGCGGCCACTGCCGACGGTGCGCAGATCGACGCCATAGAGCCGCCCAACCAGCACCCCAACCGGCAATGAACCCAACAGATATCCAAGCAGTGCGCCCAACGGCACGATTGACCAAATGATTGACATAGCTTATTGTATACACCGTCTTCTAACTTTGCGGCGTTGAGCGCGGGCGCATCACCGGGATCGACGCTTGGCGATCGGGGCGGGGGGGCGGAAACTGTTTGTCACCCACGGTGCCCTGAATGTTGAGTTCGGCGCGCAGCAACACACCGTCATCCATGTAAAAACTGTTGACATAGAGCGCGCCATAGATTTGGCTGCCTTCCAGCAGCTCCACCCGGTCGGCGCGCAAAATGCCTTTGTAGACGCCGCGAATGCTCACGGTCTTTGCCGTAATATCGCATTGCACCCGCGCACTTTCAGTCAAAATCACATTGGAGGGCGTCTCGACATGGCCGCCTTCCACTGCACCATCAATCCGAATGCTCGTATCACAGCGCAGATGACCGTTAAAGGTCGCCCGCGGCCCAATAATCACTTCAATTGCATCAGCTTCCGGTCGTTGTCCTCGGCCAAACAAGAGTTGCCTCCTCCCAATAAAAAGTTCGCAGAGACCGCTGAGATAACACAGAGATTCACAGAGAATTCCTATTATCACTCTGTGCGTCTCTGTGCAACCGCTGTGTCACTCTGTGAATCGAATGATTATGCCAAAATCAGCCGCTCCGAAATGCTCCGCCCCTTATAGACGCGGAAGATAATATCGGCCAGCAAGGGCGCGACCGAGATCACTTCGATTTTGGCATGACGTTTTTCCGGGGGGACGGGGATGGTGTTGGTGACCACCAGCTTTTCAATGCGGTCGTCAGCTTGCAGGCGTTCCAGCGCCGTCGGCAGCAACACCGGGTGGGTGACGGCAAAACAGGCTTTGCCCTCAGCGCCATTGGCATAGAGCGCATCGACCTGTTTGAGAACGCTGCCCCCGGCCATAATGTCATCAATGATAATGGGGCGCCGCCCTTGAATATCACCAACCACATGGGTGGTCTCCGTGTCGCTAAAGTTGGTGCGCCGCTTGTGCATCACCACCAGCGGCAGGTTCAAATATTCGGCGTAGCGACCGGCCATACTGGCGCGTCCCACATCCGGACTGACAATGGCGGCGTTTTCATATTCGGGTTTGCGGAAATAGTCGGCCAACAGCGGCAGCGCGCTCAGGGGATCAACGGGAATATTAAAGAAGCCCTGGATCGCCCGCGCATGAATGTCAATATAAACCACCCGCCGCGCCCCCTGGCTTTCCAACATATTCGCCACCACACGCGCACTGATCGCTTCGCGCCCGCGCGCCATGCGTTCTTGACGGGCATAGGGAAAGTAGGGAATGACAACACTGATGCTATGCGCACTTGCCCGGCGAAACGCATCCAGATAGAGCAGCATCTCCATCAAATTGTCATTGACCGGCGTCGAGCAAGGCTGGATGAAGAAAATATCCTGGTCGCGCACCACTTCTTCGACCGTCACATGAATTTCACTGTCGGGCAGATGGCGGGTCGTGGCCTGACCCAAATTTACGCCCAACATCGTTGCCACCTCAGCCGCCAGGGCTGGGTGCGCCGAGCCTGAAAAAATCCGCAATGGATGATAGGACTCAACCATGACAAACCTTTATCTCTAGATGATACGTGTTGCGTGTTGTGTGAACTGGCAATACCGGCCATGAAATCATAGCTGACTCACCTATTGCGCTTGATGATTACATACCACGAATCACGCAACACGCAACACGTTGAACTTCGCTATGATCGAAATTATATGATAGCATGGAAAGCGGGTCAAACAGACAACGGCTTTTGATCCCGTGTGCATGAAGATTGTTCAAATTGCCAAATCTGGCTACAATAGGATAATCGGATCGATCATTTGTTATATGCGACGTGTTACGTGCTATCTACTTCGTGAGCGATGGTAAAGCCAGTTCACGAATCACGCAACACGAATCACATTGTTCGCTGTTCACGATCACCAACCCTGATCGTCTAAACCATGCACAAGTTAATTAACCACCCTTCCAATGCGGCGATTGAAAGCTTAGAAGGGTTTGAACTAGCTTATCATCATCTGTTACGTGTCCACTATTCGCCAAATTATATTTGTCGGAAGGATGCGCCGGTGATGAATAAAGTGGCCTTGGTCAGCGGCAGCGGCAGCGGTCATGAGCCGCTGAATATTGGCTATGTCGGGCCTGGCATGTTGGACGCCGCCTGTCCGGGGGCGATCTTTACCAGCCCGACGCCTTATCAATATCTGGCGGCCACCCGTGCCGTCTATAGCGGCGCCGGCGTACTCTATGTGGTCAAGAATTACATGGGGGGCGTGCTCAATATGGAGATGGCAATGGAGATGGCCAGCGACGAAGGCATCAAAGTCGCCTCGGTGCTGATCCATGACGATGTCGCCGTCGACCAGGACGCCAACCGACGCGGCACCGGCGCAACCATTCTGGTGGAAAAGATCGCCGGCGCCGCCGCTGAAGCCGGACTGCCCCTTTCGGCGGTCACCGCCATTGCTCAGCGGGTAAGCCGTCAAACCCGCAGTATGGGTGTAGCGTTGACCAGTTGCGTCTCGCCGGCAATGGGACGACCCACCTTTCAATTGCCTGATGGGCAAATCGAGGTTGGCGTAGGCATTCATGGCGAGCCGGGTCGGCGGCGGGCCGCTATGACCAAGGCCGATGAAGTGGTCGATATGCTCGTTGCGCCGATCATGCACGAATTACGCTTGTCGGCCGGCGAACAGGTGCTGGCGTTGGTCAGCGGCCTGGGCGGCACCCCCCAGCATGAATTGTTTATCGTTTATCGTCACCTGCATCACCTGCTCGAACGCTATTCGGTCACGGTCAAGCGCACGCTGGTGGGCAACTATATCACCAGTCTGGATATGGCAGGCTGCATCGTAACGCTCATGCGGCTGGACCCGGAACTGCTCGCCCTCTGGGATGCGCCGGTCCGCACGCCGACGTTGTGGTGGTAATCGATTGTTGGTTCGTTCGGTGGTTTCGACAAGCTCAACCACCGAACGAACCAACAATCGATGCAGGTGCGACAATTCCCGAGGAAGGTCATGAGCCAGGAGATTACGCTGAATCATTTTGTCCATTGGCTGCAACGCTATGGCGAATATATTGACACCCAGGAAACTTATCTTTCTGAATTGGACGCCGCCATTGGCGACGCCGATCATGGCGCCAACATGGCGCGCGGCATGGAACAGGTCTGTAGTCGCCTGCTCGAAGAAGGGGCCGGCTACCCGAATGTCAGCACCCTCTTGCGCAATGTCGCCATGACCTTGATCAGCAGTGTCGGCGGCGCCGCCGGGCCGCTCTACGGCGCCTTTTTCCTGCGGGCGGCGAAGGATCTGCCCAGCGATCTAACCCAGGTCGATCTGATGCGGCTGGCCCAAATGTTTCGCAGCGGTCTGGAAGGGGTGCAACAGCGGGGCAAAGCGCACACCGAAGAAAAGACCATGCTCGACACCCTGACGCCGGCGGTGGAAGCCTTGGAACAAGCCGTCGCCAGCGGCCAAAGCCTTGCCCAAGCGCTGCGCGCCGCCCGCACCGCCGCCGAACATGGGATGCAACACACCATCATGCTGCAAGCCAGCAAGGGCCGCGCCAGCTATCTAGGCCCCCGCTCCGTCGGCCATCAAGATCCCGGCGCCACCAGTGCGTACTATCTATTTGTCGCTGCGCAAGAGACGTGGGGGCAGGGTGGGAGTTAAAGCTTTTGGCTCATCTACGGAAAGTGTGAACACCTGTCAGGTTTTGGAAACCTGACAGGTGTGGCGGGTCGAAACCTCACACTTTCTGTAGATGAGCGAAGCTTTTTTGTGACAAAAGAGATTAGGAGATTGAGAGATTACGCCAATCTCTCAATCTCCTAATCTCCTAATCTCTCAATCTCTTTACAAACCAGTGAGTATTGCCAAGATGAGCAACTATATCGGCGCCATTGACTCAGGAACAACCAGCACTCGCTTTATTCTGTTTGACAAAACAGGCGCCATTGTCGCCTATGATCAGCGGGAGCATGAACAGATCTTCCCCCAAAGCGGCTGGGTGGAGCATAACCCCATGGAGATCTGGGAACGGACGCGCCAGGTCATCGGCGCCACACTGGCGAAGACAGGCGCCACGGCTGCCGACATTGCCGCCATTGGCATCACTAACCAGCGCGAAACCACACTGGTCTGGGACAAGCAGAGCGGCAAGCCGGTCTACAATGCTATTGTCTGGCAGGACACGCGCACGGATCGCATCTGCAAAGAGTTGACCACTGCCGGTCATGCCGAGCGGATCTACTACAAGACCGGTCTACCCGTCGCCACCTACTTTGCCGGCCCCAAGCTTCGCTGGATTCTCGACAATGTCCCCGGTGTGCGGGCGCGCGCCGAAGCGGGTGAGTTACTCTTCGGCACGGTGGACACCTGGCTCATCTGGCAACTGACCGGCGGTCACCATGTCACCGACCCCACCAACGCCAGTCGCACGATGTTGATGAACTTGGAGACGCTGGATTGGGATGACGAGTTACTGGCCATTCTCGGTGTGCCGCGCGCCCTCTTACCCGAAATTCGCCCCAGCAGCGACCCCCGTTTTTATGGCAAGACGACGACCAGCGGCCCCTTCCGCGGCGCCGTGCCGGTCTGCGGCAATTTGGGCGACCAACAAGCGGCGACGGTGGGGCAAACTTGTTTCAGCCCCGGCGAGGCCAAAAACACCTATGGCACCGGCTGTTTTATGCTGCTCAACACCGGCCCGGAGATTGTGCGCAGCCGCAATGGCTTGCTGACAACGGTCTGCTATCAATTCGGCAACGAACGCCCTACCTTCGCCTTGGAAGGATCGATTGCCATGGCCGGTGCGACAGTGCAATGGCTGCGCGACAACTTGAAGCTGATCAACCATGCCGCCGAAACCGAAGCCATTGCGCAAAGCGTAACTGACAGCGGCGGTTGCTATCTCGTGCCGGCCTTTAGCGGCCTCTTCGCGCCCCACTGGCGCAGCGATGCGCGTGGCGTTCTTGTCGGTTTGACGCGCTATGTCAATCGGGCGCATATTGTCCGGGCAGCGCTGGAATCCATTTGCTACCAAACGCGCGAGGTCTTGGAGGCGATGAACGCCGACAGCGGTGTGCCATTGCAAACGCTCAAGGTTGATGGCGGCGCGACGGCCAATAATTTCCTGATGCAACTGCAAGCGGACATTTTGGGCGTGGAAGTGATTCGCCCCAAAGTGGCAGAGACGACCAGTCTGGGTGCGGCCTATGCCGCCGGTCTGGCGGTTGGCTTCTGGGACAACCTGGCGACGCTGCGGCGCAACTGGCAAGTAGATCGCCAGTGGCAGCCCCAGGTCGATGACGTCAGCCGCGCGGCCGGCTATCACAACTGGCAAAAAGCCGTTGCGCGCACACTGGATTGGGTGGAATAAGATGGCGCTGGTCAGCCTGGTGATCGTCTCCCATTCGTTGACCCTGGCGCGCGGGGTCAAAGAGATGGCGGACCAGATGGCCGACCAGCAAGTGCAAATCGAAATCGCCGCCGGGCTGGTTGACAAACAGAGTGGCGCCCCCGTGCTGGGCACCGATGCGGCCCAAATTGCGGCGGCGATTCAACGCTGTTGGACGCCCGCCGGCGTCCTGATCCTGGTTGATTTGGGCAGCGCCGTGTTGAGTGCGGAACTGGCGCTTGAGTTGTTGCCAGCGACGATGCAACCCAGTTGTCTGATTAGCAATGCGCCGCTGGTAGAAGGCGCGTTCGTGGCGGCGTTGGAGGCCAGCCTTGCCCATTCGTTGCATGCAGTCAATCAAGCGGCGGAGGAGGCTTGTCATCTGCCGAAGATTGTACGCGAATAGTCTTGTTAGTTGGTTGGTTCGTTGGTTTCGACAGGCTCAACCAACGAACCAACCAACTAACTGCCTAAGAATACAATAAACTATTGACAATGGAGAGCTTTTCGACAACGGTCACGATTACCAACCCAGCCGGCTTACATTTGCGCACGGGTAAAGATGTGGTGCAGGCTGCCAACCAGTTTGACGCCACGATCTATGCGCAAAATTTGACGCGTCAGTCGTCCTTTGTCGATGTTAAAAGCATTCTGCAGTTGATGCAACTCCAAGCACGTCACGGTCATATCCTGTTACTGCGCGCCGAAGGGCCGGATGCGCAGATTGCGCTACATACCTTGTGTACCATTTTAACGGCCTTACACATATGACCACGCTTTTCCGTGGCCTGCCTGCCGCCCCCGGCGTTGGGATCGGCCAGATCTTTATCTACCGCACCTGGCGCCTGTCCGCGCTGACAACGACCAGCGGGCCGGCGGCTGATCCTGAGCACGAATGGCAGCGCTTCCGGGCGGCGCAACAGGCCGTTGACACCGAACTGGCCGAATTGATTCAAGCCAACAACAACTTAATTGCTGATATTTTCGCTGCCCAACGCGTCATTTTGCATGACCAGACGTTATTACAGGCCATGCGCGAAGCGATCTTTCAAGAGCGACAGCCGGTGCTCAATGCCACCCAAACCGTCATCAATCATCTGGCCGAGCTCTTTCGCAACCTGGGCGATGACTATCTGGCCGGTCGCGCCATCGACATTTTGGACATTGGCCAACGGCTACTCAAACAGATGGATGCCCCGCTCATCGACCCCCAGCCGGGGCGCCAGATTCCACCGGGCGCGCTGCTGATTGCCCGCGACCTGACCTTTTCCGAGATCACCCAACTGCCCTTTGATCACATTGCCGGCATTGCCCTGGCCGAAAGCACCCCCACGGCGCATTCGGCGATTCTGGCGCGTAGCTTGGGCATTCCTCTGGTTTGCACACTGGGCGAGGGTATTCTCTTGCTGGCGCCCGAGCAAGCGGCCATTCTGGACGGTCATGAAGGCTATCTCCTGGTCGCACCGACGGCTGATGAATTGACCGCCCACCAGGTCAAGCGGCAGGCGGAAGCGGCGGATCGGGCATCGGCGGAAGTCCATGCCCATGAACCGGCTTATACGGGCGACGGCTTGCTGATCCCTGTGCTGGCTAACGCCAATAACCCGGAAGATATTACCCAAGCCCAGATGCATGGCGCCGACGGCGTTGGTCTGCTGCGCACCGAATATCTCTTCCAAAACCGCATCGACCCGCCCACCTTTGAAGAGCAAGTGGACACCTACCGCTATTTTGTTGAGCAGATGGCCGGCCGGCAACTGACCGTGCGCGCCCTCGACATCGGCGGCGATAAGCCGATGCCCTACCTGCTCTACGGCCATGAAGCCAATCCCTTTTTAGGCTTGCGCGGCATTCGGCTCTTGTTGGCAAAGCCCGAACTGCTTGTTACGCAATATTGCGCCCTTTGGCAAGCGGCAATCGATAGTTGTGCAACCGAATTGCGTTTTATGTTGCCCATGATTAGCACGGTGGAGGAAGTTCGTGCGGTACGCACCCTGCTAACCGAGGCTGTCCCTGCCGACCAGGCGGCCATGATCAAGATTGGCGTTATGATCGAGGTGCCATCAGCGGCCTTGATTGCTGACCGCATTGCGCCGCTAGTGGACTTTTTCAGCATCGGCACTAATGATCTGGCCCAATATGTACTGGCGACCGACCGCACCAATAGCAGTGTCGCCGCGCTGGCCGATCCGTTGCACCCCGCCGTCCTGCGCTTGATCCAGTTGACTTGTCAAGCCGGCGCCGCCCACAATATCCCGGTTTCCATCTGTGGCGAAATCGGCGGCGACCCCCAGGCGGTTCCCTTGTTGTTGGGATTGGGCTTGAACGAACTGAGCGTGCCGGTGCTGGCCGCACCGCTGGTCAAAGCAGCGGTGCGCCGTTCCACACAGGTCGCCTGTCGCACCCTAGCGGAACAAGCGCTCGCTTGCCCTGATAGTAATGCCGTGCGCGCCCTGTTAACGTAAATCATCAACAATGATGAATTGTCGATTTTCAATTAATTATGCATGGGTTTCAAGACAAAAGGAATATTAACAAACCGACTCATGACCATTCGTGAACTCCTTCCATCCAACTGGCTGCCCCGCGCTCAACGGCCTAAAAACCCAGTGTGGACAGGCGCGGCGCCGCTGCCCGTCGATTACCGCGACCGCATCAGCGTTTTCACCTGGCTCTTTGTCTTTGCGCTGGGCGTTAGCTTGCTCTATACCCTGCCGACCACTGTGATCACGCTACGGGCGTTGGGGTCGCCGGTCAGCATCGCCTTGACCAAGACCCTGGTGGCGGCGATCGTGCTGGCGCTCTATGCCGCCGCCGGCGTAGAGAGTGTCATTACAACGCATCCCCGCTTTGTCAACCCGGCGCAGCGGGGCTGGACATGGCCCTTCTGGGCGTTGCCGATGGCGCTGGCGATCATCGCCGTTTATGTCCTGCCGCTGGCGCCCACCCGCCCCATCCAGGTATTGGTGCTGCTGGCAAGTGGCGGCCTCATGATGCTGGCGCTCTTCAGCCTCTATACCACTGTGGAACGGGGACAGACCGGCTTCCGCCGCGCCCGGTTGATCCTTGATGCGCTTTCGTATGGCGCGGCGCTGGTGCTGTTCCTCTTTGTCTACCAGACGCGCACGCGCAGCCTGCTCTCCGGCACCCTCATCGCCCTGACGGCTACCCTGCTGGCGATTGAGTTGCTGCGCAGCACCACCGACCGCCCGCTTACGGTTCTGACTTATGGCGCCATCACCGGCATGATTCTGGGGCAGGTGACTTGGGCGCTCAACTACTGGTGGACCATGAGCAACCTGACCGGCGGTCTGTTGCTGTTGCTGATTTTCTATATCATCGTGGGGATCGCCCAGCATGGCCTGCAAGAGCATCTGAATCAACGGGTTCTGCTGGAATTTGCGCTCTTTGCATTGGTGGCGTTGGTGTTGATTGCGGTGGTCGCGCCGAGGTTTGGGTAGATAGGTAAACAGGTAGAATAGCGGCAAAGTCTTCTTGTCTTTAGTTACCGGTACTGGCCTGCAATTGCCGCCAACGCTTCAAACAACGGCGGCGTAATCTCAATATCCAATACCTGGGCAATGACGCCCGTCCAGCCATGTAAAAAGGCGACCCAACCATCAGCGACGGTGAGGTTGCGTTCGGCCTGTTGACGAAGCGCCTGGTGCATAAAGTCGAGGGCGCCGCGATAGTTGAGTTCCCAGGCGACGCCGAGCCGCGGAAATTCGGCGGCGGCAGTGATGGGGGAGCCGGGGCGGTCTTTGCCCATGCCGGTGGCGTTGATGACGACGCTGGCCGGCGGCAGGCCAGCCAACAGGGCGTCATTCGCGGTGGGGTCCTGGTGTTGACGAAAAGAGAAGTCAATAGCGGTGGGCAGTTTGGCGACCATCGCTTGCACATGGGCCAGCCGATGGGCATCCAGATCAACCAGCGTGAAGCGGCGCGGACGGTCGGCAGGATCGGGTTTATTGATAATGTGCAGCGCTACCGCCGCCGCCGCGCCACCCGCGCCCAACGACACTACTTCCCCGCCGGTGCGCCCAAAGTAGCCCGCTCCCAAAATGGCATCCAAGGCGCGCCCATCGGCCACCGGATCGATGGCATGACCCACCAGATCGCTGCCCCGTTTGGAGATGCAGGAGATCTCATCACAAAGTTGGGCATAAGGATCGAGCCGGTCAAAGAGATCGCGGGAAGCAGCCAGCAGATCGATCTTGTGGGTGGTGATCAACCCGCCCAGCGCCAGGGGATCAGCTTTGATCGCTTCGACCAGTTGCCGGTAGCGCGCCGGTTTATCATGAATACGGAAATCGACGCCTTGCAGCGCCACTTCCGGTCGCCCTAGCGCCGCCATCCAGCGGGGAAAGATGCGCTGCGCCGCCGATTGCCCGGTGGTGACGCCGATAAAGAAGAAGGTTGGCTGTTGCAGCGATGAGCGTGGTGCGGTCATAAGGCGCCTTCGGTTACTGGTTGGGTAGTTGGTTGGCGCGTTGGTTTCGACAAGCGTTCGACTGAGCGCTCACGCCGAAGTCTCAACCAACGCGCCAACCAACTACCCAACAATCTTCTGAAAGCGCCAGTTTACCACAATTACCGGGCTGATGCCAATGGGAGATAGAGGCGGGGGCCGCGATCATCTTGCGTCAAGTCATCATCGACAAAGGTCCAGCCGTCGTACCCGCTGTTATCTGTTGCGACATCGGCGCCTTGCGCAATCTGTACGACGCGTGTCGGCGGTGTTTGCGGGGTAGGAGCTGGGTCGCCCGGCTGTTGATGGCCGAACCAGAGGGTAGTCATTTCGCCGGCGTTGAGTGTGAAGGTATAGCAGGGCGCATTGTAGGCCGTATCGACAAGCCCCGGTTGACTATTTGTCCAATCGCGTGGCGCCTCAGCACAGGCGGTGTATTGTCCCGGCGGCAGGTAGTTGAAATTCGCTTTGCCCAAACCGTTAGTCGCCTGACTGCCAATGAGAATGTTGACATCCTTGTAAAGCGTCACAGTTGCGCCGCTCAAATAAGCTTCGTTCAGGCTATGAATCCGGTCGCCATTGGTATCCTGGTAGCTGCGTGTGCGGACAGTTACCCCCCGTTCGTTGATAAATGTACAACGTAGCTGGTCGCCGTCAGCGACAGTAAGGCTGGCGCGCCCGGTGCGCAGATCGATCCGCGCCACGGCTCGCGGCGTACAGGTGATCTGACTCAACTGCCAGGTGAGCGGCACGGCCTCGGTAATGGTGTAGACGCCGGCGGCCACGGTAAAGGTGATCGTATCGGTCAAGGCATCGCCATCGCCAACATCGGCGCTGTCCAACCGAAAGTCGCCCAAGTCGTCATGAAAGCGAAAATCCTGCCGACTAGCCGGTCGTGCCTGCACGGTGATGGTAATCACGGCCGGCGCCGTCTGTTGTAACGATTTGGCAGCCGTGTACTCAGTCATCGGTTGCAGCGGCGCAAAACAGAGCAACAAGAGCAACCCCAACCCGCCCGTAATTTTTAACATCAACCACATTGGAGGATTGAACATAAAGACCTTTCCTGGTAAAGTTACCAAATAAGCGAATGTTCCTGCGCCTAAGTGCAGGAAGAACGAAAGCAATATAATTAACAAGTTCGTTATTGAAATTACAATTTATTTAAAATTATGGCAAATTAGTGAACCTGACGATGTATACGAATCCTACGTTATTTGTCTTAGCCGATGATGTCACCGGTGCCGCCGATTGCGCGGCCCGCTGTAAAGGCGCTGGGTTGCCCGCAACTATTTTGATCCAACCAACCGACAGCCCACTACCGGCCGGCGCCGTGGCTTTCTCCTCTGACTCGCGCTTTTTGCCGCCGCCCCAGGCGGCAGAACGGGTACAGACTTTGTTCCGAGCGTTGCAACAGGTGACACAGGCGGCGAACGCCATCTGGTACAAAAAGATCGACTCGACCCTGCGCGGCAACATTGGCGCTGAACTCGCGGCCATGATGACGTTGGCCAGCCCCGTAAAGTCGCGTCCTTGCGCCGTGATTGCCCCCGCCTTCCCGGCGCAAGGGCGCGGCCTGGTTGATGGCTATCTGGTTTATGACCAAGCGGCGGCGCAAAGCTTGTCTCTACCAAAGCTGATTGCGGAACAAACCGCGTTACCACAGGCACTGATCGGGCTGGCAACCGTGCGCGCCGGCGTGACAGAACTCACGCGGCATTTACAAGCGCAATATGCTGCCGGCGCGCACCTGTTCATTGCTGATGCCCTCACCGAAGCCGATTTGCAGACGCTCTATCAAGCAGCACAAATCGCACTGCCGCAGGCTCTCTTCTGTGGCAGCGCCGGGTTGATGGGGGTGATTGCTGCGGCGTTGGTGGCTGCGCAAGGGGGCAAACCGCCGCCCCCTGAGCAACCACCGACAATCCCATACCCCATGCTGGCCGTTGTCGGCAGCGGCAGCGTGATGGCGCACCGGCAGTTGACACGGTTGCGCCAGTTAGCGAAGCTCGATCTGTATGAAGTTGATCCGGGTGGTGTAGATGGCTTGCGCATGGTGGCCGGCAGCGGCAACAATACACGTTGTGCGCTGCATCTCCCCGCGCCGGCCGCCGCGGCGCGTTTGGAAGGCGAAACGGCGCGTCAATACGCCGCCACCTTGGGTGCGGCTGCGCTTGACCAGATCCGGCAGCGCCATCCGCGCACCCTGCTCCTGGTTGGCGGCGACACGGCCTTTCATCTGTTACACTTGTTGGGGATAACCGCTTTGTCAGTGGAAGCCGAATTGTTCCCTGGGATGCCGCTGACGACCGGCATTGCGGCTGATGGGCAACGCTACCAAATTATCTTGAAGGCCGGCAATCACGGCGATGAGGAGACGTTGGTTACGCTGTTTACCTGGAGTCAATGATAGACGGGGTTACAAACTAGCCGGTAGCCAGCAGGAAATCCAGGTAATTCTGTGAATGCACGACCTGAAAAGTGCTGTTAGGGTATGCTTTCGCAAAAGCCGGCGGAACCCGTTGCTCGGTTTTTGACCATTTGCATTCAAACGCCGCCAGTTGCCCGCCCGCTTCTTCCAGATAATCAACTTCCTGACCGTCATAGGTGCGCCAAAAATAGTGATTCACTCGGTAGCGGCGATTTTGGTTATATTTCATTCGTTCGATGATAAAGTAATTTTCCCACACGGCGCCAACATCCTGGCGCAGGTGCAGCGGGTTAAAGTTGTTGATCAAAGCATTGCGCACGCCAACATCATAGAAATAAATCTTGCGTTGTTTCCCCAACTCTTTTCGTAAATTCCGACTGAAGGGTGGAAGGTGAAAAATCACATAAGCATGTTCAAGCAAGGTGATGTAGCGCGCAATGGTCGCTTTGTCCAAACCAAGCAGAGTGCCCAATTCGGTATATGCAACCTCCTTGCCAACCTGAAGCGCTAACGCCTGCAATAAACGGTGGAGTTGATCCGGGTTCTTCACCGTTTGCACCTCCAGAATATCACGATAAAGATAACTACCGGCAATCTCAGCAATCGTTGCGGCTGGATCATCGCTGTTGATCACACCGGGGTAGCTGCCGAAGCGTAAGCGTGTTTCCAGCAAGCGCATCATTTCAAGGCGGCTTTCCTGTTCGAGCAATTCTGAAACGGCCAACGGGTAGAGATAGTACTCGATCTTGCGACCGGTCAATGGCTCTTTGGTTTCGTTCGATAGATCAAACGAAGAGGAACCGGTTGCGATGATCTGGATTTCCGGGTAGGTATCGATGAGCAATTTCAGGGTCAGGCCAATATCTTTCACTCGCTGTGCTTCATCAATCACAATCAGTTTTTTTGCACCAAGCATAACCCGTAGTTCCGTCGAGGTCTTATGAGTCAAAGCTTGCCGAATATCCGGCTCGTCACAATTCAGGTAGAGCGCATCAGTTGGATAATTGCGCATAATCGCCCGACAGAGCGTAGTTTTCCCCACCTGGCGCGCACCATAAATGATAATGGCTTTGCCTTTATAAAGATTGGCTTCGATCGCCGGTTGAATTGCTCGCTGATAGGTTCCCAAAATTCCGCTCCTGTTAATCAATTCCCCTAATTTACAGTAATTAGGAGAATGCATTCTCCTAATTACTGTAAATTAGGGGAATTGATTTTGTCAAATTGGCTTTAGATGCGCTGTGGCGCTTGTGGCTCATGTTCGCCTATGCCGAGGGTATTTATGCCAGACTACGCACCAGGTTATAACACGGGAATCTTTAGCACCATTCGCGGACGGATGAGGCGTGGATTGTCGCCAATGGTCTCCTTGTTGAGCCGGTAGATCAGCGGCCAGAGATTGCCGTCGCCGTAGTAACGTTTGGCAATGGTAAAGAGCGAATCGCCGGTCTTGACCCGATAAGTGTCGAGAATGTCGGGATCCAGGCTGCGCCGCGGTCGCGTTGGCGTCGGCAGTGTGCCGGTAAAGGGAACAATTGTCACCCACTTGCCGGCCACCTTGCGTTCTTGCAGATCCAGTCCCGTCGCCGTGGCGCTATAGAAGGGGTCGGCATAGCTATGGGCCAGAGCGACCAGCAGATAACGATTGTCCGGCGACAGTTTGTCACTGGTGGGCAGTAGATCCGAGGAAAGTTCAAAATAGGCGACCTGGGGCAATTCAGCGCGTACATTGTAGACATCCCGGTAGCCGACGGTGAGCCAGTCGCGATTCTCGATCGGTGCGCCGTTACGCAGCAGTTGGTCATAGCCGATGGGTAGCGCCGGGATGCCTTCCGTTACTTTGCTCAGCAGTAGCACCACACGGACATGCCGGGCTAAGTCGGCGCCGTGGCTATGCACCTGGACATAGATGCGATTGGCCAGGCTCGCTTCATCATGGGTAAAGATGGCGACCGGCGCCGGCGTTTCCGGCAGTTCAGTGGCAAAGCGAAAGAAGTTGCAGGTCGGTTCGCTGAGCAGAAAAGCGCCCTGTTGGTTGAGCAGATCAAACTTGATGTCCGGGCTGTCAGCTTCTTGGAGCGGACGCCCCGGCGCCAATGGATGTTTGGCTTCGCCCAAGGGCGTTACGCGCACGCGCCCCCGATCCAACTGATGGTCGCGCAAATATAACTCCACCGGCGTCTGCACCTGATAGAGGTCGAACTCATAGACGCCACGGCCATGCGTTGCCGCATAGAGCGCGCCAGTCACCGGATGCTGTTTGAGATCCAGCACGGCGGCGTCGGGCAGGCCGTGCGAAAAGGGTTCCCAGGTCGCGCCACCGTCGGCTGAGTGCCAGATGCCAATATCGGCCCCGACAAAGAGATGGTGCGGGTTGCGTTGATCGATCACCAGCGCATTGTGTTGCACATTCATCAGTTGTTGATGCGGCGCATCGACCGGCCCCTGGCATGGCTGCCATTCCTGCCCGTCATAGCGCCAGACGCGCGCCCCGGCTGTATAGCCACCGATGGTAGCGTAGATGGTATTACCACTGGCAACGGTCGGATCGACAACGATGGCGGTAATCGGACTCCACGTATCGGCCAGCGCCGGCAGATCGATCTTCTGCCAGCCGTTGGCCGTGCGTTCAAAACGATGGACGGTGCCGTTGATGGTGCCGGCGTAGAGCTTGTCGCTATTGGCAAAGGTGAGCGAACGG
Organism: Caldilinea sp. CFX5; assembly: GCA_021405325.1. The sequence continues at coordinate 13,434 of QWII01000078.1, read as the reverse complement.
ACAGACCCCGGCAGTTGATCCTGCTCCCGCTGCCCAGTGGGTAGAGAGCGCCAATCGGTCTCATGTTGCCAGGGTGAGCCATTTTCCCACCACAAGTAGCCGCCAAAGCGCTCACTGAGCCAGACCCGGTTGCTGCCAAAGGCCAGTAGATCCGCCGTCGCCGGGTTGGCCGGATCGTAGGGCGCACCGACCAGCGGGGCATAGAAGAGCGTTCCCCACGCTTCGTCCCCTACTAACGGCACCGCCACCTGGTCATAAGCCGTGCTGTTACCGCCATCGCGTGAACGGTTGATGCTGCCGTAGGTGTAGGTCGTGAGGACATGGTAGGGGTCGCGCGGGTTGATGACACAGTAACCGCAATCACCGCCGGCGGAAAGCTGCCAGAGTTCATCGCCGCTGTAGCGTAGCCCGCCATTGTCCTGGGTGCCACAGAAGAAGATCGCATCTTCGGTCGGGTGGAGGCTCAGAAAATTCATGGTCATCGTTGCTAATCCGCCGTTACGCGGCTGAAAAAGGTCAGTCTGATTGGCCGACTCTTCGGGGTCAGCCGCCGGCTTGGTCGAATAGAAGACGCCGCCGTCACAGCCGACATAAAGCTGGTTGCTGTCACCCGGCGCAAAGGTCAGGGCATGAACGTCGGCATGAATGGCGCCGCCGATAAAGGTCGCCTTGGCATTGTAGCGCTTGCTGCGCCGGCTATAGCTGATCTCACAGCGGTAGAGCGCGCCGACCCACTCCCCCCCGCCATTCGGCTCATCATGAATGCCGTCCGACAGCACCGCTGCACCGCCAACATAGACACGATTGACATCATCAGGCGCCACCGCCAGGGCGAGATCATACCAGCCCTGGCCGGGGCGCTGTAAGTCGATGCCAAAGAGCTTTTCCGGCACGCCATTGACCTTGTGCCAGTTGCCTTCGCTCACGTCGAGGCGGTAGAGGCCATGTAGGTGGTAGGCTTCCTTCTGTACGACATGGTTCGGGCCGACCTGGGCCGTACTTGTCGCCACCAGCGCATAGACGATGTTGGGGTTGTAGTCCTGAACTGCCAACCCGATCCGCCCGACGGCCTCGGTGGGAAAGCCTGTACCCAATGGCGTCCACGCGGCGCCATCCGCCGACCGGTAGACATTGCCATATTTCTCGGCGGCATAAAAGAGCGTCTGTCCGTCGCCATGCACAGCCACGACACTACTAAAGTCGCCGGCGACCTGCTGCCGCCAGATGTAGGCGCCATTTGCGTCCGGTTCACGGCGGTAGAGGCCATTCGTTGTGGCCGCCACCACCCGCGTCGGCGCGACCGGGTCAACCGCCAGCGCATAGAAAGCCATGCCCAACAGCGACGGTTCGCTGACCTCGGTGTACCAGTTCAAGCCGCCGTCAGTGGAGACGATGGGGCCGACGCCGTTGTAGGCATTGAGTGCGCCATTCGCCTCGCCCGACCCGACATAGATGAAATCCTGCGCCGTCCACTCACCGGCCACCAGGGCAATGGCGCCACACGCCTGCGAATCGGCCTGGTGCGCCGTCGGGTTGAGGTCAAAAGCATCCATGAGCGACTGCCAGGTGAGGCCGTGATCCTCCGACCGCCAGACGCCGCCGTTGGCCGTGGCAATGTAGAGCCGTTTGCCCCCCGGCGCCACATCAATGCCGGTGACGCGACCACTGTAGGCGGTCATGCGGTTATAGATAGGCGCCTTCACCGCCTGCGGCCCGACTGAGAGCCAGCGATTGGTTGCCAACCCTGGGGGTGTCGCCGCCGGCGCCGACGCGGGCGTCATTGCCCGCATCGCGGCCGGCGGCGTGTCGCTGGTGGGAGGCGTCTGCAATGCCAGCCGTGTGCGATATTCGGTCAGTTGGCGTAAGCGTTCCGCCGCCAGTTGTTCGACTTCTCCCTGGGGACGGGTGGCGCTGACGGGCAGGTCAACAGTCGGGCTGCTGGCTGCGGCCAAGGCGCGCGTCGACGAAACCGTGGGTGGCAGTCGTTCCTCGACAAAGGCTTGCAGCCGCGCCGCCGGTCCGCGGGGGAGGGCCGGGTTGTTATCGACTGGTTGCGGTGCAGCGGATGGCGGCGTGTTGGGTGATTGAACTGGGCGCGGCATAAATCATTCCTGCGAATTATGTAAAGATCGGGTAAATTGCTTGTGCTTAAATTATACTAAAGTTTGTCGATACAAGCAACCAAATAGGGGGCAACCCATGCCGGATCACGACGCGTTCATCTGTCTATTGACGCTCGGCGAAGCCCTCTATATACTATGGATAAGCGGCGTTTCAATTAAAAAATAAGGGAGTGTATTTCGATGAGTTCACCAGCCAAACGTATCTATATACTTACTGGTGGCACAGTGGTTCATGTCACACCCCACTTTGCCCTCTGTGCGCCGGCTTACGGTACGGTCGGTATCGAGATTGCCGACCGTTTAGCGCATAGGCTATTGGGTACGATACCGGACGGAAACCATGAAATTGTGCTGGTGAAAACGAAGATGGCTGGCGCCAATTCCAGTGCAACCATGGCCCGGTTAGCGCTGTTGGGGATTCATGCAACGCCCGAAACCAATGCCGATGCTCAGGCTTTTGTGCAGGCCGTTTTGGCGGATGCGCAAGCTGTTGCCCTCATCATGGCGGCGGCGATCTGCGATTTTTCGCCAATAGATTTAACCGCAGTGGGAAAAAGCGGCCATATTACGACAATGCAGCACTTTGGCAAAGAGCAGAAGCGACTTCACCACATTGAAACGTTAACATTACAGATGCGACCCAGCGACAAAATCATTGACGGCATCAAGCGGGTGCGGCCCGATCTCATGGTAGTGACCTTCAAGACGACCGCAGGGGTGACAGCAGACGAATTGTTTAGTCAAGCCTTCTATAATTTGCAAAAGAGTCAAAGTGACCTGGTCTTTGCCAACGACATCCAGAACTATCAAAGGCTCATCTACGGAAAGTGTGAACACCTGTCAGGTTTTGGAAACCTGACAGGTGTGGCGGGTCGAAACCTCACACTTTCTGTAGATGAGCGACTATCAAAATATGGTGGTGACAGCCACCGGTGAACGGCTGGCCGGCAGTGACCGGAGTGCGGCTTTGGATCTACTCTGTGACAGGTTGCTTGCTGCCATTCACTGAATGGGTCAGCTTACAACCAACCAGACGACAATTGCTGTGGGAAGGAGCAAACGAATGGCCAAGGTCTTTATCGATGGGCAGGAGGGGACGACCGGTCTCCACTTAGGTGAGCGTCTGGCGCAACGACGTGATATTGAACTGCTGACCATTGAGTTGGAACGACGGAAAGACCAAGAGCGCCGGTGCGAACTACTCAATGCCGCCGATGTGGCTTTTCTCTGTCTGCCCGACGCAGCCGTCCGTGAGACCGTGCCGCTGGTGACGAACACGCAAACGTGTGTGATTGACGCTAGTCCAGCTTTCTGCACCGCCCCTGGTTGGGTTTATGGGTTGCCGGAGCTTAAGCCAACACAACGGGCGCAGATCCGGGCCAGCAAACGCATTGCGGTTCCCGGCTGTCATGCTACAGCCTTCAATTTGCTGGTGCATCCCTTGATCGCTTCTGGGATCACGCCACCCGATTATCCGGTCACCTGTTACGCGATTACAGGGTATAGTGGCGGCGGCAAGCGGCTCATCCAAACCTATGAACAAGCCTTTACACCCAAACTCCAAAGCCCTCGCCCTTCGGCGCTGCATCTGCAACACAAGCACCTGCCGGAAATGCAACAGTACAGTGGCTTGCACTTTGCGCCGACCTTTGTGCCGGTGGTAGGCAATTATTACAAGGGACTGGCGGTGACCGTTTTTCTGACACCGCGGCTGCTTACCCGCCCCGTATCACCAACCGATCTACATGCGCTCTTTGCGGACTACTATGCCCATGAGCCATTTATCTGTGTACTGCCCGTGGGCGATGAGGGCAACCTGGACAATCGTTGTTTTGATGTGTAGGGGTGCAACGATACCAATCGCACCGATCTTTTTATCTTTGGTGATGGTGAACAGATGATTGTAATGGCGCGGCTGGATAATTTGGGCAAAGGATCATCGGGAGCAGCAATTCAGTGTATGAATATTCATCTGGGTTTGGATGAAACAACCGGCTTGCCATGCGCTTGATCAGCACTCCATCTTTTCGGAGTGAATACGCGCTACAATAGCAAAATTGCGTTTTTCGGCATTGCTTACGGTTTTAGCGGGGATGATGCAAGAAAGGATGTTGTTTATGAAACCCACAATCCGTCTGGCGCTTGTCACTGCGTTATTGGCCTCACTACTGTTGCTGACAACAATGCCGGCCTCCGCTTGTACTTGTGCCGGTGGTCTGCCCTTCATCGACCATGTGACCAACGCCGATGCTATTTTCGCCGGCAAAGTGATTGCGCAAGAACCGGCAACGACGCCAACCCGTTACGGCGTCTACCCGATGCTCACGACCATGGAAGTGACGAAAGTATGGAAAGGCGCCAAACAGTCAACCATTACCGTGGCGACCGATCAGAGTAGCAGTTGTGCCTACTTTTTGGAGGTAGGTGAGGAATATTTGCTCTTTGCTAGAGAAATCGATGGCGTCCTCGTTACGGGACTGTGCGACCGTAATCAACCCTTAGCAACGGCTGACCGTGAGATGGCATTACTCGACCAACTCTTTAGCGATTTGGCGGCGCCCCCGTTACATCCGGCGACCACCGTCACTGTGCTGAGTACAATCACATCCAGTACACAAGCGGATCAGGTGACGGTGCGCTTTGTCAGGGCTGAGCCGGCGACGGGTCAAAGCGAGGCTGCCGTATGGGCAGCGCTTGAAGCACAACAAGCGCTGTTACAGGAACTGCTCAAATCAGAACAAACGCTGGCGACGCTGGTTGACCAGTTCCCGCTCTCCACAAATGGGCAGGATTTCTACCTTACCTTCAAGCGCGACTCCTTTTCTGATGATGACTTACATGCTTTGCTCGACCAACTAGCCCAGTTGGAGATAACATTAACGACAGACGAGCGTTTATCAATTCGAGCGGTAGAAGTCATGTTTGCCGTGGAAGATTGCACCCTGCCGCTTGTCACTGCCCACCGCAGCGCCTTGTGGACGGCGCATGCCCGCGCCGGTTTACTGGCGACGGTGATGGGCAGCGCGGTTGATACCGTGCAAACGATTGTCGAGGAACCTACTGACAGTATGTCGCCGGCTGAGGGCGATGTTTGCCAAGCGCTACGCTGGCGCCAATGGTATGAACTGCCGTTGACGACTGCTTTGTCAACAGTGCTAAACATTGATGTGCCAGTAACCTTACGCGTGACCTTTGGCGTCAAACCGGCACTGGCACAAGGGATGCCGCCCCCCACGTCATCCTTTGTTTCCCCACTGCCGACGCCAGTCCCTTAACGGTTTTGTACAATCAGCGATGATGCGGTATGGTTTTTCTTGTCGCAGCGTGACAGTACACCTATCGCTCACAGCCAGTCCGTGACTGGCGTCCCTATCGCTAGTCACGGGCTGGCTGTGAGCAGTATAAGCATTGCAAAGGGTTGTTAATGAATGCCAATGAACTCACCGGCGTCCTCGCCTTTCTACGGGAAGCCGAGCGTTTGAAAAATGTATTGCGCACCTCCTGGACATCGGGTGGGCAGCAGGAGAGCACGGCGTCGCACACCTGGCGGCTCTGTCTGATGGCGCTGGTGTTGGCCGACTATTTTCCGGGCATTGATACCGGGCGGTTACTGAAGCTCTGTATTGTGCATGATTTAGGCGAGGCGATCCGTGGTGACATCCCGGCGATCCACCAGGATGCCAACGCCCCCAAAGCCGACGGTGAGCGCGCCGATCTGTTGACGCTGGTCGCGCCGTTGCCGGTCGCAAGCCAGGAATTGTTGGTTGCCTTGTGGGATGAATACGAGGCCGCCGCCACCCCGGAAGCCAAAATCGCCAAAGCGCTCGACAAACTGGAGACGATCATGCAGCACAACCAGGGGGCCAATCCGCCGGATTTTGATTACACCTTTAACCTGGACTATGGCAAGAAGTTTACCGATGCGGTGCCGCTGGCGGCGGTGATTCGTATTATTCTTGATGAAGAGACAGCGCAAAAGGCGGAAGCCAGCAAAGGCATCGGTGCGTCCAAACAACTTCGTAACAGCTAAAACTATTGCAGAGAAGAATTCGCGTCACCTTCAGCATTCATGTTTAGTACCGGTAGGAGGACGTGCGATGGACGCAAATGATCATGATAGATGCGGTTGATCGCTTTCTGTCCATGTCTTCCGTACCCGATGGTTTCCTCGGTGTTCAAATTACGGTCGAAAGCAGGAAAATCGCTGCTGGTAACTGTGAAGCGTAAGCGATTTTGGGCCGGAATAACGATAGAAACAGGTATCATCTCGATCTCAAAGCGCTCAGGTTGGTCAGGGGTGAGCAGTTGGGCTTCTGTGAGGGAATGACGGTATCGAGCGCGTAAGACACCACTTGATAGGATCACCGAGGCGCCGTCAGGTCGCACCATTGTCACGCGCACAATCCAATCCGTGTCACATGCACTCGATGCTGCATACAAAATAGCCTTCACTGGGCCGATAAGGGTTAGCGGATGTGCTAAGGGTGCAGAGGTATAGGTGAGCAGACGGTGTTCAATCGGTCGTTGATCGAGGCCAATCCCCATATTCCCATCGCCAGCCAATGTGGGAACCGGGTTATCTGGATCATACTCGTAGACATCCGGATCTTGCGCGCCATCAGGTGCTGTTTCTGTAAGCATATCTGTTTGTAGGTACCACGACGTTGGTGTAGCCGGTGGCGGTGGCCATGTATCAAAGCCAAGCCAACGATCAGCGCCGATCAAATAAAGCCAAACTACGGGATCGTTTTCAAGCGTGCCTTGGTTACGGAGATGAGCATCATACCAGCGTTGCCGAAATGCATAAAAATCAAGTTCTGCGTTTGGCCCAAATTCCAGCAGACCAACCGGCTTACCGTGGGTGTTCATCGGTCCGTGAACCCATGGGCCAATGATCAAGCGTTGTCCATTGCGCGCTTGTGGCGTTTTCGCGCGCTGTTGCATCAATGTAAAGGCCGCTAATGTGCTGGACAAAAAGTTATCAAACCAACCGCCAAGATGACAGATTGGGATCTGGATTTGGTCTACTCTGCTCTCTAATTCAGCGCTCTGCTGCCAATCTGGCTGCTGCGGAGCGATAATCCAATCATTATAATAATCAGCAACTCCAGTAAAGAATAGGTTAGGGTAGAGCGGTAGGCGTTTCAACAGGTCGGGAACGGGCAATAGTGGACTATGAGAATCGGCGCTACTGTAAGCAATTTGCCAACCTTGTTCCCACTCTTGGAGCATCCGCTGAACCCGTTGTTGAGTTTCAGCTTGGTAATGTTCAAGTTGTTGCTCAGTCCATGCCATCGCCGTAAATTGTAACCCGAGTAGCGGGATTAGACCACCTACTGTTTCGGTGCTGAAAGGCCCCTCACGTACAAGGAGGGCTTTTAGATGAAGTGGCGCTTCAACGGCCGTTTGATATTGTGTAAACCCGCTGATTGAGCCGCATAGCATGCCAACTTGGCCGTTGCACCACGTTTGTGCTGCAACCCACTCAATCAGATCATAACCATCGCCAAACTGAGTTCCCGGCATTGGCCCTAGAAACTCGCCACCAGAGCCGGAGCAACCGCGTAACCCCACCCCAAGCACGGCATAGCCACGCGCTGCGTAATATTCGCCCGGTGGACCAGTCCGGTCTTCAAGGCGGTGTGGTGCGCGTTCAACCAATGCTGGGTAAATACCTTGTTCTTTGGGGCGCCAAAGGATAGCTGCCAATTCTATGCCATCCCGCATTGGAATACGTATGCCGCGTTCTATGACAACTTCATAGCGGGCAGGCTCGATGCTGATCTTCTTGCTTGGTGCATCCACTATATAGGGTTGCCATGCTGCAAGTACCAAGCCACTGCTTTGGGAAGTAGTCATAAAACCCCTCGCTATCTTTAAGTAAAACAATGATGCACGTAGATATTTATTTTTATGAAAGCAACCTATTCAAAAGTGTAGCGTTGGATATTAGGGATATGATCAAAATCACTATCAAGACTGACCAAATTCTCGCAACCGACTTTCTGCATGGCAACCAGGTGCAAGGCATCACGCGGGAGCAAATGATAAGCCAAACAGTTGCGATGCATGGCAATCAAATCCGCCGCTGTTATGTCAAGTACAGTCAGGTTGGGTAGTAGCAGTAGTTGATTGCGAAGTCTATCGATTTGTGGGTAAAATTCTCTTATGACGCCTGCTTGATCCTGGCGCAGCCGATCCTGCGGTGATTTACCATATTTGTCACGAATGAAACCAAGCAACATACGATTAGGAGTTACGCAGTTGGACAAGACCTGTCAGGTTTGCGAAACCTGACAGGTCTCTGGTAGCGCCCGTCAACTGCGTAACTCCTAACGATAAGCTAATTCGTCAAAGCTTAGAGATGCCGTGTAAGCCTGATAAATGCCACTTTCAACTTGCCGTAAAAGCGTACGAGCCGCTGGATTGCTGGCACGCAGCACTGTATAGAAGACCATCGTATCCAAATAGAGATTGTCGCCACGGAAGCTACTAATGGGGTGACTCATCGTCAAAGATCTCCAAGTAGATATCTTCTTTTAGCTCGCGCATTTCTTCCGGTATGCCTTGCCCTAGCGCCCCCCACAATTGATCCACAATGCTGGTGGCTGGCTGGGGTTGGGCCACGAGAATTGCCTGGCGCAGCGCCTGCAATTCGTACATGATCGCATCAAGTCGCATCAAAATAGCATCCGTAGCTAACGGTGTTTCTCGCTGATGTTGAATAGACTGAATGGTCATCATAAACTCCTAAGGTGTATACGGCAATCGCTCTATGGTTAGTATAGCCGAAATGCCACGAAAATGCTAAACGGCGTTGCAACTTTTCCCGCACATTCGCCGGCAGAGCAAGCGTGCCAAAGCCGGTGCGCAATTGGAGACCCGACTCCACCGTTTCCAACACGCCATCAAATTAATTCATCAGCGCAACTTCTGCGGTTCTACGCAGTTGGTTCATTGGTTTCGACAGGCTCAACCAACGAACCAACCAACTACCCCAATTTCTCGCCTACTCCTCCCACGTCCAGTGTTCCGGGGAGCGCCATAAGCTGGAGAGGATCAGTTCGCGGATAAAAATGAGTTCTTTGGGCAAACGGTCATAGAGCTTGATAAAGAGTTCTTCATGCGACAGGATCTCCTGTTGCCACTCCTGGCGATCCACCGTCATCAAGGCGCGAAACTGGTCGGGCGCAAAGCAGAGGCCCCGCCAGTCGAGGTCTTCGTAGCGGGGCATCCAGCCGATAGGGCTTTCAATGCTGGTGACGCGCCCGCGCACCCGCTCGACTACCCACTTGAGAATCCGCATGTTGTCACTAAAACCGGGCCAGAGGAAGTTACCCGCGGCATCGCGGCGGAACCAGTTGACATTGAAGATACGGGGCGGATTAGCGACCTGGCGCCCCACATCCAGCCAGTGGTGGAAGTAGTCGGCCAGGTGGTAGCCGCTAAAGGGCAACATAGCAAAGGGATCACGGCGCACTTCGCCCAGCTTGCCGGCGGCGGCGGCGGTTGTCTCTGACCCCATTGTGGCCGCGGCATAGACGCCATAGTTCCAGTTAAAGGCTTGATAGATCAGCGGGACGACTGTGCTGCGCCGTCCGCCGAAGATAAAGGCCGAAATGGTTACACCGTTGGGGTCATCATAGGCGGGGTCAACGGAAGGGCATTGGCTGAGGGGCGCCGTAAAGCGCGCATTGGGATGAGCGGCGGTGCGACCACAGTCGGGCGTCCACGCCTGCCCCGTCCAGTCGATCAGGTGGGCCGGCGACGTTTTGGTCATCCCTTCCCACCAGACATCGCCGTCATCGGTGAGCGCCACATTGGTAAAGATGGTGTTGGCGCTGATCGAAGCCATGGCATTCGGGTTTGAGTGCGCCGACGTGCCGGGCGCCACGCCAAAGAAGCCGGCTTCGGGGTTGATGGCATGAAGCTTGCCATCGGCGCCCGGTTTGATCCAGGCAATGTCGTCGCCCACCGTGGTGACTTTCCAGCCCTCTTCCTGAAACATGGGCGGCGGGATCAACATGGCAAAGTTGGTCTTGCCACAGGCGCTGGGGAAGGCCGCTCCGATATAGGTCTTACGCCCCTGCGGATCTTCGACGCCCAGGATCAACATGTGTTCGGCCAGCCAGCCTTCATCACGCGCTAGAATTGAGGCGATACGTAGCGCAAAACACTTTTTCCCCAGCAGCGCGTTGCCGCCATAACCGCTGCCGAAGGACCAGATCGAACGCTCTTCGGGAAAGTGGACAATGTACTTCTGCTCTTTATTACACGGCCAGGTCACATCTTTTTGCCCCGGCGCCAACGGCATCCCCACCGAATGGATGCAAGGCACAAAGTCGCCATCGCCCAACACTTCCAGCACCTTACACCCCATACGCGTCATGATGCGCATACTCACCACCACATAGGGCGAGTCAGTCAACTCAATGCCAATGTGGGCGATGGGTGAGCCGACCGGCCCCATGCTAAAGGGGACGACATACATAGTGCGCCCCCGCATACAGCCGGTAAAGAGTTTGGTGAGCGTCTCCTTCATCTCACGCGGATGAACCCAGTTGTTGGTCGGGCCGGCGTCGCTTTTGTTCAGGCTGCAAATAAAGGTGCGATCTTCGACGCGCGCCACATCACCAGGGTCGGAACGTGCTAAGAAACTGTTGGGGCGTTTGGCCGGATTGAGACGAATGAAGGCGCCCCGTTCGACCATCTGTTGACAGAGCCGGTCATACTCCTCCTGAGAACCATCACACCAATAGACCTGGTCGGGTTGGCAGAGGTCGATCATCTCTGTCAGCCAGGTGCGCAGTTGCGGGTTCGTCATCGTCGCGGGAATATTCATCTTTTTGCCTTTCCAAGCGGGTAGCTACCTGCTTATCGCCATTGATAAGCAGCGCCGGCAGTCGGGAATGTCATGCCTACCCTACTCTACGCCAGCCGAGTGACGCCTGAGTAACAAAAAGAGGCAATGTTGCGCTTTCTTAACACAACGGCAAACAAAGCGCAATCTGGTTGTGCGATAGTTGGTTGGTTCGTTGGTTTCGACAGGCTCAACCAACGAACCAACCAACGCGATGGGTTGTGCAAAAACCAATGCCGCCTGCCCTGCCTGATCATCGTAGCGCAGACGGCGCAAATAACATTGTAAGAAGGACAACAATGATGACAATAGTGACAGCAAGTTTTTATCTTTTCCTCCGTAGCCTTGCAATGATTGCAAGGCGGCTTTGCGCCAGACGCCCTGGCAACGCTGGATGACCGTTCTCGTGGTGCTGACGCGCTGCGCTCTACCCCACCCGGTGGCTATCGATCTGAGCAAAGGTGTCGCCAAAGATCAGGTTGCGCACATGGTTGCTGTGGAGGAAGCTGCTGGGGAAGCCTTGTTTGAAGTCGGCAAGGCGGTTCAAGGCGGTCAGTTGTTCATCGCTTAAGCGGAAATCGAGACAGCCGAGGTTATCTTGCAGTTGCGCCTCGGTGCGACAACCCAAAATGGGAATGACAACACCCGGTTGTTGCCGCACCCAGTTGATGGCCACTTGCGCCGGCGTCCGCCCCAGGCTTTGCGCCAGTTGCACAACTGCTTCACCGGCGGCCCGTTCGGTATCGCTGACGCTGGACTCACGGCGGGGTTCGTCCCCCGGTTGGCTATATTTGCCGGTCAACACGCCGCCTCGACCGCACAGTCGCTTTCGCGATATTCGGCGTCATGGTAGAGCAGCACGGGACTACTGAACGCCCGCGCTTTGTGATCCGCAACGTACTGCTCTAATTCATCAAAGAGCGCAGCAACCGCTTCATCCAAATTGGCGACAGTCTGGCGCAGGGTTGCCATCCATTGGTATAATTGGCCTATTCAGGTTGCCGGGTTCTTACGACTAAAAATTGAGGCGATGCCCTATGACTTTTGATGAACTCTACCAACAAGCCAAAGCAGTCATCAACCCACGCAAGCTTTCTTCCTCAGCCGATGCCGGCGGCGTTGGGGCCGCCCTTTTGGCTGAAAGCGGCAAAGTGTACACCGGCGTTTGCATCGACACCGCCTGTTCGATGGGCTTTTGCGCCGAACATGCCGCAGCGGCGGCCATGATCACCGCCGGCGAAAACCGTGTCTTGCAGATGATCGCGGTCGACTGGGATGGACGAATCATGCCACCCTGCGGGCGCTGTCGTGAATTTATCAGCCAGATCCATGATGACAATCTGCACACGGCCGTGATGGTAAGTGATGGCGTGATCGTTACGCTTCAGGAACTTCTGCCCTTCGACTGGCGCCAATCACTGCGTGGGTAAGATGTTCGGAAAAGATGGGGCTACCGTTGCACGCAATAGCGCTATTGCTTACACCATTGCACTGAGCGGCTGGTTTATCCTCTGGCGGCTGTATGGCGACGCAACCTGGTGGCTGATGGCGCTCAACCGCTATGCGCCCGACCTTTTTGTGCCGGCCCCGCTGCTATTGGGGCTGTTCTTTGTCGCCAGACGGTGGTCGTGGCTCTTGATCATTCCAATCCTCTTCTTTGCTGGACTCTATGGCCCCATCCTTCGTCCCCCGACAACGCCGCCACACACCGCGCCTGCCGTGCGTGTCCTAAACTTCAATGTCCTCTACAGCAATGAGCAACCACTCACCTTGATTGCAACCCATCTAGCGTCTCGAATACTTCTTTCATCAAAGCCCCCTGACCCCCATCGGCGTCTATGTCATCACTGACATGGCCGGCTCAGACCACCACCCACTTGTTGCCGACTACACCTTTGACCAGTAAAGAATCGCGCCATCCATCCTCCATCCACCACTCACCAGAGTAATTCCGTCGATGTACATACAATATATCTGTAATCTATACCCCGATACAACAACACTGTGCGCGCCATGCTTATAATAGGGGCATCTGCCTGTTAACAAAGATAGGTACAGCGGGCGTCGGCACAAGCCCCGAATCGTGGCCGGCGTCCCGACTCTATATCAACGAGAGCGGAAGATACCCTTTTGCTAGGAACTGAGGGCGTTTTCTTGTGCGACTCGTTAGTTATAGTAGGAGAGCATTCATTGAGTCAAGTATCGTTGTTTCAGACTTTCTTTCAAGGGGGGTTTGAGTGCTCTAGTCATCGGCTTCGCGCCGGCAAACGGTTGGATTTGATTAGCGCCACCGGTCATGACCGACATGTGCGTGCTGATTATGAACGACTGCGATCAATGGGGATCGCAACCGCACGCGATGGTGTGCGCTGGCATCGCATTGAAACGCGTCCGTATCGTTACGACTTTTCCAGTCTGCTGCCCATGTTGCAGGCGGCGCAGGAAACGGCG
>QWII01000077.1 GCA_021405325.1 Caldilinea sp. CFX5 | reverse complement strand
ACGGCGTAAATAAACCCATAGTTGCCAGTGAGACAGTGAGACAGTGACTGACTTACTGTCCTACTGACCGACTGGCTTACTTAGGCCGCTCTGTCCTAGATTTTTGGTTCTTTAGTGGTCACTGGACTGAAGGGCGTCAGTGGTTTGACTCCGCCCTGACCCGATCCACGGCGGCAGACCGTACGGTAGCAAAGGCACACGCTCTTATCGGTACGGGTATGCTAGCCGTGATGCAGGATGACCACCTAACGGGGTGTGCACGGATCGAGGAAGGAATGGTGATTGCCAGGGAGCAAGGCGCGCAATTGCTTATTGCGTTCGCCCTCACGGCTCTTGGCCAGGTGGCGAATGCGCAACACGATTATGCCCTGGCGTTCGCTCGGCATAAGGAATCCCTGGCCATCCGCCGTGAGCTAGGAGACAAATTCCGAATCGCGTCGGGGATCATCCATTTAGGAACTGTGGTGTGCGACAAGCACGACTACGCAGGCGCGCAGTCCCTGTACCAAGAAGGACTGGCGCTCTTCCAGGAACTAGGGGCGGAATGGGAAATTGCCAATGTCCTCAACTATCTAGGACAGTTGGCACTTCTGCAGGGTGACAGCACGCAGGCGTGGGCGCTCTTACAGGAAAGCCTGGCGCGCTGGCGCTCCCTCGGCACCCTGCAATGGAAAGGGATAGCCGAGTGTCTGGAGGGTTTAGCCGGCACCTGTGCGGTCCAGCAGCAATTTGTGGAAGCGGCGCGGCTGTTTGGGGCGGCTGAGGCATCGCGCGAATTTCTGGGCGCGACGCCACCACCACTCGTTGGCATCTCTGCTGCAAACAAACTTGCTGCCCTTCACACGCAGCTAGACGAAGCCGCCTTTGTGGCAGCCTGGGCGGAAGGGCGCAAACTAACAGCAGAACAGGCTGTCGAGTATGCGTTGGCGCTGCCAGATCTATCTGCGCCGGCGTCGGCGCCCGTATTAGAACTTCCCGTGACCACTCCTGCCGGTTTGACCGCACGCGAGCTTGAAGTGCTGCGGCTGTTGGTGCAAGGATTGACCTACGCCCAGATCGCCGACAAACTAGTTGTAAGTCGGCGCACGGTCAATGCCCATACGACTTCGATCTATAGCAAGCTGGGCGTCACGTCGCGGGCAATGGCAACACGGCTGGCGGTGGAGCAACGTTTGGTGTAAATTATGCAAAATCTTATCTTGCAGCCATATACAATTTTGGGTCTTTATGGTAAAATCAACCTATGAGCAAGTATAATAAGCTTTTGTTGCGCATTTTACGGGGTACATCGGATACCAATATTAGCTTTGCTGACCTTTGTCAAATGCTGACGTATTTAGGATTTGATGAGCGCATTCGCGGCAGTCACCATATTTTTACGAAAGAGGGCGTGGCGGAAATTTTGAATCTTCAACCCAAGGCTGGCAAGGCCAAAGCCTATCAAGTCAAACAGGTGCGCGATTTGTTGATAAAATACAAGCTGACAGGAGAAGATGATGAATAGCCAATACAAATATGAAGTAATTATCTATTGGAGCGCGGAAGACGAAGCGTTCATTGCTGAGGTGCCGGAATTGCCAGGGTGTGCTGCGGATGGGGCTAGCTACGCCGAAGTGATGATGAATGTGGAAGTGATTATTGCCGAATGGATTGAAACCGCAAAAGCGCTTGGCCGTCTAATTCCAGAGCCAAAGGGGCGTTTGGTTTTCGCTTAAGCGTGGCGTATTGTAGAATAATTACAGATGAGAGATGAACAAGCGATCTGATATGGAAGTACCTGTGGCTGAGTTTGCGCTTGCGACATAAGGATTGATCCTTTAAAACCTCATCATTTGTTGCTCAACTGAGTACACGGCGAACGCTTTTTATGTGCATTCATATGATGACCAGTTGACAAGCCTTTCTTCAAAAAATCCGCCTTACCATTTGGCGCCCCGACCAAAGCTGTCGTATAATCGACAAACCCTGACCTACCGGCTCCTTTTTCCACAACCGGCCTATCCAATTTGTCACGATAGTCCAGGTCAGGCGGAGAGGAACGCGTGTTGTTTTCGTCCACACGCTCGTTAGGTTGACATCCTTACCATGACCACGAGAGATGAACGCAACCAGGCTGTCTCGGTCGTTGATGTTTCGCGCCCGGAGACCAAACCGCACACCGCTTCGGAAACAAACCGTCCCACCACCGATAGCACAGCCGAAGTTCACAGGGGTACGCCTACTCATAGCAACTTGACCCTGCCGCGCACGCCGCTCATCGGGCGCGACCATGACGTGGCGGCCATCCAACACTTGTTGTTGCAAGAACAGATTGGCTTGCTCACCTTGACCGGCCCCGGCGGCATCGGCAAGACGCGGCTGGCGTTGCAGGTGGCAATGAATTTGCTCGATCATTTTGTCGATAGCGTCTACATTGTTTCGCTGGCGCCGATTAGCGACCCCGACCTGGTCAGCGCCACGATTGCCCAGACACTGGGCGTGAGCGAGGCAGCAGGACGGTCGGTGCAGGAGAGCTTGCAAGCGTACCTGCGCGACAAGCAACTGTTGCTCGTTCTCGACAACTTCGAGCAGATCTTGCCGGCGGCCCCGCTGGTCAGCGCGCTGTTGACCGTCTGTCCGCGCCTCAAAGTGTTGGTGACCAGCCGTGCCTCCTTGCATCTCTACGGCGAACAGGAATTTCCCGTTGCGCCCTTGGCGTTGCCAGACGCCAAGCAGCTCACCCCTGGCAGCCAAAGCGAATACGCCGCCATCGATCTCTTCTGCCAACGGGCCAAGGCGGTCAAACCTGATTTTGCCCTCACGCCAGCGAATGCCACGGCGGTAGCGCAGATCTGCATCGGTCTGGATGGGCTACCCTTGGCGCTGGAACTGGCTGCCGCCAGAATCAAATTGTTCGCCCCAGCCGCCCTGTTGGCGCGTTTGGACCAGCGCCTTACCCTGCTCACCGGCGGCTCTCACGATCTGCCCACCCGCCAACGCACGCTGCGCGACGAGATTGCCTGGAGCTATGACCTGTTGACCCTAGAGGAACAGAAGCTTTTTCGCCGGTTGGCCGTCTTTGTTGGGGGCTTTACCCTGGAAGCAGCCCAGGCTGTCAGCAATGCCGAAGGCGATCTCGCTATCGATGTGCTGGATGGCATCACCACATTGATCGATCAAAATCTGCTTAAACCGATGGAGTCCAGTGCCGGTGAAGCGCGCTTTACCATGTTGGAGACAATTCGCGACTATGGGCTGGAACAGTTGACCGCCAGTCCTGAGGCGGCGGTGACGCGTCAACGCCATGCGCACTTCTTTGTCGCTTTGGCAGAGGCGATTGAGCCTCGTTTAGCCGGACCATCGCCGCAGAACGAGATGGAACGCGCGCGCCTGCGCAGCGAACTTGATAACCTACGCCTTGTCTTTGCCTGGAGTCAATCGCCTTCGCCACAGGATGCGCAGATGCGCGCCGAGGCAGGTGCGCGTTTGGCGTGTGCATTAGCCTTTTTCCCCTTTGGTGTCGATCATATGCACGAACTGCGTGGTTGGCTGGAGGCGGCGCTGCAATGGGCGGAAGCGCCTACGGCGGTGCGCGCAAAGGCGCTGTGGGGGGCGGGGATGTCGGCGATTGTTCATGGCGAATACCACATCGCCCGCACCGAATTAGAGGAGAGTGTCGCGCTGTGTCGCACAGTGGACAATCCGAGCCAGCTTGCCGCGGCGTTGCGGGAACTCTGTCTGGTCGCTTATACGCAACGGGACTTGACGGCGGCGCAACGCTACGGCGAAGAGAGCCTTGCGCTCTATCGTACACTGAATCGCCAAGCAGATCTGGCACTGGCGTTGGAAGGTTTGGGCAGCACCTATGTTCACCAGGGCAACCTGGCGGCAGCGCACCCCTTGTTTGAGGAGCAATTGTCCATAGGCCGGTTGCTGGACAAGGCAACGCTCCGCAGTGGCGCCCTGGTTGGTTTGGGGTGGATCGCACGCCTGCAAGGTGACTTCACCACCGCTTATGCACACTTTACGGAGGCGCTGGCGATCCGCCGGGAATTGCGCGAAGATTGGATGATTGGGGAAGCGCTCGACCTGTTGGGTGAACTCTGCCAACAGCAGGGCGCATGGGAAGAAGCGCGCCACCATTACCTGGAAGGGTTGACCGTTGCCCACGCGTTCGGCGACAAGGGCGGGGTGGCGCTGATCCTCTACCATCTCAGCACGCTCGCCCTGGCCCAAGACCAGCCCATACTGGCAGCGCGTCTGTTGGGCGTTGCCACGGCGTTGCGGAGGGCAAGCGGCGGTATCCACTTCCATTCCCCCACCACGCTGGCCGATTGGGAGCGCACTAAGGTGATGCTACAGACAGCCTTGGGCGCAGAGCGTTTCGCATCTCGTTGGGCAGAAGGGCAAGCCATGCGACTGGAAGAGGCCATTGCCTTTGCCCTAACCACAGACAATAGACCGGAGGTTACCGCCGCACCACCTGCATCCGAGGCCGCGGCCGGATCGTCTGGCCATGCAGTGGTAACTTCCCCGGCTAGCCATCCTGCCGGTTTGACCGTGCGCGAGGTGGAGGTATTGCGGCTCCTGGTACAAGGATTGACCTACGCCCAGATTGCCGACAAACTGGTCGTGAGCAAACGCACGGTCAATGCTCATGCGACTTCGATCTATAGCAAGCTGGGGGTCACGTCGCGGGCGATGGCGACACGGCTGGCGGTGGAGCAGCGTCTGGTCTGATTTATCTTGTGCTTCGGCCAAAGCTCATGTATAATTGGCTACGACGCTGCAATCGTAGCATGTCAACCAAAGCTCGCCAAGACAAGGGCAATAGTGTGAGTTATGCCGAAAGTGAACTTTGAAGAAATCCGTACCAAAGTTCAACGTGGTGATTATGAAATCAGTGTTCACGCCTTTGAGCGGATGCGGCAACGTGGAATTTCTCTGGCAGATGTGGAAAATGTGATCATTGATGGGGAGATCATTGAGCGTGATGCAAATGCTGACCCGTTCCCCAAGTGTATTTTCTGGGGCTTCACGACAGCTAAAGGGGAGTCCCTGCATGTGGTATGCTCATTAACACCACAAAGTAAGATTGTGACTGTCTACTTTCCCGACGAAGATCAATGGACAAGAGATCGCTTCCGACGGAAGTAATAGGATGGGGTAGTACAACGGTGATATAATGACAGATGAACAAGCGCTTTGCCCGATTTGTGGCAGCAACCTGATTGAAAAGGTGATTGATTACAGCGATTGGAATGGCGGCCATTTACTGGTAGTACGCTCTGTCCCTGTACGGGAGTGTGAAGAAAACGGTCATCGCTTTTTTCAAGCAAAGGTTGCTCGTTCCTTAGAAAAACTATTCCAAGCCGATCAGGCGGGACAATTGCAACCCGTCGCCGTAATGCAAGTACCGGTGGCTGACTTTGCGTTAACAACGTAAAACCTTGATCGGTTCTAGCAAGCACAGGGCATAGACCGTCATTTCCCACTCCAGTTCCCTTGTCTAGTGATCCCGCTCATGACAACTGCCAAGCCTGAGACCAACCCGCCGACCGTGGGCGTCGATACAACACACGTAACGGCAGCGCACCGTGCACCCAGTGAAACAAACCGCGCCCTCATCAGCAACCCTGGCGCACGTGCTACCGCGCCAGCGGTTCACAACAACCTCACCCTGCCACGCACGGCGCTCATCGGGCGCGACCATGACGTGGCTGCCATCCAACACCTGTTGTTACAAGAACAGGTCGGTCTGCTCACGCTGACTGGCCCCGGCGGCATCGGCAAGACGCGGCTGGCGTTGCAGGTGGCAGCGAACTTGCTGGATCACTTTGTCGATGGTGTCTACTTTGTCTCGCTGGCGCCAATCAGCGATCCTGACCTGGTTGCTTCGGCGATTGCCCAAACATTGGGTGTGCGGGAAGTACCTGGTCGCGCGATGCAGGAGAGTCTGCAAGAGTATCTACGCGACAAACAACTATTACTTGTGCTGGACAACTTCGAGCAGATCTTGCCGGCGGCCCCGCTGGTCAGCGCGCTGTTGGCCGCCTGCCCGCGCCTCAAGGTGTTGGTGACCAGCCGCGCGTCCCTGCATCTCTACAGCGAACAGGAATTTCCCGTTGCGCCCTTGGCGTTGCCTGACGCCAAGCAGCTCACTACTGGCAGCCAAAGCGAATACGCCGCCATCGATCTCTTCTGCCAACGGGCCAAGGCGGTCAAACCGGATTTTGCCCTCACACCAGAGAATGCCACGGCGGTGGCGCAGATCTGCATTGCTCTGGATGGGCTACCCTTGGCGCTGGAACTGGCTGCCGCCAGAATCAAATTGTTCGCCCCAGCCGCCCTGTTGGCGCGTTTGAACCAGCGCCTTACCCTGCTCACCGGCGGCTCTCACGATCTGCCCACCCGCCAACGCACCCTACGCGACGAAATTGCCTGGAGCTATGACCTGTTGACACCGGACGAACAGACGCTCTTTCGACGGTTGGCGGTCTTTGTCGGCGGGTTTACCCTGGAAGCCGCCCAGGCCGTCAGCAGTGCGGATGGTGATCGCAAAATCGATACACTAGCGGGGGTCGCCTCACTCCTCGGTAAAAACCTGGTGCGCCAGGTGGAAGCAGCGGGCGATGCACGTTTTAGCATGTTGGAAACCATCCATGAATACGCTCTAGAGCAGTTAATCCACAGTGTTGAAGCAGAAATGCTCCGCCGCGATCATGCGTGTTTTTTCTTAGCCCTGGCGGAGGCAACGGAGGCGGACCTGCTGGGGCCACGACGCCAACCAGGGCTAACCCGCTTGAATGCCGAACTGGATAACCTGCGCGCCATTTTCGCCTGGAGTGCGACCGCTGAGGATCGGTCAGAAATCGGTGTACGGTTGGCCGGGGCGCTGGCCTGGTTCGCCCATTTTGGCAATCACGTCAGTGAGGTGCGTGGGTGGTTGGTGACCACCCTGCAACGCGCCACCGAGCCGACCGCGGCGCGGGCAAAAGCGCTGTGGGGGGCGGGGCTGCTGGCGGCAATGCACGGCAACTTCCCGATTGCCCGCAGCGAACTTGAGGAGAGTACGGCGCACTGGCGCAAAATCGGTGATCTACACGGGCTGGCGATTGCTTTACGGGAGTTGTGCATGGTGGCGTACTGCCAAAGCGATTTTGTGACCGCGCAACGCTACGGTAAGGAGAGCGTAGCCTTGTGCCGGGTGCTGGATAGCCGGTGGGATCTGGCGTTGGCGCTGGACAATCTGGCCTCTGCCGTGGCCGGTCAGGGGGATCGGGCGACAGCCCGGACGTTATTCGAGGAGGAGCTTGTGCTTTTTCAGGCGTTAGACGACACGTGGGGCATCGCCAGCGCCTTTAGCGGCTTGGGATTTATTGCGGGTCTACAGGGCGACAATGCGACTGCCCGCGCTCACTTTACACAGGCATTGGTGTTGCAGCGCGCTGCGGCGCACAAGTGGCTGATTGCGGAAGCACTGACCTTGTTAGGCGAAATCCGTCAACGTCAGGGTGAGATGGAAGAGGCCGACGCCCTTTACCGCGAGTCTCTGCTGTTAGGGCGTGAGTTGGGTGACAAGGGGGGAATGGGACTCATCTTCCACCACCTGGGAACGCTCGCCCAGGGGCAAAGGCAGCCTGAACGGGCCGTACGCCTGTTGGCGGTCGCTGCCATCCTGCGCCATGTGACCGGCGGCGCCAGCTATCACACGCTTACTACGCTGGCCGATCAGGAACACGCAATCGCTACGGTGCGCGCCCTGGTAGGCGAAGAAAGATTCGCCGCGTGTTGGGTGGAAGGTCAAGCCCTGTCCATGGAACAGGCCATTGAATACGCCTTGGCAATCCCCAAAGCGTCAGCGGGGGCAGTTCCGGCGAACACAGAGAGCGCCGTCGAGTCAACGCATCCCCTTTCCACTGCCAGCTTGACCGCGCGCGAAATCGAAGTGCTGCGCTTGTTGGTGCAGGGCTTACCCTATGCGGAGATTGCCGACAAGTTGGTCATCAGCCGCCGGACCGTCAATGCGCATGTGACGTCGATCTTTAGCAAACTGGGCGTGACCTCGCGCGCAGCAGCCACGCGCATTGCCATCGACCACGGGCTCGGATAAAACTACTCTATCGCGTACACAGTCACAAAAGAGGAAGGTGAGCAGTTACTCACCTTCCTCTTTTTTATTTTGCGCAAAAGCGGCAAAGGGGGACCGCGTTTGCAGCCAATACCTAGTTCGCTCTAGGTAGGGGGCAAAACATAAATAGGTAGACAAATAGGTATCCGTACCGATGCGCCGCCGCTGCGAATTCAGTAAACTGGCAAGGGCTAGGTGAGAGATGACTACACGCAACCACCCGTCGCATTAGTTCAACCCATTCAAATCAGGAGCGTATTATGCAAAATCAACCAATTGTGGGCGTCTGGCAGGTCAAGATCAAAGTGGAGGGTATGAACGAAGGGTTTGATGGCTTGTACACCTTCTTCGCCGATGGCAATTTTCTTGACATTAACTCCCTGAAAGAGACAAACCCTGGCGTCTGGAGCGGTAGCGGCAACACCTATTTGGTGACATTCTGGGGCTTCGTCGCCAACGAGCAAGGTCAATACAATGCGAAAGGAAGAGTGCGCGGATCCATCCACCTGGATGACAGCAATCACCTCATTGCCCACGGGGTGACAGACGTATTCGACCGGGAAGGCAAGCCGATCGATCATCAGTTCAATGGACCGTTCACGCTTACAGGTACGCGCGTTACAGTGGAACCACTGTAACTGTTACCACACTGGACAAGAGGAGGGCAGAGAAGGGTGTAGCACTATGCTTTTGTCGGTTTGTGTAATTTTGTGTAAAAACCGATTCCATGCCACCTGCAAACGGTGTAGAGTGACGCTATCGGTATAGTTACCTATGCCCACTCTGCTGGAAATAGGTATCGAAATCGGTACCTGTACCGATGCGCCGACACAGCCGATCAGATAGACTCTCATCAGCAAAAGCGCCTTGTTAAGAAAGAGAAGCCGCAGGAGGAACTAAAGGAGGAACGAATGGCAATTATTACCGAGCGCGCGTATCGCCCCATCGTAGACGAAGGCGATCCGGATGATTACCGGCCCAACTCCAACATCGCCATGGTGCTTGACCCGTCCCGTCCCGATGGGCAGTATGTGAATGGGGTAATGGTTTTGTTTGAACGCATGGCGCCGGGCGACTGCATCCCCCTGCATGTCCATACCATCGAAGAGTTGATCATCATTGATGAGGGGAGCGCCGAGGTGACGCTGGGGCAAGAGCGGCGCACAGTTGGCGCCGGCGCCGTTGTCTTTATCCCGGCCGGGGTGCCGCATGGCACACGCAATCTGGGTGCGGCGGTCTTGCGCCTGCACGCCGTGTTCCCTTCTCATGAGCTACCCATCCAATATCTGGAACGCAACCCGGCACCCGGTACGGAAGGGAATGCGCCCCAACCGCCCATCACCTATGACATGCGGGCGTGGGTGGAGAGGAAGTTTGCTGAAATGATTCACCCGGCGTGAGCTTCTATAGCAGTAAGGGCTTACACAAGACGAGCCATAATGAGATCGCTAGGCCAGACCTCCGGGAGGTGGGCACAAGATGTCGCACCAGAGAAAGTTCGTTTGCCCACCTCCCGGAGGTCTGGCCAGTTGCCTCTTGCGAAAGTCCTGATCAGTAAGGGTTGAACGATGTTTCGCCATCGCTCATCCGCCGCTAGCTTTGTGTAATTTTGTGTAAAAAACCGTTCCCTGTCGCTCACTGCTGGTGTAGAGTAGGGACATGAGCAAACACAGCCGTCGCACCATCACCATCGTCGTCACCGAAATCTGGACCATTCGCTGGGGGGATGTGCCGGTGACGGTGGATGCAACCGTAACAACGCAAACGAATAATCTAGTTGAAAAGGAGAGAATCGCTATGACCACCAATATCGCTGCCATCCGCCGCTTTTGGGAAGGCTTCAACGCTCACAACCTGGAGATCTGGAACGAAGTCTGCGCTCCAGACTTTCTTAACCATGACCCTGGCCTACCCACACCGGATGCCGACCTAACGACGGTTAAGCAGACGGTTGCCCACCTGATGTTTGGCGCCTTTCCCGATATGCAGGCTATCGAAGAAGATCTCTTTGCCGATGGCGACAAAGTCGTCACCCGGCGAACCCTGCGCGGGACACATCAGGGTGAATTGATGGGCATTGCGCCCACCGGCAAAACAGTGAGCGTAGGCGGCGTCTGGCTCTCCCATCTCCGCAATGGCAAAATTGTCGAACAGTGGGTCTATTTTGATCTACTGGGAATCTTGCAGCAGGTGGGGGTCAGGCTATCATGAAGACGTTTCCCACGGGCCAGCAAAAGCACAACCTGTTTGAACGGACAGTGCTGCGCTTCAGTACAGCAATCCTCGATCATGATGCCGGTTCGTTACTGCTGGCCTGAAAAGTACCACCACCAGGAATTAGGATGAGCATCAGGACAGCGCTCGATGCACCGGCGCGGCAAATGGCGTAGACTACACAGGTTCTTGTGTAATTTTGTGTAAAAAACCGTTCCATACCCTCAGAGCAAGGTGTAGAGTGACGCTATCAGTACAGTTACCTATGCCCCTTCTTTCACAAATAGGTAATGGAATAGGTAGTGGAATCGGTAACTGTACCGATGCACTGACACAACCGATTTGGTAGACTCTCATCAGCAAAAGCGCCCGGTCAAGCAAGCGAAGCCGCACGATGACATTGCAGGAGGCACCGATGGTTCTTCATCCTTGGCGACACCGAACAGGAACAATCCTCATCAGCAGCGCACTTGTCCTTTTCGCCCATTCACCACCCTCTTTGCCCAGCAAACGGGGGCGGATGCACCGGACAAGCCCAGGTCGGTAACAACGAATCGCGTCTTCATGCCGCTGGTGCAAAGTGATCCAGAAATCGCGCTTAAGGAAGCGGATGA
This sequence comes from Caldilinea sp. CFX5, assembly GCA_021405325.1. The sequence continues at coordinate 57,635 of QWII01000077.1, read as the reverse complement.
TCGATTGGGGGACATGGCAACGGTGGCGAGCGTCGTGGTCTCCACGACCGCCGTTTTCCCGGTCCAGATCAATGCCCTCGTGCGCGGTAGCTTGCCCAGCGCCTGTGTGGAAATCGCCAAGATCCAACAACGCCAGGCCGGCGATCAGATCTGGCTCACCATTGCCACCCGTTCCCGGTTGGATCGGCGGTTGTGTGCGGCTGTGCTTACGCCTTTTGCCGAAACCGTCGCGCTCGATCTCACCGGGCTGGCGGCCGGTCAATACACCGTTGTGGTTCAAGCGCCCATACCCACGGGTTGAAACCCGTGTCTGCCACAAAAAGCTGCGTTAAAACGCACTGAAGCCCCGGTCTGCACCGCGCACAGTAACCTGGCTTTAGCAGGTTTTCTGTGGCAGACGGTGAATTCATTCACCGGGACTTTTTGAAAGCGCCATAAAAAACGGTTCTATGTCACCCGCCAACGGGATAGACGACGACGACGAGCAAGCGTACGGTCGCACCATCACCATTGTTGTCAGCAACCCGGAGTACGAACATGTTTACGAAGATGATCCATTGCTTATTTAGCCGCTTTATGGTTGGTTGGGTTCGCGTGCTTGTCCTGCTCCTCTGGCTGGCGTTGTTTAGTCTCTGGCTGATCCTGCCGGTGCGGGCGCAGGAACTGAGTACGGCCCCACTGCCCCATCTGTGGTCGACGAATGGGACAGTCTACGATCTGGAACGGGTCGGCGACACCCTCTATCTGGCTGGTGACTTTACTTTTGTCGGGCCAAGCGCCAGCTCCGGGATTCCGCTCGATAGTAACAGCGGGCTACCGCAATCAGAGTTCGCCCAAGTAACGGACGGCGATGTCTCCGCCGTCGCGCCCGATGGAAAGGGCGGCTGGTATATTGGGGGTTCCTTTTCCCATGTCGGCGGGGAAGCGCGCCAAAACCTGGCCCATCTCCTGGCCGATGGCTCGGTTGATCCGAACTGGAACCCGAATGTCAGGCCCGACACCCTTGGTGTTGGGGCGATTGCGGTGCATAACAATCTGGTCTATGTGGGCGGCTCTTTCAACCAGATCGGTGGACAGGCACGCAACAGCCTGGCCGCGCTGGATGCCATCACCGGGGCTGTCACGCCCTGGAACCCGAATGTTCAAGAGTACCATGATGTTGCCGGCGGCATTTTCATCATCGGCACGATCAGTACGCTGCTTGTGCAGGGCGAGACGATCTACATCGCCGGTGGCTTTACCCATATCGGTGGTCAGCCACGGAAGAACATTGCGGCGGTGAATGTAACAACCGGAGCGGCCACGGCCTGGAACCCACAGGCCAATGCTTATGTTGCCACGGTAGCCATCAGCGACGAGACGCTCTACGCCGGCGGCGCTTTCACGACGATTGGCGGCCAGGCGCGCAACCGGCTTGCGGCCCTCAACGTGGCGACAGGGAGCGCCACGGCTTGGAATCCCGATGCCAATGACGTCGTCAGCACGCTGGCGATCAACGGGGCAACCCTCTACGCCGGGGGATTTTTTACGGCCATTGGCGGCCAGAGTCGCCCCTACCTCGCCGCGTTAGCGACTGCCACAGGAGCAGCAACGGCCTGGCAGCCGAACGCCAATGGGGTTGTCGTTACGTTTGCCCTGGGTGCGGAAACACTCTATGTCGGCGGCGGGTTCACAAGCATCGGCGGCCAGGTGCGTAACGGGCTGGCGGCCTTCAACGTGACAACCGGCGTCGCAACCGCGTGGGCGCCGACCGTCGGCCCTGGCGTGTTTACCTTGGCGTTGCAAGGGGCGACCCTGTACGTCGGCGGTCGGTTTACGAATTTAGGTGGACAAGAGCGCCACGGTCTGGCCGCTTTGGATGCCGTGACGGGTCAAGCGCTGGCCTGGTCGCCAGAGGTGGTGGGTACGGTACACAATCTCGTCGTCAGTGGGACAACGGTTTATGTCGGCGGCAATTTTACCACCATTGATGGGCAACGCCGTCACTATCTGGCGGGGATTGATGCAACGACAGGCAGTGTGAACGCATGGGATCCCAATGCCGATGGGCCCGTCTTCGCCCTGGCAATCAGCGGCTCAACGGTTTACGTCGGCGGCGATTTTACCACCATTGGCGGGCAACCGCGCAGCCGCCTGGCGGCGCTGGATGCCGCTGGTGCCGTCACACCCTGGCAACCAGAGGCGGATCTGCGGGTCAATATAATGGTCGTCAGTGGAACAACGGTTTATGTCGGCGGCAATTTTACCACCATTGGCGGGCAACCGCGCCCGTACCTGGCGGCCGTTGACCGCACAACCGGCGCGGTCGCGTCCTGGGGACCTGACCCCAATGGACAGATTCACGGACTGGCGGTGGCGGGGGGTATTGTTTATGCCGTGGGTGAGTTCAACGCCATTGGCGGCGGAGAGCATGAGCAATTTGCTGCGCTCGATGCGCGGAGTGGCTTATCCGTCGCCAACTACCCGCTCGTCCGCGGCCCTGCGCTTTATGCACTAACCGCCACCACGACTACGGTCTATATCGGCGGGGAGATCGACTATAGTAACGGACAGCCACAAGCCAGGATTGCCGCCCTCGACGTGGCGACCGGCGCCATCACGGCCTGGGCGCCTAAGCTCAATCGCCGTGTCTACGGGTTGGTAGGGAGCGGGGCAACGCTCTATGCCGTCGGCGATTTTACCAGCGTCGCCGGACGGAGTCGCCAATCGATTGCGGCCTTTACACCACTCGGCGCGGAGAAGCTTTATCTGCCACAGGTACGACGGTAAAGCGAGTTCAAAGCTGAGCAGGTGGGTGGTTCGGTGGCTGCTCACTATATGTATCAAGCGAAGACACTACAGCAGATGAAGGCGGGAACGGATGGGCTTGCTACCGAACAAAAACCGACGGAATGACAGTGTGCTGGGCGCGTTTGGTTCTTATTTATTCGGAAACGTTTTTAATAGCATCCATATCCGTTCCCGCCTTCATCCGTTGTAGTGTTGTGCGCCCCCTGATTCCTTAGCTTGATACACACGAGGGATTGATAGCTGCCCCGCGAACTACCCACCGGCCTAAAATACAAGAAAAGGAGGAACGAATGGCAATTGTTACCGAGCGCGCATATCGCCCCCTTGTAGACGAAGGCGATCCCGATGATTATCGACCCAACTCCAGCATCGCCATGGTGCTTGATCCGTCACGTCCCGATGGGCAGTATGTGAATGGGTTAATGGTTTTGTTTGAACGCATGGCGCCGGGCGACTGCATCCCCCTGCATGTCCATACCATCGAAGAGTTGATCATCATTGATGAAGGGACCGCCGAGGTGACGCTGGGGCAAGAGCGGCGCACAGTTGGCGCCGGCGCCGTTGTCTTTATCCCAGCCGGGGTGCCGCATGGCACGCGCAATCTGGGTGCGGCGGTCTTGTGCCTGCACGCCGTGTTCCCTTCTCATGAGCTACCCATCCAGTATCTGGAACGCAACCCGGCGCCCGACACGGAAGGGAATGCGCCCCAACCGCCCATCACCTATGACATGCGGGCGTGGGTCGAGGGGAAGTTTGCTGAAATGATTCACCCGGCGTGAGCCTCTATATCAGTAAGGGTTGAACGATGTTTTGTCCTCGCTTACCCGCCGCCAACGTTGTGTAATTTTGTGTAAAAAACCGTTCCCTGTCGCTCACGGCTGGTGTAGAGTAGGGCCATGAGCAAACACAGCCGTCGCACCATCACCATTGTCATCACCGACACCTGGACCATTCGCTGGGGGGATGCGCCGGTGACGGTGAATACAACGGCAACAACGCAATCGCAACAAACCCATATTATGAACAAGGAGAACCCGATGACCGCTTTCGAGAACGCCACCAAATTCTTTATCGCTTGTGAAGCCCCGGAAGGCTGGGCCGGTTGTCAACCCTATGTGGCTGAGGGCGCCACTTTCACTGCCCAGAGTGAGCCGCTGGTTGAAATCAAAACCGTGCAAGCTTACTGTGACTGGATGTACGGCCTGGCCACCGTCACCGCCCCCGGCGCGACCTATGACCTGCACGCCTCGGCCTATGACGAGCAGACGCGCACTGCGATTTTCTTTGCCACTTATCATGCCAAACACACGGGGGAAGGTGGCCCAGTTCCGCCGACGCATAAAGAAACGCATACCGACTATGTCTACTTTTTGACCATGAACGCGGAGAACAAGGTTGTGCGTATGGTCAAGGTGTGGAATGCACCCTGGGCGATGCGTGAATTGGGCTGGCTGTAGACAAGGTCTTCGCCAAATTGTACCCATTAGATCAACAAAAAGGAGGCGCTCATCTACAGAAAGTGTGAACACCTGTCAGGTTTTGGAAACCTGACAGGTGTTCACACTTTCCGTAGATGAGCCAAAGGAGATTATTATGTCATGGCAAGCAGTCGGTTCACCGCAGTCATTTACCTATGTTGCGAAGGACATTGAAGGGCAAGATCTGCACTCTTTCCGGTTCAACGGGGATGAAGGAAATGTCACGGTACACTATCGAATTTTTAGTAAGAAACTTCCAGGCCCCCAGGTACGTGTCAGAGTTCAATTCGACGAACTTGAAGTCCACGACGACGAAGAAATTGGATCCGGGGACTGGAGAATTAAGACTAGTACAGCGCGGCGGAAGTAAGCCAGTAGTTCAGTAAGACAGTAAGACAGGGATTGACCGACTGTTCCACTGTGTTACTGTCCTACTGACCAACTATCGGTTTATTTACGCCATCGTGTACTAGTGTCAATAACATCAATTGCGCAAATTCGCCCGAAGAACACTGGTCGGTGGGATCGGGTAGCAGTGCCGACCTTCACGCCTTTCGATCTGTTACCGTTCCTGTTAACAGCACGCTAGTTATTCGGTGCCGAGTCTGGGAAGAAGATAGTTAGTGTAGAGTGCATGGATGGCACTGCTACGGAGGCAGTGGGCGCAGGCAACAATGGGCGATGGGGCTAGATGACCGAAAACGTGTACTCAACTCACCAACGGGTCAGACGATCATGAAGCAACCAACCATCCCTGATCCTCGGCTAGGAATTTCTGCTACAGCCAGCGCTTACCTACAAGCAGCGCTGACCATCCTGCAAACCAATTCACTCCACCGTGCGACCATTGACTGGCCGGCCCTGTTTGCCGCAACCTGGCCCTTAGCACAAGGTGCGCAGCAACCCGCTGATACCTATCCGGCCATTGAATTTGCGCTGCGTCAGCTCAACGATGGTCACAGCTTCTTCCAACGGCCGGAAACGGCCCAGGCGATTGAAAGCGGCGCGCTGGACAGTCGTAATCGCTTGCCCAGCGGCCGGCTGCTGATGCCAGGCATTGCCTATCTCCATGTGCCGGATTTTACGGGGTCGTCGGCAGCGGCTACCGTCTATGCGCGTACCCTGCAACAGATCATTGGGCAGATCGACGCCACGGGGCCGGTGGGGTGGATCGTTGATCTGACCGATAACACTGGCGGCAGCATGTTTCCGATGCTGGTGGGCTTGGGGCCGCTCTTTGATGTTGAAGATGTTGGCGCTTTTGTCTATCCTGACGGTCAGCGCCTGGGCTGGCGGTATGTGGCAGGTCAATGCATCGTTGGCCCAGGCATCTGTTTGGCGCTTGTCCCGCCTGTGGTGCAGTTACAACACAAGCCAGCGTCAATTGCCGTGTTGACCGGACCATCGACCATCAGTTCCGGCGAGGTCGTAGCTGTGGCCTTCCGCAAGCAAGCGCGAGCGCGCAGTTTTGGTCAGCCGACGGCGGGTTGCTCCACATGTAATCAAGGTTTTGCCTTGAGCGATGGCGCCGAGATCTTGCTGTCCGTTGCCGTCTTTGAGGATCGCGCAGGACAGCGCTATGGTAGCACAATTCAGCCGGATGAGCTTGTGCCAGGTTCGTGCGAAACGCTTTGTGCTGCTGCCAGCGTGTGGCTACAAAGCACAATGCGTGAGCAAGCGTACCCATCGGCTACGTAGCCAATATCAACAGAGCTTTGCGGAGGAATGATGTCTACGTCTCTACCCAAAGTCATTCACACCTATCAAAATCATCATTTAGATAGCACGCGCTGGGGGCGCTACCGGCCACGCCCGGACGATATTGTCATTACGACTTCCTATCGCTCCGGGACAACCTGGCTCCAGGAGATTGTGCGCCGCCTACTTTTCTGGGAACGAGAAGAGCGCGATTGGCGACAAATTCCCCTCAATGATCTGTCGCCCTGGCTGGATATGCGCATTATGCCACTGGAGCAGGTATGCGCTTTACTCGAAGGGCAACAGCATCGCCGCTTTATCAAGACGCACCTGGCCCTTGACGGCTTACCTTTCTATCCAGAGGTAAGTTACATTGTCGTGGGACGCGATCCGCGCGATGTCTTTATGTCCTTTCTCAACCACTACAGCAATTTAAGTGATAGGCTGCTGGACAGATTGAACGAGACGCCTGATCGGGTTGGCCCACCCTTGCTACCCTGCCCAACCGATCGGCATGAGGTATGGCGCACTTGGATGACCCGTGGCTGGTTTGCCTGGGAGAGCGAAGGCTACCCGTATTGGGGCAATCTGCATCATACACAAACATGGTGGAATTACCGGCAACTCGCTAACATTCTCTTTGTCCACTACAACGACTTGCTAGCCGATCTGCCCAGCGAACTCAGGCGCATTGCCGGCTTTCTGCATATTCCCGTCACCGATACCCTCATTACGGAGATCGTGCCGGACGTGAGCCTGACCGCCCTCCGCCATATGGCAGAAGTCCATGGCGCTTATACCGGTCTCAAAGGCGGACCGCAGGCCTTCTTCTTCAAGGGGACAAATGGCCGCTGGCAAGAGTTCCTGTCGGCTGAGGAGCTGGTTCTCTATGAACAGACGGCAGCGAGGGTGCTAACGCTTGACTGTCGTCGATGGTTGGAGCATGGTAGCGTGGCGATGCGTCACACGGATGATAGCCACCCCACACTACAACGGATTCAGAAAGTAGCGGATTAAGCATAGGACAGCTCGGTTGTCTGAATCAGCCCAACAATCTGAGCTATTCAGGGGGAATCCGCTGCATTCTGAATCCGTTGTAGTGTGGGCGCTTACCAGATTATAGGCTGGCTTCTATGGTGAAGCCAGCGGGGTGCGGATTGAGTGGCGGCGGCGTGTGTTGGCTGGTTGCCGATGCGACGGGCTGTCTCACGACCACCGCAACCTCTGGCGTGGGCTGTAACCACGGCGGGCAATCCAAGGGGACAGAGGCAACCGGTAACGTCGCAGCGAAGGCAACCGCTTCCGCCAACGTCCACTGCTGCCCTGCTGCCCACAGCGTGGCAAAGGTGCTTTCTGAACAGGCAAGGCGCGCGGTAGCCAGCAGCTCCCGATAGTTCTCATCCGCCGCTGCATCCAGAAATGGTGGTTGGCCGTCAAGAATTTTCTGCACAGCGCTTAACAGGCGCGTGGTGTCATCAAAGGCATGTTGCGTAATCGTCATGCCGGCCACCGTCAGCAAGTAGCGCGCCACCATGACAAATCCATACCAGACTTCGTTGAGCATTGCCTTACCGTCTGCGGCTTGAAAGAACGACAGTGCCTCTTCCCAATGCGTGCCAGCCGCCACCCGGTTGCCGGCAAACCAATTGGCTCCGGCCAAGGTGGTGAGCACATAAGAGGCATCCAATCGTGATCCCATAGCGCGGTTGATCGCCAGTGCTTCGTGACAGAGGGTGATGGCTTGGGCGTACTCGCCAGCCAGCATGTGCATGCGCGCTTTCACATGGTTGCTATAGGCAAATCCTTGTTGATTGCCCAACTCTTCGTAGATCTGTGCGCTTTCCTCCAAGATGGGCAGGATCTGCGGCAGCGACCGCCCAAGCCCAAGATAGACATCGCCTAAACCGACCAGGGCATGAGCCAGGCATTGGGGATCGCCTGCCTGTCGCGCCGATATGAGACATTGTTCCAGGTAAGGCAAGGCTTGATCGGGTCTTCCTGCGTTCATCAGGATATAGCCCAGCAGACTCAATGCTTCGCAGAAGCCTACCAGATCATTGGTGGCGTGAAAGATCATCAGAGATTCTTGCGCCAGATCCTGTGCCTGCTCGAAATTGCCGAGAGAATCGGTTAATCCCGCTTGCGCCCATAGCGCCCAGGCGCGCGTAGACGTTGGTGATCTCTCCGCTGCTAGCGCCTTTGCTAACCAGTTATGTCCTTCGCTCAGGAGAGCGTTCGCTTCCCAAAAGCGCCAGAGTAGATAGGCCATGTGTTGCGCCGCTGCTGCGTCCGTAGCGATGAGCCATGCCAGCGCCGCCCGCAGATTCCCGTAGTCAGCTTGTAGTCGCGCCAGCCAGTGCTTTTTTTCGCTGCGATCCATGAATTGCGCAGCGGTGGCAGCCAAGTTGAGAAAATAGTCAGCATGGCGTCGCTGCACCAACGTTGCTTCGCCTACGGCAAGCAATGCTTCATAAGCATATTCGCGCACCATTTCTAACAGCACAAAGCGTCGTTCTGTCTCCTCGTTTTGGGTAGCGCTGGGTTGAGCAGCCAGATGCACAAGGCTTTTATTGATCAAGCCGTGCAACACCTCGCCATCAAAACCAAAATAGGCCACAACCGCCAGGTCAAAACCATCGACAAAGACGCCTAGCGTGCGCAAGAGGGCGCGTTCATGTTCCGTCAACAACACATAGCTGGCTTGAATCGCCTCGCGTAGCGTGCGTTGATGCGCCGGTGCATCCTGGGCATTATCGGTCAGAAGATCGAGTGCATGGGTTTGCAAACGCGTCAGCATCTGTTGGGGCGAAAACAGATCAATACGGGCGGCGATCAGTTCAATCGCCAGCGGCAGGCAGTCGAGCCTTCGGCAAATCTTTTCGATTGCGGGTTGATTTTGCGGGGTGAGGACGAAGGTTGGCTCAACCAGTTGCGTCCGCTGCACAAATAAGGCCACTGCAAAATCCAGGGTGAGGGGCAGTACGGTAAAGCGCTGCTCGGCGCGCAGGTGCAACCGTTCGCGGCTGGTGACGAGGATGCGCACCCCCGGACATTCAGCCAACAAGGTCGCCACCAATGGTGCAGCGCTGGTCACTTGCTCGAAATTGTCCAGCAACAACAGCAGTTCCTTGCGCCGCAGAAACTCGATCAACCGTTTCTGCGGCGGCTTGTCTGGGCTGTCAATAATCGCCAATGCGCTGACCAATGCCGATGCCACGAAATCCGGATCGCTGACGGGAGCGAGCGGAACAAAATAGACGCCATCGGGGTGGAACGTTTGCAACTGGGCGGCCACCGCCAGCCCCAGCCGCGTCTTGCCTACGCCCGGCGGCCCGACCAGCGTCAACAGCCGTCCCTGGTGACCAAGCAAGCGATCACAGAGCGTCTTCACGGTCTGGTCACGGCCAATGAGGGGCGTCGGCGGTGTGGGCAGATTGGTTGGCGCTTCCGGGTTCGTCGCGGTGATGACAATGCGCCGTTCCCGCGTCAAGGTGAGCGCGGCGGGTGGCGGTAAATCGCCTTGCGCGGCCGCGGCCAGTTCGAGCAAATGGGCCGCCAGGTGTGGTTCTGCTTGTAGCGCCAACGCCGGCACAAAGTGTTGCAGAATGCTATGGACATCCGGGCGGCGCGTGTTCTGTTCCAGGCTGGAAATGAACGAGACGCTATAACCCACCGCCGCGGCCAGATCGGCTTGGGTCATCTGGGCGCGACGGCGCAACTGTCGTAACAAGGCACCAAAGGTTGTGGTCATGGAGGGTGACCTTTCTACGGAATAGGGTTAGCAAGCGAACGATGAGCGAGAAAGCGGCCACAAGCAATCGCTACGCCCGGAACAGCGTAACCTGACGCGATTGTACCATAGGGTTCCGGCGAACGCAATCGAATTTTGTGTAATTTTGTGGAAAAAGCGCTTTGCTTGGGCCGGCCCACACGGTAGACTGTCCCCATGAGTCATAGGATTCCGGTTGGGATCGAAGGCAACTTTGGCGCTTTGGCAGGGTGTCGATTATAGTTCATCCCGTAACCTGTAACGAACCTGTAACGATTCCGCCGAAGGAGGCATAATGAACAGTGCATGGATGGAATTCAAAGCCGAGGTGATTGCCCAGTACCAGGAACAGAAGCAGATGGCGGAGGCGGCGTTCGGTCGCGTGGATGATGCGATGTTCTTTGCCCGCTGGCAAGAAGGCGGGGACGATCACACCAATAGCATTGCCATTTTGGTCAAGCATCTGAGCGGCAATTTTATCTCGCGCTGGACAGACTTTTTGACCAGCGATGGCGAGAAAGCCGACCGCCAGCGCCCACGCGAGTTTTTGCACGAAGAGAGCGACAATCGTGCGCAGATCATGGCGCGGTGGGAGGAAGGCTGGCGCCGCCTCTTCGCCACCCTCGACGCGCTGACTGCCGAGGACTTTGCCAAAACCATCTACATCCGGGGCGAGGCGCACAGCGTGGTCAAAGCCATCCTGCGCAACCTGCTCCATGCTACCCATCATATTGGGCAGATCGATCTGTTGGCGACGGTGTTGCAGAAATAGGTTGGGGCCGCCGGCGTTTATGAAAATCCTGATCAAGACGCACCCGCTCCGCCTGAGCATCCAAGAGATGATGCAGCAGCCGGAGGTCCAGGCAATTCTAGGCAGCAAAAATCTGCTGCGCCAGGTTCAGTTATTGCGCACCGTGCTGGGTCAAGGCCGGGAAATGGCCGACGATGTCTGGCCGGCGGCGCAGGATGCCGACTTGATCATCCAAAGCCCGACCGGATGCGCCGCGTTGGAAGCTGCCCAGCTCTATGGCATTCCGGCAATCATGGCTTCGCCCTTGCCGCTGGCGTCAACCCGTCGTTTCCCCTCCTTCTTTTTGGGCGCGCTACGTTTTGCGATGGGTGGGGGCTATAACATCTTCACCCATCGGCTCATGCAATTTGTGATCTGGCAGGGGATGGGCGCCCGTTTGACCAATCCCTTGCGTCAGCAGCTTGGCTTGCCGACATTACGCTCCTATGCCGACTTCTTTGCCGAGAGCCGCCGCCTGGGTGTACCCTGGCTGTATGGCTACAGTCCTCATGTGCTGCCAAAACCCAGTGATTGGGACACGGATCAACATGTCACTGGGTATTGGTTTTTGGCGGCGCCGCCCGACTGGCAACCACCTACGGATCTGCTGCGCTTCCTGGCAAGCGGCCCACCACCGATCTATATCGGCTTTGGCAGCATGGGACACGGCGATCCGGCGCGCCAGACCCAACTGGCACGGCGCGCCCTGGCGTTGAGCGGCCAGCGGGGGGTGTTGTTGAGCGGTTGGGGTGGCATGGTTCAGCAATCGCCGGCGCCTGACCTCTTTTTTGTCGAGAATATTCCCCACGACTGGCTCTTCCCGCGTATGGCCGCTGTCGTGCATCATGGCGGCGCTGGCACTACTGGCGCCGGGTTACGAGCCGGTGTGCCAAATCTCATTACTCCCTTTGCGCCCAATGACCAGGTTGCCTGGGCCGAACAGGTGGAAAAGCTAGGGGTGGGGGTACGTCTGCCCGGCATCAACCGGCTTACAGCCGAGCAATTGGCCGCCGCCATGCAATGCGCGGTGACGGATGCTACCCTGCGCGCCCGTGCCGCTGACTTAGGTGCAAAGATCAGCGCAGAAGATGGGGTGGGGCGGGCAAGCGAGATCATTGCGACTAACCGTAAAATCAAGCAATAGAGGAGTACCATCTTGAGTAGTGAACCCCAGTGGCGGAGCGTCGTCGATCTACTCATCCCCCATCCAACACAGCGGCAACTGCTGGTGCAACAGATTGGGGAGCAGTGGCATTTACCCAACGCGCCCCTTGATCAGGTGTGGGATGGCCCTATCGGGCGGATCAACGCCGCCATGCAACAACAATATGGCCTGGCAACCACCGTTGTGCGTCGCCTTGCCGAGCATGAAGATAAAGCCCGCCACCTGAGCTTTCATCTCTATCTCCTGGAGAATGGGAGTGCGCACTGGACAAAGGGCGACAACCTATGTTGGCTCGACCAGGCGGCGCTCGACCAGGTTGTCTTGGCGCATCCTGAACAGCGGCAGGTGGTCGCGCGCTATTGCCAAGAAATGGAAAGCGGCATCATCCCGGCCCAACGCGCCCGCTGGGAACAACCGGGTTGGTTTCAGCCGACCGCGGCCTGGATCCAGCAACAATTGACCGCGCTAGGCAACCCGGCGACCGGGCCGGTTGAGCAAGTCAAGCAGTGGTTTCTTTCGGCGATCTTGCGCGTCCCCACGGCGCAGGGGTGGGTCTACTTCAAAGCCACCAATGGCTCGCCGCTGATGGTCAACGAAGCCTTCCTCACCCAACACCTGGCAAAGGTGTTCCCAGCGGTCATGCCCCAGCCACTGGCGATTGATGCAGCGCGCGATTGGAGCTTGCTGGCTGATTTTGGCCCCGAGATCGGGTGGGGTGCGCCGGTGGAAATGCGGGAAGCGGCCTTGATCGCTTATGCCCAATTACAAATTGCCAGCGCCAGCCAGGTCGACGAATTACTTGCCCACGGCTGCATTGACCGCCGCTTGCCCAACCTGGCGGCAGAGATTGCGCCCTTGCTCAACGACTCGCTGATGATGGGCATGATCGAACCGGCGCAACAGCAGCGTTTACTGGCGGCGGCGCCCCGTCTGGTCGAACTGTGTCGGCAAATGGCGACGTACAACGTGCCGGCGACCCTGGTGCATGGCGATCTGCACATGAGCAACATTGCCCGCCGCACTGATCATGCGGGTGAGCATTTTGTCTTTTTTGATTGGTCCGATGCCTGTATCGCGCATCCCTTCCTGGATATGATCGCCATCTTGCACGAAAAAGAGCCGGCCCTGCAATCTCGTCTACGCGATACTTACTTGGCCCGGTGGACGCCCTATGAACCCATGGAACGGCTGCTGGAATTGTGGCAACTGGCTTACCCGCTGTGCGCCCTCCATCAGGCCGTCAGCTACCGCTATATCGCGCACCATGCCGAGAGCGGGGGCAACCACCCCATGCTGGCCTGGGCGATGCCTTTTTGGTTTGGCAAGATTTTAGAAACCGTGTAGTCCTATATGGCGAAGCAGCTTCTGTCGCGCCTTGAGAGGAGATCTCATGCTCCAGCAACCCAAACAATTCAGCTACGAATATGCCAGCATTTTCCAGGATGCCAGCGTGGTGGCGGCCTACCCGCAGCGGGCGCCCTATCCCGCCGAAACCTTTGAAATCTTGGCGGCGCTGATCGACAAGACAGCCGCCCCCTGCCGCCTGCTCGACGCCGGTTGTGGCACGGGCCAGATGACCGCCGGGTTGCTCGCTTATGCCGATCACATCGATGCCGTGGACATTTCGGCGGCGATGATCGAAGCCGGCAAACAAATGCCCTATGGCGCTGATCCCAAGCTCAACTGGATCACAGGGGGGATTGAAGCAGTCGCGTTGCAACCACCCTATGCCCTGATCGTCGCAGCGGTCAGTCTGCACTGGATGCCGTGGGCCGTGACGTTGCCGCGCCTGGCCCGGGTTCTCAGCCCCAACGGTTACCTGGCGCTGGTGGAAAATCCCGGCTTGTCCAGCGCCTGGGATGCAGCGATCACACCGATTATCGCTGAGTACGCCATGAACCGTGATTTTCAACCCTATAGTATGATCACGGTTGCCCAGGAACTAGAGAGGCATGGTCTCTTTCGCCAGGCTGGGGTGCGCGAGGCCCAGCCGGTGCATTTTCGTCAGCCCGTGGACGACTGGATCACGGCCTTCCATGCCACCAATGGCTTTTCGCGTGAGCGCATGGGCGAAGCCAGGGCGGCGGAATTTGATCAGAAAATCCGCCAAGTGATCGAGAAATACTGTCCGGCGGGGGAAGTGGAGCAGTGGATCAGTGCCAGGGTAGTCTACGGCAAACCGCTCGACCCCAACGCCGAGGGCAGTGGATGAAATGACCATTGCCATAGGTTGAATCGTAGCAGACTTGATCAACGCGCTCCGCGGATCTCTGGTATAATGGGGCTGACCCCTCTCAGTTTCCTATTAACCAAGAAGCGGAAGGAAGAAAGATGGCATCGCAAACGCATCAAGGGCGGCTGGCCGGGACACGCTGGGATCCGAATCAATACCTCAAGTTTGCCGACCACCGGTTGCGACCGGCGCTGGAACTGCTCGACCGCATCCCGCTCGCATCGCCGCAGGTGATCTACGACTTGGGCTGTGGGACGGGGCAGATCACCCGCCTGCTTGCCGAGCAGTGGCCGGCGGCAAAAGTCTACGGTCTCGATAATTCGCCGGAGATGCTGGCCAAAGCCGGCGCCGAAACCAGCACGGTTCAGTGGATTGAGGCGGATATTCAAACATGGACGCCGGACGAAGCGCCCGATCTGATCTATTCCAACGCCACGCTGCAATGGGTGGACGGCCATCAGGAACTCTTCCCGCGCCTGCTCCGCTTGTTGCAACCGGGTGGTGTGCTGGCGGTGCAAATGCCGCTTAGTTGGGGCGCGCCATCACACCAGCTTATGCGCGAAACCTTAGCGGATGGCGGGGTGGATGGCAGCGCGCTTGGGACAGAAGAACTCAGGCAAGGGGTGGCGCGCAAATGGGTCGAGGACGCAGCGGTCTACTATGATCTGTTGGAGGAAGACAGCGCAAGCGTTGACATTTGGGAAACCGAATATTTACAGATTCTTACCGGTGATGACCCCGTGCTTGAATGGGTCAAAGGCACCGGGTTACGCCCAATTCTGAACGCGCTCGGTGATCAAGAGCGGGCGCGCTACCTCACCGAATATGCCCGCCGTCTGCGCATCGCCTACCCGACCAGAGCCAACGGTCAAACCCTCTACCCCTTTCGCCGGCTGTTTATCGTGGCAAGCCGCGCATGACTGTAGCGAGGCAGCTACCAGCGGGCAGGCTTTGTAACATGCCCCTTGGCATCGGTGAGGGTGGCTGGAAATAGAGCGCTCTGCCGATTGTGGTGGAAGGAGCGCTCTTTTCAGTGGGGGACGGTCATGCGGCACAGGCCGATGGCGAGGTGAGTGGCGCCGGCTGTCCATTGAATTCCAACAACAAGGCAGCGGCGGTCGCCCATAAATCGCCGGCTTTGCCCCGGGCATGGGCGGCATCCGCCACTGCCGGCGGTAACGCGGCAGCACAAGCAGCAATTGGTTTGCCGACCAAGTCCCAACGCGATTGCGAAGTGACGACCATCGGCAGATCGGCCAAATGAGCATAGAGTTCGACCGCCCGTTCCACTTGCCCTTGATCGGCCAGCAAGAGGGCCATCCCCGCCAGGCCAAAGAAAAGCGGGACTGCGCCATGATGGACAACTGCCCATTCCAGCACAGTCAGAAAGCACTGTTGGGCCATGGCCGGCCGGCCTAAGCCGCGCGCAGCATAGCCCAAATGAGCAGTAGCAATGATGCCGCGTTCGATTTCTTGGGTTTGTTGACAAAGGGTAAAGCTTTCTGTCGCCAGTTGTTCCGCTTCGCCATACTGGGTCTCGGTGTTGGCCAGGCAGGCCAGAATCTGTAAGCCAAAGGCTAACAGGCTTTGGTTGCCACTACGACGCTGGTGGGCGATATAGGCTTCCAGGGTGGTGCGCGCCGCCGCATATTCGCCCTGTTCCATGTGGATAATACCAATGGCATGATACGGTCCTGGCAGGCCGAGTTCCTCATACAGATCCACACTTTTACGGATCATTGGATAGGCCGCACGAAAATTGCCGGCATACATTGCCAATCCGCCCAACAAATGCTGACCACGGGCAATTTTGGCGCGATCCCCCAAAGCCTCATATATCGCTACTGCTTGCATGATCAGCGGTTCCGCCGCCTGTAATTCGCCTTGATCGCGCAAGACGCACCCCAGCCGATCCAACACGGAAGCTTGGCCGCGTTGATCGGCTGCCGCTTGGAAGAGAGCAAGGCTGGCTTCATAGTGTGGACGCGCTTGGGCATAATTCCCCGTCAGAAAGATCATTTCACCCAATCCTAGCTGTACTCTCGCCTCTCCCCAGCCATCTCCCAATAGTTGATAAAGCGCCAACGCTTGTTGATAATGCTCGGCGCCGGGCGCCACCATCACTTGCACTTCAGCCAGATACCCCATCTGCAACAAGGTAAAGGCGCGTTGGCATTGAATGTTTCCGCGGCTAGGTGGAACCTGCGCCAGCGCCGCCAGGCTCGCTTCGAGCAATTCACCAACTTCCGCTAATCGCCCAGCAATTCGTGTAAAAGCGCCTTGCCAGGCCAAAGCCTCGGCCAGCACCGGTTGCACCAGTGACGATGACTGAGTCATCGTTTGCAGTGCCTGGACTGTACTTTTGTAGACCGCTTCCCCCTCTTGATAATGGTTGCGCCATTCATAGAACAACCCGAGGCTGTGCATCGCTGGCCCCAATAGTTCGATCTGCTGCTGCGCTACAGCCCAGTGCCAAGCAGCGCGGATGTTGTCAAGCTCCAACGCAATGAGCGCCAGGGCGGCTTGCTGTTCCGCACCATGCAACTTGGGTTCCTGTTCGGCCAGTAAGCGGCAATAGAAACGACTGTGCCGTTGCCGGGTAAGCGCATCCAGGGGAGCCATTTGGGTCAGGTGGTCGGCGGCATATTGGCGAATCAATTCATGCAGATCACATCGTTCTGCCCCCAAACGTTCCTGGAGTTGCCGCCGCACAAGCGACTTTACCACCAATGCCAACAAAACTGGGGCCGGGGCGCCGGTTACTGCCTCCATAGCCTGTACGGTAAAGCCGCCGCGGAAAACTGCCAATTGCGCCAGAAGCAGCCGCTCGGCGGCATTTAACAATTGCCACGAATGGTCGAAGACAGTGCGTAGATGACGGTGACGGGGAGGCAAATCCGCTGGACCATTGTTGAGTAAGTCGAGACGTTGGCTCGCCAAGCGCTCCAACAATGTCTGTGGGCTAAAGAGCGCCATCTGAGCGGCGGCCAATTCAATCGCTAGAGGCAGACCGTCGAGTCCCTGACAAATCACGCTAATGACAGCCTGGTTTTGTGCCGTTAGGGTGAAATCGGGGTCCACAGCCTGGGTGCGCTGAACAAAGAGGGTGCAGGCTGGCGCGATCTCGAGCGGCGGCACCAGAAAGCGTTGTTCAGCGCGCAAGTGCAACCGCTCGCGACTGGTCGTCAGCATACGTAGGCGTGGACACGCAGCGAGCAACTCCGCCACTAGTGGGGCAGCAGCCACCACCTGTTCAAAATTATCAAGGAGCAGCAAGAGCGCTTTGTGGCGCAAAAAAGCCAGCAAGCGACTTTGTAGCGAGTGCGGATTGGTTTCCAGCAAACCCAAGGCGGCAGCAATTGCTGATGCTACCAGATCAGGGTCGCTCACCGGCGCCAGGGGAACGAAATAGACGCCATCGGGGTGGAACGCTTGTAAGTGAGCGGCCACCGCCATTGCCAGCCGCGTCTTGCCCACGCCCGGCGGCCCGACGAGGGTCAACAGCCGTCCTTGATGACCAAGCAGGCGATCAGAGAGCATCTGCACTGTCTGATCACGGCCAATCAGGGGTGTAGGCGGCGTGGGCAGATTGGTTGATGGTACGGGATTCGTTGCCGTAATGACAATCCGTCGTTCATGGGTCAAGGTAAGCGTGTCCGCCGGCGGTAAATCCCCTTGCGCCGCGGCAGCCAGTTCCAGCAAATGAGTTGCCAGGTGCGTTTCTTCTTGTAAGGCCAGCGCCGGTACAAAGTGTTGCAACACGCTATGGACATCCGGACGGCGCGTGTTCTGTTCCAGGCTGGAAATAAACGAAACGCTATAGCCGACCGCGGCGGCGAGATCGCTTTGCGTCATCTGGGCGCGGCGACGCAACTGGCGTAACAACGTGCCAAAGGTGGTGGTCGAGGGTGATGCCATTTTGATGATCCCAAAGAACAGACAATGACGAGCAACGAATGGAGCGAGTGGTCGTTCAAGGCTACCGGCACAGCAGTGTAAACCAGCTTGATTGTAACACGGTTATTTTGGAAAAGTCAATGGTATTTTGTGTAATTTTGTGTAAAAAACGGTTCCGTGCCACCCACGAACGGTGTAAAGTAGCGCTATCGGTAAAGTTACCTATGTCCTCTCTACGATAAATAGGTAGCTGGATTGTTACAACTACCGATGCGCCATTGCCGCTACTCCTGTAGAGTAGGATAGAGATGACAAGAGCTTGCCAAAGGGCGCAGTAGTGCCAGGGGAAGACATTGATGAACAAATCGAGCATTTGCAGGGTATGTTTGATGCTGTGGATTGGATTAGTGTTGACTGCCTGCAACCGAACCGCCTCTGCCGAAAGCACCTTTGCCACGCCGCTGGCGAATCAAGTGGCCGTCCATCAAGCGGATCACCAGGAGCAAGCCGACCATCGCCATACCAAGCCGGCCCAGACAACGGTAGCCATGCAAGTTGTGCTGGTCGCCTCTGAATTGGTCGTCGGGCCGAATCGCTTTGCGGTGGGTTTGTTGCACGCCGACGGTCAGATGATTACCGCGGCCAATGTCCATTTCCGCTATTTCGACCTGAGCAATCCGCAAGCGCCGCAGGTTGAAGCGGAAGCCGACGCCAGCCAGTTGCAAACGCCCGATGGGTTGACCGCCATCTTCGCCCATGAACGCAGTTTTCTGCGCGCCGGCGATTGGGGTGTGGAAGTAGCAGCAGCGTTGCCGGATGGCGCCGTGGCGGTCAAACGCATTGGCTTTACGGTGTTGGCGACTTCGCCCACGGTGAACATCGGGGAAGCGGCGCCGGTAGTCGATACCCCAACGGTGGCCGCCGTCAACAACGATTTCGGCCAGTTGACCACGGCGCCGACGCCAAACCCGGCCTTTTACCAACTGAGTCTGGCAGACGCGCTAACCAATGGCAAACCGACCGTGCTGCTCTTTGCCACGCCGGCCTTCTGCCAAACCCGTTTCTGTGGCCCAGCCTACGCTATCACCGACGCCCTGCAAAAGCGCTATGGCGAACGTGCCAACTTTGTCCATGTGGAGGTCTACACCGGGTTGCCCAACCCGGCTGTCACCAACTGGCAGATCACCCCGGCCATGCAAGCCTTTGGCCTCAGCACCGAACCCTGGCTCTACCTGATCGATCCGCAGGGCGTTGTGGTCTACCGGGTCGAGGGCTTGTTTACCGTGGCGGAGGTGGAGGGGCAATTGGCGAAGGTGCTGCGGTGACACTACAACGGATTCAGAACGCAGCGGATTACTGATCCGTTGACTGGTGTCACCCATTTAAAAACGGACTTACCCCATTAAGAGAGCAATAAATCCGCTGCGTTCTGAATCCGTTGTAGTGCCGCTGTCGTAATTGTGTAGTTTTCACCTATAGTTTACCCAAAAGGAGTGTTCACCATGAACAAACGCGTATGTTTTCTGCCTGCACTGTATCTCATGTTGCTGTTGGCCTTGACCGCCTGTGCGCCGATTTCGGCGGATGCGGTGCTACGCCAGCCGGCCGCAGCCGCTGTCGCTGCGGTCGCGGCTGCCCCGCGCACGCTGAATGTGCTGGTTGGCGCCGGGCAGGACACCATCGGGGTCAACGCCTTTCTGCCGGCGGCGTTGCGGGTGCGGGTGGGGGACACTGTTACCTGGAACCTTGCCAGCGATGAAATTCACACCGTCTCCTTCCTTGGCGGTCAACCGCTGCCGGTTGGCCTGGTGCCTGTGCCGGACACGGAGAATGACCTGATGGAGGCGCCGGAAATGGCGTTTCCCACTCGTGCGCAGGATGCCCCGATTGAACACTACGATGGCACGACCTACGTCAACTCGGGCATCCTCGATGCCACGCCGGACGATCCCAATGCCGTGACCCCCAACACGAGCTTTTCCTTGACCTTTGACAAGCCGGGGCTGTACCCCTTTCTCTGCCAGATTCACCCCTGGTATATGCGTGGCGTGGTCGCGGTAGAAGCGGCGACGGCGGAAGATGTGCCGGCACAAGATGAAATCGACGCCCAGATCAGCGCCGAACGCGAGTTGCTCACCGGCGTGTTGACAACCATTGCGGAAGCCGGCCAGACACCCCGCAGCGACACCCTGGCCGACGGCTCGCACCTTTGGTATGTCAACGCCGGGGCCAACAATGTCGGTGACGGCACCACCAACCTCTATGCGTTTATGGCGAAAGAGCTGACGATCAATGTCGGCGACACCGTGGTCTGGTCCTCAAACGACTTTCATACCGTCACCTTTGCCCCGCTGCCGCCGGATCCCTTCTATGTCGAGTTCCGACCGCAGGCCGATGGCCCATCCTTGCGGGTGCTCAACCCCATTGTGCTGGCGCCGGCCAAACCGTCACAGGTGTATGACCCGACGCAGTATTACAACTCCGGTTTTATCGGCCCCGCCATGCCGGATGGCAGCACCTGGTCGCTGACCTTTGACCAACCGGGGACCTATCCCTATCGCTGCGCCGTGCATGGCGATTTTGGGATGATCGGGACGATTGTTGTGAAGTAGCAAACCATGACTATCCAGCAGCGCGTCCTGACACGTCTACTCACCATTTTCTTTACCATCCCGGTCTTCGCCATTTACATCCAGGCTGTCCAGCCGGCGATGCCTATCTATGCTCATGATAACGGCCCCTCGGCCCATGAGGGTGATGAAGGGCTGATCCTGGCGCCGGCGCGTGCAGAAAGTGTCTATCCGGCCGCCCACTGCCCGGCGGATGCACCAGTACGTGCCTACAACGTGGTCGCCATCCAGGTGGCGATCACGCTCAATCGCTATCTGGATTATGACCCGGAAGGGCGGATGTACGTTCTGGCAGAGGAGTTAGGGCAAGCACGGCAAGAGGAAGCCCAGAACGCCGCCGCGCGTAAGGCTGGTTCGGCCCCTGAGCCTGTCGAAGGGGCCGAACCAGCCGTCTCCCTGGGCTTGCAGGGCGACGCCATTCAACCGCTTGTGTTACGGGTAAATCAGGGAGAGTGTTTGCAGATCACCTTGCGCAATGACTTGCCAGCGCCAGAAGCGGTCACGCTGCACTTGCACGGTTCAGGTCTGTATGTCCAGAGCAGCGGGACACCGGCCCTGGCCGACAATGCCGAGGCCATCATTGCACCGGGAGCGACCATCACCTATGCCTGGTGGGTTTCCCTTGAGGAACCGGAGGGTACCCATTACTTCCACAGCCATGCCGATGAGCGCTTCCAGACCGGCCACGGTCTCTTTGGCGCGGTGATTGTGGAACCACACGGCGCGCGCTACCACGATCCCCGCACCGGCCAGGCGCTACTGAGCGGCTGGGATGCCATCATTGCGCCGCCGGCGGGGGACGCTTTTCGCGAATTTGTCATCATCTATCACGAGATCGGCAATGAACGCTATCGCCATGCCGACCGCAATGGGCGCTTGGTGACGCAGGTCGATCCCTACACCGGCGCCTATCGTCCGGGCGACCGCGCCATCAACTACCGCAGCGAACCCTTTATGAACCGGCTTCAGCTCCAGCAGGAACGCTTTGGCCGTTTTGATGAGTCGCTGGTCTATAGCTCCTACGCCTTTGGCGACCCGGCCACCCCCATTGCCCGCAGCTACCTGGGCGACCCGGTGAAACAACGGTTGGTGCATGGCGGCGCTGAAGTCTTCCATGTCCATCATGTGCATGGCGGTGCGATCCGTTGGCCGCGGCAACCTGGGTTAGCCCCCACCAACTTTGCCGCCGGGTTAGTCAAACATCCCCCACTCTTGCCTCAAGTGAGCGAACGCACCGACGCCCAGAGTGTCGGACCGGCGGAGAGCTTTGATATTGCCAACGAATGCGGCAGCGGCGGCTGTCAGCAGAGCGTGGGCGACTATCTCTTCCACTGCCATGTCGCCCACCACTACTTTGCCGGCATGTGGGGCCTTTGGCGGGTCTATAATACCTTGCAAGACGGCCCGGCTGCGCAGGATAGCTTGCCGCCGCTGCTGGAACTGCCTGATCGCGCCGGCCAAACCAAGACGGCGGTGACGGCAGAGCAATTGATCGGGAGAACCGTTGATTGGCACGGCCTGACCTTTACGATCACCCAAACGAACCTCGCCGCCTGGGTCGAACGCCAGCTTCCCCCGGCCGGTGTTCCCCAGGGTTATGACGCCGCCGTCTGGAACTGGCAACGGCGCGGGAACAGCTATTTCGGGGAGCCGGCGACTACGCACCAGTGGCCTGGCTATCAACCCAGCCACCCCTTTACCCAAACCGGGGATATAGCTGAAATACGACCGCCCCTTTACTTCGACCCGCAAACCGGTAAACTGGCCTACCCCTTTCTGCGTCCGCACCTGGGACAACGCCCGCCCTTTGCGCCAAACCACGGCCCGGCCCCCTTTCTGGAGCCGATCCAGCAAGGCACGGGTCCACCGGCGCCGGGGGCTAATGGGCCAGGCAGTCTCTGTCCGGCCGGGACACGGTTGCAACAATTTGTCATTCACGCCATCAACTTGCCCATCCCGCTCAACGCCGCGCAGGATCTGATCGACCCTAGTGGCGCCATCTTTGTCTTAAAACCGGAAGAAGCGGCGGTGCGAGCGACGGACAACCTGAAAACGCCGCTGGCCCTGCGCGCCAACGCCGGTGAGGATTGTATCGATGTCATCTTCAAAAGTGAGTTGGTGGACAATCGCGAAAACAAGTTTTTCAGCAAAGTCAGCCTCCACATTCACTTTGTCCAGTTTGACATTCAAGCCAGCGACGGGGTAGACGCCGGCTTCAATTACGAGCAGACCTTGCGCCCCTTTACCGTCGAAGGGGAAACGATCCAAACCCCTGTCGCCGCCGGCGCCACGGCCCTTGCCCTCAGCAGCACGGCGCGCTTTCAGCCGGGCGTCTTGGTCGGGGTCGGCATGGATCAGGACGAAACGTTCGAGATCCGCCGTGTGTTGCGCGTCGAGCCAACGCGGTTATTCTTTGACGAGCCGTTGCAGCACGCGCACGCGACCGGCGAAATTGTCAGCACCGAGTTTTTACGCCAGCGCTGGTATCCCGATGTGCAATTTGGCACGGCCTATTTTCATGATCATGTCAACGCGCTGAGTTCATGGCGGCACGGCCTCTATGGCGCGCTGATTGCCGAACCGCCCGGTTCCACCTATCACCATCCCCACACGGGGGAACCGCTGATCAGCGGCCCAATCGCCGACATTCACACGGACGCGCCGCTGGCCGTCGATGTAACCGGGAGCTTTCGCGAGCTAGTCCTCTTCTTGCAAGATGACAACCCGCTCACCCATGTCGGTGATTCGAGCGGGAGTTCCTTCAACCTGCGCGTCGAACCGCTGACGACGCGCCTGGCGACTGGGCCGCCGGACCCGGCGCGTCTCTTTAGCAGTCAACAACATGGCGATCCGGTCACCCCGCTGTTGGAAGCCTATCTGGGTGATCCGCTGGCGATCCGTGGTCTGGTCGCCGCGGCCAACGATGTGCATACGCTGCATGTGGATGGGCATTGGTTCCGTGTGGAGCCATTTAGCCCAACCTCGCCGCCGGTCAACACTGTGCATTTGGGCATTTCCGAGCGCTATGACCTGGTGATCCCACGCGCCGGCGGTCCACAACAGATGGCAGGCGATTATCTCTACTACAATGGGCGGGCCTTCAAATTGCGTGAAGGGAGTTGGGGGCTGTTGCGCGTCTATGACCAGGCGGCCAAGACAACGCTCCAACCACTCCCCGGTCATACGGTCGTCCCCGTTGCGGCCAAGACCGTTTGTCCGGCAGACGCGCCGCGTAAAGTTTTTGCTGTTGTTGCGAGCGAGACGCCGTTACCCATGTTAGGCCAAGAAACAGGCAAAATCTATCGACTGCGCGCCGACAAAGAAACCCAGACCAGCGGCTCAACGGCGCCTTCGACAAGCTCAGGCGCCGTTGAGCCGCTGGTGCTGCATGTGAATGTGGGTGACTGTATCATCGTCCACTTGACCAACGACACCAAGGACGGTCCCGTCTCCTTCCATGCCGATATGCTCGCCGGTGATCCCCAAAGCGCGCTTGGGGTCGAAGCGGGCTTCAATCCGCCGCAAGCCGTGCCGGTCGGCCAAAGTGGCGTTTACACCTATTTTGCCCACCCGGAAGTAGGGGAGACGGTCGCCCTGGTGCGCGATTGGGGCAATGTGCTGGAAAATCCCCGCTTGGGTCTCTATGGCGCCATCATCGTCGGTCCCCCAGGCGCCACCTATCGCGACCCTGTCACTGGCGCTGATCTAAACGGCAAAGCAAGCTGGCAGGTCGCAGTCTATCCCTCCAACGCGCCCCCCTATCGTGACTTTACCCTCTTCTTGCAGGACGAAGATCCGGTCATCGGCACCCATATCATGCCCTATAGTGAACAGGTGCGCGGGGTGGTGGGGTTGAATTATGGGGTGTGTCTGCCAGAAGGGCAAGGTGACAAGGTGACAAGGCGACAAGGTGATGAGACTGTCACCCCTTCACCCCTTCACCTTGTCACCTTGTCACCTTGTCTAAACATGGCAGCATTTGCCGGCGATCCGCTGCGGGTGCATGTTTTGGTTCCGTTTAGTGAGCAGGCGCATGTCTTCACCTTGGCAGGTCACCGCTGGTTACAGGAGCCGCAACCGGGCGCCAATCTACTCAGCGCCGTGCAGGTGGGGGCGCTGGAGGCGATTGCCATCGTTCCCATTGGTGGCGCCAACGCACCAGGGGTCTATCGCTTTGGCGACCAGCGTGCGCCCTATCGCGAAGCAGGGTTGTGGGGTCTCTTCCAAGTCTATGCGCCCGGTACCGTTCAGCATACCCTACAGCCATTGACGGTAAAGTGAAACGGAAATCACTGGAAAAAAAGCGGTGGGGCCTTGATTGTTGCCAACGCCCCACGCTTTTTCTTTACACTTTGACCCTACCTTTTGCGATGATCGGTGGAAAGACGACCTATGGCGTCAGACCATGCTGACCCTGCGCTCGCCCGCCCCGGCGTCTATAGCCGGCTGCGGGTTGTCGAGTAGGCCGCGCAAGCCGTGCCGTTGTTTGGTCAGCAACTGCTGCTCACTGCGCCGGTTGCCTGGACGCTGGTCTACGAGGGCGCAACCCTCTGGATGAGCGATACGCCGCAAGAGCGCTTGATGATGCTCCAGGGAACAAGTCGTCAGGGCTTTGGCAGCGCCGTCAGTCATCACCTGTTACAGGAAGCGAAAAACCACGGCTATCAACAGGCGTATGTCTGGTCTTCTGCGATGGGGAAAGGGATCTATCAAGGGGTCGGCTTTGTACCGATTGCGTTGGGAATGCGAGAATATTCGTGGCAAAAGGCTGGAGCGGAATAGGAGGCAAAGCAATGGCAACACCATCTACCGTGATCCTGATTGGCCCGGAACGGGCCGGGAAAAGCACCGTTGGCCGGCTGCTGGCCGAGCGACTGGGACTGCCCTTTATCGATGTCGGCAAGGATGCTGCCCCCTATTATGCCGAGCTTGGGCATAGTCAAGAGGCAGTAGAGCGGGCGTGGGAAGAGGGGGAACTGGAAGGCTATCTGCACTACCAAGCCCCGTTTGAGGCGCACGCGGTCGAGCGCATTCTGCAAGAACACCCCCAAGGGGTATTCGAGTTAAAGGCGACCCAAGTAGCGTTCAGCGATAGTCAGCTATTGGCCCGCGTCCAACAAGCGTTGCAGCCCTACCAGCCCATCGTCCTACTCTTGCCCGCCCCGGAGGTTGAAACGGCTGTCCGTCTGCTGGACGAGCGTGGCTATGTCTACTATGAGGGGGTGGAATTGACCGAACACTTTGTGCGCCACCACTCCAACCACGACCTCGCCAAGCTTCGCCTCTACACCCAGGGGAAGACGCCGCAGGAGAGTTGTGCGGAGCTGCTGGCGCAACTCGATCCAAACTCCCCCGAGGTCTTCTTGATCGGCCCAATGGGCGCAGGCAAGAGTACACTGGGCAAGCTGCTGGCCGAACAACTGGGCCGTCCCCAGGTTTCGCTGGATGATATCCGTTGGGATTACTACAAAGAGATCGGCTACGATAAAGCAGTCCAGCGGGAAATCCGCGAACGCGAAGGGTTTGCCGGCGTCTATCGCTATTGGAAGCGCTTCGAGGCCCATGCTGTCGTACGCGCCGTGCAAGAACACCACGGCTGTGTCATGGACTTTGGCGCCGGTCACTCCGTCCAGGAAAATGACGCCGATTTTGCCCGCATTCAGGCGGTATTGGCGCCCTATCCCAATGTTGTTCTGCTCCTGCCCTCACCCGATCTTGATGAAGCGGTCAGGCTCCTGCGCGAGTACACGCCCTTCAAAATTGACGGTGTGCCATTTACCCGCTATCTGGTGACACACCCAGCCTTTCGGCAGATAGCAACCCAGGTAGTCTATACGCAAGAGAAAACGCCGGAAGTGATCTGTGCCGAGATTCTCGGTGAATAGTTCAATCCATAGCCAGCCGCTTGTCCCAGCTACGTAAGCGCATCAACCCGCAACCTGACAACAAGTAACCAGCCCCTTGTTACGCTTGTTGGTCGAGAGCATTTGAAGCTTTGCCCCAACCAACGTATAATAGCAGCTATGCAACCTGCTGCTGCCTACATCGCTCGCGACCGGCGGCGCGCCCTGGCGTCCGGTGCGAGTTTGCCCGAAGCGACCATCGGCGCCACCCTCTTCGCCGATATTTCCGGCTTTACCCCGCTCACGACTGCGTTGGTGCGCAGTTATGGAGCGCGGCGTGGGGCCGATGAATTAACGCGTCACCTGAACATGGTCTATACCGCCCTCATCAGCGAGGTGGAACGCTATGGCGGCAGCGTTATCGGCTTTAGCGGCGACGCTATTACCTGTTGGTTTGCCGCTGCGGCACCCGCAAGCCAAAGCGATCTGGTTGCGGCAACTCGTCAAGCCGCCACCGCCGCCCTTGCCATGCAAGCCGCGATGAAAAATTACCAACAGATCCGCTTGCCGGCTGGCGACACCGTAACGCTGGCGATCAAAACGGCGGTAGCAGCGGGACCGGCGCGCCGCTTTGCCGTTGGCAACCCGGCCATCCAACTGATCGATGTGCTGGCCGGCGTCACCCTCGACCGCATGGCCGCAACAGAGCAGATGGCAAAGCAAGGCGAATTGGTCTTAGATGAGCCGACTGTCAATCTGTTACAACCGGCGCTCACCATTGCCGAGTGGCGCACACAGCCCAACAGCGCTGAACGCTTTGCGGTTGTCACCACGCTGACGCCACCCACCGCGCCGGTCGCTCCCCAGCCTGTTACCCTGTTACCGGAAGCGGAAGCCAGCGCCTGGGTGCTGCCGCCGGTCTATGCGCGCTTGCAGAGTGAAGGGGGGCGCTTTCTGGCCGAATTGCGTCCGGCCACCGCGCTCTTCCTCAAATTTACCGGCCTGGATTATGACAATGATCCCGACGCCGCCAACAAGCTTGACCAGTACATTCGGTGGGTGCAAAGCATTGTCAACCACTACGAAGGTGCGCTCATTCAATTGACCACCGGCGACAAAGGCACCTATCTCTACGCCGCCTTTGGCGCGCCGATTGCCCATGATGACGACACCCGGCGGGCGGTGACGACGGCGCTGGAACTGCGCACGCCGCCGCCCCATTGCCCGTTTATTGCCACCACCCAGATCGGCATCAGCCAAGGGGCCATGCGCGTCGGTGCCTATGGCAGCGCCACCCGGCAGACCTACGGCGTGCTGGGCGATGAAACGGTGGTCGCCGCCCGGCTGATGACCCACGCGCCGCCGGGTCAGGTGCTGGTCAGCCAGGTGATTGCCGATGCGATTGGCGATGAATTTCGTCTACAACCGCTGGGCGAGGTCAAACTCAAGGGCAAGGCAACGCCCCAGCCGCTCTATGCGGTGCTGCAACCGATCACCCGCAGCCGGCAACTCTATGATCTCTATCCAACGCCGCTGGTTGGTCGGGCCAAGGAGTTAACAGCGATTGCGGCTGAGTTAGCGGCTGTCCGGCAAGGGCAGGGTCGCCTGGTGCGCATTGAGGGGAGCGCCGGCGTCGGCAAGAGCCATCTGGTGGCGGAAGCGGCGCGCCAGGCCCACCAACAAGGCTTGACGATAGTCAGCGGCGCTTGCCAGAGTACCAATCAGGATACTGCCTATTTTGCTATCCGGTTGGCAATGCGCTCCCTGCTTGGCCTGGATACAGGGGAGGCCGCGTACCTATTCACCCCTCCCTACCCCTCCCCTGGTAAGGGAGGGAACGATGGTGCGCACGACGGTCCCGCCCCTTATCAGGGGGAGGATAGGAGGGGGTGGCTGAATCGTTACGATGCAGCTACGGTTGAAACACAAATCGCCCAGGTCACGGCCACGATAACAGCCATGAATGCGGCCTGGGCGCTCCGGTTGCCCTTGCTGCGCGACCTGCTGGCGCTGCCCATCTCCGATAATGCCACCACCGCCGCCTTTGACGCCAAGTTGCGTTACGAAGCGCTCATCAGCCTGGTGGTCGATCTGGTGCAGAGCTATGCCCAACGCCAACCGTTGCTGCTGATCTTTGAAGATATTCATTGGATGGATGAGGCGTCGCAGGGGGTGGTGCTGGCGCTGGCGCGCATGGTGCAGAGTGCGCCGCTCTTGTTGCTGCTGGTGCAACGGCCCCCGGTGCGTGAACATGATCCCTTCTTGAACGAAACCGCTGCGCTGACGCCGCAAACCCATCTTTCGCTGGAAGAGTTGACGCCGGAAGGGATTGCCGCCCTGGTGCAACAACGGCTCAACCGCACGCAAGGAGAACCGGTCGCGCCGGTGTCGCTGCTGGCGCTTTCGCTGATCCAGGCGCAGACGCAGGGCAACCCCTTCTTTGCCGAAGAGTTGGTCGATGCCCTGCTCGACGGCGCGCATCTGCAACGTAGCGCCGACGGTTGGGAGCTGTCGCCGGCGCTGATTCACCGGTTGCGCAACAGCGGTTGTCTGGCGCGGGTTGACGGGGTGGAAGTCGTCTCCGCCAGCGCGCCGTTGAGTACGGTGGACTTGGGTTTGCCCAGCACGATTCAGGGGGTGATCCTCGCCCGTCTGGATCGCCTGCCGGAGCCGGTCAAGTTGACGGTGAAGGTGGCGAGTGTGATCGGGCGGCTCTTTAGCCATGATCTGTTGCAGCGCGCCCACCCTGTGCAGCCGGAAGGCGATCTGTTAACCCAACAACTCGACACCCTGCTCCAACGCGACTTCGCCCGTGTCGAGCAGCCGGAGCCGCGGCGCGCCTATCTCTTCAAACACAACATCACCCAGGAGGTGGTCTACCAAACGCTGCTGGCCGATCAACGGCAGGAACTCCACTTTGCTGTTGCGCAAACGATAGAAGGGTTGCAGCCGGAGAATGTGGAAGACCTGGCGCTGCACTATTACAATAGTGATATGTTGCAACAGCCGATACGTGCCAAGGCGCTACACTATTTAGATGCCGCCGGTCTACGGGCCAAGCATGACTACGCGAATGAAACAGCGCTGAGCTACTTCAGCCGCGCACTAGAAATCGAAGAACGGCCAGCTTGGTTGAAGGCGAAAGTGGAGGTGTTGCATATCCTAGGGCGACGGGAAGAACAAGCAACGACACTTAGAAATCTAAGCCACCAAACCACAGCACAGCAATTTGATCTTGCCCTTCTCTGGGGTGAATATTATGAAGCAGTAAGTAACTATGCGCAGGCGGAAGAAGCTATTAAGCAAGCTTGGGCATTAGCAAAAATTAATAATGATGTAGAAGGGCAAGCACGCTGTTTAGCACGGCTAGGAATGCTCGCTTGGCGCCAAGGCAATTACGACGAAGCAGAACAGTTATCTGGACAAGCAGTGATAAGGGTTGAAAACGAAGTTAATTACCGCAATGTTGAGGCAGAGATTCGCTATGGGTTAGGATTAATTTACCGACAGCAAGGGAAATTTGATGAAGCGCGCAAAGAGTTTGAACATAATTTACTATACAATCGACAGATAAACAATAGACAATATGAAGCTCGTTCCCTCAATGCCTTAGGCGTAATCGAACAAGCTCGGCGGAATTACCATGAAGCGATCTTCTACTACCAACAAGCTCTCACAATTCGCAAAGAGATTGGCGAGCGCTCAGGTGTAGGTGCAAGTCAATTAAACATTGCGCAAAACCTCAGTACACTAGGCAATCACAGTGAAGCCGAGCAAATGATGCGCGAAGCCTTGAGGACGCAACAAACGTTAAACAATCTATGGTGGCAAGCCATTATCTTGAATGAACTAGGAATTTTATATTTAACTGTTGGGAATTTATCGGAAGCCCGCCACAGTTTGGAGCATGGCTTAGCACTAAAACAGGAAGGTATTGAAGCTTATCTTCTTTGTAATCTAGGTCAGGTATTACGTGATACAGGAGATTGGTTACAAGCCGAGGAAGTACTCCAAACAGGTTTACACCTTGCCCAAGTGCAAGGAGATACCAATCTAGAAGCAATCTATCTAAACGATTTGGCTTTAGTGAGTTTGCGTAGACAGCACTTCGCTGATGCAATCGTGCGTGCACAAGCATCACTGGAAAAATTTCTTCTGCTCCAACTTCATCTCTCCACTACTTCTGATTTAGCAATCATAGCTACAGCACAATTAGCACTAAATCGCCAGGACGAAGCACTAGCTGCGGTGCGTAAAGCATTGCAAATCCTTGACGACTGTAAAGGTGAAGGACCAGATTTTCCGCAACGTGACTATTGGATGTGCCATCAAGTCTTGCATACACTCGGTGAAACAAAACTTGCTACTCATGCCTTAACTAAAGCTCATAACTTGCTCATGCAACAAGCCCATCGGATTAATAGCCTAGATATGCGCGACTCTTATCTTAAAAATGTATCATTTAATCGTAGTATTCTCCAAGCTGTTGAGGGAAACAATAGATAATAGGGGTGTGAACTTGTCATTTGCGTAAGACGATTATACAAATGACAAGTTCACACCCCTATCGTAACTACCGTTGAATCAACGGTAGAAACGTTTGATTTTGCCCTAGATCTAGCAACACAGCATAGACTCCTATACCCTGGCTTGGAGCGGCAGCAACCTTCACACCATCTACGGCATTCACTGGTGTGATCACTGTCGTAGGTAGCGCTTGCCAACTAGCGCCATTCCAGAAGTAAACAGCAGGCTCTGTGGTTTGTGTGTCATTACCACCAGATGCTTGCAATACAGGCGGCGCCTCATACTCAAACAAAACTTGACCATTCATAACAAGAATAGGAGGAAAAGCGTCTAATCGGTAGGATTGACCAATAATAGCTTTACCGATGGGCAAAGGTGGTGTACCAGGCATACTTTGCCACGCAATCGATTCACCTAATAAAAGTTCGAGTGATTGATCGCTTTCAAAGCTAGCTTTGCCATCAGATGAGACAACCAAGACATCGCCATAATGTCTCGCCGGTCCAAAATCACCACTCCCCCCCGTCCCGCGATCGGCCACCACCTCGCGACGCGTCGTCAGCCCACCGGGCGTTTCATCCACCCACACCTGCGCATAGACCGGCGTCACGGGGCCACCGAAGTCAAAGACATGGCTATACGCTCCACCGCTGGCAGTCAACGTCTGCTGCGGCAGCGCCGTACCATGCTCAGGATAAAGCTTGGCGACCACCTGTGCGCCGGCGGGCAAAGTTTGGGTCACAGCCAACCGCAGGCTCGTGGTGCTAACCTGGGTCAGGGCGATGAGCGGTTGCCAGGCGGTATTTTTGGTCATCTGCAACTCGGCGTTGCCGGGCTGGATGGGTTCGCAGCCGAATTGATGGCGTGGGGTTTCACCCCCTTCGGCGTGGTCGTTGACATCGTAGACGCAGAGGCGATCCGCCACCTGGGCGTCGATCAGTTGCACCTGGGTGGCGTTCTTGGGCGGCTTGCCCTGTTCAAAGAGGCGGTCGCCGCGGAAGGTGAAGACACGCGCCTCGCCGGAGGTCAACTCGCCATCCTGGTAGATCATGTCAAAGAGTTGGCTAGTCGCCGGCTCGCCGGGGGGCGTGCTGGGGGCCAGGAAGGTGACGGTGGTCAGATTGGCCGGCGGCGCGACGGGGCCAGTCACCACCGCCGTCGGCTGGATCACCCACGGATACCAGAGCTTGATCGTTGTCCACTCGGTGCGGCCATTGAGGGTGTGATGCGCTTCGGTGCCGACGCAAGCGGTCTCCCAGTGGTCAGGGCTAAAGATAAAGTTCTGGTTACTGGGCTTATAGGCGTCACCCATCGCCGTGCCGGTGCAGCGGTCGGCTAGTTCCTGGCTGGCCTGGCCGTCGATCCCGGTGTAGGTGTCAAAGAGGAAGAGCAGATAGTGGCCCAGTTCATGCGCCATGGCAATCGCCCAGTCATCAACCAGCGTGGCCGGAGAGACGGGGATGCCGTTGACCTTGACCTGCTGGTTGGGCGGCACGCCATAGCGGTTCCAGGCCGACCCCATGAATACATGACCGGGGCTATAGGTAAAATCGGCCAGTGGATCGGGCGTATCCGCCGTGACGATGCCGCCGATGTTGGCTTTGGGTTGCAAGACGTTGTTGAGGTGCAAGCGCATATCGGCGGCCGGCCAACCGTCCAGGCTCTGCTGCACAGTGATGCGTCCCAGCGTAAATTGACCATCGGTAAAGGCGTAGAGATAGTTGGCGGCCTTGACCAGATTGGCGCGCAACCATTCGGCGCGCTGGGCATCGCCCTGGACATACCATTCGGCAGAGACTGTCAAGTCTTGCACTAGCAATGGCTGTTGTTGCTTCACCACCAGACGTAATGTCGCCGGTTCAGCCTGCACCCCGGCGCTGACGGCGCCGGCGCTGACCACCACTTCGGCGCCGGTAGTGCGATAAATGGTCGCGCTGGCGGTCTTCGTCATCGGCTCAAGACCCCAAAGTTGATCACCCACGTCAATCTGGCTGGCGCCCAAGACATAGCCTTGGGCATCGACAGCAAACGCGTCGCCGCCGGTGGCCGGGTTGGTGCGATAGACCGTTCCTCCTGCCGGTGGGCAGCGGTCGGCGGTCTCTTGACAAAGCTGAATGCGCCAGCGTTGGGGGTTGGGGGCAAAGGTGAGATTGTCAATCGACTCGCTCAGGGCGGTGTTGCCGTAGTCGAGACGGATCGACGCAATCCGGCCATAGGCGTCATAGAGGCCGATAAACTCGGAATGCGGTTCCGGCACAGGATTGGCGGCGCGACAGAGCAACTGACCGGTGGTGTCAAAAGCGGTGAGCAGCGCAGTCGGCTGTTGGGTGTCGCCATTGCCCATGTAGAAGCCGACATGGGTCTTTGGTTCAGCAAAATTGATGACCAACGGGACGCCGATGCTTGTGGCTGGGGCCAGCGGGTTGTTGATCGCCACATTTGGTCGCGACTCGGCTTTGTCCGGCTCCAGACCGTAGGTGATGGCGCGGGTGGTTGCATTATTCTCAAAGCGCACGCCATAGAGCGGGGCGTAGTGATTTTCAAGGGTGGCGGCGTCGGGCAGATCATCAAAGGTGATCACGCCGGCGGCAGGAATGTCAGCCGGGGCAAAGAGTTCCTGGCACGGATTTTGCAAGGTGACGCCGCTACAGGGCATACTCATCGCCTGTTGCACGCTGTTGATAAAGAGATTGCGCCCGGCAGCGGTCATCCGGCCTGGCTCGCCGGTAAAGCCCCACAGTTGGTTGCAGCCCTGACTGACCAGAATGCTAAAAGTCCCGTTAGCGTCTTGATAACCGGAGGAGAGGGTATTGCTACCTAGTGAGGTAACTGAGAGGGCGACATTGGGCACATTGTCACGATAGACCTGGAGAAGACCGCCGCGCCCCAACCCCAGGTTATAAGGCGTGCGGTAGACGGCTAAATTTGGATCAACGGCATAGATGTCAAGTGCGCTGCCGTGGGCGCCTCTGGGATGACCGATGGCTAACCCCAGGCGGCCAAAGAAGGCATAGCCCCCCTCGCCGATGCCCAACACTTTACTATTTTTGGCAATCTGGCTGACCTGACCGTCGGCGTTGCCCCACACATCCTGCTTCCCGGTATCATCGGCGATGATGGTCAGGGCAAATTGGCGGAAATCGGTCTTTAGCACATCGTCCAGTGGCACAACCTTGACCGTCATCCCGTGACGCGTAAGCAGATCGACAAAGTTTTTCGCCGCTGCCGTATCCGCCTGATAGACATAAGCCACCGTCACCGGCAGTTGAGGGGCTGTGGCCGTCACGCGCATAGGGGCCGAGGCTTGTTGCGCCGCCGCCCCGACCAAACAAGGCGAACCGCGACAAATGGTAATGACGTGATCACCCGGCGCGGCATTCGCCGGTAGGATAAAATCACGGATGAACGAGCCGCCTACCGGGATCTGGATTGTTTCGACCGGCGCGCCATCCCAGAGGATCGTCCCCTCATAGCCGCCGGGGGCAAAGCCGCTGCCCCCCAGTTTGACGGCATTGCCGGCAACGCCGCCGGTCGGGTTGGCCTGGAGCGTTGGCGCGCCCACTTGGGCATGGGTGACGGTGACGCCCAACCAGAGCCAGAGGGCGCAGAGGGCGCCAAAGACGCTGATCAAGCTGTATTGTCTGTTGCGCAGGTGCATAACTTCTCCTTCCCCGCTGGGGGAGTGTGTCAGGATGACAGGGTGACAAGGTGACATGGGAGTATCCCAAGTTTGCATTGATAATGATTCGACTACTCGACCATGCGACCCCGCGACTTCCTGACCACGCGACTTCCTACCAAGCGTCGCCAGGCTGGTTAGCTTCGATCCGGCTGTCCCGTTCGGCGACAACGCGGGGCAGATCCAGAATCGTGATGACGCCATTATCAAAATCAATCAGGCCCCGACGTCGCCATTCGCTCAGGATGCGGTTGACCCATTCGCGCCGGGCGCCCACCATGGAGGCGAGATCGCTCTGGCTTAGAGCCAGATTCAAGATATAGCGTTTGCCGGCTTCCACTTCTTCGCCATAACGTGCGTTGTTGTCGAGCAAGATGTGCAGAAGGCGACCAGCGGCGTCAAACTGGGCGATCGATTCGGCATAGGCTGCGGTCCAGCGCAATTTGCCGGAGAGCAGCCGGGCCAGGTTGAGCGCCAACCCCGGCACGGTGTTAAGATGGTGCAAGAAATGTTCCTGCGACATGGCCAACACCGTGACAACACTCACGGCCTTGGCCGAGGCCGAGCGCGGTTCATTGTCGAGTGCAGCAAATTCCCCCAACACGGTGTGGGTCGAAAAAATATCAATCGAGGTTTCGTTGCCCGCGGGGCTGATTTTGTAAATACGCACTTTGCCCTTCAAGACAATATAGATCTCGCGACTCTCATCACCCTGACGAAAGAGCAACTCATCTTTTTTATAATCGCGTGGCCGTAAATCCTGTACAATCGCGCCCAGGTGTTTGTCACCTAGACCGGCAAAGAGTGGAATCTCTTTCAACAGCGCAATGCGACGCGCCGCTGTACTCTCTTTCGCGCTCTCTTTGGCATTCCCCAACGAGTTCTCTTGCATTTCATCCCCCATAGCTTATAGTCTATTCTTGATGACGTTGGTGTTCCGGTAAACGTCGCGCCTGTGTTTTTCTGCACACTGCTCTTGTGATCTAGAACACAGCACCGCTGTAGGCCAAACAATCACACCGTTGCGACAAGTGTGCTACGCTTTGCTGGAATTTTTCGTTTTACCAGTAGATACGCAATAATTAGTCTGGAGTCCAGAGTCCGTAGTCCAGAGTCGGATTAACGGACTTAGGACTACGGACTTAGGACTACTGCTATTTTCGCGCACTACACCAGCAAAGACAAGTTATTCACCCATGAACATATTCACCTGGCTCCTCCTGGGCCATCTGGTCGGCGATTGGCTGTTGCAAAATGATTGGATGGCGCGCGGCAAACAGCGCCGGCTCCTCAATCAAGAAATTCTGGTTCACTGCCTCATTTACACCGGCGCCATTGCCCTAACCCTCTGGTTTGCCACCCGCCATCAGGCTATGCCCCCGCCTTACTTAACGATTCTTGCGCTCGTTTTTCTGACACACTGGCTGATCGACGCCGGCAACCTGGCGGGTTACTGGGTACAGTGGCTACGCCAAAGCAAGGTTCTCTTTGTCCGCATTATGGTTGATCAGACGATCCATCTGCTGGTCTTGGCGGTGGTGGTGGAGTGGTGGTGGTGAGGGTTTTAGAGATTGAGAGATACAGAGATTGAGAGATTCCGTGACTTGTTTGCTACAATCTCTGTATCTCTCAATCTCTTCTTCAAACAAGGAGCCAATCCATGCCACAAGCCAACAACACCAACAACACCAACAACCCATCCGACCCCATTCTCACCCTGTTTACCAAGCTATTATCGGTTCCCGCGCCTTCCGGTTATGAAGCGCAGATCGCCGCGGTTGTCCGGGCGGAATTAGACGCGCTCGGCTATGCCCATAGCACAGACAGCGCCGGCAATGTGTTGGTGCGCTTGCCGGGGCAGAAAACAGAGGCGCCGCTGCTCTGTTTGGCCGCGCACATTGACGAAATCGGCATGGTTGTCACCAATGTTGAGTCGGATGGCGTCTTGCGCGTGACGCGGTCGGGTGGTCTCTACCCCTGGAAGCAGGGAGAAGGGCCAGTCGAAATTCTGGGTGATGCTGGTTCGGTGCGCGGGATTCTTTCGATGGGTTCGACCCACACAGCAGCCAGCAACAAAGCGATTGAGTGGAGCGATGTACGCGTCCTCACCGGCTTAACCGGCGCCGAACTAACCGCCGCAGGAATTCGCCCCGGTTCAGCAGGCGTGCCGGTGCGCGACATCTGTGGGCCGGTGGTCCTGGGCAGCGCCGATGATCCGCTGGTGGCAGCGTGGACCTTTGATGACCGCATGGGCGTGGTCGCCTTATTGCGCCTGTTGGCAATTTTGCGCGAGAGCGGTCAACAACCGCAACGGCCAACGCTGGTCGCCTTTACGACGGGTGAAGAAGTCGGCGGCTTGGGGGCCAAAGTAGTGGCGGCGCGGGAGCAACCGGAAACCTTTATTGCCATCGACGGCTGTCCTATGCCGCCGGGTGCGCCGCTGAAGCTGGATGGTCGCCCCGGCATCTGGACCAAGGATCGGCTGGCGCCCTATGACCAGGCATTAGTGCGCGATCTCTGTGCCGCCGCGCAGGCGGTTGGCACAGCGTTGCAGCCGGTCGTCTTTGACAACGCCGCCAGTGACGCCAGTCTCGTCTACGCTGGCGGTTTGACCCAACGCATTGCCTGTTTCGGCCATGTGCGCGAAAATAGTCATGGCTATGAGGTGGCAAAGTTGGCGGTCTTTGGCAATGTGGTGAAGACGTTGGTGCGCTTTGTGACGATGTGGGGATAGGAGATTGTGTATGAGTTTGGAACCGAATCTGCAGAATGGCGCCTTTTTTGCCGAGATCCATGCCATTTTGGCACAGGCAAGGCAAAAAGCATACACAGCCGTTAATACAGTGATGGTGGAGGCTTACTGGCAGATCGGCAAGCGTATTGTCGAAGAAGAACAGCAAGGCAAGGATCGGGCGGATTACGGCGCCTTCCTCATTCAAGAGCTTGCCCGACAGCTTACGCAGGAATTTGGTAAAGGCTTTGCAATTGCCAATCTTAAAAATTTTCGCCAGTTTTACCTGACTTTTCCCGAGTTTCAAAAAAGCTACGCGGCGCGTAGCTTTTTGACCTGGAGCCACTACCGCCTGATCATGCGGGTAGAAAATCCATTGGCGCGCGATTACTACATCGCAGAAGCAACCGAACAGAATTGGAGTACTCGCCAGTTAGAACGAAACATTAACTCGTTTTATTATGAGCGCCTGCTGAAACCGCCAGCGCAGTCGTCAACGGGCAGTTATACAACAGCCGTCAACCAATATCACCCAGCCGACTTTATCAAAGATCCCTATGTGCTGGAATTTCTGCAAATCCCCGAATCACCCGCTCTTTCGGAGCGGGCGTTGGAAAGCGCCATTATCCAGAAGTTGCAACAGTTCTTGCTCGAAGCCGGCAAAGGGTTTGCGTTCGTCGGGCGGCAATTTCGTATTAGCACCGAGACCAGTCACTTCTACATTGATTTGGTCTTTTACAACTATCTGCTCAAGTGCTTTGTTCTCTTTGACCTCAAAGCCGGTAAGTTGACCCACCAGGATATTGGACAGATGGACATGTATGTCCGCATGTTCGACGACCTGCGGCGTGGCGATGATGATAACCCGACCGTTGGCATTATTCTCTGTTCGGCCAAGGACGAAACCGTGGTCAAGTACTCGGTTCTTAAAGAGAGCGAACAGCTTTTTGCTTCCAAGTATCGGCTAATTTTGCCGACCGAAGATGAGCTAAAAGCCGAACTTGAGCGGGAACGGCGATTAATCATCGCCGAAGCAAAACTGCGCTATGATTTGTTAACAAGATAAAAGCCAATCGCTCATCGGGCCGACGAGCGAGAAGGCGAACCAATTGCGTACATTGATCTGGTTGATTCAAAACATTGTGAATAAGCAGCCGGCTGTACAAAAATTACCGCCAGCCAATGGCGGTTGTCTCTAGCTTTCTACTGAATGGCGAATTGCGGTGTGTTGGCGGCCATTTGACATCCTCCGTAATTTTGGTTACACTTCTAGCGATATTTTCCTCGATTATACGCAATTCGTAAAGCTTTATCCTTGACCAACTGCATTTGTAAAGCTGCATGGCCGGAGTCCAGCCCATGACAAGGAGATAAGAGATGGTTTCGGAATTTAGTCGTCGGGCATTTTTGCAAAGCGCCGCTGTTGGCATGTGCGCGTTATTGGTCGCCGCCTGTACACCAGCGGCGTAACCAATTGGAGCAACTTCCAGGCGCCCCAGATCTACCTGACCACAATTGAAAAGTTCACGATTCGGGTGGGGCTGCGCCTTTATTTAAGCACGATTGGCAACAACATGCACTGGAATTATTGGATGGCGGCCACACTCGTGTCGATCATTCCATCCGTGTTGATCTTCTTCACATCCCAGCGCTTCTTTGTCAAGGGTGCGGTGCTGACAGGGGTGAAAGGATGAGGTTTGTTTAGGAGTTGGTCGGTTGGTTCGCTGGTTTCGACAAGCTCAACCAGCGAACCAATCGACCAACTGATATGACCGGAGGGATTGCCATGTCTAGAGCAGCCACAAAAGAATTTCGGGTTGGCCTGATTTCGCCCTATAGCAATTTGTCGGCTATCGGCTTGCGTTCGATCTCGGCGGCGCTGCAGGCGGCGGGATATGTGACGCGCCTGATCTTTTTGCCCGATCCTGATGAGTTGTATTACAAAACCCAGCCACCCCGCGCCCACTATCCAGCCGAGACGCTCGAACAGGTCTGTGCGTTCTGCGCCGATCTGGATCTGATTGGCATCACGGTGATGAGCAACTATGTGGGGCGGGTGCGCTCCTTAACCCAAGCGATCCATGAGCGGCTGGGGCTGCCAGTGATCTGGGGCGGGATTCACCCAACGGTCAAACCGGAAGAGTGTCTGCAATGGGCGGATTTTGTTTGTGTGGGCGAAGGGGAGGCGGCCATTGTGGAATTGGCGTGCAGCTTGCAGCAGGGCGAACGAGGCGCAACTATTCTCAATATTTGGAGTCGTGACGCAACCGGCCAACTGATCACCAACCCCAACCGGCCCATCGACCAGGATTTGGATGCCATTCCTTTACCCGACTACAACCTGGCCGATCAGCACATTCTGCACGAAGGCAAGGTGGCGCCGTTGACGCCCGCGCTCATGGCCCATTATCTGCTGCATAACTTTGCCCGCCAGAATAAGCTGGCCTATATGCTTTCGGCGACGCGTGGTTGTCCCTTCCGCTGTTCATTCTGTTGTGACAATGCGCTTTCTAAGATGTTCCCCAAGTGGTCGAAACTACGGCGGCGCAGCCCTGAGCATCTGGTGGCGGAGATCAAGGCGTTTCAGGCGCTCCTCCCCAACCTGGAAGCGGTGATGTTTATCGACAGCACCTTCCTGGCTGTCAGTCACGACTGGCTGACCCATTTCGCCGAAGTCTATCGCCGTGAAATTGGGTTGCCCTTCTATATTCAGACCACGCCCGGCTCCATCAAAGAGGAAAAGATCAAGCTCCTGGTTGAAGCCGGGTTGATGGATGTGGGATTGGGGTTACAATCGGGCAGTGAACGGATGCGCACCCTCTATCAGCGCTTTGAGACCAATGAGCAGATCCTGGCAGCGGGTCAAATCTTGCAGCGCTATCAGACGGCCATCCCCTATCCCAGCTATGACATCATCTCGGATAATCCATATGAGACGACGGCCGATCAACTGGCGACGTTGCAATTGCTCTATCAACTGCCCCGCCCCCATTTACTCCATTTCTTCTCGCTCACTTTCTATCCGGGTACTGATCTCTATGCGAAGGCCAAGGCCGATGGGCTGGTGCAGGATGATGAACGGGACATTTACAACAAGAGCTATATCCGCTTGCGCCCCACCTATTATAATTTCGCCCTCTGGTGCCTGCACCGCAACTGGCCATATTGGCTCTTGTGGCTGATGATCCAACCGCTGGCGCTTAAACTCTTGGGCGGGAGCGGCATGAAGTGGTTCTTTATCCTGCTCTATGGGGCCATTGCCCAAGCGCGTGGTTTGCATTCCCAGGTGAAATATTTGCAAAGGGCGCCCAAAACAGCGCCGGGTGAGGCGTAAGGGCATGGCGCATTACGACCTGATCGTCGTCGGGGGCGGCATTGCTGGTTCCACCCTGGCCCGACGATTAGCCATGCAGGGTTTGCGTGTCCTCGTTGTTGAGCGGGAAGAGAGCTTTCGCGACCGGGTGCGCGGGGAGGGAATTTTGCCGTGGGGCGTCACCGAAGCCAAAGCGCTGGGCATCTATGATCTGCTACGGGAGCGCTGTGGTCATGTCGTGGCGTGGTGGAATAGCTATAGCGGGGCCAGCAGTTCGATCATCCATCGCGATCTGACCGTTACTCCCCCGCACGGCGTCGGTCTGCTCAATTTTTACCACCCGGAGATGCAAGAGGTGCTGCTGACCGCAGCGGAAGCCGCCGGCGCAACCGTTTGGCGAAAAAGCAAAGCGGTCAAGGTGACGGTTGGCGCCAGGCCAACCGTGGCGGTGCAACAGGGTGCAGCGATCCGCCGCGTCAGCGCACGGCTGGTGGTCGGCGCTGACGGGCGTAACTCGCATGTGCGGTTGTCCGCCGGTTTCGCTGTGCAACGGGAACCGGCGCGGCTGGTCATTGCCGGACTGCTCTTTAGCAATTTAGCGGCGCCGACCGATGCCGTCAGCGTCTTTTTCAATCCGCGCCGGCCCGGTCAATTTGCCAGCCTCTTTCCCATCGGCCAGGGACGCCATCGGGTCTATTTCATCTACACCTTGCAGGGGCAGGAGCGCCAACTCTGTGGCGTACAGAATGTTCCCCTCTTTATCAACGAATGTATCCAGACCGGCGCCCCGGCCACCTGGTTTGCCGCCGGCGCTCCTGCCGGTCCGCTGGCGATGTTCCACAACATCCGCCATTGGGTTGAACACCCAAGCCGGCCCGGTGTCGTGCTGGTTGGCGACGCCGCCGGCGCCGCCAACCCCAGCTTTGGCTGTGGTCTGGCGCTCACCCTGCGTGATGTGCGGGTCTTAACCGATCAGTTGCTGACCAACGCCGATTGGGACGAAGCGGTCATCGCCTATGCCTATGAACGGGCCGACTATTACGCCCGGCTCCGGCGCAAAGAAGAGTGGCTTACCCAACTCTTTTTTGAACTTGGCCCCGCCGCCAATCAACGGCGCGCACGCGTCGCACCCCTCCACCGGCGCGAGCCGGAACGGGAAGTAGACATCATCGGCCTCGGCCCCGATGAGCGGTGCGATGAAGCGGCGCGCATTCGCTTTTTTGGCGAGGATCTGCTGCCCCGCACCTAATCGAGAAAACGCATAGACTCCGGCCATTCGGTAGGCGCCTTTCATTTGGTTTATCTATCAGGGAACCGGGCGTATTTACACAGCGTTATCCAGATAATTCCACAAAACAACATTAGCGCTCACTTACACAGACCGTTAGGCTTTCAGAAAGCCTAACGGTCTCAGCATCGTAAGCGCCTATTTTGTTTGCGGTTATCGTTTGTGCGCTGTTACACAGCCTGTAACAGCGCACATACAGTGGAAGCAACCCAATGGTACACAATTGACACTTGCTTGGTAACATGATTATGGTTACACTGTTTTTGCATTTGCCGGCGTTCGGCGCCGATCACGAACCGCCGCCGAACGCCGCGATTAGCTTATCTACCAATGGAACAATGCCACGAAGCAACCAACAATTCTTTACACCCGAAGGAGCTTACCCCATGTCTACCCAATCCGTTCTACTGTTCATCCAGTGGCCGCAACGCCGTCCGTTCTGGCCGCTCGTCCTGCTTTGTAGTATTACCGTCTTTCTGCTGACCTTCTTCTACTGGACAACCCGTCTCTACGCCAATCCAAACCAGCCAGATGGCTTAGGCAGTCTGGCCGGCCAGGTAAGTGCTGAGAACGGGCAACCCATTGCCGGCAGCCAAGTGACGCTCTGGACGGTTCCCCCCTTCGCCGGCCCCGACACCTGGTGGAATATCCGCATGACCACCACCGAAGCCGATGGCAGCTACCGCTTCAGTTCCCTCCCCCCTGGCGTCTATCGCATCAGCGCCCAAGATCCGGCCAAACGGTTCGGGCGGCGCTTCTACCCCGCCGCCGCCACTGTGCAAGAAGGGCAGGATATTGTCGTGGCCGGCACGTTTGCCAGTGGGATCAATCTCACCTTGCAACCCGCCGGTCGCGTCATTGTGACACTGAAAACCACCGCCGAATATTCCCTGACCTATGCCAGCGTCGGGCTGCAGCAACAGATCAGTACCACAAGCGGTTCTAGGTGGGAGACCCCTTATACGCCCGACTTTGCGTTGGGCAGTACCGTCTTTACCTTTACCGGCGTGGCCGCCGACACCTATCGTGTGTGCGCCTATGGCTATGGCGCCAAAATCTCAGCCGCCGAGTGCTATGACAATGTCTATGGGGTAGAAGAAGCAACCGACCTCACCTTAAGCGCCGGGGGGACGATCAGCAATGTGGTGATTGTCTTTGGCGATGGCGCCAACTATGCCCAGATCAAAGGGCGGGTAACGGCAGCCGTGGATGGGAAGCCGCTGGCCGGCGTTAATGTCTTCGCCTATCGTTTGCCGGACGATGGTGTGGTGCGGGTGGCGACAACCGATGCCTGGCGCGGGATGGCATCCACACTGGCGCCCGGTACACCATTGCTGGCCGCCAATGAGTTTTATGGCTATCTACAAGCGGTCACCGATGCTAACGGCGAGTACACCTTAGCAACCCTGACGACCGGCCGTTATCAGCTCTATTTTTCCGACCCGGCGGGGAACTATGCCTTTGAATATTACAACGATCAACTACGCCTCTATGAAGCGCAGGTGTTCGAGGTGGAACCGCAAATGGTGATCTCGTCGGTCAACAGTTCATTGGCGACCGCGGCGCGCATTAGCGGCATGATCACCATGGACGGGCAACCGGCGCCGGACGCCAATGTGTTGGCCGAACGGCAGATCGGCGAATTTGCGTGGGAACCGGTGATGCAAGTGAAAGTCAACCAGAATACAGGCGCTTACACCCTGGCCGGGTTGCCCGCCGGCGTCTACCGGGTCTCGGCCCAAGGCCAGATTATTGATAA
Organism: Caldilinea sp. CFX5; assembly: GCA_021405325.1. The sequence goes on along the minus strand of QWII01000077.1, from coordinate 14,045 downwards.
TACGTCCAGCGCCTATTCGCTCTATTTCCCCTATGGCGTCTATGGCGGCGCAACCTTGTGGGAGGCAAAGGCGATTACCCTGACCAGCGGTGCGGTCGCCACCAATATTGACATTGCGTTGAACAGCCTGCGCTATGATGGCGGTCTGAGCGGGCGTATCACCGCCGGTGGGCAGCCGCTGGCCGGCATTAAAGTAGCGCTCTACTCGGCCACGAGCGGCTGTTGTGCGTATGGCCTCCCGGCGCCCCGGCTCTACACCTTTACCGATGCCGCCGGGCGCTACACCTTTACCGGGTTGGGGGGCGGCGCCTTTTTCCTGGGCGCCAGCGATCCGGCCGGGCTTTATGCGACGACCTACTATGTCAACCAGATCAGTCTCTTGCGCTCCAGCGCGATCAATATTCCCAATGACCAGGTGCTGACGGATTACAATCTCGATCTGCCACGGGCCGGCGCCATTCGTGGTCAGGCGCGCCTCCGCAATAACAAACCGGTGGCCGGTCTCTATCTTTCGCTCTATCGCATGGACCCCACGCCGGATTACGAGATCATTCCCACGGCAAGTTACACGGATGATGCTGGGCGCTATACGATCCCCGGTCTGCGCCCTGGGTGGTATACGGTCTGCTTTTCCAGATTCAATTATCCATTTCGCACCGAATGTTATGCCCAAACCGTTCTCGTCACCGCCGGCGCCACGACGGGCAATATTGACTTGCTGTGGGGGCCGGATCTGCCCTTCTATCTGCCGCTAATTCACCAACAGTAAGTGGCAGGATCTTTGGGCGGTGGTGGAGTCGCCGCGCATAGACGCTTTTTTTGCACTTGACAACCATCCGAAAGTGCTATACGATCAACGCCATCTCTCTGCAATTTTGAAGAAATCCTGCGCCGAGATCGGTTTATGGTCTGTCTTGCTCGCCTTTGGGCAAGACAGACCGTATGACCGGTGGAGGCGGTTGCTTCCATACAAGCGTCATCAAACATCGCATTTCATCGCTTCCAAGTTCATCGTTTGCAAGAGGAGGAACCAGGTATGCAGAAGTTGAGTCGTCGTCTATTTTTGCAGTCCGCCGGGTTGACCGTCACCGGTGTCGCATTGGCCGCTTGTGCGCCGGCGGGAACAGCGCCCCAAGCCGCGCCACAGGCCAGCGCCGGCGAAGCCGCCCCAGCCGGGGAAGCCGGCATGACCGGCAAGATCCAGATTTGGGTGCAAGCCTATACCCCCACCGAGAGCATGGAAAAAAGCCCCAACAACCCCATTCCCCACAACATGATCGAAGTGCTTGCCAAAGAGTACACGGAGGCCCACCCCGGTACGGAAATTGAGATCATTCGCAAGCCCTCCAACGTGGCCGATCATGAGTGGATTGTCACCCAGCAGGCCGGCGGCACCATTCCCAACATTGTCTGGTCGCACACCTTCTGGATTCAGGACGAGATCGACAAAGGCTGGTGGGTGGCGCTCGATCCCTTCTTTGAGCAACCCAACCCCTATGTCGAAGCGGGCCAACCGGGCAGCGAACGCTGGCTCGATCAATTCTACGAGATCCCGACCGAAGCCAAGCGCCTCCAAGATGGCAAGCTCTATGTCGTGCCGATTGACCTGGTGACGACCTTCTTCTTCTACAACAAAGACCTCTTCAAAGCGGCCGGCGTCGAGCCGCCCACCACTTACGGCGAGTGGATCGAAGTGCAGAAAAAGCTCCAGGAGAGCGGCGTCATTCCCAATGGCCGCATTGCCTGGTACAACTCGCAGATCGGCGCCATGCTCTATGCCAAGAAAGAGGAGCAGATCAACAAGGATGGCGGTGTCGCCTCGCTGGAAGAGGTGGCCTGCGCCATTGAAACCGGTCTCTACCGGGCAACCGATCCCGAATATGCCGAGTGGATGAACAAGGTTGTCGAACTGACCCAATACCTGGCGCCCGATTGGGCCGTAGAGGGCGCCGACTTTGCCCGCAAGTTCCTCAATCAGGAGATTGCCGTCCTGGAAGATGGCAGTTGGCGCTTTGGCCTCTTGCGCGCCGACCCGCTAGTCTCCTTTGAATGGGGCAGCTTCTATGCGCCCACCATCACCGAAGCCGATTCCGCCTTTGCCACCGGCAAGACCGCGCCCCCCATCGGCGGCGCCACCGCTGCCCAGTGGGCCGTCTCCAGCCGCACGGAGAAAGATGGCGTCCTGCCCCTGGCGATCGATTTCCTGCGCTTTGTCACGGCGCCCGCCAATGCCAGCCGCATGATTCAGGAATTGGGCCAATTCCTACCCAATATCAAAGGCGTCGAAGTCAACGCTGATCTGGCCGAACCGCTGCGCGCCATCACCGAAGGGCTGGGCGAAGCCGGCATGGTGACCTACCCGGACAAGATCGGCACCGAACAGCGCGAGAAGATCACCCCGATCTGGGTTGACCTGCAACTGGGCGAAGTCACCACCGATGAAGCCGCCCAAAAGATCGACGCCCTCATGGTCGAATATGCTCAGGGCATTATTGCGGATAATGGCTGGCAGTGTAAGTAGGTAGTCCAGAGTCGCGTGGTCGTTTGGTCGCAGAGTCGCGTGGTCGTTTGGTCGCGTAGTCATAAGGTCACTTGGTCAGGTATCCAAAGGTGTAATGGGGTAAGCCTTTACCCTTGACAATGTAAACAGAATGACAAATCCTAGACCTCATGACCAAACGACCAAACGACCACGCGACAACAATCTTTAGACCCAAAAGGATGCAGTGATGGCAACCCAAGAAGTGCAGCGTGCGCCCTTTGGCGCGCAGGGGGCGCAGCCGGCGGTACAGGGGCGCAAACAGGAGGCGCTGTTGGCCCGCATCTATCGCTACCGCTACGCCTATTTGATGTTGATCCCCACCTTTACCCTGCTCATTACCTTTAACTACTACCCGGCCTTTATGGGGCTGTATCGCTCTTTCTTTGAGTGGGATGTAGGCTTACCGCCCAAATTTGTCGGCCTGGGCAACTTTATTGAACTCTTTACCAAAGATGAAGTGTTCCAGAAGTCGCTGGGCAATGTTGGCATCCTCACCCTCTGGCGGGTGGTCAGCGGGGTGACGATTCCTTTCCTCGTCGCCGAGATGATCTTCAACCTGCGCAATCAGGTCTCGCAATACACCTACCGGGTGCTGATGATTCTGCCGACGGTGGTGCCGGGGATTGTCAACCTGCTCCTCTGGCAATTTATCTATGACGGTACGCATGGTTTGCTCAACGCGATCCTGGCCGGGGTTGGCTTGGAACATCTACAACAGCCCTGGTTGGGCAGCCCCAAGACGGCGCTCTATGCTGTTACCTTTATGGGCTTTCCCTGGGTCGCCGGGGTGACGGTGCTGATCTACCTGGCTGGTCTCCAGGGCATCTCGCGCGAGGTGATCGACAGCGCACAGGTGGATGGCTGCACCGGGTTGCGGCGGATCTGGGCGATTGACCTGCCGCTGATCATGGGACAGATCAAGTTGATCACTGTCCTCTCGGTCATCGGCGGCTTGCAGGGCTGGGTCGGCATCTTTGTCATGACCAACGGCGGACCGGGGACGGCCAGCATGGTGCCGGGGCTATGGATGTATAACAACGCCTTTCTCTGGAATAAGATGGGCTATGCCTCGGCGATTGGCATGTTCCTCTTTCTCATTATCTTTGGCCTGACGTTGTTTAATATGAAGTTTGTCAAGAGTGAGATTTAAATCATGGCCTACGCACAACCTGTCCAAGCAACCGTGACGATGCCCCGCCAAGGGCTGGGCTACAACCTGCGCCGCCTCTGGCGCACGGGCGACTGGTTCCGCTATCTCTTTCTCTCGACGGTCGCCTTTCTGATGTTTTTGCCCTTTATCATCACGGTGATCATCTCGTTTAAGAGCCTGCCCCAATTTAACCATCACGCCTTTACCCTCACCTTTCCGCTCCACCCGGAAAATTATAGCGAGGCGTGGCGGATCGTCTCGAAGTATATTCTCAACAGCATCATCGTCAGCGGCGGCTCGGTGATCTTTATGGTGGCGCTGGCGGCGTTGGCATCATGGGCCTTTGCCCGCTATCCCTTTCCTGGGCGCGAGTTCTTCTTCTATCTGGTGATCGCATTGTTGATGATTCCGGGCGAGTTGACGCTGATTCCGGCTTTTTTGCTGGTGAAGACGCTGGGGCTGCTCAATACGCATCTGGTGCTGATTCTGCCCTACATTGCCGGCGGGCAAGTCTTTGCCATCTTTATTCTACGCTCTTTCTTCCAGAGTATGCCGGAAGAGATGTTTGAGGCGGCGCGCATTGACGGCGCCAATGAGATGCAGACCTTTATGCGCATCGGTCTGCCCCTCTCCCAGTCGATCCTGGGCGTGGTGGCGATTATGCACATTCTTGGCACCTGGAACGATCTGATCTGGCCGATTGTCACCCTCTCTAACCAAAGTTTGATGACCTTGACGATTGGGCTGTATGCCTTTCGCACGGCGTGGTACAGCATTTGGGGGCCGTTGATGGCAGGGTATGTGCTGGCATCGATCCCGCTGATCATCCTCTTTGCCTTTACCAGCCGGCTCTTTGTGGAAGGGTTAAGTTCCGGCGCGATTAAGATGTAATGGTAGTGTCGTCCATGTCTCTACCGTCCCGTTACTTTGGTTTATGGCGTTTTGCGCTCAAGCGTTTGCGTAGTGAACCGGCGCTCACGTTGTCGCTGCTCTGTGGTTGGGTGATGGTGGTGGCGTTGACGGCGGCCCTGCCCATGTACACCGATGCCGTCAACCGCAGCCAACTGCAACAAGAGTTAGAAGGGACCGAACTGCGCAACCGGCCCGCCTTTACTTTTTTCTACCATTACACCAGCGGCTCCACCGGCGGCACCGATTGGGAACATTATCAGGCGGCCCACGACTACATGACCAACACCATCGCTGATGAGTTAGGCTTGCCGGTGCAGGGTGGGCTGCACTATGTCAAAAGTGACATTCTCCAGGTCTTCCCCAGCGTTGGCGGTTCGTATAACATTGGCCGCGACCAACCGCTGTTGCGCGGTTATTTGGGCTTTGTTGAAGGCATCGAGAATCATATCACCCTGGTCGATGGGCAAACACCACCGCCGAATGCCGGTACAAGCGGGCCAATCGCTGTGCTGATCCACCAGGATCTGGCGGCGGAAACCGGGCTGCAAGTGGGCGAAGAGTTGATGCTCTTTGACCCCAGTGCGCGCATCCCCGGCGGCGGGCGTAAACGGTTGGAAATTCCGGTGCGCATTGCCGGCATCTGGGCGCCCAACCGGGACGACCCCGATTTCTGGTCGATGTCGCCGGCAGCGTTTGCCAATGTTTTCCTGACCCCGGCGGCGGTTTATGTGAGCACGATCACGCCGCTGGTGCCGCACGCCTATTCGGATATTGGTTGGTACAAGGTCTTTAATGGCGCTAGGGTGCGCTCTGAAAATGTCGGTGGTTTCCTGGCGCGTGTCAACGAAGTCAATGTGCGCGTACAGCAGCGGTTGCCCAACACCTATCTGGAATTTTCCCCGCTGGCCGCACTCACCCGCTATCAACGCGCCGCTTCTGCGCAGGCGGTGTTGTTGCTCCTCTTTGGCATTCCCATTTTGGGGCTGATTCTCTATTTCATTGTGCTGATCGCCGACAGTGCGGTCAAACGGCAGCAAACGGAAATTTCGATCCTCAAAAGCCGGGGCGCCAGCAGCAACCAACTCCTGGTGGTCTATGCCCTGCAAGGCTTGACCTTGGGGCTGATCGCGCTGCTGGTTGGGCCGTGGTTGGGCCGGGCCGTGGCGACGGCGATTGGCAGCACCTATCATTTTCTGGCTTTTCAGAGTGGGCCGCCGCTACAGGTCGCCGTGACGCAACGCAGTCTCTATTATGGCTTGGGTGCGCTGGCGCTGGCGCTGGTGGCGACGCTGCTGCCGGCGATTGAAGCCGCCCGCCTCACCATTGTGGCGGCCAAGCAGGAGAGCGGACGCACCCAACGCAGTCCCTTCTGGCAACGCGCTTATCTTGATCTGCTTCTGCTCCTTGTGGCCGGTTATGGCTTTTATCTGCTCAAGACGCAGGGACGCATTGCCTTTCTCCAGGGTAGCGCACCGGCGGATCCGCTGGAAAACCCGCTGCTCTTTTTGGCGCCGACGCTCTTCATCTTTGCGGCCGCGCTCTTTTGTGTGCGCCTATTTCCCCTGGTGGCGCGTTTTCTGGGCTGGCTGTGGGGGCGAATGGGCGGGGTCGCTTTTCTGTTGGCACTTTATAACCTCGGTCGCTCCAACCAAAGCTATGCGAGTTTGCTCCTTCTGTTGATTTTGACCACCGGCTTAGGCACCTTCACGGCTTCGATGGCGCGCACGTTGGATGAAAATTTGGTGGCGCGCGCCTTTTACCAGATCGGCGCCGATCTGGCCTTAACCGAGGGCGTGGGGGTCGTCCAACAGGAGAATGCCAGCGGGGAAACCACAGCGACCAACAGCAACGCCAGCAGTAACGCCGAACCTCCGGCGGTCTGGATCAACATGCCGGTCGAAGATCACCAACGCGCCGATGGCGTGAAAGCAGCAACCCGTATCGGTCAATTTGAAGTCTCCACCAGCATCAACAACCAGGTGCTGGAAGGCATCCTCTATGGCATCGACCGCGCCGACTTCCCCGCCGTGGCCTACTTTCGGCCCGATTTTTCCCGGTCGTCCTTAGGGGCGTTGATGAATGCGCTGGCCGTAGAATATAGCGGCGTGATCGTCAGTCGCGCCTTTCTGGAACAGACCCAGTTAGCGGTGGGCGATGCCGTCATCCTGCGCGGGCTGATCGCCACGAGCAATCAGGGCGTCACCTTTCAGATTGTCGGCGCGACGGATCTCTTTCCAACGGCCTACCCGCAAAACGGCGCCTTTTTTATCGCCAACCTCGATTATATCTTTGAAGCGTTGGGGCAGGAGCTACCCTATACGGTCTGGCTGGCAACCGAAGAGGGAGTAAATGTCGAGGAGTTGACGGCGCAATTAAACGACATTGGCTATCGCGTGCTAGGGGTGCAGGACGCACGGGCACTCATCAACAAAGCGCAGCGCAAACCGGAGCGTATTGGTCTCTTTGGCTTTCTCTCGGTCGGCTTTGTGGCGACGACGGGGTTGAGTATGTTGGCGCTGATCATCTATGCCGTTCTCTCCTTTCGCCAACGCTTTGTGCAGTTGGGGATTTTGCGCGCCATTGGTCTCTCGTCGCGGCAACTGGCGCTTTCGTTGGGCAGTGAACAGATCCTGATCACGGCGACCGGTATTGCCATCGGCAGCTATTTGGGTCTCCTGAGTAGCCATCTCTTTATTCCCTTTCTCCAGGTCGGCTATACGCCGGCTGATCTCTTCCCGCCCTTTGTGGTTCTTATTGCCTGGAATGATGTCAGCATTATCGTCACAGTGTTGGTTGCGATGTTGCTGGTCGCCACCGTCAGTGTGATCTGGCTGCTCCTGCGGATCAAGATGTTCCAGGCGGTCAAGTTAGGAGAAGCGTTATGAAAGTTGGTTTGGATGCGCATACGTTGCGTTATCTCAATCTCGATCTGGCGGGTCTGGTGCAGCAGACGCTGGCCCACGGCCTGGAAGGCATTCAGTTGGGCGCCCAGACGCTGCTGGCTTGCCCTGAAGCGGAGCGGGCACACTTTCTAGAGCAAGTGCGCAGCCATCAGCTCTATCTGGAATTAGGCGGCGCCGGCGTCAACCCTGGCCGCAGCGGGAAAACGGTGGCAGAACTGGTAGCAGCATGGCAACCACTCTTTCCACTGGCCGCGGAAGTCGGCTCACCGCTGCTCAACACCTGTTTCGGGTTGCTCAAAGAGCGCACCTTGACCGCACCCACGTTCCATGAGCAACTGGAGCTTACGGCGCACGTGTTACGGGAACTTAGCAAGCTGGCAGCGGACTACAATGTGATGGTGACGATGGAATTACATGTCGATCTCACCTCGTTGGAGTTGCGCCAATTGATCGAAACGGTTGCTTCACCCTATGTTGGCGTCAACCTTGATACGGCCAACGCACTGGGGCTGTTGGAAGATCCCATTGAGGCGGCGCAAACCCTGCTGCCCTATATCCATACGACCCATTTCAAGGACACCTGCATCTATCCGACGGCAGATGGGTACAACTGGCTAGGTGGTGCGCCACTGGGCCGCGGTCTGGTTGATCTGCCGGCGATTGTTGACATGCTTTATACGGCGAACCCCAATATCAATCTCAACATCGAAGACAGTGGCGGCTTTATCCCTATTCCTTTCTACGAGGAAGCATTTTTGCAAAGTTTCACCGACCGCACGCCGCAACGCATGGCCCAACTGGTGAAGCACCTCTGGCGCGGCGACCAACAGGTGCGCGCCGGTCTTCATCCCCGCCCAGAAGAATCCAAAGACATTGATTGGGCGACAGTGATTCCGGCACGCTTACAATACAATGCCGACTACGCCCGACGGCTGCGGGATCAGGTGGTAGCGCGACATGCAGGGGAGAGAGTGAGAGGTTGAGAACAGAGGAGAGATCAATCATGGCAGACTATCGCGTTGGCATCATCGGTTGTGGACGGATTGCGCGTTTTCATGTGCAGGGCTACCAGCAAGTACCGCAAGTCAAAGTCGTGACTGGCGCCGAACCGGAACCGACCATTCGGGCCGGCTTTGGGCAGGAGTTTGGTCTGACTGCGCTCTATGCCGATTATCGGGAGATGTTGGACAAGGAACGCCCAGACATTGTGAGCATTTGCACCTGGCCGCCCCTTCACGCCGAGATGACGATGGCGGCAGCGGCAGCGGGCGCCAAAGCCATCATCTGTGAAAAGCCGATGGCTGTAAGCCTGGGTGAGGCGGACGCGATGTTGGCCGCCTGTGAACGCGCCGGCACTGTGTTACTGGTCAGCCACCAACGGCGGTTTCATCCCTGTTATCGCACGGCGCGCGATCTGGTGGCGATTGGCGCCATCGGGCAGTTGATCCAGGTGCATGGCATCTGTATGGGCGACCTGTTGACCGACGGCACCCATAACATTGACCTCTTGCGCTTCTATGCCGGCGATGCGCCGATCCAGTGGGTCTTTGCCCAGGTTGATTTGAGTGAGATCAAATATCGCTATGGGCATCTGGTGGAGAAGGGGGCGCTGGTCAACTTTGCCTTTGCCAATGGTGTGCGCGGGGTGATGGAGTTGGGGTCGGCAGCGCCGGCGGCCTACCAGAAAGCCTATCTCTATGGCGCCGAGGGCATGATTGAAGTGGGCGGGGATCGCAGCTTGCAATTGCGGATTATCCGGCCCGGTCAGTCCGAACCGGAGATCGTTGCGCCGCCGGAAAACAATCCGTTCCAACTGGAGGTAGAGGCGCTGCTGCAAACGCTGGCCGACGGCACTGCGCATCCGCTTGATGGCAAACAGGCGCGGGCAAATCTGGAGGTGTTGATGGCGGCCTTTGAATCGGCGCGTCGCCATACGGTGATTCCGCTGCCGCTGACCATCCCTGATCATCCGTTGCTGCAAATGAGCGAAAATTTGCCGATTACGCCGGAGGTTGAGGTGGGACGGCGGCAACAACGGTTGGGGGCGTAGTATTGTTCGCCTTGCGGGATTGCGTGTAAAGGAGAAACGAGCTATGAAGATCGGACACACCGGCATTACCTGGGGCATTCCCGGCGATGTGGAGCAAGCCTATCGCGAGACGGCGGAACTGGGCTATCTGGGCTTTGAGACCTTTGCCAAGACCATTCAAGAGTGGGACCAGAAGCCGGGCGGCTACCGGGCCTTGATGGCGCGCTATGGCATCCCCACCGGCGCAGCCTACTGTTACAAAGAGTGGATCGATCCCGCCACCGCCCAAGCCGATCTTGATGCCGCCAAACGGGAAGCCGACACGTTGCGCGCCTTACCCGATAGCAGCACCCTGGTCGTCCAAGGCGGACGCCGACCGGCGACAGGCTACACACCGGATCAGTTCCAACGGCTGGCCGAAGCGCTCAACCGCCTGGGTGAACATTGTTGGAGCATTGGGTTGAAGGTGGGGTTGCATCCGCACACCGGCACTGCCATCGAAACACGATCCGATATGGATACGATCCTCAGCTTGCTCGACTCAACCCTGGTTGGCTTTGCCCCCGATACCGGTCAGATTGCCAAAGGGGGCAGCGATATTCTGGAAGTGTTGCGCACCCATCACAAGCGCATTGTCCATGTCCACCTGAAGGACTGGAATGGCAACCATGCACGCGACGCCGACGGTAAGGAGATCGACGCCAGCGGTTATGCGAATTATGAACCAATCGGCAGTGGCGTGCTGCCCATGCCGGCCATTTTGGCCCTGCTCACGCCGGCGCAGGGATTTACGGGGTGGATCAATGTGGAACTCGATGGCACCGCCCGCGCCCCACGACCACCACGCGCAGCGGCAGCGATGAGCCGTGAATATTTGGGTCAACAATTAGGGAGCCAAGTAGTCTGGCGACAGTAATCCAGGAACCAACCCTACATTGAGACCCCCTGTTTGCTTGCTATGCTCAAAAGCAGTGGTTAGTGAAAGGAGCAAGCAATGGCAACCAAGCAGACCGAAACGTGGGATCTCTGGTATTCCAAAGCGGCGGCCACCGGTCTCCCCTTTGCACGGGGACGGGTGGCCGCCGGGAACAGCGTGATGCTGGTTCATGCCGCGCCGCCGGTGTTGACCGTGATGGTGCGTGACGGTCAAGAACACCCCGTGGCATCCGGTAAGGATTTAACCTTGACCGATGAGACGCCCATTGCGCGCCTCACCCGACAAGGCGACCGGATCGAACGCACCGACATCTGGCCCGGCCCCGGTGAGCTTGGTCAATTAGTGCTCTTACCCGGCGGCGAGGTAGGTGTGCTGAAAAGCTGGTGGCACGCCGATGACCAGCGTGAATGGCGCTGGCAGATCGAGTTATATAACCATAAGTAAAAAAATAGATCAGAAAGAGGGGGCAAGTTCGCTTGCCCCCTCTTTTTGTGATTCTGTTGTCAAGGGCAATCACCCAAAGGGTATTGCCAACGGTCGCTGCCACCCGGACATTTCAGAATTTACTGGGAGGTTCCCCCGCTCATCGCCTGGATCTGTTGCAAGATCGTTTGCATCAACTGGGCCGATGAAGTGAGAACGTCATTGGCGTTGCCCATGCCCATCATATCACTGCCGGTCATGTCCGTGGCGCCAGTGGTATCAGTAATGTCAGCCGTGTCGGTGATCGCCGTCCCGGTGTCGGCGCCGGCGGTGTCGGTCGTCGTCGCGGTGCTGCCGGTGGCGGTTGCGCCGGTGTCGCTACCCATCATGGCATCATCCATCATGCCCATCATGTTGTCCAGATGATCGGACATAGCCTGCGCCAGATCGCTCACCAGGCCGGTCATTTCACTCATGTCGCCGGTGGTGTCGCCTGTCATCCCTGCGCCCATCATACTATTCATGGCAGCCATTTTGTGGATGTTGCCCATGAGTTCGAGCGCCATCCCCATGGCTTGCATGGACTGTCGCAGATCCGGCATCCCCATCATCCCCATGCCCATCATATCACTATCGGTGGTGTCGGTCATCGTGCCGGTGGTGTCGGTGGTGGTAGCCGTACTGCCGGTATCGGTTGCACCGGTCATCCCATTCATGGCATCCAGCGACATACGCAACTGGATGGACATGGCTTGCAATGTTTGCACCATGTCCGGTAACAGAGCGGCAGTAGCGAGGCTGCCGGACATCATGGTTCCGGTGATGTCGGTTGAAGCCGTTGTGTCAGTTGCATCTGTCGCGCCGCCAACCTGATCAGCGGTGGCTTGCACCATTTGATCGACAATATCCAGCATGGTGCGCACATCGGCCCAGTCACTGCTCATGGCATCGTCGGTTGCCGCCATAGCGCTGCTATCCATCATCGCCGTGCCCGCCATTGCGTCGTGCATATAGCCCATGGACTCGGCCAGATGGCCCATCACTTCGAGCAGGCCGCCCACCTGCGCGCCGGCGGACATGGCGCCCATGCCGGCCATCATATCGCCTGTGCCGGTGGTGCCGGTGGTAGCGGTGGTGCTGCCCATCTCGCCCATCATCATCGATGGGTTGTTCATCTGATCTTTTTGCATCTGATGGATAGCGTGCAGGGCCAGGAGCAGGTGCATCATGCTCTGGCCGGTCGCTTCCATCTCACTGTGGCTCATCATCGCGTCGGTCATGTCGGTGGCGTCGTCTGTACCGGTCTGGCGCATAGCGCCGGTTGGGGCGGTTTTGGCAAAGGCGGGTTGGCTGTTCATAACCGTCAGGAGAGCGCCGATAAGCGCCAAGCCGAGGATTGCCACGGCTGAAATAGTGACCACGCGTCGTCTTACCATCTCTCGTGCCATGGTGTAAGACCTCCTTGTCCTTGGTAAACACTCGCTCAGTCAATGGGAGTTTGGGGGTAAACAAGCGCCCGGCCTTGTGCAGGCAATGTCGGGGTGGCAACCAATCAACGATGACATGCTGTTGCGCCGGTCGTTGGCGTCCCTGCGCTCCCGGCGTCCACTATAATCCTATTGACCGGTCGGCAAAAGTATAATTGCCCACAAAGAATGGGAATTGATCGAAACCAGAAAATTGACTTTTTTTCCTACATTGTTTATGTTACTTGTACTACAGTTCTTGAGGTGAAAAAATGAGTACCGTCTACACTTACTCGAAAGCCAGACAGAATTTTGCGGCATTGCTCGATCGAGCGGCGCAAGAAGGAGAAGTACGGATCAAACGGCGTGATGGACGTATGTTCGTAATCCTGCCCGAAAGACAAGACCGGTCGCCCCTGGATATGGAAGGAATCACGCTTGCGTTTACGCGTGAAGAAATTATCCAATTTGTCCATGAGGGCAGGCGGTATTCTGAATAAACAAGCTATCTTTTGAGAATCCAGTATGGCGCTTCCACTACCCACGGTTAAAACCTATTCTCCCTTCCAACCCGGCCCCTTTCGCATGGCGATGAATCTCTTCCCGCTCGATCTGGCGGAATGGATTGAACTTGACAGCGATCTCCCTGCCCACTTGGCCGAGAAGCGGCGGCTTTTGGCGGAACGACCGACAGAGGTCTTTGCGGCCCAACCGCAAGCGCTCTGTGGGTCACAGGAAACACTGGCGCTCTTGGTCGAGCATTTGACCACCCACTTCCCGCAGATTTACCAGTGCAACGCCGAAACCATCACCAATCAGGCCACGGGCGAACAGTGGCAATTGACTGATTCGTCCTTGCATCCGCTTGACCTGGCTGGGCGACTGGTGCAAGAGGATCTCTGCCTGATGCAGCGCGACCCTGACTACGGCATCTACCGGCTGGTGGCGGCATCCCTCTGTTTTCCAACCCGGTGGAGGCTACACGAAAAGCTAGGTCACGCCCTGGCGGCGATACATGGCCCCACGCCCCACTATGCTGAAACCATCGCCACACCGATGGATCGCGCCTTTGACAAGTTCCGGGCAGATCGCGCCGTCTGGCGGCTCAATTGGAGTGTGCTGGACAATGGCGCCCTCTTTCAGCCGACCGGGCATGGACGCAAGGATTACATCACGGATGTCACGGCGGCGAATGCCGGCGACAAGCTCTGGTTGCGCGTCGAGCGGCAGACCTTGCGTCGCCTGCCGCAAAGCAATGATATTCTTTTTACCATTCGGATCTATACCTATCCCTTTCACACCCTTGTCGGTCAACCGGCAGTGGCCCAACGCCTGGCCGCCGCCCTCGTCGGCTTAGATGAAGCGATGGCTGATTACAAAAGCCTACGACCGCTGCTGGCGCCCGCCCTTGCCTGGCTGACAAAGGTGAGTTCATCACCAAGCAAAGGAGCCAACGATGATGACAAGTGAACGTTTACGCGATGCCGCTACCCGCACCGCCACAGCCAGTCGCCAGGCGCAAACCGAACTGATTGAAGAGATGACCGAAATGCGTTTGTTAACCTTTAACCGCCGAGGGTAAAGACAATACCTTCGCCAAAAAGACGAGGCGTAAAAAGGGAAAGAAAAGGGCTTTCGTGGTAGAGTTGATGTCGATCAAAACTACAACTCAAGGAGCCACGA
>QWII01000076.1 GCA_021405325.1 Caldilinea sp. CFX5 | reverse complement strand
ACTGGGTCTTTTGCCTCTGATGGAGCAAACATCAGAGATCAACCAAAGGAGAAATCACCATGCGCAACCTACCGTCTGCAAGAATCAGTATAGCAGAAAAGCTGTTACAAGAAGCTGTCAGATTCCTGTCACCAGCGGAACCTCGGTGGTTTTTAGGGCAGGTGGCGGCAAGCTTTCCGCCGCAATGGCGCAACCAGAGATTATGAAGCCAATTGAGCCGCCAGCCAATTCGGCAAAAGTGAGGAATGGTGCTATAGTATGGCGGGAGTCCATATACTAACGTTTTCGATAACCAACAAACGGAATAGGTAAAGCTATTCCATCGTTTTCACCCTGCAACCCTTCATGGTAGATTCATCAACCAGCAATCCTAGCTTTACCCAAAGTAGCTTTACTCTTGGTAAAGGGAATCCCCCGTCGGTCGATAGTCGTAAGTCGTTATGAAGGTAAGGTGATTTGTTTATGGTCTACAAGACAGGTAAGCGTATTCTTCAGGTCACGCATGCAATCATGCGCCGATATTGGATTTTCATTCTCGTGCTGGCTTTTGGGCTTCTATCCATCTATACCAGCCACCCCATCTATGGCGCCCCGATGGCACAGTCAACCCCCGATGTTAACACCGTACCCAAACCGCTGAGTACACCCACACCCGAAAATACGCCCTTCCCAACCCCGACGCCCGTCAGTGATAACGCGCCCGACGATGCCGGTGAGGACGAGAGCGTAACGGCGCCGGAAGATAATAGCCAAGAGACGGATAACGCCGACAACGCCGGCGTCACTACAACTAGCGCCGATGGCGCAGCCGCCACTGAACAAAGCGCGCCCAATGGCGTCACCGGGGCTGTCACGGCCGTTACCCTTAACTTACGCAAAGGCCCCAACACCACAGCGCGTGTGATCGATACGCTCTTTCTCAATGACCCGGTGGCGATCCTGGGTCGCAACCAGAGCGGGGATTGGCTTTACATTTGCTGTGGCGCGCGCACCAACCTGGCCGGCTGGGTGAGCAAACAATTTATTGCCACCAATTTAAGTAGTGATCAGGCCATGACGCTGATTCCTCTGTTTGAAAGCGTACTCAGTCAAACGGCGGCAGCCGCACCGACGGCGCAACCAAGCAGTAAGTTGGGCGCGGACGCTTTGGTGCTGGAGATGCGCCCGCAACCGTCCTCGGCCTGGCAAGGCCAGACGCTCGCCATCCAATTTGTGGTGCGGAATCGCAGCGACCAGGCGCTGACTGCTGTGCAGTTGCGCAACGATCTACCGGATGAATTGGCCGTGGTCCATGTGGAAATTGGGAATCAGGGCCAAGTGCAGTATCGTGGCGCCCGCCAGCGTGGTCCGCTCATTACCATGGATTGGCCGACAGTACCGGCCAATGGACAACTGACAGCCACGGTTACAGTGCAAATCGCGCCAACGGTGGCCGATGGCGTCTTGATTGATAACCTGGCGGTTGTGACAACCCAACAAGGCGCCGAAGCATTGGCCGGGATCACCCTGGCGATGCCGCCGGTTGCCCTGCCGCAATTTCGTTAGCCGTTGTTTGAGTTCACTATTCCTTGAGATATTCGTATGTGGATTAATCTTCTTTTTACCCATGCACGAGTGGCAGCGAACAGAACCCAGGCCGCCGCCGGAAAGGGTTATCGCCTGACACTTGGCAGCATCCTCCTGTTGCTGGTGAGCGCGGCTTGTCAAACGGCGGCCGCAACGCCAACGCCGTTGGCGTTGCCCACGGCGACCACGGCTGCCGTGGCCGAGCAGCCCCCCGCCGTTACGGTGCAAAGCAATGAAGTCATTACCCCAGAAGCGGCTGGCATTCCTGTACGCTTGACCGCGCCGACGCTCAATTTCGCTGTTGCGGTCGAGCCAATGAGTTGGCAGGTGAGCGAAGTGGAAGGGCAGCGCCAGGCGGTTTGGCAGGTGCCGGCGGCAAGCGCGGGTTGGCATATTAACTCCGCTCGCCCCGGTACAGCCGGCAATGTGGTCATCTCCGGCAATCATCTGGTCGGTGCAGCAGTTTTTGCCCCGCTGGCTCGCGGCGAGATTACCGTCGACACACAGTTGGTGGTGAATGACGATCAGGGGCGCAGTTTCTTGTATCAAGTGCGCGAAGTGGCCCAACCCATTCCGGTGAATGGGAGCGCCGCTGAAAAAGAACTGGCCATGTCCTACATTGCACCATCGGCGCAAGCGCAGTTGACCTTGGTGACCGGCTGGCCCGATTTTTCTGACACTCATTATCTCTTTGTCCGCGCTGAGTTTGTCGGTCGCGTGCAGTAAAGACGGCATGGTTCATTTACAGAGAAGCGGTTGGTTAACAAATCGTAGGTGCGGTTTGTAACCGCACGTTCTCCGGTTGACCAAGTTCGTGCGGTTACAAACCGCACCTACGATAGCCCGCATTTGTAAACCAGTTCGTGAACCATGCCGTAAAGACAAAGGTAACTAAAGCAGTCTACATCCTGGAATTTAAGCCATCGACCGCTCAGATCGCGCTTGGTCAGAGGCGTACCAAACAGGATGACCTGCCCTATCGTCACAAGGGTAAGTCGATCATTCTGCTGGTCATTGCCTCTGATCAAGCGAAACGCAACATCGCCGAGGGGAAGATGGCGCAAATCCTTAAGAAATTTCAATTTCAGAAACGGTCACGGTAGGGGACGCCCCTACGGTGACCGGATTTGGTTGTGAAAATTTATTAGGCTAATTGAAGACCAGCGGCAGATCGACAGCAAGCGCCTGTTCCGCCAACAGAGGGCGACACGCTTGATAACGCAGGCGTTGGTCGAACGCGGTGGCCGGCACCGCCGGTGAGATTAAAAACCCCTGGATCTGCTCGCAACCGGCCACGTCGCGCAGGTAGGCCAGCGACTCCTCGGTTTCTACCCCTTCGGCAATCACATCCATGCCCAGTTTATGAGCCATGTGGATAATCGATTCAACAATGGCGCGGCATTGTTGATCGACCAGAACTTGCTGTACAAACGAACGGTCAATTTTCAGCGTGTCTAGGGGGAAGTGATGCAAGTAGCTCAGTGAAGAATAGCCGGTGCCAAAATCATCTAAACTCAACTGAACCCCCATCGCGCGGAGTTGATTCAAACGGGTCTGCATCGTCACCCGGTCACTAATGAGCAGGCTTTCCGTGATCTCCAATTTGAGCAGATGCGGCGGCAGTCCTGTCTCTTGTAGGATTTGGCGGATCTGTTGGAATAGCTCGGGGTGGAGGAATTGGCGGCTAGAGAGATTGACACTCAGCACCACTGGTTGATAGGGGAAACTTTCCAGCCATTGGCGCGCCTGCTGACAAGCGCTACGCAACACCCACCAGCCCAAGGGAATGATCAATCCTGTTTCTTCGGCCACGGGAATAAATTTTGCCGGTGAAACCATCCCAAGTTCCGGATGGTGCCAGCGCAACAATGCCTCAGCGCCAACCATCAGCAAGCTGCGCGTGTCGACAATCGGTTGATAGTAGACGGTCAGTTCGTTGCGACTGAGTGCATTGCGCAACTCGGCTTCGATCCGCAAGCGCGCCATCAGTTCAATGTGCATTTCATTATCAAACACTTCATAGACCGCCTTGCCGTTCGCCTTGGCGCGGTAGAGCGCAATATCGGCATTGCGTAACATACCGTCGGCGTCGGTGGTATGGTGCGCGCTAAAGACCACGCCAATGCTCGTGCTGATAAAGGCCGTATTGTCGCCTAACAAAAATGGCTGGCGGATCATCATCAGAATGTCGGTGACAATCGGTTGGATTGCGTCAGAGTGCGTGATGGGGTCAAGCAAAATCACAAACTCGTCGCCGCCAAAACGCGCAACATGCCCCTGTGAACCAATACAGGTCAGCAGACGTTGGGCAACCTCGACCAGCAGTTGGTCGCCGGCCAGATGGCCCAGGCTGTCATTGACCAGTTTGAAATAATCTAAATCCAGAAAAAGTACGGCAAACAGGGGTGATGGTGCGACAGTCGTTCCACCTGCCGCTTGTTCACGATGGCGGGCAATTGCTTCCGTCAACATCCGGTGAAAGGTAAGCCGATTGGGCAACCCGGTGAGGGCATCGTGGGCGGCGGCATAGGCCAACTGGCGCATCGACTCGTTCACCTGCGCCGCCATGTAATTAAACGAATGCGCGACAGCATCCAGTTCGCGAATACCGCTTGGCGTTAACGACGGAACGGGTTGATTGTCCGCCACCGCCTGTGCGGCCAGTCGCAACGCCGCTACAGGGCGAGTCACCAGACGCAAGGTGAACAGACCTAAGCCGATGGCCAAAAGCAAGGCGGCCCAACTTAACCAGATGGTTTGACGGGTGCCGGCATTGATTTGCGCCATAAAGTCGGATTCAGAGACAACCAACACCACCAACCACTGCAATCCGGCTGTATCATGCCAGGGGGTAACACGTATAAAGTTACGCTCTCGGTTCGTGGTAAAGGTAAAGGCGGCATTGGTTTGGATCTGATCAAAGCTCCCGACTTGTTGGCGTAGATGAGCGGCCGCCGCCCGAATCAACGGATCACGGCTGTCACTGATGTTCAAACGCACGCTATCGTCATCGTCTTCGATCAAAACCCCTTCCGTATTAGAACTGGCGACCACCAATCCATTCTGTTCAATAATGAAAATCCGGGTCGAAGGTGCGATCTGAATGGTACGCAAAAAGTTGCTGATTTGGGTAAGTGACAAGTCAACCCCAACCGCACCGATCGGCTGCGAATGGCCACGATAAATTGGCTGACCGATGCAAATCGAGATCGTACTCTTCAACCCTTCCCATAGGTAGATCGAACTCCAGGTCAACTTACCGGCGCGCAGCGTATCCATGTACCAGGCTTCCCGCCGATGATCATAAGTGGCATCAGGTTCTTCCTTGATGATCGTCCCGTGGGCATCGGTATAGAAGCTGACATAACGCATCCCCGTCGCCAACGATGTTTCGCCTCTCATCAGTTCAGAATTTGCTGAGCCGAAGTCGTAGCCGGCGCCGGCATATTCACCACTACTCAGACCATAGTTAATCCAACTGACACGGTAGCGTTTCGCTTGTTGCTCAAAATGTTCACTAATCTCGCTAAAATTTTGCCACTCAAGCTGCCCATCCTCGATCAAGGCGGCATTAAGCATAACCAGATCTTTTGAGGTAGTCAGGTAACTATCCAGATGCTGAACAACAAGCTGCTTGGTTCGTTCCAGCAATTGTTCTGCCAACTCATTCACTGCCTTCTGCCCATTGCGCAGCGCGATCAGGCTTACCAACCCAACCGCAACTGTGATCAGGGAAACAAAAGGAACAATCCAAATGAACCAAAACGCGATCTTCCGTGACAACATAAATATCCATATCTGTCGGCATGGAAAAATAAGACCAGCGCAGCAAACCTAGTACACGACGGCGTAGATAAACCCATAGTTGCCAGTGAGACAGTGAGACAGTGAGACAGTGAGACAGTGACTGACTTACTGTCCTACTGACCTACTGACCTACTGGCTTACTTAGGCCGCTCTGTACTAGTTGCTTGCTACCAGGTAAGCGCCACCATTGATTGGTCTATTATACGGAAGATAAAAATTAATTTTGATTACAGAAGCTTAACAATCTGAAGATTCGGGTTAATCAAATTTTCCGGCAGCGCGCCGGTTGTCGCCAACGCATCCGGAAAATAATAGGTATGATCAACAAAACGAACAGCCACTTGCCGATCCGGTAGGAGATAGACAACCCCTTGCGCATCGACCCGTTCCCGCGCTGTCGGCGTTGCCATCAACGGGGTGCGCACCTCGCGCAAATATTGCTCTTGCACCGCTTTGGGCAACTGCTTTAGGTGAGTGCGATAAAGGTCACTCTTGTGCAGAGCGACAGCCAACCAGACATTGCTGCGCCAGCGCAGGCCCATGTAGATAGCGTCCAGCACAATGCCAATCGCCAGGGCGATCCAGACCCCCAACGAACCTAAGCCCACGGGAAAGGCCAGCAGATAGGCCAGCGCGACTGCCACCACCGCCCGCGTCACCATTGTGCTGATCAGGCCGGGGACGGAATCGCCGGCCCCGCGCAGCGCACCATTCGCCACCAGAGCAACCGCGCTCAAGGGCAGCGCCACCGTATTGATATGGAGATAGGTCACGCCGGTTTCCAACAAGACAGGATGCGCGCTGGGATCAAAGAGGCGGATAATGGCCGGTGCAAAGATCACAATCGGCGTCGCCAGGAGGATCATGATGATCAGCCCCAGCCACATCGCCATGTTGCCCCGCCGCCGCGCCTCTTCCGGCTGCCAGTAGCCCAGCGCCTGGCCGACCAGACTGGTGGCCGCCACATTGATCGCCAGCCCCGGCATAAAGACCAGCGACTCGACCTGAAAGCCAATCGCCAGCGCCGCTGCACCATAGGTGCCGACCTCGGTGGCGGTCACAATGCCCAGCACAAAGAGGCGTGAGCCATTGCGAAAGATGCCCTGGACGCCTGATGGTACGCCGATGCTGAAAATGTCGGCAAACATGCGCCAGTTGGGCCAGTAAGTTCCCGGTAGAATTTTGATGACGTTGCGGCCCGAATAGATGATGATAAAGACCGCCAGCACAATCAACCCTCGCGCCAGCACCGTCCCTACCGCCGAGCCGGCCACCCCCATCGCCGGCAACGGCCCGATGCCAAAGATGAGCAGATAGTTGAAGAGGATATTGAGCAGATTGATGCTCCCGTTCAGCACCAGCGGCGTGACCGTATCACCGGCCCCTTGCATCAAGCGGCTAAAGACAATGCTCAAGACCATAAAGGGTGTGCCGAGAAAGAGGATTTGCAGAAATTGTGTCCCCAGCTCCACCGCTTCCGGTTCACCATTGCCATTCGCCAAGACGAGCAGCGGGCGCGCCAACAGCAACCCCAGCGCCGTCAACGCCAACGAAAGCAGCACCCCGGACGAAATGGCCTGACGGGTGACAAAGCTCATCCGTTCCGGGTCGCGGGCGCCTTTGGCCTGAGCGATCAAGGTCATGGCGCCGCCGGCCACCGAAAGCAACATGACCAGCACCAACATACGAATGGCGCTGCTCATGCCAACGGCGGCAATGGCAATCGGCCCCAGACGGCCCACCATAAAGACATCGACCACATCGACCAGGCTTTGCAACAAATTGGTCAAAATCACCGGCAGCGCCAACCGCCAGACTTGCCAGAGCAGCGCTTTGCGCCTGGGCCAGTCAAAAGGTTGGGTATCAGCAGCAGGCAGCGGTTGATTGGCGGAAGCGACGGCCATAGGATTCTCACTCTAGTTGGGGTAACAGGTCAGGTGTTACCGGGTCATCAGGCGCAGACAGGGAGCGCTACCGATAGCATACCAGATCCAGCCCCTTTTGTCGATGTGCCGTTCGTGCCGTCCTTGTCCTAGCCACAGCCTGTGCTATAATCAAACTATCCCCGTGGATCAACGGATTTGCGAAATCATTTCGTAACTACCAAGCTACCCCTCCCTAACCCTCCCCTGCTAGGGGAGGGAACTGTCGAGCGCACCACGGTTCCCTCCCCTAGCAGGGGAGGGTTAGGGAGGGGTTCGTAGTTACATCATTTCTTGGTGAATTTGCCCGTCCGTCTTGATTCGATGCACTACAGATACACAAGGTTATTTCGTCCCATGAGGATGGTTGAATTTGGGCAAACACATTATGACGCAGGAAATTGTCGAGGGCAGTTTGCTTTGGGAACCTACAGCAGCAGCCAAAGCAGCAGCCAACCTAACCCATTACTTATCTTGGCTACACGAGAAATATGGTCTGCATTTTCAAGACTATCAAGCATTGTGGCGCTGGTCTGTCACCGAGATCGAAACCTTCTGGGCGACGTTGTGGGATTATTTCCAGATCAGCGCCAGCACCCCTTACCAAACGGTGCTCGTCGAACGAACGATGCCCGGCGCACAGTGGTTTCGCGGGGCGCAGTTGAACTATGCCGAAAACTTGTTCCGCCAGCGCACGTCAACAAACCCGGCCATTCTCTATCAGGCCGAAGATGGCCCGCTCACCACCGTCAGTTGGCCGGCGTTATATACACAGACGGCCAAACTGGCGCAAGCCTTCAAAGCGTTGGGCATCCAGCGCGGCGACCGGGTGGTGGCCTATCTGCCCAACATCCCTGAAACCGTGGCCGCCTTTCTCGCCGCCGCCAGCCTGGGCGCCATCTGGTCAAGCTGCCCCCCCGACTTTGGCGACCGCAGCGTCCTCGACCGCTTCACCCAGATCGAGCCGAAGTTACTCATCGCTGCCGACGGCTACCGCTGGAACGGCCAGACCTTTGATCGTACAGCGGTGGTCGCTAAATTACAGAAGGCTTTGCCGACGCTGGAGAAGACGATCCTGATTCCCCAAGTCACCGACGGATCAGCAGCGACGACCCTGGCGAATACCGTGCTTTGGCCGGATCTACTGGCAACCTGTGCCGCCACTGAACTTGACTACGCGCAATTACCTTTTGACCATCCGCTTTGGGTGCTTTACTCTTCCGGCACCACCGGCCTGCCCAAACCGATTGTCCAGGGTCACGGCGGCATTCTGCTGGAACATCGCAAAGCCATCCATTTTCACCTTGACCTCAAACCGGAAGATCGCTTCTTCTGGTACACCAGCACCGGCTGGATGATGTGGAATTTTCTGGTGGGCGGGCTGCTCAACGGCTCGACCATTATTCTCTACAACGGCAGCCCCGGTTATCCTGACATGAATACGCTTTGGCGACTGGCCGCGGCAACCGAGATGACCTATTTTGGCACAAGCGCCGCCTTTATTCTGGCCTGTATGAAGGCCGACATCCACCCCGATCGCGACTTTGACTTGCGCCGCTTGCGCGCCCTTGGCTCGACCGGTTCACCGCTGCCTGTCACCGGTTTTCAGTGGATCTACAAGGAGGTAAGCCCAACGTTGGCCCTCGAATCGCTCAGCGGCGGCACCGATGTTTGCACCGCCTTTATCGGCGGCACGCGCTTACAGCCAATCTACGCCGGTGAATTGCAAGCGCCCATGTTAGGCGCCAAAATTCAATCCTTTAACGAAGCGGGTGAGCCGGTCATTGATGAAGTGGGCGAGTTGGTCATTTGCGAACCGATGCCCTCTATGCCCCTCTACTTCTGGAATGACCCGGCCATGATTCGCTACCGGGAGAGCTATTTTGAGATGTTCCCGGCCGGGCGCCCCTCTGCGAGCAGGGGCGCGGCAAAAGCCGTCTGGCGGCATGGCGACTGGCTCAAGATCAACGCCCGCAACGGCTGTGTCATCTATGGCCGCTCCGATTCGACGATCAACCGCCAGGGGGTGCGCATGGGCACCAGTGAAATTTATCAGGCGGTGGAGAGCATCCCCGAAGTGCTGGATAGCCTGATCATCGACCTGGAATTGTTGGGGCGGGAATCGTATATGCCGCTCTTTGTCTCACTACGCGAAGGCGCGCAATTGGATGACGAGCTAAAGCAGCGGATCATAGCCAAAATTCGGGCTGACATTTCCCCACGTCATGTGCCGAACGAGATTTTTGTGATCCAGGAGGCGCCCTATACCCTGAGCGGCAAAAAGATGGAGGTGCCGGTGCGCCGCATCTTGCTCGGTCATCCGCTGGAAAAGGCCGCGAATGTGGGGGCGATGCGCAACCCACAAGCCCTTGACTACTTTGTGCAATTTGCCAAGCGACTGCGTGGAGGGTAACGCGCTGTCAGCGGATTCGGGGAACGAATTGAACAGATTGTAGTTGGGAATCCGTTCTTCAGCATCAAACGTAGAACGGATTCCCTGGCTTAATCCGCTCAATCTGCTCCCCGAATCCGCTGACAGCGCGCCCCCACCCTCCCAAAATTCATCAAACATATTTAACCTTAGAAAGCAAACGAGAGTACCATGAACTTAGTGACCTATCAATTCAACGGTGCGACCAAAGTGGGCGCCCTTGTCGGCGATCAAGTCATCGATCTGGCGGCGGCTCATGCGGCGGCGGGCAATGGCAACGCCTTTCCAGCGGACATGATTGCCCTGCTCACCGCCGGTGAAGCGGGCATGGCCCAAGCGCGCGCCGCCCTGGCGCACGCTCAACAGCGCGGCGCTCACGCCATCACTGCCGCGGCCGTCACCTTCCTGCCGCCGGTCGTCCGCCCCGGCAAGGTGATTGCCATGGGGCGCAACTATGCCGAACATGCCAAGGAAGGGGGCGCCGAGGTTCCCGAATTTCCCATGTGGTTCCACAAGACTCACACCTCACTCACCGGTCATCAGCAGCCGGTCATCATTCCGCCCGGCACCAGCAAGGTCGATTATGAGGGGGAACTGGCCGTCATCATCGGCAAGACTTGTAAATTTGTCACCGCCGCAGAAGCGCTCGACTACGTGGCCGGCTATGCTGTCGCCAACGACGTGAGCGCCCGCGACTGGCAACGCCGCACCACCCAATTCACCGCCGGCAAGATGGTCGATACCTTTGGCCCCCTCGGCCCGGCGCTGGTGACCAAGGATGAGATCGCCGATGTGCAAAACCTGCGCCTGCGCACCTATCTCAACGGCCAACTCATGCAGGACGGCAACACCAAAGATATGATCTTTAGCGTCGCCGTCAGCATTGCCGATCTCGCCCGCATCTGCACGCTGGAAGTCGGCGATGTGATCCTCACCGGCACGCCCGAAGGGGTTGGCTTTGCCCGCAAACCGCCCGTCTTTATGAAAGAGGGCGATGTCGTTTCAGTGGAGATCGAAGGGCTTGGCACGTTGACCAACCCGCTGAAGAATCATCAGTAAACCAAACAACAACGCGTCCAGCGGGCGCCTTGCTACGGAACCATTCGTTCCTCCCCCAGGCGCCCATTGGGTGCATTGTTGCATTCCACATTCAGTAGACCGCAATGTGGCCGGGATTGGCATGGGCCGACTCTGGACTACGCGACTGGGTTCCCTCTGGGACCGACTGCGGACTACTGACATTTTCACAAAGAGGTGTACTCATGGCAAAACGGAAACAATTGAGCCCAGATTCATCGGGTAACGGCGTGACGACCTTTGCCAGCGACGAGGAAGTCGCCCTTACCCAGCCGACCGTTTCGTTGCAAGTTGTCACCCCCCGCGATGATGACGACGACGACCTTGTCGAAACCTTGGGGGAACCCCTGGTCTATGAAAGTCACAGCTCACCGGAGCAACGGGCAATCGCCGCCGCCGAGATCCTGGCGATTAGCCACGGCGAGGTCGCAACCGAAGTCGCCACGGCGCCCCACGGCACTTGGGAAGACAGCACCGAAGCCGAACTGCCGGCGGACTATCCCTATCGCACCCGCATGAAGCGCAAAGAGTATGAGGCGATCAAACATGAGTTGCAGATCGAACTCTTGAAAGTGCAAAGCTGGGTCAAGCAGAAGGGGCAGAAGATCATGATCCTCTTTGAAGGACGCGACGCCGCCGGCAAAGGGGGGACGATCAAACGCTTTATGGAACATCTCAACCCGCGCGGGGCGCGCGTCGTTGCCCTAGAAAAGCCATCGGATTTGGAACGCGGCCAGTGGTACTTCCAACGCTACATTACCCACTTGCCCACTGCCGGTGAAATGGTCTTTTTCGACCGCTCCTGGTATAACCGGGCCGGCGTCGAGCGGGTAATGGGCTTCTGTACGCCGCAAGAGTATCTGGAATTTTTGCGTCAGGTGCCGCAATTTGAACGGATGTTGGTCAACAGCGGCATCCATCTCTTCAAATATTGGTTTTCCGTCAGCCGGGACGAGCAGCGCCGCCGCTTTATCTCTCGCCGCGACGATCCACTGAAACATTGGAAGCTCACGCCCATTGACATCAAGTCGCTGGATATGTGGGATGCCTACACGTCAGCCAAAAAGGCGATGTTCTTCCACACCGACACCGGCGATGCGCCCTGGACGGTGATCAAGTCGGATGACAAGAAGCGAGCGCGCCTCAACTGTATGCGCCATTTCTTGTCCAAGCTCGACTACCCGGACAAAAACCCGGAGGTCGCCTGTAGCCCCGATCCCTTGCTGGTGGGGTCGGCGTCCAAGGTCTTGGAACAAAGCGAAATGACGCTCGACCAATTCTTTTAGCCTTCCACTGCCGAGGCGTAGGCCCGCCCCGTGCCGGGTCAACACAGGGCCGGCACGGGGCGGGCCTACGCCTCGGCGGTCAATGCGGTTGCAACCCACACCGACAAACCGCTTGTCCGTTAATCTAGCACAGCCAGTTCAGCACTGAACGAGTCCGCTTGCTGGATGCGATCCACGCCGGCCACGTTCACCTGATGATTGGTCACCACCACCGGGCGCCCGGTGAAGGAGTTGAACTGGAAGTGGACATTCGGCTCATTGAAGACGCCGACGTAGTCCATCATCGTGCCGATGGCGATCTTTTCGCCCAGCAGCACCGATTCGCGATAGTCGGAACGCCAGTGAACGCCGGCAAAGTTGCGCCCGACGGCGACATTACCGGCCAACTTGTTCAGTTCCCCTTCAATGGTCAGCATAGCCGCGTCGCTGCCGGTGTAAGGCTGGAGCGACAGGCCATCAGCGGACGCTTGCACCGGCAGCAGCGACGCGCCGGTGCGGGCATGGCGCAGGCTGCTGAAGGGCTGCGTTGCGTCAAACCAGGCTTTCAGGATCGTCGTACACGCGCCCGCTACCGTGGCATGACCGGCGCCATAGGCCGGATGGGTCGGTGAGCCTTCGGGGAAGGCCATGGGCAGGAGCAGGCTGCCATACTTGGCATAGACGTGGTTGAGCAAGTCGATCTGTTCAATCGCCGGGTGGACATCAAAGTTGACCTTCGTGCCGGCGCTATTGCCCACATACTTGACATGAATGCGCCCGGCCATTGCTTCGGGGCGCAAGCGGCGGTGGACAGCCCACTTTTGATACCAGACCGCCTTGAGCGCACGGGTCGCCACTTCGGTCAGCAGGGAGAGCAGATGCGGCCCGCCAAAGGTGGCAAAACCGGCCTGATTCGCCGAGTTGCGATAGGGGTTGCCGGCGCTGACGGCGGCGCCGCTATCGAGCAACATCAGCCCGGCCAGCAGATAGGCCTGGTAGAGCTGATCGACATGCACCCACTGCCCCAAATCGCGGCCATTGCGCATGTAGCGCACCTGGGAATCATGCACATCCGCCGGTTGCTTTAGCCCGCGCTGCACGGCCAGCCACTTGCCAAAGTCGGTCATGTAATCCACACCGGCGGCGGTAGTGTACATGCGCTGGTCGATCTGCTGGGCGCCGATAAAACAATCTTGCAGGAAGAACTGGGCGAGGTAGGGGCCTTTGCGCTCACCGACAAAGACGCCCCGGAAGATGGTGGACGGCGTTGTCGCTTGCCCGGCGATGGCGCTGTCACGATCGTGGAGCGCTTCCCGCAATTTTCCGCCACCACTCAGTGGGCGCTCAAAGTCCGCTACGGCGGCGGCAATCGTGGCATTGTTCTGGAAATCGGCAAAGTGGACATCGCGCGCCAGCGCCATCCAGTAATTTTCCGCCACCTCAGCGACCTGGTTGACACTGTTGAACTTGGGCGGAGCGACCATTGCCAGATGCGCCGGGTCTGGGCCGATCATCTCCACGGCGAAGCCGGCCTGGGGGCTGGTCAGTGGCCGGTTTTGGGTGGCGGCGCTGAACGGCGGCGGGGCGCTCATGCCGATGGGAATGGCATCGAAATCGGCGGGGTTGCCACTGGTAGCGGCGTTGAAGAGCGCGATATAGGCGTTGGCGTCAACCAGGCCACGCTCATTGTGGGGCAATCCTTTCGAGTAGTTGCCACGGCGGTCGGCGTACACCGACTCATCGCCATTGCGGGTTTGGGTGGCCGCCGGGTACTGCTGCCAGAATTCGGCGCATTCCAGACGGTGATTGGCGAGCGCCGCCAGCGTGGCGGGTGCGCCGGACAACAGGGTCGCCACCACCGTCGGCGCTTCGTGGGTTGCGCCATTGGTGGCAGGCGGCGTCATGGTTACAGCTTCGAGGGTCATTAGCTTTCTCCTTCGGGGAATCCATTGCGCCGGCGGCAGTCAGGGTTTAGCATGGAACCGGCGCAGGTTGTAAGAAAGTAAATTTTGGCTGCCATTGAGATAAACGGCTTGTGATCAAAAATTCCAGTATGTGTAGTAGCGAATTTTCAATAGAACGCGGATTAGGCTGATTGGGCGGATCAAGGCGGATAAACAGAGGACGACTTCTTATGGCTGATCGTTTGAAAAATAAAATTGCACTGATTACGGGGGCTGCTTCCGGCATCGGGCGGGCGACGGTGCTGCGCTTTGCAGCGGAAGGGGCGCAGGTGGTGGCAGTGGATGTAAATCCGATGGCCCTAGACGCATTGACAGAGGGTGTGCAGGCAGCCGGACAAACCTTGACTACGTTTCTTTGCGATGTTACGCAAGTCGCTGATACGGAGCGGGTGGTGGCCGAGACGGTGGCGCGCTTTGGCCGACTCGACATTCTGGTCAACTCCGCCGGCATCACCCCGCGCACCGTCGATCCGGCGGCGGAGCTGGCGACGCGCTGGGATAGGGTGATGGCGGTCAATGCCAGAGGAACGATGCTCATGTGCCATGCGGCGGTGGAAGCGATGCGGCGCACCGGGGGCGGCTCGATTGTGAACTTGGCCTCGATCATGGGGTTGGTCGGCTACCCGACGGCGTTGCCCTTTTCCGATGGCTTTAGCGCCTATCCCCAGAGCAAAGGGGCGGTGGTGCAACTGACGCGCGATCTAGGCGTGCGGGTGGCGCGGGAAGGGATTCGGGTCAATGCGGTCTGTCCCGGTTTTGTCTATACGGCGTTGACGGCCAATGTCACCGGCAACCCAGCCGTTCGCGAAACGATGCAACAGCTTCATCCGATGGGCCGTATGGGCCAACCGGAAGAGATCGCCAATGTCATTCTCTTTCTGGCCTCGGATGAAGCTTCGTTTGTCACCGCGGCGGCGTGGCCGGTCGATGGCGGGTATACGGCGGAGTAGTTGGTTCGTCCGGTGGTTTCGACAGGCTCAACCACCGGACGAACCAACCAACTAAATGTACTGCGCAAACCACGCCAGGGCATCTTCCCAGGCTTTGGTCGCTTGTTCCTCATTGTAGCGTTGGCCGGTGTCATTGTGGAAAGCGTGGTTGACGCCGGGGTAGATGTTGATCTGGTGGGTGATGCCGGCGGCTTCCAGGGCGTCTTGCAACGGCCCGATGTTGGCGTTAATGCGTTCATCTTGTTCGGCATAGACGCCCAACACCGCCGCCTTGATATTCGGCACCTGATCCACTTCCGGCGCCGGGCCATAGAAGGGCGCCGCTGCTTTCAAGGTTGGTAACGCCGTGGCGACGCGCCAGGTGATGCCGCCGCCAAAGCAGAAGCCGATCATGCCCAGCCGCGCGCCATCGACGTAGTCGAGCGTTTGCAGATAATCCGCCGCGGCGAGAAAGTCGCCAACGTGGCGGTCAGCGCCGGCGTCGGTCAGCAAGGCCGGCACCGCATCGCGATCATGGGCCGCCGTGCCGCCTTCGCGCGCAAGCAAATCGAGCGCCAGCGCCACATAGCCATTCTTGGCAAAGCGACGGGCGACATCACGGATATGGGGATTGAGGCCGCGGTTTTCATGGCAGACCATAATCGCCGGATAGACGCCTTCCGCCGCCGGGCGGGCCAGATAGCCCATAATCTCATCGCTGCCGCTGGCGAAGGTGACATCGCTGGCGGCCACATCCGGGTCATCTTCCGACACCGAGAGCGGGCTTTGCGGATCGGTCGGCGGGACGCTGGTAGGGCGCGCTTCGGCGGCGGGGGTGTTGGTCGGCATCGGTTCGGTGGCGGCGGGCAGTTCGATTGGTTTGCAGCCGACGGCTGACATGGCGGCAATGGTCGCGGCCATGCTGCCGGTGAGAAACGCCACCCGGCGAATAAAGGTGCGCCGGCTGATCTCGCCTTCCCGATAGTCATCGTAGAATTCTTCAATGAGATACTTGCGGAAGGTTTGAGTCTCTTTCATGCGGGTTCTCCCTTTCTTCATCATAGGTAGATAGGTAGACAGGTACACAGGTACACAGGTACACAGGGGATAGGACGTATCTACCTGTCTACCTGTCTACCTGTCTACCACCTATCACTTGAGATACTTATCAAAAAACGCAACAGACCGCGTCAGGGCCGTACCTAAATTGGCGGCGAGGTTGTGGTCATCACCGGGGTAGGTGTAGTATTCCACGGTGCCGCCTACCAGTTTGATCTGTTCATTCAGGGTATCGGAAAATTCCAGCGGCACCGAGGTGTCCGCCGTGCCGTGATGCAATTGGATGGGGCCGGAGAGATCGGCCACATACGAATTGGGGGAGATGGCGGCCCAAACCGCGGGGTTTTCTTCAGGCGTGCCATATTTTTCGGTCAATTCTTGTCGCCAGCGACGCGCCCGTTCGGGCATGCGGGGCGAAGGCTGGAAAGTGCTGGGCTGCCGCCGCCAGCGGGAGAGCAGATCCGGGTACGAAGCCACGACACCGGCCCAGATCACGCCGACTTTAATATCTTTTGTCACCACCATGACCCGCAAGGTGATATGACCACCCATCGAGTGCCCCCACATGCCAATGCGGTTCGGGTCGGCGTCGGCATATTGCTTGACGGCGGCCACCGCGTTCAGAACATCCACCGTATAGGCCGGCGAGCCATAGCCGCCCAGCGGTTCCCCTTCGGAAAAGCCGTGGCCGCGGTAGTCCGAACGGACAACAATATAACCATTGCGGGCAAAGGCATCGACATAGGCGATATAGCGTTCGGTCGTGCGATAGATTTCGGGGGGAATATAGCCGTGGTTGAAGATGACTACCGGCCAACCGGTCGCCGGTTTTTGCCCTTGCGGCACAGTCAAGAGCGCAAAAATCTTATACCCTTCGGATAGGTAAGAGACAATGTAGCGATTGTAGTTGGCGCCGGGCGCCAACGTCTGTTCGATCACAAAGGGGCTACCGGGATAGCTTTGGCGGCGCATGGCTTCGATCATCAATGGGTGCATATCAGCGGGGGCCAGATCGAGTTTCGGCGGGGTCGGCGCGACAATTGGTGTGCGCGTCGGTGTTGGCCCGGCTGGCGTCGGGGTGGCGGCGTTGGCGATGACCGGCTGGGTCGTCGGCGGGCTGGCACCGAGGGGGCCGGGGATGCAGAGCTTCCACCCTACCACCAGTGCATTGGCATTGGCAATGGTAGCATAGGAGGAATCGGTGGCGGCGCGCGCATTGGTGGCGGTGAGAATCTGTTGATAGGCGGCCAGGTTGCCATAGTAGCGGGCGGCTATGCCGGACAACGTGTCCCCCGGTTGCACGACGGCGTCCGCGGCGCAAACGGGGGCGCTCTGAGCGTGCGCCAGCGGTGGCGGCGCCACTAACCACAAGACTAAGAGCACGCCCAACAGATTAAAAAGCGGTAAGCGGTTCATGTTTTCTATTCCTTATTGCGCTAGCGCAGTAAATTCGATTTCCAGCGTAACTTTGTCATCTACCCAGGCGACGGAGGGGACGCTGGGGATGGAAAGCTGATAGTCGGCCAGCGTGATGATAGCGGCGCCGGCGCCGACCAGTTCGTTTTCTGAATTAGCAGTGACGGTCATGGGGAAGGTTTGGGCCAGCGTCACATCGCGAATGGTGAGATCACCGGTGACGCTGAATTGAAAGGGTTCGCCAATAGTCACTACAGCCGGCAAGCCCTCGATGGCGGTAGGCGTGAAGGTGATGTAACGGTTGGCGTCCTGATTCGATTGGAGGACAAAGCGTTGGATGGCGCCATTCCGACGGCTGCTGTCAGTGGTCAGGTCGCGGGCATCAATGCGAATGGAACTGATCTGGGCGCTGCCGGGGTTGGCCGGGTCGACCGTAATTTGCCCTTCCACCAACGAAGTTACGCCGACAACCCGTTTGTCTTGCCCCATGAGGACTTCGTCAATGGTAAAGCGGGCTTCGGTGCCGGCGGTCACTTGAAAGGTTTTGACGCCGGTCGCCGCCGGTTGTGTGTTGCTATCAGTTGCGGCCACAGGGGTGGCAGTAGCGGCCTCTTCGACAGGGGCACTGGTTGCTGTTGGCGCTGGTTGGTTGCCAGTAGCCTTTGGTAATGCACCGCCAGTCTGGCAACCAACCAGCGCGCTCATTAACAAGAGAACCATTACAAGCATCCTTGTAGACTTACGGTCAATCAATCGATTCATAAATACCTATCTGTAAATTTGTGTTGGTTTGTTTGTTGGTTGGTTTGCTCGTTGGTTGGTTTGCTCGTTGGTTTCGACAGGCTCAACCAACGAGCAAACCAACCAACCTATTTTTAATCCTGTCGCTCGGCCAGATATTGATTCCAGCCGGCTTCAAACTCTTCGACGGTGAGATCAAAGACGCCATTGACCCACTCGGCGGAAGTTTCATAGCGATGAAAGCCACGCCAGAGTTGCGGTAAGATTTCCGGGCCATAGGTGGCGACGGCATAGTCAATCACCGACTCGGCGGCGGCGCTCTGCCACATCATCTGTTCCGGTTCGGAGAATTGCTGGCCATTGCCCCACCAGAGCGCGCCCAGCGGCAGCGGTTCAGCCGGTCGGTATTCCTCCTGCAATAGGGATGCGGCCTGTTGATCCCACGGCCAGCGTTCGGTCAGCAGTTCAGATTGCAACCAACTGCGCAACCCACGCCGCATCCCGCGCCACTGGGCCAGGAAGGAACGCTCGCTGGACGCTTCGCTAGTTTGGCTGGTTGGTGGGCTGCTGATAATTTGTGACAATAAGCGAGTGGTGATTTGATGACGGAGAAAGGTTAACGCTGTTAGTTCGGTGGGAATCTGGGCCATAATCGGTGAGGTGACACGCACACGGTCTTCCGAAACACCCCAGCCGCTTACGCGCTCTGGGGTAATCTCAATGGTGAGTTTTGTCGGTGACGTGGGTGGCGCCAGGCCCAGAAAGGTGTGCGCCGTCACATAAAGTGCGTCTATCTGTTCCAGTAAAGGTTCGACCGTTACTGCGTCACGGGCCATATATTCAAAGCGGAGGTGAGTGGTTTCCCGTTGCATAGAGTCGCCCCAAAAGTCTTCGTCCGGGCGAATCTGTCGCCAGCCATCATCAGTTTCATGGTAGAAGCGGGTTTCACGATAGGGGGTGGTCATGCGCCAGTTGGGCGGTTGGTCGGTGAGCACTACTTCGGCCAACGTCACTTCACCGATGGGTTCAATGCGCACCAGCCCAATGGCGGGCGCCGTGGGTTGATCGGGCGGCGTCGCTGCGGGTGGCGTCGCCAGGAGCAAGGCAACCGGTGACAGTTCTGCGTTATCTGTTTCTTTTAGATCTGCAGTCAACAGGGCGCTAATGCCGGTGATGGCGCGCCGCCGCTCACGCTCATCGGGGGTCATGTCTACGGCGGCCACCAGCAGCAAGCCGGCCAGACAGAGGGTCAGGCCGCGCAACAATTGCGCCGTAAGCCGTTGATCGACTGTAACGGTTGCCTGTTGCGTAGCAATCAAGCGACTATGGTCAGCGCCCCATTCCTGGACCGGCAAGTTGTTCCAGGCACTTTCATCTTCGACGAGATGCCATTCAAAGGAAACGTGTTGACGCCTCATGCTTTCCTCCGCTGTACGCCCCATCTGTCAGACGGCCAGCAAGCGCCGCAACAGATGTTTCTACTGATAGATAACGAACCCTTTTCTGTGTTTTTGATTAATCTTAGATTAATCTAGCATTAAAAGTGATCTTGCATGACAGACCCGGTTTCTGGCAGAAACCGGGTCTGTCATGCAAGTTGCCCACGAGTATAGCAGCACTTCGCTGTCATAACCGTAATCTTATGAATGGAGGGGCTGTTTCGGCAAAGCCGGATGGTAATTTCTATCCTCATTCTAATCAGGGTTACAATGCACCCTGATCCTAGCGTGCAAAGCTCAAGGAATTGTGGAGCAAACATTAAGCTTTTATGAGAAGAAGGAGTAGTCATGCAAACGCAGCAACCACTGGCCGGTTTACAGGTCGTCGGCGTGCGCTACCGGGGCAGTCGCCTGGCGCAACGGGACGAGCGCAGCTTAGACGCTTACACCGCCGCCAACGTTTATCATTCGGCGTCGCTACCGGTCACAGTGGTCGAGCCACGCTTTCCCGATAGCCGACGTCAGCCGGTCGAACCGGATAATTTGGGCATCATGGGCGGTGCGATTGCGCAAGCAGTCGCCGAGGGGGTACGCGCCGGCAGGGCCATCCTGATGAGCGGCGGCGATTGCAGCCACATTACCGGCGTCTTTGGCGGCTTGCAAGATGTCTATGGCGCCGATGTGCGCATTGGCCTGGTCTGGTTTGATGCGCATGGCGATTTCAACACGCCCAAGACCACCATCTCCGGTATGTTGGGCGGGATGCCGGTGGCGGTCTGCGCCGGGTTGGCCTATCCCAAGTGGCGGCTTGGCTCCCACATTGTCGCGCCCATTCCGACCGAACGGATTGTGATGGTTGATGTGCGCAATCTCGACCCGCTGGAAGAGCAGTTGATCCGCGCAACGGATGTGGTGGTGGCCGCGCCGGCGCCCGGTTTTCCTGGCGAGCCGTTAGCGCCGGCCATTGAACAGTTAGCCGCCCGCTGTGACCTGATCTATCTGCATATCGATTCTGATATTTTGGATGAGCGTTATGTCCCCAATCACGGCACGCGTGAACCCAATGGGCCGGATATGGCGCAAGTGCTGGACGCAATCGATACGGTGATGGCAACCGGAAAAGTGGCCGCCTACGCCGTGGTCTCCGTCTATGGCGAGGGCGAAGGCAGCGCGCAGAGTGTGGCGTCAGGGATTGAGTTGATTCGGGGCGGCTTAATGACCTGGCAAAAGTATGGTATGGCGAGAGGCAGCTAGGCATATCACCGCGAATCAAAGGATTAGCGAATCAACCGTGAATGATTCGCTAATCCTTTGATTCGCGGTGATAGTTGGGTGGCATTCTCAATGATTGACAAGCGCCAGCAGTTTGGTCATATCCACATTGCCGCCACTGACCACAACGGCGACATGTTCGCCAAGTTGAGTAACCTTATTCGCCAGCAGCGCGGCAATGCCCACACTGCCGCCCCCTTCCACCACTTGTTTTTCCTGGCGTAGCGCGTGTGCCATTGCGGCGGCGATCTCCGCTTCACTTACCAGAATCACCTCATCGATCAAGTCGCGAATCAAGGGCAAGGTGTAGCGGTTTTCCAGCCCAATCCCACCCAGCAGACTATCCGCCAGCGACGGTTCTTCCACCACCGGCACCGGCGCGCCGGCCTGTAGACTGAGCGCCATCGCCGGCCCCCGTTCCTGGGAGACGCCGACCAGACGAATGGCCGAATCAGCATGCTTGAGGGCCGCCGCAATCCCACCCATCAATCCGCCGCCGGAGAGCGGGACGACGACCGTATCAACCAGTGGCAGATCCTCTAGAATTTCCAGCCCAATTGTTCCCTGACCGGCGATGATATGCAGATCATCAAAGGCGGAAACCATGGTCAAGTCTTGCGCTTCTTGTAATGTCATTGCGTACAATTCGGCATCATCTTGCGTGCGCCCATGAATGATGACCTCGGCGCCCAGGCTGCGCATGGCGGCGACTTTGTGGGGCAAGACCAGTTCAGGCACACAGATGACCGCGCGGATGCCAAGTCGTTGCGCCATGTAGGCCACGGCCCGCCCATGATTGCCGGTGGAGACGGTGATCACGCCCCGTTGACGTTCCGCCGGGGTCAAGGCGGTGAGACGATTGGCGGCGCCGCGCAATTTGAAGGCGCCGGTCTCCTGTTGGTTTTCCAACTTGAGATAGACCTTAGCGCCAGTGTGGGCCGACAAGGCGCTTGAATAGAACAGCGGCGTGCGCCGGACAAAGGGCGCAATCGCTTGGCGCGCCCGATAGATATCGCGCAGGGTGAGGAGTGACATTGGCTCGTTCATGATCGGTAACACATCTACTTCTTCCCTGGTCGGGAGTGGCCTTGACGCAGATAGTCAATCGGTTTCGGAACAAAGAATGGGCTGGTTTGCAAGCGAGGGTTGCTGGCCCAGAACGCCTCACTGCCTTCTTCCGCTTCAAAGGTCCCCTGTTCCGGCTTGGCGTGGCGATGGACGAGCGCCAACATGGGACGGTGGGTTTGGCTGCGATTGGGCATCCCGCCATGCCAGACGCGCATGTCGCGCAACACCAGATCGCCCCGTTGCGTCAGCACCCGTTCGGCAGGGCGTTTGGCTTCCCACTCGGCGATCATTTCGGCGGTGGGGAAACGGTTGCCGCTGTGCAGACGGGTGTCGTGATGGGTGCCGGGCCAGTAGATGGTGGCGCCATTTTCCTCGGTGACATCGACCAGCGGCACATTGACCACCAGCAATGTACATGGCCCATACGGCCCCGGTTGCGGCGGCACGGCGTCGGCATGGACAATTTGTGGTTGTGAACCGGTAAAGGCGGTGTTGGCGCCATAGCTGGTCAAGGTCGCGGCCGGCCCTAAAACAGCGCGGCTGATGGTGATGGCCGGTTCGTTGAAGACAATTGCCGGGAAGAGAAAGGGGTGAAAGGGGGGCGGGCGCACGCCTTGGAAGTTGTTGTCGATTTCGTACAGTTCTTCATAGCGCGCCAGGTCGTCGAGCATTTTGGCGCACAAGGCGTCAATGGCGGTGACATCGATGGCCTGCCGCAGGGCTACGACGCCATCCTCCGCCATTGCTTGGAGGGCGGTCGCTAGTTTGTCAGGGGGAAGGTCGCCGGTTTTGCGTTCTTCGGTCGTAATGGTAATCGTGATCATCGGTTTTCTCTGGCCTTTCTAGGATTGGATGATCGGCTTATTTGAGCGCTTTCTTGTCGATTTTGCCGAGTGTAGTATAGGGGAGTTCGCGGCGGAAGTCAATGAGCGCCGGCATCTGGTAGCGGGCGACGCGGGGTTTGAGCCACGCCAGCAGGATCGCTTGATCCAGTGTCGCCGCTGGCTTAGGAATCACGACGGCTTTTAAGCGTTGACCAAACTCGGCGTCGGGAATGCCGACCACGGCAACTGCTTCCAGATCCGGGTGTTGGGCGAGAACCTGTTCGAGTTCAACCGGATAGACATTTTCACCGCCGGAAACGATCATATCATCGACACGGCCACAGAGGAAAAGGTCGCCATCAGCGTCACAATAAGCGAGGTCGCCGGTGGCGATCCAATGATGACGGTTGGCGGTCCAGCGGCTGCGGATATGGAGCTGGCCGATCTTGCCGGTGGCGGCTTCTTGCCCGGCGGCGTCGATAATTTTGGTCTGCACGCCCGGCACCGGTTGCCCTAGGGCAGTGGCTTTACCGGCAAGGAGCGCCGGCGTACCGATGATACAGAATCCAGCTTCCGACGTGCCATACAGGTTGAAAAGCTTGCGGCCAAGTTGGTTAAGAGCAGCTTGCGCCAGGGCCGGACTCAACAAAGCGCCGCCAGTGACAATACACTGAATGGACGCCAAGTGCGCCGGATCAATCTTGAGCAGCCGTTGTAGCATCACCGGCACGACAATCAGCGCCTCGATGTTGTGGGTGGCGATGAAAGCGCCGGCTTGTGTCGCCTCAAAGCGTTCGGTGAAATAGAGATTGACGCCCAGCAACAGCCCAATGAGCAACATCGCCAGCCCATAACCATGACAGACCGGCGTGGCGACATAGAGCGATTGGTAGCGATCCAGGTGAACCTGCGTCAGCAATGCGAGAAATGGCGGTAGGTAATTGACAAGCGATGGCTTGCGACTAACCGACTTGGGCTGGCCGGTCGTGCCGCCAGTCATGACAACGATGGCGCTGGCGGTCACTTTGGGCAGGCGTAGTGGCTTCAGGTTGGGCTGGGTTGACAGACGGTCGATTGAATCAGCCGTGGCATGATAGGCGGGAAGCGCTTTGTTCTGCAACGCGGTGTTGACAAGCAGTGGCGTCAACGCTTCGTCGTGGATCAACAGGTCAAAACCCATCCGCGCTTCGACGGCCTGCAATTGCTCGCTGCTCATTTCGGGATTGAGCAGGTAGAGATGCGCCCCCAAGCGGGCAACGGCAAAGATGGCCTTGATCGCCGCGTCATGATTGCGGCAGGCAATGGCGATTTTTTGCTGGGGCCGGACGCCATAGTGCTGTTGGAGCGCACCCGCCAGTGTCTCGCTCTGTTGCCAAAGTTGGGCATAGGTGAGTTGTTCGCGCTGGTTGACAAAGACGCCACGCGTCGGGTGTAACTTCGCCGCCAGCCGCAACAGCACCATCAGGTTCACCCCGGTCATCAGAAGTGCGGTGAACAGGTGAAATAAACCGGCAACCGTCAGCAAGCGAATACGATACAACTTGTGCAGCAGCGTCAACATGGCGCTCTCCCTATCGTTCCGGGCGCGATTGCCGGGTCATGAGCAGTTCCCATGGGCGGCGGAAGAGGAGCGCGGCCAGTTGCGCCGCCGGTAGCCACCAGGGCATATACGTTTGTTTGCGGGTAAGGATGGCCCGGCAAATCAGGGCGGCGACTTCCTCCGGTTGCATGGCCGGCATGTTTTTATAAGCGGCGGTCGGTTCGATCATGCGGGTGCGCACCAGCGGCAGATAGATGGTCGTGGTGGCGACGCCACGGGCATTCAACTCCGGCGCCACGGTGCGCAACCACTGGTCAAAGGCGCTTTTCGAGGCTTGGTAGGCGGCCCACAGCGGCATCGGCGCCAGGAGGACGTTGATGGCGGAGATGTTGATCACCTGCCCCTGCCGCGCCACCAAACCGGGAATCAGCCCCAGCAGCAGTTGCACCGGGCCGAAATAGTTGAGATTCATAGTGCGGGTAAAATCATGGAAGCGATCCAGCGAGGCAAAGATGGAGCGGCGGATCGATTTGCCGGCATTGTTGACAAAGATGTCGATGCCGCCCAGTTCTTGTAGTTGCGTCAGTAAGGCTTGCACTGCGGCAGCGTTGGTCAGGTCACAGGGAAAGATGTCGGCCCGTCCCCCTTTGGCGATTACCCGCTGCTGGACTTCCTGCAATTTCTCCGCTGTACGCGCCACCAGCAGCAGATGGGCGCCAGTGTCAGCCAACCTTTCGACCAGACACTCGCCGATGCCATAGCTGGCGCCGGTGATGAGAACGCGCTTGCCGACCAGTTGCTGTTGTAGCCTAGCGTGATTCACCCAAAGAAAGGGGAAGAAGAGAAAACGGCTCATTATTCGGCAAACATTTCAGCCAGCACGCGCAGCACCGCGCTTTGCTCATCGGCGCTCAATGTCCCAAGCCGTTTCACCAGCCGTGTGCGATCCACAGTACGCAATTGATCCAACACAATCAAGCCGCTTTTTCCTTCAAAGCGGCAACCCACACACGTTGGGTACGCTTTTCCTTGCGTTGTCATTGGGGCAATGATCACAGTCGCAATATGACGGTTCATTTCATCGGGTGACACAACGACACAGGGGCGTGTCTTTTGAATTTCAGCGCCAACCGTGGGGTCTAAATTGACGAGATAAACCTCAAAACGCTTGGCTACCATTCCCACTCACTCGTTTCCCATTCGGTCAGAACCAGCGGTTCGGGATCGAGCAAGTGGTCATCACTCTGCATTGCCATTGCTTGAAAGGCTTGGTCCCAGCCCTGGCGCGCTGCGGCAATGGGCCGAATGACCAACTGACCCGACTGGGCTTCGACTTCGACTTCATGATGTAAACCAACTTGCTGAAGTAACACCTTGGGAATGCGAATCCCTTGCGAGTTGCCAATTTTAATGATGTGTGTCTTCACTGCTGTTGTCATGGGCAGACCGTTCTTTCTCAATAAACACCGTAATTACATTGTATGCCCAATTCAACCATTTGTCAAGCAGCAAATTTTGTATCCGGCGCGGATTGCTCCTGAATAACAACCCACCGCACACCAGCTTCTCCCACTGACAGAACTTGATGGCGCTCCCCCGGCTCTACCATGACAACCATCCCGGCGCACAACGGCACTAGCGTTCCTTCCACTTCTAGTTCTGCCGATCCTTCGAGGACAACATAGTATTCGCGATAGGGGTGATAGTGGCGAGCTTCCCCGTCACCAACTGCCAGCCGCAGCCCCATGCCGATCCCCAGTGGCGAACCGTTCCAGTGTCCACAAACCCAGGCGGGGCCATCACCGCTGGCTGCGCTTTTATGATAGATTTGCATAGCGATCCTTTCCCTGTGCTACCGTGTACTCACCTGCATTTTCATCCCGTAGCGCGGCCGCAGGACAACCAAAGCGTCCAGTTCCACCGGATGACCGGGCGACAAGGTGAACCGGTAGCGTTGAAGAATGGTAGCCAGGGCAATTTTCATCTCCATCATGGCAAAGGTGTTGCCGATGCAAGTATGGGGTCCCAGGCCAAAGGGGAGATAGGCGCCGCGTGGCAGATCTTTCTCAAAATCACCGGTGAACCGTTCGGGCAGGAAGCGTTCTGGTTGGTCAAACCAGCGGCTATCATGGTGGACAACATATGGGCTGAAGACCACCAAGCTCCCTTTGGCAATGCGGTAGCCACCCAGCGTCGTCTCTGTCATCGCTTCACGCGAGTTGATCCAGGTCGGCGGGTAGAGGCGCATAGTCTCCTTAATCACCATTTCCGTGTAGACAAGTTGATTGACCTCATCGACAGTCGGCGTTCGGCCCTGCAAGACGGTTTGTAGTTCGTCCAGCAGCTTTGTCTCCACGTCCGGGTTTTGTGAGAGTTGATAAAGCGCCCAGGTCAATACATTGGCCGAGGTCTCATGACCGGCGATGAACAGAGTCATCGTTTCATTGTGTACTTCCTGGTCGGTCATGGCGCCCGTGCCATCTTCCGCTTTGCTCAGGAGCAGCATGGACAACAAGTCACCCTTATCTTCACCAGAGTGACGGCGCGCTTGAATGATCGGCAGCACGAGTTCATCGAGTTTGCGGACGGCACGGCGCAATTGTAAATTGGCCGGGATCGGCGCCCAAAGGGGGATGGGCAAAACCAGTTTGCTCAAGGCGATCATGGCCTGTTGGGCCGATTTGATGGCGGCGCCAATTTGGGCATAAGCGTCACCCATAGAAGCGCCAAAGAGGGTGGCGGTGACAATGTTTTGGGTCAGCTTCATCATCTCCTCGGCCACATCCAGCGTCTGGCCGGCTTGCCACTGTTCGAGCAGCGCTTCGGTCTGTTCCGCCATTTGGACAGCATAGGCGGCAATCCGTTTGTGATGAAAGGCGGGTTGGATTAACTTGCGTTGTTTGCGCCAATACTCCCCTTCACTGGCAACCAGACCATTGCCGATGAGCGGCATCAACAGGCGGAGGGTGACAGAGGAACGGAGAAAGGTGTCGGACTGATTGATCAACACGTCACGGATCATATCGGGGTGGGAAACGAGATAGGTGCGGGTGTTGCCCAGGTGAAAGTAATAGATGTCGCCGTATTGCTTGGGCGTATCGACCATATAGGCCAGCAGATCCTGCTGCATGGCCCGGATCCGTTGCCAGCGCGTGGCGAGCGTGTCGTCAACACCAGGCGGAAAGGGCAGCGTCTGTGCAGCCCCGGCGACCTGGGTTTGTCCATCATGAAGCGAATTAGTCATGGCGCCATTGCCTCCCTAATCGTTCTGAACTCTACGTTTGCGAGCTATTGGGTTGTGGTAGAAATTACGAAACGCGTGGCTTTATGCTACCTGAAAAGGTGTCCAATGGCAATTTAGACGGTAGAAAAAGCGAGCTATGGCGCTCTTCTAATCGAGAGGAAGAATTGTCGAAAGGTAGTCACGTTGTAGTTGTCTGATCTCTTGTTCACTTGATGGATTGAATTGCAGAAGCGCCACCGTTGCACGCCCGCTAGCAGTACGACCGTAGATACGCAGTTGGTCACGGCTACGTCGGAAATGGTCACCCCAACGTTGAAGGCGTGGGTTAAAAAGTGGGGCAGAGCGCCCAGTTCTGGGGTCGATGGCAGAAATTATTCAGACTTTGTGAGGAGTGCGTGCAAATTTTCTGCCATAACTGTCTCCAATTCTGCCAGCAACTGTTCGCGTTCCTTTTGGGTTGTTGGTGAAAGAGATGCTTCTGCGTAGCGAAAGTTATCCAGGCGCCGCCTTAGATCAGTGCTAAGGGGTCTTTGTTTGCGGGTATCGAGCGCCAGTTGTCGCCTCTGTTGCTCGGCTTCATAAGCAGTCAAATCAGCCGCAGTCAGACCAAATTCTTCCAAGGTAAAGGAAAGCTCATCAGCAGCAACACCCTTATCCTGCAAAGGCAATTGTAAAAGTTGAAACAATTGTGTTGCCGTCAAGACATAATACGTTTCAGTTTTATCGGCGACCCGTAAAGGTGTACCATGTTCTCTGACCTGGACAAGAAAATCAGCCACCGTTTTCGTTTGTAGGATTTGCTCTTTTTGCGCCATCATCAATTCCTATGCCCCCACAACAAACTATGTGTTGATAGTTTTCGCTTGTCAGTCCAGTATAGAGAGTTCATGTGACCTTGTCAAACCTCAGCCTCGTTGTCTTCAAGTCAGCCTTTGCTCACTATCAGAGCTTGTCATCCGTTTCATGATGGGAGTTCTGCTAGAGCGAGTAAGCGACTTTGTAGTTCGCTCCATGTGCCAATGGCCTCCACTTTGCCTTCATTCAAGATAATGATCTGACCGGCCCGTTGCAAGGCCGCCGGCCGGTGCGAAACGACCAGGCAGGTGGGACGGTCGGGGCGGGCAAAGAGTCGTTCCCAGAGCAGCGCTTCGGTTTCCACATCCAGCGCGCTGGAAAGATCGTCAAAGACCAGCAGATCAACCCCATGCACGCCGCCGGCCAGCAACATTCGCGCGGCAGCGGCGCGTTGCACTTGCCCACCCGAAAGCCGCACCCCCCGCGCCCCGACACGGGTGGCAAGTCCTTGTTCTAACGTAGCTAAGTCAGGCGCCAAAACGGCCTGATGAATCGCCCGCTCCAGATCAGCCTGGCTTGCCGACTGTCCCATCAGGAGATTCTCCGTCAGGGTATCGCTAAAGAGGCACGGCGTTTGCGGTGTATAAGCGCTCTGCGGGGGTGTGAAAAAGCTGGCCGGCTCTTCGACCAGTGCGCCATTCCAGCGGATTTCTCCCGCTTGTTTGGGCAACAACCCCAGCAGGGTGCGCAAGAGGGTGGTCTTGCCGGCGCCGATCCGCCCGGTGATGACGGTGAAGGAGCCGGCAGTCAGGTGCAGGTCGATCCCGGTGATCCCGCGGCCGCTGTCGGCATGGTGATAGGTCAAGCCGGCTTCGCGGCGCAACTTTACCACGGTGCAGACAGACCGTCACCGCGTTTTCGTTCATGCCCAACTGGTCGGCAATCTCGGCGTGGCGGGCTTCGGCAATGTACTTGCGCACCAGCACATCACGGGTGGTCGCCGGCAGCAGCGCCAGCGCGCGGTCGAGCAACTCTGCCAATTCTTGCCGGTCAAGCAAAAGTTCTAAGTCAAAGGGTTCGGCGACATGCTCCACCAGCGCGTTGGGGTCACCCTCACCTGGCAATTCTTGATCGGGGCGCAGCCATGTAGCCTCGCGTCGGCGTGTGCGCCGCCAACGGGCGCAGACGTTGCGGACAATACCGTTGAGCCAGGCGTCCACTGCATCCGGGTTGCGAAGCGTGGTGAAGCTGCGCCAGGCTTCCAACAGCACTTCCTGCACCAGATCTTCGGCGCTATCGGGATCACCGGTCAAGTAGGCGCAGAGACCCTGTAGGCGGGGGCGCGCATTGAGCAACCGTTCCTGTAGACGCCATTGATCGATCACTGTGGCTGTTGTCATGATTGGCTCACTTTGTTGCAACATGGCATACGATCATGTTTCTATCACATTCTTGTCACATACCCCAATAGTCGCTCACCAATCGAAAAACATTACACATTTTTTTTACGCGTTTTGGTTACTCTTCAGTTCCGCCTTTATTGCCATTATCTATCATCACCGATCCAGCGGTCATAACCGTCTTCAAGCGCGTGATAACGCCCGTGCGCCCATGCGTAGAAACTCTGCCACGAGTCCAAAACAGTTGGCGTCCCCTCAACTTTCACCAGCACGCCCGCTTCGACCAGACGACGGATCTGCCGGAGTTCCTCGACCAGGACGCCCCAGTGTGTAGGACGGCGACCAAGCACCCCCATCTCTTCCGTTGCTTCATACAATGCATCAAGTTCTTTGAGCCTTTCGATGGTGATGAGCGCTTCCTTTTTGTTCATCTTAGCCTCCTTTATCGCGTGTGAAGAACG
Source organism: Caldilinea sp. CFX5 (assembly GCA_021405325.1). The sequence goes on along the minus strand of QWII01000076.1, from coordinate 40,425 downwards.
ATTTTCTCATTGCGTTTGCTCGCCGCCGATCATCAAACTCAGCCAAAGGGTGTAGGCTTCCGGTGATGCCATAAACGCCTGACGAGCAACGCAGAACGCTTCTAATGGCGGCTCGGTCAGCAAGCTTGTATTGACAAGGAAGCGCAGGCGGTTGGGGTCGGTATGCTGCATAAAGGAGTCGATCCCGATGGCATCGCGGTATGAATGGCGATCATACGAACCGGTTGTGGTCATGAGCCGCTACTTCCTTGTGCTTGTGTTTCTGTCCGCAAATAGTCTTGCAGCCAGCCGGGAACACTAGCGGCATAAGGGCCTTTGTCTTCTTCCGATAACCGTCCCAGACTTTGCTGCCAGGAGAGCGCACGATTGACCATGCCTAGCCGATAAGCCAACGTCAACGCCTCATTCAACCTAGGGCGTGGGGCAAAGGTCGTCCACGGTTCCAGATAGGCGTCGCGCAGCTTCTGGATCGCCGGCCCTTGTTCATCTAAGTGGAGCCAGTGCGCAGCGGCGCGCAGGGTGACTACCATGCTGAAGAAAGGATGGCTGACGCTGCTGTCGCTCCAATCGGTCAAGATATAGCGACCATCGCCACCTAGCAAGACATTGTTTTCGTGAACCTCTTCGTGGGTGATCGTCTCCGGTAAGTGGTAGGCGGCGAGCGCTTCACACTGGGCGACAAAACGGGCCTGCCCCTCCTGTAAGCGCGTATATTCGGCAGCGGTGAGACCGTCTTTTAGTCCTATGCGCAGACTTGCCGTCGCCGTGAGGAGATCGGCGCACTGTTGCGGCAACTGCGCCAGCCGTCGATCGGGCAGTCCAAGCGCCAGCAGTTCCGGTATGCGGTCGGCCAGCGTGATCTGCAACTCGCTATAGAGCGGGAGAATCTTCTGCCAATGCGCGATCTGCCCAACAGTGCGGTCGAGCAGGCGGAGCGTCGTCCCGGCGTCGGCGGACAAGATCCAGCCGTTGGCGCGGTCGATGGCTAAGACCGGCACGCTGCAATCCGGTCGCCACTGGGCTAGCACTTGTATGAGCGGGGCTTCATAGGCAAACATCGGCGCCGGGGCTTTGAAGTAGACGAGTCCCTGATCGGTGGTCACCCGTGCAAAGGCTGACCACGGACGTTGGTGGACCAGTTCGATAGGGGCGGTGATCTCTCTGCCCTGTTGGTTGAGTTGGCTTTGGATCCAGGCGGTGGCGCGATCAAGCCAGTCGGCTTGCGCCCAGGGCAATTCCATTGGTTGCGTAGTCACTGCTTTCACCTTGTGCGGTTTTGATGCACCGTCCAGATAGATTGTCGCTGGCTGAACGCCGTCACTTATGAACGTTACGAAAATAAAGCGGTAACTGTAGGTCATCGCCGCCGGCGTGACAAGTTCCAAGGATTGCCGAAACAATTAGCTAACCTTCATCAGTTCGATTTCGATAAATTGAATCAGGCTGCCGGATTTGTTCATCACATTATGGGAAACGCCGGCCGGTCTTGATGTCACGGCATGTTGTTTGACCGGCGCCTCGATTAGCTCACCGCTGGGGGTGGTCACGGTCAGGATACCGTCGGTGAGATAGACGACAACATAGTCGTACTGATGGGTATGATGCCCCGTTTCGCTGCCGGTGGGCAGCGTCCACTTGGTGGCCAAGACCCGCTTGTCATCGACGAGCAGTTCGCCTATCGCTTGTTGCATATTCCTATCTCCTGGACGGTACATCAATATCAGTGGCCTCGCTCCGTGATTATGCCGGGGCGCACGCCCAACCCCATCGACGCATCAATGACCGCGCCATGCAGCGGCGTCGAATATTCCGACCCAAGAAAAAGCACAATGTTGGCAATTTCTTGGGGATCGATCAGGCGGCCTTTGGGCAGGGCGGCGCTAAATTCCTGTTGTTGCGTCGGCGTCATCTGGTTAAGCGTACTGGCTTGAAACATCGGGGTGTTGGTGGCGCCGGGGCAGAGGGCAAACACATCCACGCGGCTGTGGGTTAGTTCCGCCGCCAACTGGCGCGTCATAATATTTTGCTCACGGCATTTCATCGCTCTTCCGGCCATGGCGCGCCCGTTTGCATCGCGGTCGCATACTCCTGCAGCCGCTGGTCATCGTGCCCACGGATTTGCTGCAAGAAAGGAAAATCGTCCGGTGTCACCGTGAGCTTTGCAATTGGCGAAACCGGGACAAAACTGGCAAGCTGGGGGATATGGACTTGCATTGCCCCCAATGCCATCGGTGGTTGCGTCGTAAAGGTTTGCCGTGGCAAGAGATAAACCGTACCCGTGCGCCAAGGCTGACTTGGCAGCGCTGATTGGCTGACGGAGAAGAGATAGTATGGTACCTGCCATGCACCCGTTTCATCAGCAAGACGAATACATGCATTTGCAACGGATCCCACCCGTGCGCGATCGACAACGGCAAAGAACATAGCCCACAGCCCATCCGCAGCCGCATAGACCGCTTTTTGATTGCCAAATTCGGTGAGGTCACTGGGCTGGCGTGGCTCAAACAGGGCAATATTTGGCTCGCCGGAACCGTGCAAGGCGATCTCATGCTGCTCGGCGACATGGCAGAGAAAGTGCCACTTGGGCCAAGGCAACGTGAAGTCAATCAGCGGGCATTCACCGCGCTTGAGCGTTATCGTGAGCAACGTGTCAAAAGCAAGCCGCGCTTTTTCGTCAAAGTGTATGCTTGGGCGTGTGAGCCAATAGTCTGGTAATCTCATATGATAAATTTGCTTGATCCTTATGCAGCGAGCATCACTGTTGGCGTGAGTAGCGCTGCAGATGACGAAGTTGCCATAAACGAAAAGACCCCTGCACCACGACATATAGTGATGCAAGGGTCTTTCCGGCACTGCTAATTGAATTTGGCTCCCCGGGCTGGACTCGAACCAACAACCATTCGGTTAACAGCCGAACGCTCTGCCGATTGAGCTACCGAGGAACGTCATCAGCAACGTCCCTAAGTTTACTATAGATAGGTGAAGCTGTCAAATTTGAATCACGGTGTTGGTTAATTGGTTGGTTTCGACAAGCGCAACCAACGTTGGTTGCGCTTGTCGAAACCAACAATCTACCCCAGGTAATCGCGCAATTTACGACTGCGCAAGGGGTGGCGTAGCTTGCGTAGCGCTTTGGCTTCAATTTGGCGGACCCGTTCACGCGTGACATTAAATTCCCGGCCAACATCTTCCAGGGTGCGGGTGATGCCGTCTTCCAGACCAAAGCGCATGACCAGCACTTTGCGTTCACGTTCACTCAAGCCGTCGAGAATTTCACTCATGTGTTCTTGCAACAAGCGACGGCTGGCCATGCCTTCGGGCGCCGGCATACTCTCATCTTCGATAAAGTCACCCAGCGAACTATTCTCTTCCGTGCCGACCGGCGTGTTCAGGCTGATCGGCTCCTGACTAAGCCGCTTGATCCGTTGCACTTTGGCCGCGGCCCGTTCCAACCGGCGCTCGGTCTCCAGATCGAGTTGCGTATCGGCGCGCATGGCGCGACGCACGCGATTGATATCATCTTCTTCCAGGAAATCCATTTCCAGCGCGATCTCTTCAAAGGTTGGCTCGCGCCCTAGATCTTGCTGCAATTTGCGCTGAATCCGGCTCTGGCGATTGATCGTCTCCACCATGTGAACCGGAATGCGAATGGTGCGCGCTTGATCGGCAATGGCGCGACTGATCGCCTGCCGGATCCACCAGGTGGCATAGGTGCTGAATTTAAAGCCAAGGGTATGATCAAATTTATCGACGGCACGAATGAGGCCGACATTGCCCTCTTGGATGAGATCGAGAAAGTTGAGACCGCGCCCAATGTAGCGTTTCGCCACACTGACCACCAGACGTAAGTTGCTTTGGGTCAAGCGATTATGGGCGCGTTTGGCGCGGATGAGCCGTTCTTCCAGCGCTTCCAACTCGGCTGGGTCGCCGATTTTATCGATTTCGTCCAGGGCGCGGGTAATGCGCGTCGAGAGCGCAACGTGGGCCGCCATTGGCCCGATCACCGATTCGACGCGCGCCAGCGGTTCCAGCCCTTGTTTGATCTCCTGGGCCAAGGCTTCTTCTTCTTCGCCGGTCAACAGCGGATGACGCCCAATCTCACGTAAGTAGATGCGCACCGGATCAAGGCTTTGGCTGATTTCGGGTACATCGGCCACCAGCTTTTCAATCGGCACATACTTTTCGCGCTCGATCTCTTCTTCAAGTTTGGTATCGCGCGCAATCCGTGGAATCGGCGCGGCATCATCTTCCTCTTCGGCTTCTTCTACCTCAGGAATGTCATCGAACAGATCTTCCTCAGGCGGTTTTTCGCCCAGGTTGATGTATTCATCCAGCTCACTTTCGACGGCGGGTGTCGTCCGGGCGAGAGGGGCCACCGGTTCGTCTGGTGAAGAAGGTCTATCGTTTGTCCGTCGTCTTCTGGTCATGAGTCTTTCCTATCCACCCCTGCGGATTGCTAACAGAGAGCAGTTCATTCAGTCCCTAGTCCGCAGTCCCTAGTCTTCCTTCGAAACTCTGGACTCCGGACTGGCATCGACTACTTATGCAACAGCTTTGAATTCGCCACTTTGCGCCAAAAGACGCGTGAGGGAATGTTTGGATTGCTGCAAATGAAAAAGTTCACGAATTTGTTGATTATTTACTTCAGCAAGCTGTTTGGCGCCTTGCATATCGCCCTGGCGCACAGCATCATCTTGCATAAATTTCAAATGGTGCGCTTCACTCTGCAATTGTTGTAAGCGCAGATGTAACAAAGTCTGGATCGAATCTAAGCGTAACTCACCTAGGGTGCACTGCGGCAACTGGGCGCCATAGCTGATCAGCTTGGCCAGATGACCATGCAAAGGCGGCGTCAGCGTATCCTGAAATAGCTCCGGCTCCCACTGCTCATCACCAGCCATATAGCGCCGCAACGCTTTGAAAATTTCCTGATTTTGCACTGTCTGCAAGTCTTCCGGCCGTACCGCCGGAATCTCTAAACGCTGCGTTACTGTCGCCAACCAGACCAACAGGTTCGGTTCACGCAATAAGTTGGCAAGCAGGTGATCCTCCCGTGAAATGGCGCCCTGTTTTGCTTCCGCTACGCGTTGCTTGGGCGCTTGCTGTTCCGCCGCCTCCCACGGCGCTACCGGCGGTTGGGCATTCGGCTCACGCGACGGGCGGTGTTGTACAGCCCCCGGTCGCTCGGTAAAACGACGTTTGGTCGGTTCGGTCGGCAGCTTACTAGTTTTGGCCGCCGCCTTGACTCGACTGTCAATCGTCACTTCATCGATCTGCACCGCCCGGCTAAGGCGCTGAATATAATGCTGCCGTTCAATCTCATCATCGAGTTCGGCAATCAACGGGGCAAGCTCGGCCACAGCCAAGCCTTTGCCCTGGGCGCTGGTCAGGTCAAATTGATCGGTGATCAGGCGAAAATAGAAGTCCACCAACGGCTGCGCCTGCGCCACCAAGGCTTGCCATTCCTGGGGATTCCGCCGGATCACATCATCGGGATCCAGACCGGTGGGCATGGAGACGATGGCCAAATTGGCGCTCAGGCGCTCGGTCAACCGCACCTGGCCGGTCGGCGTCACCGTGGGCTTTTGCACCCGCAACAAGGATTGGCGCGCCTGATTCAACCCACGAATGGTGGCCTGTTGACCGGCCGCATCGGCATCCAACGCCAGAATAAAGTTGTTGGTGAAGCGATGGAGTTGCTGAAGCTGTTCACTTGTTAAAGAGGTGCCCATACAGGCGACCACGTTGGCGAAACCATGCTGGTGTGCGGCAATCACATCCATATAGCCTTCGACAATGACCACTTTGTCTTCCCGTCGAATGGCGTCACGCGCCAGATCGAGACCGAAGACCACCTGGGATTTATGAAAGACCGGCGTCTCGGCGGTATTCAAATATTTCGGCTGGCCATCGCCCAGGAGCCGACCGCCAAAGCCAATCACCCGACTCTGCCGGTCGCGGATGGGGATCATCACTCGTGCGCGAAAGGCGTCATAGATACTGTTGCGCTCCTCATGGCGCTTCACCAGGCCGGCAGCCAACAACTCATCCAACGACCAGCCTTTTTCTAACAAAAAATCACGCAACGCCGACCAGTTTTCCAGGGCAAAGCCCAGCCGGAAATTGGTCATGGTTTCGTGGTTGATGCCGCGCCGTTCCAGATAGGCGCGACCGGCGGCGGCGCCGGCATGATGGAGTAACACGCCTTGAAAATAGGTGGCGGCGGCCTCATTCAATTCATAGAGTCGGTTGCGCTGGCCCTGTGTTTGATCCTGTTCCGCTTCCAGCGTCACGCCAGCCTGCTGGGCCAGTAGCTCCAACGCTTCGCGAAATTCCAGGTTTTCGCGGCGCATGACAAAGTTAAAGATGTCGCCGCCGGTGCCGCACGAGCCAAAACAGTGCCACGTCCCCCGATCCGGGTAGACGACAAAGCTAGGGGTGCGTTCGTTATGAAAGGGGCAAAGTCCTTTGTAGATAGTGCCGGCTTTGCGCAACTCAACATAGCGCCCGATGAGTTCGACAGCGTCCAGGCGCTGTTTGACCTCGTCAATTACACTCATCGTTTATCTACTCCCAGTCCAACCCTTCGCCACAGTAATTGTACAATACGACTGCGTCATACGTCTCTGCATAATCACTGTTTAGCCAAATTATAACGTGTGTTCCAGAGGGTGTCAAAGGTACTAAAGCACCTGTAGAGCGTCGCTTTGCCATTTTCTATTGCTAATATGTAGATTAGACCAATGAAAGCGGATAGAGTACGCTCCCCTACCACTGGTAAACAGCGACAGCCTACGCAATAGCAAGGATTTTTTCCGCTAACACGCCATTGCCAAACGTTTATACGCTTGCCACCCCATGCGCTTTGGCAATAGCCGGGTAAACCCGCTCACATTCACGGAAGAGATCGATCAACGACATTGCTTTGAGCAGGTTGCCTTTGGTTTTGATCTTGCCGCTAAAAAAGGCTGCGCTGGTGCTTTCCTGGTCGCTCCAAAGGGCATGGAGCAGATCCGCCGGCATGGTAATTTCAATATTGGCCTTCCCTGGTCGTTCGCCATAGAAGACCTCTAGCGGCGGCTGGCGCCCGTCGAGCAACACCTCCGCCGCCGGCGCTTCGGTTTTCATACGAATGACCAGGTTGCTTTGGGTAAACGGGGCAATGTTGGCCGGATTGGCCGCAACTGCATGAAAGACTGCATGTAGAACGTCATAGAGTTGTTGGTCAGATTGGAAAACAGCCATAATAGTCAGTAGGTCAGTAAGTCAGTAAGTCAGTAGGCCAGTAGGTCAGTAAGTCAGTCTGACATTTCGACTGTCCCACTGTCCCACTGTCTTACTATCTTTACACTACGCGCGAAATGCCTTTGTAGCAATGTGAACCGCTTCGGCCACAATCGCCATGCCTTCATCAATCTCGGCATCGGTGAGGGTCAACGGCGGCAGGAAGCGCAAACAGTTGCTATAGAGGCCGGCGCGAATGGTGATCAGCCCCCGCTTGAGCGTTTCCATGGTGATGCGCCCGACAAACTCCACCGGCGTCGGCGTCTTGGCGTCTTGATCCTGGACAAACTCGATGGCCAGCATCGGCCCCAGCCCGCGCACATCGCCCACCAGTGGGCAGTCGCGCTGAATCTGTTCCAGATGGCGGCGGAAGCGTTGGCCGACGACGGTGGCCCGTGCGAGAAAGGCCGGTTCGCTGATCAGGCGGATCGCCTGCGCGGCGGCGGCGCAGGCCAACGGGCTGCCGCTATAGGTGCCGCCCAAGCCGCCGGGGTGCGGGCCATCCATCACATCGGCGCGACCGGTGACGGCGGCCAGCGGCGTGCCGGCGGCCAACGATTTGCCGGTTGTCATCAGATCGGGAACGACGCCGTAATGTTCGACGGCAAAGAGCTTGCCCGTGCGCCCAAAGCCGCATTGGATCTCGTCGGCGATCATGATCATGCCATGTTGGGTACAAAGCTCACGGATGCGTTGTAGGAAGCGGGGGGGCGTCGGCACAAAGCCGCCCTCGCCTTGCACCGGCTCGATCACAATGGCGGCGACGTTACCGGGGTCAACCTGGGCAATGAGGGCATTTTCCAGTTGCTCAATGGCATATTGAACAAAGCCTTCCTCGCTCATCTCCGCCGGGCGCCGGTAGAGATTGGGGAAGGGCAACCGGTAGATCTCCGGCGCAAAGGGGCCAAAGCCCTTTTTGAAGAGCGCAAATTTACTGGTCATGGCCAGCGTCAGGTTGGTGCGGCCATGATAGGCGCCTTCAAAGACGATGATGGCCGAACGCCCGGTGGCGGCGCGGGCAATTTTTACGGCAGTCTCGACCGCCTCGGCGCCGCTGTTGAGAAGCACGCTCTTTTTGGCATGGCTGCCGGGCGTCACCTGGTTGAGCAACTCGGCCACCGCGACGTATGGTTCATAGGTGGCGACAATGGCGCAGGGATGCACCAGGGCCTCCGCCTGCGCTTTGATGGCGTTGACCACCGCCGGATGGTTGTGTCCGACGGCCAACATACCGATGCCGCCGGCAAAGTCGAGCAGCGTATTACCGTCCACATCGGTGACGGTCGCGCCCTGTGCATGGGCCAGCGCCAAGGGCGTCAATTTGGCGGCGCCGCGCGGCGTGGCGGCTTCCCGGCGGGCGACGATTTCCCGGCTCTTGGGGCCAGGCACTTCGGTGACGAGATGAATGGCAGACATACGCTCCTCTTGATTATCTTCATTGATGATCACAATGCACAGGCTGGGCGACGCCAACCCGGCGCCGCCCCATGCCGACAAACAAATTTTCTGCTTAGAGAGTATAGTCTAGAAGAGGTCTGCACAAAAATCCATCACCTGGTAGATCGAGAGATAAGGCGTTTTCAAAAAGTAAAATATCCCCCCGTAGGCGCCTAGAAGGCAACCGCCCCTACGGGGGATTCCTTTCTTTGACGGCTCCTTACCGCACGACCAAAGGCAAGAACAGCGTTGCCCGTAACGTCGCTGTGACCGGCGGTTCGCGACCAGGAGGCAGGTCGGTGGGTTGGATCAGCGGCGTCACCACCTCATCGCTATGTTGCCCGGCTGGCGGTTGACCGTTGGCGCCGTCGTCGGCGATGACGACAATGTTCACAATTTCCTTGATCTCACGCGGGATGGTATTGCTCACAACCACAGCGAAGAAGAGCGGCGTCGCCCCTTGGGCGCCGGCGCGCAGATCACCCACGATGATGGTGCAGATAGTACGGTTGATTGCGCTATCTAGGGCACAGCGCCAGCCAGGGCTGCTATTGGCGGCATCAAAGGTCGTCCATTCGGGCACTGTTTCGCGCACAACGACGCCGGTGGCATCCTGGTTGCCGATGTTAGCATAGACCAACGTATAGCGCACGCGCTCGCCGGGACGCACCAGGCTGAGGTCGGCGCTCTTCTCCACCGTTAGATTGGGGGTGGCGTTGAGCGGCGTCAGATCGGTTGCCTGATTATTATCATAGTCAGGATCTTCGCCGTTGCTGCCGTCATCGCCGATACGTACAAGGTTGTTGGTCACCTCAACCCCGGCGGGCAACTGCGGATCAACGATGACAGCAAAGTTGACAGCCCCCGCCTGGTCAACCGCCACGACGCCAACCGCGATGGTGCAGAGGCTGCCGGCGCTGTTATTCGGCGTACAGAGCCAACCGGCGGTACTATTGGCCGGTGTAAAGGTGGTATGGGCCGGCACCGTCTCGGTGATGATGACACCGGTGGCGCCCTGGTTGCCGATATTGTTATAAGCCAGATGGTAGGTGATCACGTCGCCCGGTTGGGCAAACACACCGCCATCATCTTTGGTGATGACCAGATCGGGGTTGGCGATGACCGGCGTCTCCTCAATAGCCCGATTGTTTTGGGGCGTTGGGTCGGCGCCATTACGCCCATCATCACCAATTTGGGCTTGATTCAAAATCAGGGTCACGCCAACCGGCAAAGCTTTGTCAACCTGGACGGCAAAAAGCGCCGAACCGGTTTGACCAGCGGCCAGACTACCGCTGGTCAAGGTACAAATACTACCGGCTTGCGGGCCAGGGGTGCACGCCCAACCGGGCGTGCTGGCCGCGGGCAGAAAGCGGGTGTTAGCCGGCACGGTCTCTGTGATCGTCACCCCGGTGGCATCCTGGTTGCCGTCATTGACATAGGCCAAGGTATAGACGACCATGGCCCCCGGCATGGCGGTGATGCCGTCATCCGTTTTCGTAATGATCAAGTCAGGAGCAGCGAGCACGGGCGTGGTGTCGGTCGCCAGGTTGTTTTGCGGGGTTGGATCGTCGCCGTTGCTGCCATCATCATTGATACGGACTAAGTTCTCCAGTTGCTGGACCCCGGCCGCCAGGGGACTGTTGCTCCGCACAGCAAAATGAGCGGCGCCGTTACCGCCGGCGAGCAGCAGGCTAATTGTGGTTGTACAAACTGTACCCGCCGGGCTGCCATCAGGACAACTCCACACCGTCGGCTGCGCGGCAGCGGCAACAAAGGTGGAATGCTCCGGCACGGTCTCACGAATCACCACACCGGTGGCATTGCGGTTGCCGGTGTTGCGATAGGTGAGGGCGTAGACAATAATGTCGCCGGCGGTAATGGTGACGCCGCTATCGCTTTTGGCAATCCCCAGATCCGGCGTCGCCAAAGCCGGCACCGTTGTCGACAGGGGAATGGTGTTAGAGACTAAGGCGCGATTGATAATGCGGTCGATCCCAATCGGTAAGGGCGAGTTGATCGTCACACGGTAAGTGATACGCGCTTCCCCGCCGCCGGCAATCCGATCAATGGTGGCGGCAATGGTGGTATTGCCGACGGTATTGCCAAGGGTGATTACGCCGCTACCACTGGTAAAGCGCACAGAGCCGATGACCAGCGTCGAGTTTAGATCGGGGGTATCCACCAATGGGACGTTAAGGATATCCTGGTTGCCGATATTACGCACGATGATCGTATACGTAATTACTTCACCGGGGTCGATACCGCCGATTAGACCCAGATCCTGCCAGATCGCTTGTTTATCCGCTTCCAGTTCCGGGGCAGCCAGTACGGGCGTGGTGTCGGTGGAACGGTTGTTACTTGGATTGGCATCGACGCCGTGGGCGCCATCATCAGCAATGGTCGCCGTATTGGTAACCAGATTCACACCAACAGGAAAGGAGTCAATCAACGTCACGGCAAAGTTGACCGTGCTGCGCTGGCCGGCGGCAACATTGCCGATGGTCAAGGTACAGTGGCTGCCGGCGCTATTGTTCGGGGTACAGAGCCAACCGCTGGAACTGCTGGTAGGGTTAAAGATGGTATTGGCCGGCACGGTCTCGCTGATCACCACGCCTGTCACCGGGCTTGTCCCGGCATTGCTATACACCAGGGTGTAGATCAAGACATTGCCGGGTTGGGTCGTAATCCCGCCGTCGTCCTTGACAATCACCAAGTCCGGTTGAACACCCAGATAGTGGCTGGGATCGCTGCTGGTCAGGTTGATCATATCCCCGGTCGGCAAACGTCCAATCCCGGTGACCGTGGCCGTGTTGCTATATTGACCGGCAGTCGCAATACCGTTGGCGGTACAAGTGAGCGCGGCGCCGGGGCTTAGGCTATTGTTGGGCAACGGAAAGGCCGGGCAGTTGATCAGGCCGGGCGGGAGCATATTATCGACCAGCGTGATGCTATCGACGGTAATCACACCGGTGTTCCGGATGATATAACTCCAAGTGACCGGCGCGCCGACAATGATATGCGGACCGGTCGGCAGATCGGCATCCACACCATTCGTCAGCTTTTCCACGGCGAGGAACGCGTTGGCAGTCAAACAGCCAATGCCTTCAAAATCAGTGTTGCCGGCCACCACCAAAGAACCGAGATCGGTCAGGACGCCATTGCTCTTATCCACCCGGTATAAGCGGTTGCTATTGCTATTGAGGCCGCCGCCGGAGGAAGCGTACAGTTCGCCATCATTAAAGAACGAAAGCCCCTCCAACGCATCAGGAATCGAAAAATCGGCCACATAGGTCGAGACGCCGGTGGCAGGGTTGATCGTCACCAGTTCCCCACCTAGCCCGGCGTTTGAAATTGCATACAGGACATCGGTGACCGGGTCAAAGGCGAGATCATCAATATCTTGGAAGTTGTTGGGCGAACCGCCGACGGTGATCACAAGATAATCCACATTGGTCGCAAAGGGAATGACAGCGCCGGTGGCCGGGTTAATTTTGACCAGAAGATCAGGCGTCGCTGAACGACGGACGACCCCGTATAGAATATTTTCTGTGCTGTGATAGGTCAGACCATCGATATCACTAACGGTTAGTCGCCCTAAGGCCCCGGTAATCGAGAGAATTGAGCCGCCCACTTGGGTATAAGCGCCCGTTGTCAGATTTAGGGTGCCTAGCCGGTTCCCCTCTACGGTATAGAGGATAGTGCCGCCGGGGACAAAGGCCATCGCTTCGGCGTTGAAGGTGCCGGTGGCGCCGATGACCGTCGGCGGGGCATTCGTGGTGCGGTCAATCCGAATCAACACATCTGCCCGATCGGAGCCGCCGTTATCAGCGAGCGTATAACAGAGTCTAGGGTCAGTGGCGTTGCCTTGGGCCAAGAGTGGGTGCGCTGACAAAAGGGCATACAACAGCGCGCCCAGGAAAAGTAGTGGGCGGAGAGAGAAAGCCCGACTAGGGTTGACGATGCGGCTGACCAAACCAATGTACATAACCGTTACTCCTAACTTTGAGCAGCAATTCAAAAAGATAAGACAAAGCAAATTCAATGACCTTTACCTTACGGTCAACGCGCAAACGATCGCAACAAGCGGCACACCCGCTATGAGCAAAGGCATCGTTGTGCAGCTATCTAGATCATTGCGCGGAGAGAGTGGTTGACCGGTGCTGCGCACCAGAGGCGGTGGGGTAACGATAGAGTACGAAGAAAACTACGACATTCCGACGACGAACCGCAGCAGACAATAAGTCAAATTCTAGTGAATACCATCCACTTCTTGCACGGACTCCTACTATATTTATCGCAAAAAAAGCGCAATTCCTTCGCGACAAAATCACGATTCAGGCAAGACACGGTTCATACAAGGAGAAGGGAATGATGCCGAAACAAGGAGGGCGCCGGCGGCGGCGCGGTGGATCATGTCTACATCGCCACCTTCCAGGCGCCGCCGGCCATCACCATGCAACCGGCGCTGGTCGGCTGCCAACCGATTCAGCCGGAGTAGGGTTCTTTGCTAATCCTTGCGCGGTGGTAACGACTAAGGCATAGGCAAAGGAATAATGATCCATGGCTGGAGATTTTACTTTTTGAAAACGCCTAAGCCACTACCCGCTCGTAGCCGGTCCGTGACCGGCTACGAGCGGGTTTAGCTATCCCGTAAGGATGGGTCGCCATCTACCATCCGCTATCCACCCAAACTCACCGCTTAATCAAGGGCAGGAACGCCTGCCGCAGCGGTTCTTCGCCCGGCAGTAGCCCAGTCGGCGGCAGGAAGACAATGGTATCGGTGGGGTCGCCGAAGAAGGGGGTGTCGGGATCATCGGAGCCGGCCATCATGGCGCCGCTGATGCCCTGGCTTAGGGTGGCTTGATTGCGCAGCAGCGTGGCGCCGGCGCCTTCCGTAATGATCACTTCAAAGGTGAGCGTCGCCTCTTCACCGCTGGCGAGATTCCCCAGATCGATCACAACCAGCCAATCATTCCCCGCATTGCCGCTCACGACGCTGCCCCGGTCACTACGAACGGAGCCAACCACAAGCGTGGTGTTGGCGTCCGGCACATCGGTCAACACCACGTCAGTCGCCGAACCATTGCCGGTGTTGCGGACAACGATTTCGTAGCCCAGCGTATCACCGGGCGACGGCTTGCCGCGATCTTGCTCATTGGTAAAGGTATCATTGACTAAGCGATCCCGCTTGGTCAGAACCAGCTTCGGCTCCACCGCCACCAGGAAGAGATCCGCCTCATCCACGACCTGGACGCGATTGCCGTCATCGTCACTGACCACCGCTGTGACCAGCGCCTGATAGTTGCCGTTAGCGGCGCCCGTCACCAGTTCGGTAAAGCTGCACTGGTAGCCGCCACCATTGGCCGGCAACGTTTGCGGCAACCGGCAAGAACCGCGCCCTTGCAAACTCCCGCCTTGCGCATCCAAGAGTTGCTCAACGGTGAGTGGTTCCGGGCCATTGTTCACCAACGCAACTGTAAAGGTCACGGGGCCGCCGGTGGCTAGGATGCGATTGGGACTGGCCGTCATGGCAACGGTCAGTTGCGGGATAGCATCGGTAATGTCCAGATTGCCCAGATCAAAGTCAGTCACCGGCTGGCCGTCATCATCGACGCCGGCTACCGTGACCGTGCTGGCAAAGGTATCGCCGGCAGCGCCGGTTAAGGTGCGGGTAAAGCGACAGAGCAGGGTGGCTTGCGGCGCCAAGGTGGCCGGCAGCGCCGGTAGACAACTGCTGCTCACATCGCCAAAGCGGCTATCCTGCACGGTGTTGATGGTGACAGCATCGACGGCGCTGCTATTTTCCACCGCAATGGTAAAGGTGACCGGGCCGCCCGGTTCCGCCAGGCTGGTGGGCAACGTAGTCTGCACGATTTTGATCGACGAGGGGGTGTCAACAATGCCGATGCCGCTTTGGGCATCATCGCTGACCGCTTTGCCGTCGTCGTCAATGCCACGCACCGTGGTCGTCGGATTGAGAATGGCGCCGATGTCATCCTTGACAAAGCGGCTGAACTGGCAAGTCAACGCGCCTCGTGGCGACAGACGCACCGGCAGCGCCGGCGTACAGCTTGCCCCCACCGCGCCAAACAGGCTATTGTCCAGACTCTGCACCGTCACATCATCGACCGCGCTGATATTCTCGATCAACACCGTAAAGTTGACGATGGCGCCCGCTTCCGGCACACTGACCGGATGGGGGCTGGTCGTCACGCGCAGGCCGGCGGGCTGATCCACAATATCAATCGCTTCGCGACTACGCTCAGTCAACGGCAGCGCTTCATCGTCCTGACCGGTGACGGTCACTTCGTTGATATGGCGCGCATCAACAGGGCCATTGATCACTTTGGTAAAGACACAGACGATTTGCGCACCGGGCGCCAATGCCACCGGCAAGGGGGGCTGGCAATGGGCGCTAATGTCGAGCAGCGCCGGCGCCTGGCGCGTGGCGCCGGTGACGGACGGTGCGGCATTGGCCTCCACTTTGGTGACCGTCACGACATCCACAGCGCTCTTGTTTCTAATCACCACAGTAAAGGTGACGGGACCACCCGGCTCCGGCAGATTGGCCGGCTGGGCGCTCTGGGTGATCTCCAGGAGCGAGGGCAGATCGGTGATGCCGACAATAGCCAGGTCGCTATCACGGACGGCAATGCCGTCATCGTCCACCCCAACGGCAGTGACGGTATTGGCATGGTAGAAGCCAACAGCGCCGGTGATCGGGCGGACGAATTGACATTGAATTTCCCCCTGGGGCGGCAGCCACGCGGGCAAGGCGGGGGCGCAAGCGGTGCGCAAATCGCCAAAGTGATCATCGGTGATCTGGTCGATGCGCACTTGATCAAGGAGGCTGCTGTTTTCGACGGTTACGGTAAAGGTAACATTGCCGCCCGGTTCGGGTAAGCTGGTCGGATTGGCGCGCTTTGTCACCAGGATGGACGAAAGGAGATCGGTGATCTCCACCACGGCGCCTTGGGCGAGCGTCAATTCGCCGCCGTCATCATCGGCGATTGTCGCCTGCACCGTGCTGGGATAAAGCGCCGGCCCGCCGGTGACTTGGACGCTCACGGTACAACGGTAGGTCGCCGCCGGTTGACCGGCCGGGGCCAGCAGGTGCGGGGTGGTGCAGTCCGTGGCGGTAACGGCGCCGCCGGTCTGCTCCAGGTTGCCATAGACGCTATTGGTCAGGGCGGTCAGGTTGAGCGTTTCGGCGGGGTTGGTGTTCGTCACGGCCAGTTGGAAGGTAAAGATTCCCCCCGGTTCCGGTCGGCTGGCCGGCGTGACGGTGACCGCCAGCACGCCTTGCGGCGGCACATTGAGAATTGTCACCAGTTGGTCGCGGCTCATGGTCACGGTGTTGCCGTCATCGTCATTTACCGTCGCGCTGAGGGTGTCGATCACCGGGCCGGGCGGGCCGCTCACTTGCGCCGTAAAGTGACAACTGTAGGCGGCATTGGGCGCACCGGCCGGCGCCAACACAATCGGTGTGGCACAAGTGGTGGCGCTCACCGCGCCGCCAACGGTGGTGATGTTCCCGTAGCGGTTGTCACTCAGGGTGGTGATGGTGAGCGCTTCCCCCGGATTGTTGTTGCTGAATTGTACGCCGTAGACGACCGGCCCGCCCGGTTCATGCAAGCTGGTGGGGGCGGCGTCACGCGTAAAGGTGAGGGTGGGCGCCACGTCGCTAAAGGTGACAGTAGCGCTATCAGTGCGGCTGACGGTCACATTTTGGGCGCTGCGCACGGTGGCCGTGACGGTATTGACATGGGGCGTGCCGGCATTACCGCTGAGAAATTTGGTAATGGTGCAGCGGTAGTCGGCGCCGGCGGCAATGGTGACGGCGCCATCGGCCACACAATCGCCCTGACCGTGCAGGTTGCCGAAGGCGCTGTCCACCAGACTTTGTAACGCCACCGGCGCCCCGCCGTTGTTGATGACCTGGAAGGTGAAGACAACGTTGCCGCCACTCTCCGGGAGCGTCGTCGGGTTGGCTGTCTTCTCGACGGCCAGGCCCAGGCGCGAGTTGCGCACATCGCAGAGGAGCAGATCCGCCGGGCCAATATCGACCGTGGCCGGCAAGGTGGTGAGGGTAAAGTTGTTGATGGTATAAAGGCCATTGCTGCCCAGTGTGCGCCGGGTGCAGAGCGCTTCGACAAAGATATCGCCGGGTTGCAGCGTCTCCGCCAGGGTGAAGCGGGAGGGCCAGGGCTGAGGAGCAGCCGGCGCCCCCGGCAACCATTGCCAGCGCGCCCGCCCGCCGCCATCCGTAACCAGCGACTGGCTTTGTCCCTGTTGCGTGGCCGGGCCAGTGACCGGCGCCATCCATTCAAAGGCGGTCGCCGGTTGGCCGTTTTGCGCAATGGCGACGGCGCCGGCAAAGGGATGGCCGGGCAACGGTGTATAGCCCGCACCATTCCCCGTGTTGATATATTTGGTCACGACCACCGCCGGTGCGCAGAGGTTAAAGACGATCTGGCTCAGGCTCTGCTCCAACTCGGCAAAGACGGTCAACGTATAGTCGGATTGCCCAAAGGGCAGACGCTGTTGCGGATGTTGGTCCGGCCCGGAAATGGCGACAATGCGCGCCTCGGCGGTGACATCACCGACCCCCACGACAAAGATGTGGGAGCCTTGCGCCTTGACCCGATTGGCCGCCTGCACCGCTTCATCGAGCGCCACCGCCTCATTGCCGCCAACCACGGTGCCGAATTGGTTGGTATAGACATTCGGTCCGCTGTCGGTAAAAAAGATCACCAGGGGCGCGACGCCGTGATCACGGTTGATGTTCTCGACCTGGGCAAAGGCGGCTTCCCAGTTGGTATAGCCATTGGGCTGATAGTTGTTATTGAGATAACGATCAAAGACGCCGCCGGCAGCGAGACCGGTGCTGGTGATCGGGTGATAGCCGGCGCCGATGGGCTGACGCGCCTCCATATTGAATTCGATCAACGCCACCTGCGCGCCGGTGTCGGCCAGCCCGGCCAAGAGGCTGCGCACGCTGGTGCGCACCGTGGCGGCATAATCGGTGAGCGAGGCGGATTCATCCAACACCAAAATCACATCCAGCCCGCACCGCGGCGTTAGATCGGGGTTGTTGGCGGGCGTCGTTTGGGCCAGCACAGTCCGGGGTAGCGCCAGCAAGAGCAGCGCCAACAGGAACGCAAGGCGCCCGTGACGGATAAAGGGCCACTTGGGCAACAAGATTGCATTGGGCAACAAGGTTGACAATTTCAGATTGGGGAACATAGGCAACTCCTATTGGAGAAATAAATATCCAGCCGCTGAGGCGGCTTCTCGCTGTCAGCAACGGATTGCATCCGAGAAAATGGATAGGTAAATCTTTGAACACGCCTAAGTTCCCGAGTCGCTCGCTGCGAGTCCGTGACTCGTAACCGGCTAGGGCGAGTCACGGACTCGCAGCGAGCGGAGTTGGTTTTTAGACACTCACCAAGTTAATCGTAGTCGGTCCGTGACCGGCTACGCGCAAGGCAAGTAAGCACGTTTATTTTTTGTACACCAATGGCAACCAATGCCGGAGACTACAGTCCGTGTTGAGACCGATGATGGGCAGCAGCTCATCATATTCGACGAAGCGACCATCGTTTTTCCGTTCCACCAACAGGTAAGTATAGCGAACGCAGGCAAGCGCGGTGCTATCAGTAAATTGGTAGAGACCAGGGCCATGCGCCGGAATCAGTACGCTGACGGGGTAAAAGTTTAACCCACCGTCGTTGGCCAGGCGGTAGAGATAAAAGCCGGCGCTGTCGATCTCGCTGCTGGTTCGCCAGGTGATTACCATGCGGTTGTTGTCATACGCCACGTTGAAGTCTTCAATCATTGTCTTTGACGGCGCGGTCGGGATCAAGGTGGGGGTGGCGGTTGGCGTGGGCGTGGTTGCCGGCGACACAGTCGCGACCAAGGTGGGCGTGAGGGTTGGTAGCACGGTGGTCGTCGCCGTTGGCGTCATGGTTGGCTCCGGCGTCGAACTGTGAATGATGACGCTGCCGTCAGTGGCGCTGCCCGCGACCGAGGCGCCGCTGGTGCTGCCAAAGCTAGGCGCCGGGCCGGTCGAAAAAGCGACAGCAGCGGTAATGCTGGTTCCCGGCGCTGGTTGACAGGTGGTATTCAGCGTTAGCGTTACCAAGGCGGCGCGATCCGGCACCACGATAAAGGGGGGGAAATAATCGGCAATGGTAAAATCCAGTTCGCCATCGCTGTCACTCAGATCAACCACGACCGAAGCCATCTGTCCCGCCGGCAGTTGCCAGCTAATGGCGTCGGGGCGACCATCTTGATTCTGATCGGTCGGATCAAGGGCCAGACACTGTTCATCAAAATCCACGGAAAAGATCATGGCGGCAATCGCATGGCCATTGCTCTGAAAAGCAATCGGCACCTGGATGGCTTGACCGGCTGTCACCACTTGTCCCGCCGCGATCGACAAGGCAGGGCCGGTCTGTGGGGCGGCGAACGATGCGGGGTGCGGACGCGCGGAAACGGGCGCCGCCCCTGCGTGCGCCATCAGGCGCTGGGCATGACCGGCGGTTAACCAGAGCAATAACAGACAAAAAATTGGCATCAAAATCAGGGCTTTGGGGCGCATAATAATTCTCAAAAAGATAACCATACCACAATGGATTCGGGAAGCAGCGGATTGGCTGCCGGCTTCCCGAATCCATTGTGGTGTTGGGCAAAGACTATTGTTCGGCAGTTTGCACGAGCGGCAGGAACAAGGAGCGATCCTGCGGCTCAATAATGCCGATACCGAGTACGATCACAAGATCCTGATAGGCAATCAGGGCGCCGTCTTCCTTTTCTTCTACCAACAGGTAGATGTAAGAGACGCCGGCTTCAGCGCTGGTGTCCACATAGGCATAGAGGTCACCGGGCGCCCCGGTCGCGGGCATGAGCGGTGTAATGGCGGCAAAGTTATCATCGCTATCTTCGATTTTGCGATAGATGTAAAAGCCGCGTGTATTGCTTTCGTTGCTGGTCTGCCAAGCAAGCCGGATGCCATTTTCTTGAACAGCGCCGGTGAACGTTTCCACCTTGGTTTCAGCTTGCGTCGCCGTCGCCGTGGACGTCACCGTCGGCGTGACCGTCGCGTCGGTGGTGGCGGTCGCGGTTGGCGTTGGGGTCGTGGTCGGCGGGGTGCCGGTGACGGTTGCCGTCGCCGTTTCGGTGGCCGTGGCCGTGGCGGTCGCGGTCCCGGTGGCGGTCGCCGTTGGCGTTGGCGTGGCGGTCGGCAGGGTGCCTGTGGGGGTTATGGTAGGCGTTCCGGTGGCCGTCGGCGTCTGGGTTGCCGTTGGCGTCGGTGTTACGGTGGCGGTCGCCGTGGCGGTCGCTGTGGCCGTGGCCGTTGGCGTCTGGGTGCCGGTGCGTGTCGCGGTCGGCGTCTGGCTGGGTGTATGCGTTGGCGTCTGCGTGCCGGTGGCGGTGGGTGTGTGTGTCTGGGTCGGCGTGGCCGTATGGGTGGCCGTGTTGGTTTGGGTTGGCGTCGGGCTATGGGTCGGCGTCTGCGTCGGGGTATGGGTGGGCAGCGGTGTATGGCTGGGCGTGGGCGTCACCGTCGGCGTATCGACCGGCGTCGTTACAATGGTCACGGCGCCGCCGGAAGCGCTGCCGGACACCGAAGCGCCGGATGGGCTGCCGAAGCTGGGCGACGGATTGTTGGAAAAGGCAACCGCAGCGTTGACCGACCCGCCAACCGGTGGTTGACAGGTGGCGGTAAAGGTGATGGTCGCCAATGAACTCAGATCCGGGATCGTGGGCATGGGCGGCATGCCGATATAGAGGATAGAGACATCCAATTCGCCATTTGTGTCACTGAGGTTAACACTCATGCTGCGAATAAAGGCGCCGGGCAACGAACCACTGAATGAGTGTGTGCTATAGGAAAGACAGGTTTCATCAAAATTGATCGAAAAGATCATACTACTGATGTTGGCGCCATTATTTTGATAGGTAATCGGGACAACAATCGTCTCCCCGACCTGCACCGTTCCGCTGCCCACGCTGAGCGTAGGGCCGCTACTCGGCGCCGCCAGCGCTTTGCCAATCACCTGGGTTGCTTTGTTGGCGTTCACGCCCAAGAGCAGCAGTAAGCTAAGTGCTAACCAAAGATAGGGTTTAAAAGTTTTCAAGGGCATGGTATCCACCTGAACTGAGTAGGCTCAGTCATCCGATTGGTCCGGCAGGCGCGCGGTACTGTTGTGGCAAAGCAGCTCTTGATAGGTGAGCCTGTCCCGTAGGGACGCTTGAGTTTAGAGCTAGGTGTCCTCATTTTCTTCTCCCTAAACTCAGTCGTCCCTACGGGACAGAAGTGAAAAGCTACTGCACGCCTGACCGAATGGAACAGAACTGCTTACCGGATAACATTAGGCAGGAAGATGCGGAACGCATTCTGACCGCCGGGTTGGGCCTTGATTTCCACCGCGCCGTTGGTGACTTCGACCGGCACCGACTGACCTTCGGTGTTGCCCAGCGAGGTGGTGGTCAAATTGACGGCTGTTTCGGTGACGGTGACGCCGGCGTTCACGGTCAGATCCACCGTGGCCAACGTGCCGTCGCTGAGGGCGGTGAAGGGCGGCAGATCGAAGACGACGATCTCGATGCGGCTTTCGGCGGCATTGTAGGTCGCGCTCATGCTCATGTCAGCCGGCGCATTGATGCTCACCGCATCGGGCAGACCACTGTTGTCGGCATCGGTGGCGTCAAAGCTCAGGTGGGCGGTGTCAAAGTCCACGGCAAAGACCGCCGCCACCACTGAATTGCCGCCGGTTGTCAACCGTACCGGCACGCTGACCTTGGCGCCGGGCGCTGCGGAGAGGCCGCTGCCCACAGCCAGAGTGGCGCTCTGCGCATCGCTGGCGGTGACCGCCGGCGGGCAGGCATTACTGGTAAAGATGATACAGACCGTGGTCACAATGTCAGCGGCGTCGATCTTCTGGTCGCCATTGGCGTCACAGCCGCGCGGGCTGCCGACAAAGGTGGATTGGAAGGCGTTGTACCAAGTTTGGCCATCATTGTCGAAAATTTCCAAGCCCAAAGCGGCCAGGTCGCCGGCATTGACCGCGCTGTCACTATTGCAGTCGCCGGGCGTGTCATTGGCAACGACAATCACCGAAACGGTGGCGCTGTCGGTGAGAGGCGGCGCCTGACCATCGGAAATGGTGTAGCTAAAGCTATCAGTCCCGTTGTAGTCCGGGTCAGAGGAGTTGTAGGTCACGTTGCTGCCGGCAATGCCGACGGCGCCCTTAGCGCCCTGGGTGACGCCAATGATGGTCAGCGGGTTGCCATCGGGATCACTGTCATTGGCTAAGACGTTGATCAGCAACGACGTCCCATGGGTAACGATAATGGGCGGCGCCACGCCATCGTTGACCGCATTCGGTGCGCGGTTGGCCCGAATGACCGTAATGGTGAAAACGATCTCCGTCGAGCCGCCATAGGGGTCGGTGCTGCGGACACGCACAGAATAGCTGGGCTTTGTGGCGAAATTAGCAATCAGGGCCGGTTGCAGTTTCAACTGATTGCCAAGAATTTGGAAGCTGCTGTTGTCGGTGCTGCCGGTGCCGCTAACCAACGTGTAGGTGTGGGTGGTATCGTCAGCATCGGTGGTGGAGAGCGTACCAGCCGTGGCGCCGGCAATGCCTTCCTGCACAGTGGCAGGCGTCAGGCCAATGGCGGTTGGCGCCAGATTGGCGGTGAGGGCCATCGTATTGACCGGCACAGTAATGCCGCCGGCGATCTGTTGGCTATTCGTGCCAAAGAAGGAGGCGCTCGGGAAGGCGAAGCCAACGGCAAATTGGCCGGTGGTGGGCTGCGGACAAGTGGGTTTCAGCCGGAAGCGAATGGTGGCAATGGTCCGGTTGGTTGGGCCACTCGGTCCGGCAAGGATAGAAGCCGGATTGGTGGTTGAGGCAACCAGGAAGCGGATCTGACCAGCGACGTCTTGGGCCAAAAAGCTGAAATTCGGCGGAACAGGGTTAGTGGTTGGCAAAGTTGTCGTGATGTCATCATCACCGGCGCCGGCAAAGCCATTAGCCGGGGTGTCGCGATCTTCGAGACAGCTTGTGTTGAAACCCAGCATGAAGTCAAGCGCGGAAACGGCTGTGTCCGGGCTGTCCAAGAGTACGTCGACCGAGAAGGTGTGGTTGCCCAGATTCTGCGGATTGACCACCGTCAGCGTGGGCACTTCCGGCAGACAAGTCACATTCACAATCACCGTGGCCGTTCGTGGTGTGCCGCCGTCATCCTGAATGGTGTAGTTGAAGGTGGCCGGCGTACAGACATTCGCCGCCGGCGTATACTGGATATTGGCGCCATTGATAACCGCTGTACCGTGGGTGGGCGCAGTCACACTACCCGGCACGATGGTGAGCGTTTGATTTTCGTTCGCCGGCCCGCCATTATCATTGGCCAACACATTAAGGACATTGTTGACCGAATCTTCATTGACGGTAAAGGTGTCATTCGTCGCCGTCGGCGGGTCATTGATACAAGTAACCGTCACCGTCACCAGGCCGATGTCCGTCAAGGCGCCATCCCACACCTGATACTCAAAGGTATCGACACCACAGAAATTAGGGGATGGGATGTAGGTGACAGGCGCGCTATTGATGGGCAGGAAGGTCGCGGTGCCGTTGGTTGGCGGCGTCACAATATTGACCACACGCAGCGGTTCCGTTTCATTGGGGCCGGGGCTATCATTGCCCAGCACGTTGATGGTTACACCAAATAAAAGCGCATCTTCGTTGACCGTATGGGTATCATCAACAGCCACGGGATCGTCATTAACTGCCGTAATGTTCACCGTAATTTGACCGGGAGAACCGCAGGTGTTGCTGCTGATCTCGCAAAAATGATAGCCAAAGGTGACGGAGCTGGTTTGATTGGCCCCCGGGGTGTAAATAATAGTGGTTTTGTCCCCCTGCACTACAGCCGTGCCGTGCGCCGGCGAAGGCGTAATCAGCAGCAGGTTGTGCAAGGCTGGACTGGGATTGCTGACATTAATCGAGACAGCCGTATCTTCATTGGTGCTGGTCGTAATGTTGCCGGCAGGCACCACCGCAAAAGCGGGCAGGACCACCAGCAGCCCAAGGAGCAGGCCACAGAGCAGGGCGATCCAATAGCGCCCGCGGGACCGGCTTTGGGTCAAACGTGTAGGTTGTAACTGCATATTCCCTCCGAAAAACATGTTTGATAAAGATGAATCAAGAAAAGGCTCCCCGACCGTTATGGGGACAACGGACAAGACTTTGTGACGAAGCCTCACCTCCTTTCGCGTCGGCATCGCACACCGTTCTATGGTTTGCACTACGTACAGCTACTGTATGAAAATCATAGAGAAGATGTTCAATAGCAAATCCTATTGAACGAAGCGTGGAGAGGAGTAGGTGGGAACTGCGCCAGGATTGACAACCTTACACATTGTGGGTATACTACAATGCGCAAGGCGACTCCGGACGTAGTTCTGCTACATCCTTTCGACGACTTTGTCTTCTCCGCTACTGCCTAGGTACCGAGAAAACAAAGGGAACAACAAGTTGCTTTGTATGGGGAAGCATTTCATGGGTCGGTCAACCGGTGGAATGCTTCCTTCTTTATGACGGTAGTATTCAGTAATTTTTAGCATACCGCCCTTTACTGCTTATAGGCGTTGGCACAGCCTCCTGAAAATGGTTGGTGATTGCATTGTGGTTACTGGGCGATGCTGCGATTCGGTAAGAGTATTGCGTAGGGATGAGTAGTGAAGGAACAAGGTAACGCAATCACAGGTTTGCATGAAACTTTACTTACAATCATACTACAAATGGCGTAGAAAATAACTTACAGTTAACTGCCAAAGCAACTGTACTTCTCCGATTAATTAACGTTCATTATACGATTTGTAGTTGTCGTGTGTGCGGTGCTAGTGGCTTTGCTTGGATTACCGTGGAATTCACAGTAGTATGTGAGACGTATAATGCTACGTCAATCATACGAAATCCTGCTAAGAATTATACAGCAAAAGGCGTAGAAAATAGCTTACACTTAGCTGATAAATCTTATGACTTTCTTATAATTTCCAAACAAACGGCTGGTACATTGTAAGGTTCAACAGTTTCCGCTTCTGTTGCCGACAGTAATCGCACGATAGATTGCCAGCACCTCGTCCGCTTTGGTGCGATTGGCGCCGTCACAGCTAATGTGACGCTGCACGCCAAAATAGTGATGTTCGTCGGCGGTGGCATAGAGGGCGCGTGTAAAGGGGGTGTCGTGGTTGGAAATGATCACGGTGATCCCTCGTTGCCGCAGCAAATCCGTCATGGCAGCCAGCGTTTGTTGTTCGCTCTCGCCAAAGCCGTTAGCACTGTAGCTGGTGAAGTTGGCGGTGGCGGAGAGGGGCGCATAGGGCGGGTCGCAATAGACTACATCGCCCGCTTGCGCCTGATCCATTGTTGTAACAAAATCTTGCACCTGAAAGGTTGCTGACTGCGCCTTTTGTTGAAAAGCCGCCATTTCCGCCGCCGGGAAATAGGGCTGTTTGTAGCGCCCAAAAGGGACATTGAACTCGCCGCGGGCATTGTAGCGGCAGAGACCGTTGTAGCAGTGTTTGTTCAGATAGACAAAGAGAGCCGCTTTCGCAAGGGGATCCGCCGTTTGGTTGAACTGACGCCGCAACCGATAGAAAGTTGTCTCGTCATTGTTAGCCGCTGTAAAGAGCGTGGCGCAGTGGTCGATAAACGGTTGACCACCTTGCTGTAGTTGCTGGTACAAGTTAATCAGATCGGCGTTGGCGTCGGCCAGCAGATACGCAGCATAGTCGGTATTCAAAAACAGGGCGCCGGAACCGACAAAGGGTTCCAATAGGCGTTGGCCCGGCGGCAACAATGCTTTGATCCGGTCAACAATCCGCAACTTCCCACCCGCCCACTTCAAAAATGGCTTCACAAAAGCGCTCCACTACTGCTGGCTGTCTGTTTGTTTGTAATTTTATTACTGATACAACGCGGCAATATTTGGGATCAAATATTCGTCAAAGGCCCGCTGTACATCATATTGGGGGCGCCACCCCCAGTCCCGTTGGGCCATGCTGTCATCCAGATCCGCCGGCCAGCTATCGATGATGGCGCTGCGCTTGACATCCGGGGCGAAGGTGATCTGCGCGGCGGGGAAGGCGTGCAGCACACGCTCGCGAATTTCGCCGGCAGAGAGCGAGAAGCTGGTGACATTATAGACCAGACGGCTGAGGCTGGAACGGGGCATTTGCGCCAACGTCAACAGCGCATCGACCGCATCGGGCATGGCCATAAAGGGAATGCGCGCATCTTCGGGGACAAAACAGACGTAGGGCTTCCCTTTGGCGGCAGCGTGAACCATTTCCGGCCCAAAGTCGCTGGTGCCGCCGGAGGGCAGCGTAAAAGCGCTGATCAGGCCGGGAAAGCGCACACAGCGAAAATCGAGCGTTGGCGGCTGTTCGGCAGCCAGTTGACGATAGTGGCGGCAAAAGTAGCTGCCCAACATTTCACAATAGAGCTTGTTACAGCCATACATGGTGCGCGGCTGATTCCATTCCCATTCACGCACACGGGTGTATAACGCCTTGCTCTCCCGGTCGGGCATCCCATAGATAGCAATCGAACTGGGAAAGATAAATTGCACCGCCCGCCCGCGCCATTGACTCTCCTCGGCGGCCAGTTTGAGCAGCGCCAGCGTCGCCTCGACGTTGACCTGGTGCGCCTCCTCCGGCGTGACCTCGCTGCGTGTCGAAAGGAGCGCGGCCAGGTGATAAATGACATCGATCTCATATTCGCTCACCAGCCGCGCCAGCAACCGCTCATTGAGCAGATCACCCTCAATGTGGGTGGTCAATGGGCGAATGTCAGCCGGCAGCGGGTGCAGATCCATGGTCAAGAGCTGGCTTTCCCCCTGCGCCGCCAACCGCTCGACCAGGGCATGACCCACTTCCCCACTAGCGCCGGTGATGAAAATGACCTTTTTACGCATGATAGTTCTCCAGAGTCAGGTGACTGGGTCATTGGGTGATTTCGACAAGCTCAATCACCCAATGACCCAGTCACCTAATCATCCAATTACCTTCAACTCTCGCCCTACTCGTTCAAAGATCGCCAGCGCTTGTTCCAGATCGCTTTGGCTATGCGCAGCGGAGTTCATGACGCGAATGCGCGCTTTGCCCATGGGCACGGCGGGGAAGCCGATGGCGATGGCAAAGATGCCTTCCGCAAAGAGGCGACGGCTGAATTGTTGCGCCAAGGGCGCTTCACCCAACAGAATTGGGGTGATGGGCGTCTGACTGTGGCCAATGTCAAAGCCCATTTGGCGGAGGGCGCCCTGCATCACCCGGGCATTTTGCCAGAGGCGATCCACCAGTTCGGTCGATTCGGCCAGCACTTTGGTTGCCTCAATACAGGCGGCGACATCGGGAATAGTCATGGCGCTGGAGAAGAGGAAGGGGCGCGCCCGCTGTCGTAGCCACTCGACAATCCGTCGGTTGCCCGCCACCAGACCACCGACCACGCCAAACGCCTTACTCAGCGTGCCCACCTCGACATGAACGCGGCCATGTAGATCAAAGTGATCGACAATGCCGCGCCCGCCTTTGCCCAGCACCCCCTCGCCGTGGGCATCATCGACCATGACCAGAATATTATGTTCTTCAGCCACAGCAACAATCGCGGGCAGCGGCGCAATATCGCCATCCATGCTAAAGACGCCATCGGTAATAATGAGCCGACGTCTGAATTGCTTGGTTTCAGCAATCTTGCGGCGCAGGTCATCAATATCGTTGTGGGCATATCGTACCACCTCGGCGCGACTCAAACGGCAGGCGTCAATGATACTGGCATGATTCAGTTCATCGGAGAAGATCACATCGTCTTTACCCACCAGCGCCGGCACAACGGCGACATTCGCCATAAAACCGCTCTGGAAGGTAATGCACGCTTCCGCCTGTTTGAAGGCCGCCAGCCGCTCTTCCAATTCAAGATGTAAGGATGTGGTGCCGGCAATCACACGCACGGCGCTCGGCCCGATGCCGTATTGGTCAATCGCCGCCTTGGCCGCTTCCCGCAAACGTGGATGATTAGCCAACCCCAAATAGTTATTGGCGCAAAAGTTAAGTAATCGGCGCCCCTCAATTGTCACCCAACCATCCATCGCCGATTCAATGGTGCGAATGGTAAACAACAGACCGGCCTGCGCCAACTGTTCCCGTTCTTCATCGATCCAACTTAATAAATCGGACATCTTCTTCCTCCTTGTACAAGTATGCAGGTGGCAAGTAGCAGGTATGATCGCCAGCCGCTTGCTACTTGCCACCTGCGACCTGCTACCCTGCCACTCCCACCATTGTATCACATTGGTTGTAACTGGGATGTACAAGATTAAGAATATCGTGTACAATAGAACAAAATTGTTTGTGAGTTCCCCACCAAAGGCGCTCGCTTGTTATCGTGATTTGTGATTTAGCGCTCATCAAGCAAGCTTTGTATTTTTATACAGCGTTCAAGCCATCTCACGGCGGAACCACGAATCACGAGTCGTTCGACTGAGCGCTCACGCCGAAGTCACGAAACCAGAAAGTAGGCAGAGCAGAACCAAATATGTCCAATCCAGAATCCTTTCAAGCCAGAACCAACGTCTATTCCGCCAATGATCTGCAGCCGGCCGGTCAAGATGGTGAACAGGGTCGGCGCCGCGCCCTACACCGTGACCAGGATGGCCTAATGGCAACGCAGCCGCCGGAGGAACGCGCCATTCTGGTCGGCGTCGAACTGTCGGGCTACCCTAGTTTACTCAGCCTGGAAGATTCACTGGCCGAATTAGGGTTGCTGGCCAAGACGGCCGGCGTCACCGTCATCGGCAAAGTCACCCAGCGCATGGAGACGCCCAACCCCGCCACCTTTATCGGCTCCGGTAAGCTGGAAGAGCTGCATGGCTATGTCTTAGAAGCCGGCGCCAACGTGGTGATCTTTGACGAGGAGCTATCCCCCCGCCAACAGCGTGACCTGGAGAAGGTGTTGGGCGAGAACGTCAAGGTGATCGACCGCACGGCGTTGATTCTCGACATCTTTGCCCGTCATGCCCGCACGCGCGAAGGCGCGGTTCAGGTTGAGTTGGCGCAATATGAATACCGCTTGCCCCGCCTGACCCGCGCCTGGACACACTTAGCGCGGCAGAGCGGTGGTCGCGCCGGTGGCGCCAGTGGTGGCGTAGGTGTCCGTGGGCCTGGTGAAACACAGTTGGAAGTGGACCGCCGCGAGATCAGCCGGCGCATCGCCTTTTTGAAACGGCAGTTGGAAGAGATTCGCCAACAACGTAACCTGCACCGGCAACAGCGCCGCGCCTCCGGGTCGCCGGTCGTCGCCCTGGTTGGCTATACGAACGCCGGCAAAAGCACCCTGCTCAATACCCTGAGCAACGCCGATGTCCTGTCGGCTGACCAGCTTTTCGCCACCCTCGACCCGACGACGCGCCGCACCGAATTGCCC
Organism: Caldilinea sp. CFX5; assembly: GCA_021405325.1. Next base: position 11,209 of record QWII01000076.1, on the reverse strand, counting down.
AGCGGCCAAAACATTTTGCTGACCGATACGGTCGGTTTTATCCAAAAGCTGCCGACGATGTTGGTCGCTTCTTTCCGCGCCACGCTAGAAGAGGTGACGGAAGCCAATCTGCTGCTCCATGTCGTCGATCTCTCGCACCCCAATATGGATGAACAGGTGGGCGCCGTGGAAGAGGTGTTGGAAGAACTGGACGCGGGTGACAAGTTGGTGATCACGGCACTCAACAAAGCGGATCGGGTGGATCTGACCGATGCGGAGCAACAAGCACGGGTCAAAGAAGCGCTGGCCGCTTACCCTAACGCGGTCGTCGTCAGCGCGCTAACTGGTGAAGGGTTAGACGATCTGCGCACAAAAATTGACCATGTCCTCTATAACCAGATGGCGCCGGTCGATGTTTTGATCCCCTACAAACATGGCGAGTTGGTCTCCTTCTTCCATGAACATGGCTTTGTTGAACAAGAAGAGCATACCGCCGACGGCACCCATCTCATCGGGCGGATGCCGGCCAACTTGGCAGGGCGCTACGCGAATTACTGGACACAACATTAAAGTAAAGCCCTGCCACTGCACCGGTTGGGTGCAGTGGCAGGGCTTTTAGAAATGAAATTGATACCTGGCCTGGACATAGTACGCGTCCGCGCCACAATGAAGGAGCTTTAATTCATGAGCGGTAACACGTTAACGATTACCGATAACCGCACCGGCAAAAGCTATGAAGTGCCGATTGAAAATGAGACGATCAATGCCCTAGCGCTGCGCCAGATCAAGGTCAATGCCGACGACTTTGGCATGATGGTCTATGATCCCGGCTATGGCAACACCGCCGCCTGCAAGAGTAGCATTACCTATATCGATGGCGACAAAGGCATCCTCGAATATCGCGGCTACCCCATTGAGCAGTTGGCCGAACAGAGCAACTTTTTGGAGGTTGCTTACCTGCTCATCTACGGCGAATTGCCGGACCAGGCCACAGCCAAGGCGTGGGAATACAAAATCTGTCATCATACTTTTGTCCACGAAAACCTGACCGATTTGATGAAATCGTTCCGTTATGACGCCCATCCCATGGGGATGCTTATCAGTGGTCTGGCCTTTATGTCCACCTTGCACAAAGAGGCCAAGAATGTGGAAGACCAGGCGACACGCGACAAGCAGATTTTGCGCATTCTGGGCAAATTACCCACCGTCGCCGCCTTCGCCTACCGCCACCGCATCGGTCGCCCGTATAACTATCCCAATAGTGACTTGGGGTACACGGCCAACTTCCTCTATATGCTCGACTATATGAATCAGAGCAACTATGAGGTGAACCCGGTTCTCGCCAGAGCGCTCGACGTTCTCTTTATCCTGCACGCCGATCATGAGCAAAATTGCTCCACCTCGGTCATGCGCGGCATTGGATCGGCCAATGCTGATCCTTATAGTGCGATGGCCGGCGCCACGGCGGCGCTCTTTGGCCCACGCCACGGCGGCGCCAACGAAGCGGTCATCAAAATGCTGCAGGAGATCGGTGACGCCCAACAGGTGCCGACCTATGTCGATCGGGTGAAGAAGGGCGAATTCCGGCTGATGGGCTTTGGTCATCGCGTCTACAAGAGCTATGACCCGCGCGCCAAGATTATCAAGCAACTGGCCGACGAGGTTTTTGAAGTAACCGGCAGTAATCCGCTCCTTGATATCGCGCTCGAATTGGAAAAAGTGGCGTTGAGCGACGAATACTTTATCAAGCGCAACCTCTACCCCAACGTGGACTTTTACAGCGGCATTATCTATCAAGCGATGGGCTTCCCGCCTGATATGTTCACGGTCCTCTTTGCCCTCGGTCGCGCTCCCGGCTGGCTGGCCCAATGGAATGAACTGGTGCAAGACCCCGAACAACGCATCGCCCGCCCGCGCCAGATCTATCTCGGCCACCAAACGCGGGATTATGTGCCGTTGGGGCAGCGCGGATAATCATGACAAGGTGACAGGGTGACAAGGTGAAGGGGTGATGGTTCGGCTGAAAGCTCAGGCCAAAGTCAAGATAAAGCGGTGACAAGAGAAGCTACACGACTATGTCACCCTGTCACCCTGTCACCCTGTCACCCTGTCACCCTGTCACCCTGTCACCCTGTCACCCTGTCACCTTGTCACCCTGTCATGGCTACCGCAGCACCCGCACATCCCCTTCCCGCTTGGTAATCCGGCGAGCGTCCATCTCTTCCAAAATGGCTTGGGCATATTTGCGGCTGGTGTCGAAGAGGTCACGCACCTGGGCCAGGGTAATCGAGCCTTGTTGTTGGGTGGTCGTGCGTACACGTTCGACCATAGCGGTGAAGTCATCACGACGGAAGAGAACGTTACCGCTGATGCGCACCAGCAACCCTTGCTCCAACAAGGCTTCTAGGAGTTCATTCTCATTTCCCAACTGGCGCAACACATCGGCTTCATTAGGCGGGCTGTAGGGAGCGGCGGCAAAGGCGGCCAGGACATAGTCCACCAACTGTTGCTGGTGCAGGGTAAATTGAACGCTAAAACCGGCGCGCCAGAGCAAGCTGTCATCGCCGGCCACTTGGCCTGCTTGTTGCATCCGTTCCACAATCGCATTGAACAGACGCAGCGGGAGATCGCTGCCGGGTAGCGCACTTTGTAAACGGCTGCGCAATTCGCCCCGCGCCATGCCGCGGCGGAGGGGCATCTGTTGGTGGAAACGGTCGAGCAGGTCGCGCACCTGTTGTTGAACCTGCTCCCATCTATCAATTGTTACCAGGGCCGGTTCTGCGCCTTGGGCTAACTGGGTCACTGCGCCACTACGCAGCAATTCGTCTAAAGCATCCTGCGCCACGGTTAGATCTAACTCACTCTGCGCCAACAAGGCTTTAGCCGTAAGGAAAGGATGACGGCTGAGCGTCTGGAGCAGAATTTCATCGGGCGAGCCTTTGGCCAGCGTTTGTAAGCGGGCGAGGATGGCCGGATCAAAGCGCCGCCAACGCCGCCGTGGATGGGGGCTGAGGACAATGCCGCCCCCCAAGGTGGCGCTGGGCGAAGGTTGCCGTAAAATATAGCGGTCGCCGGAGACGACAACGGCGGGGCGTTCCAACCGCAACTGTAGCCAGCCGGTCTGCCCCGGCTCCAACGTTTCTACCCCCAACAGCCGCACAATAGCCGGAATTTCCGAAGCGCCGCTAAAGAAATCGACAGTTTGATTATGCACCAGTGGCCTGGCATCCGCCAAGAGACGGAATTGCACATCAATGAGCATGGTGGTCTGCAGCGTCCCTGGTTTGGCGATGACATCGCCACGCCGCACCTGATCAGTGTCCACACCACTGAGGTTGATCGCCAGCCGGCTGCCGGGCTGGCTCTGTTCCAGTTGTTGCTTATGGGTTTGCAAGCCGCGGATGCGCGCCTGGTGGCCGGTGGGCAAAATTTCCACGGTGTCGCCAACAGCAAAGTGACCATCGCTCAATGTTCCCGTCGCCACCGTGCCAAAGCCGCTTAGGCTGAAGACGCGATCAACCGGCAGGCGCGGGCGCGCCCGGTTGCGCCGCGGCGCCAATTGACCGAGGATACGGGCCAGGGTGCTGCGCAGGTCGATCAACCCTTTGCCGGTGGCAGCGCTGACGGGAACAATCGGCGCGTCGGCGAGATGGGTCTGCTGCAACAGTTCGGCAATGTCCAGTTGCACCAATTCCAGCCATTCGGGGTCGTCAATGAGATCTATTTTGGTCAGGGCGACCAAACCTGCCGGCACGGCCAATAGATCGAGAATCGCCAGATGTTCCCGCGTTTGGGGCATGACGCCTTCGTCAGCGGCAATGACCAACATGGCGGCATCGATACCGCCGACGCCGGCCAGCATGTTCTTGATAAAGTCGATGTGGCCCGGCACGTCAATGATACCAACCGGTTCAGCGGCGGTCGCGCCATTGGCGCCACGCATGGGTAACTCGATCCAGGCAAAGCCGAGATCGATGGTCATGCCCCGCTTCTTTTCTTCTTGTAAACGATCAGGATCAATGCCGGATAAGGCGCGCACCAGGGTCGATTTGCCGTGGTCCACATGGCCGGCGGTGCCGATTACACGCATCTGGATTACCGTTCAGTCGCTGGTAAGAAGGCCAAGTCCCCTAATGAGTTACTGTCAAGCGCTTGGTCAAGCCATTGCGTTAACTTATTGACGTCCTGGGTCGCTTCAATTGTTTGCACAAGATTTGCAGGCAGCGCACCAAACTTGTGTTGTAAGACGCGCAGAATGCTTTGTTGAATGCCGCGCTCTTCACCGCGCTGTTCGCTTTTCTCAAGCGCTTCCCGAAACGTTGTCACTTTCCCCATAGCTTCCGGTATCGAGCGAAAGAACTCATCAATATACGGCCAAGTATCTTCACGAATCTGTAGCTTCATGTTTACTGCCTCCATAATCTTACGCCATACAATGTCTGGATCGCTTAACAAACCAATATCCACCGTCAGACGTAGGTAGTCAATCAACCCCTGTTGAAGACATAGCTCGATAAATTGAGCCAATTTTGCACCGCGTGCCAGAGGGAGCAATGGATAGTTTGCCGGCGTAAGCGCCAGTTCTGTCGGGTGAATAATCCACACCGGTAACTGATGCTCGTTATTACAGTAAATGCCTGGTTCGGCTGTTGGTTGAAAGCGAAATTTAGCCTGCAAATCGTCCAACACCTTTGTTGGCCGTGTCACACAAACAATCGTGACGGTACGCTGATCAGGCATTTCGGCAATGGCTTGCGGACGAAGGCCGATTTGCGAGTTTGGCGTCTCCTCACCTTCTTCTGATTCCTCTTGTTTGACGGCGCCGACACCCCATGCCCGCATCATGATGACATTAAAATCGACAGCCGTCAAGGGATCATGATACCCTTTAAACTCCAAGGCATTGACTGTGCGAAAATGGGCAAAGACCGTCTCGGCCAACTTATCTAGATCAGCCGGCGTACAGGTGACCAGGAGATCAATCGCCCGACTGCGAGCGAAGACTTCATATTGGGTAACGGCCGGAATCTCTAGCTTTGTAAAGTACTGCTGGTAATACGCTTTGGTTGTATCGTCAAAAGGTTGTTGCACAATAGACGCTCACACGAATTTCGGGTTGAAGCTTGCCCTCGTATTATAACAGAAAAGCCAGGTGATGAACACCTGGCTAACGCGAAATTTACAGTTACAAGCTACATCTGCGCCACCCGTCGAAAGAAAAGGCAGAGCGCAATGGTCAATACGGTCATTGCGCCCCCCATGCCAAAGTTAATCGACAGAAAGACAAGAACGACGATTTCCAACACATAGCCAATGCCGCCAAGTAGACAGAAAAGGCCATTCAACCAGAACGCAACCCGAATCACCTGGGACAGTCCATCACCAGTAAAGACAGGGGCGATAAAGAGTGACGAAAGCCCAAAACCAACCGACCAACCCAGCATGTTGAGCGCGGCAAATGCAGAGTTGGGGTTGGCCTGCACCACTTGTTCCAGGCCAACAAGGTTGCCATGAGCTAGGCTAAGACGAACAGCGCTGATCTGGACAAAGTAGTGGCCGCCGGTGAGGGTAGCAAAGAGTAGACCAAAACAGAGGCTGATGCGCACCAGGATCTTTTGATCGGCGGCAGCATAGTCGTAAATGGCGTTGAGCAACACCACATACGCGACACAAAAGCAGAGCATCATTAACCGCGCCAGATCGCCCAATGGCGACGGGTACTTTTTAACATAGGCGACAAAATCGGCAAAGGTCGTCCACATAAACAAGGGGTGGCGGCTCACCAAGATGACAAAACAGAAAATGTACACAAACACCGTCAGCGCGGCGATGAGCGCAGCCCAGAAACCAAGGTGCGCCGTCAGGCGGCTCATAGATGAAAAATGGGAAGCCATAAAATCCTCTTTCTGTTATTGGCTACACGAATACAATCAGCAAAGACATAGCCCAGCAAAAAGCGGGGCCAGCCTATTCGAGCAGACAACAAGAAAGCGAATAGATGAGGTAAGGAACGGCGGCAAAACGCGCAAACTTTGGGGAGTAAGGGGTAGAGATAGAGCGCACACACAAAGACATGATGGTTATGGCTAACCACCACGTCTGGCGATACGCCCAGAGAAGTAGGTGCATCGCCTGAATCAACCAGAGCAAACCTACTCCTCGCGGGCGCTGATAGGTAAAATGGGTGGTGTTCGATTGCCACAAAGCAAACGCTTTGCAGGTCACCAACAGCCACCCAATCATCCCGCACAGCAGTAAAAGCTGAAGCAGCATTCGTTATCCTCGCGCCGACCCATTCGACCCACCATAATCAGGCGCTTCCCCAACCATGATGCCGCTGGTGCGCCGTTGGGCGTTTTGGCTGGCGTAGAGTTCGGCGTTGCGCCGTTGGCGTTGCCACTCTTCCTGTTGGTGGCGCATCTGTTCGTCGCGACCGCGGATCGCCTTTTCGGTGCCTTCCAGCCAGGCCTGGGCGACGCCGACAAAGTAATTGCCGTAGGATTCTTGCAGCTTCCAAACCTCTTGCACCAGGGTTTCGATCACTTTAATGTCATGGTGAATTGGGGGGAAGCGTTCGACCACTTCGCGATTGTATTTGTCCTGCTCCGACCAGAGATGTTCCTGGCGCAATTCGCCTTTGCGGCGCTTCTTCTCGAAATCTTCGCGGAATTCGTCCATTTCACGGCGGATGCGCTCTTCGGCCAGCCGTTGCAACTCTTGCACCTGCGCCTGTTCACGCAGAATCAGGTCCTTAAATTCTTGCATCTCATTGACGGCGCGGCGACTGACATCGACCTGCTGGGCAAAGCTTTGCACCCGTTCATACGCCTGGGCGACGATGGTTTTCTGTTCTTCGATGGTCTCTTGCCAGCGGGTCAATACCTGTTCACGATCGACGACCATCGCGCGGGTACGCTCCATAAATTCGACCTGGCGGTTACGCAGCGCTTCCACCATCGGCGGCAATTTTTCGTATTCGGCCTGATTCTTGCGAATGCCTTCTTCAAAGAGGGGGAGGCGTCCGCCGATTGCTTCGGTGCGTTTGAAGAGTTCGACAGTCTCCTGTTGCAACTGGGCAATGCGCTTGGTATCGCTGGTGCGCTGTTCGGCCAGGAAGGGAATCTGGCGGGTGCGTTCTTCGATCTCTTTGGCCAAACCACCGATCTGGTTGCGTACACCCATAATCAACTCGGAGAGGCGTTGGTCTTCCACGGCGCGCAACTCGACGGCTTCTTCAACGCGCGAGATGCGGGGCAGTTCACGGCGCACTTCGCTGATTTCACGGCTCAAGACTTCGCGATCACTCATGCGGGCGCGCTCCAATTCGCGTTGGGTTTGCGAACGGACATCTTCGGCGCGCTCCACCAGGGCGGCCAGCTCGACTTTGGCATTGTTAATCGACTGTTCGATCTGGTTAAAGCGTCCCAAATGGCCTTGGGTGGCCGCCAGACGTGCTTCCAGATCTTGAATCCGACGCGCCTGCTCAATAATGTCCGCCGACTGCGCTTCAATGCGCTGCTGCAAGCGTGCAATCTCCGCCCGGTCGCGCCGATGTTCTTCATCCAACCAGTTTACCATCTGTGCTAACTGTGCAATATCCATCGAACCCCCACCTTACTCCCCTAGCTCTAGCAACAAAAGCGAAAACATTGACAGACTTCCCCCGCCAATGTCGGTAAAGTCAAGCTATGTACACTCTGTTTTGATTCTCCATGATCAGAAAGCGACGTAGAGCATACCACCATTTGCTAGTATACCACCCTTCGCCATTCCCCTCAAACCGCCCCACCACTTTCAACTTTGTCCCTCACGCTCCCTGCCTATCCATCCTTCCATCCAATCCGATTCCTGTCTACCTGTTTCCCTGTCTACCTATCTACCTATCCCACGTAAGCCCAACGTAAAAATGGCGCCGCAAATCGATCCAGCGGTTTGACCGATTCCTAAGGGAACGGTAAAATGAAGCGATGAGACTGATTTGAAGTTGTAGGGGCGTCCTTGTATCAACTGCGTCAACCCGATTGGATATGCAAGTTTATGCAAGCTGACCTCTCAGAGAGCCATCAAAATCGCCTATGCGCATCGGCATCGATGCACGTCTGACATACCATCAGCCGGCTGGGATTAGCCGCTATACCTGGTATCTTCTACGTGCTCTCGCCCAACTGAATCAACACGACGAGTTTGTCGTCTTTCAACATCGCAACCATCGCGAGCCGCTGATCGATCAAAAAAACTTTCACCGCAGCACGCTTTATGCGCCGGTGCATCATCGGCTTGAACAGTTTCTCCTGCCGGTCGAACTTTTCTGGCAATCGCTTGATCTCATTCATAGCACCGATTTTATCGCGCCGCTCTATTCCCCCATACCAGCGGTGATTACGGTGCATGATCTCGCCTTTTTTCACTGGCCCAACTTCCTGACCAAAGACAGCGCCGCTTATTACGGCCAAATTGATCGCGCGGTCCGTCATGCGCGCCATGTCATTGTCCCAAGCGAAAGCACCAAACGCGATCTCATCGGCATTCTAGGAACGCCGGAAAAGAAGATCAGTGTCATCTATGAAGCGGCCAATCCGTCCTTTGCCCCGCTGGCAGTTGAGCCAGCGCGGCAAGCAATGTGCACAAAATTTAAAATCCCCAGTAAATATATTTTATTTGTCAGTACCATTGAGCCACGGAAGAATGTGGATGGCCTGCTGCACGCCTATCACTATTTGCGCGAAAAGTATAACCCTGGTGAAGTGGCCTTGGTTCTCGCCGGCAGCCACGGCTGGCTATACGAAGAAACCGTGGCGCTGGTTAAAAAACTCAATCTGCAAGACCAGACGTTTTTCCTCGGTCGAGTCAGTGATGAGGATCTGCACCAACTCTATGTCGGCGCCCGCTGTCATGTCCACCCAGCCCATTATGAGGGCTTTGGGTTGCCGCCGCTGGAAGCAATGGCCTGCGGCACCCCGACGATTGTCAGTAACACGAGTAGCCTGCCCGAAGTGGTGGGCGATGCCGCATTGCTGGTCAACCCCGCCGACCGGGAGGAGATTGCCGTCGCCATGCATCGTCTGCTCAGTGACGATACGCTCCACGCCGAACTGCGCGAAAAGGGCTTGAAGCGGGCGCAATGTTTTAGCTGGGAGACGGCGGCGCGTAGCACGCTCGATGTCTACCGCAAAGCAATCAGCGCCCCCACGGCTGTTCATGCGCTACCAGGAACAACCACCAATCAACCATCAAACAAGCAGACGACGCTTTCCAGTGAATGATGATAGCGACCTATCGTCATGAAAATTCTCTTTCTCACGCCCCAACTGCCCTACCCGCCCCGCCAAGGCACCACCATTCGTAATGATGGGCTGATTCGCCATCTGGCGCAACGCCATACCATTGACCTGTTGACCTTTGTCACGCCGGAGCAGGAACCGGATCACAATAGCCCGCTCTACCACGCCTGTCGCCGCATTGCCTATCTGCCGCAACCGATACGTTCGTTACGGCAACGGGCCATCGACACGCTGCGCAGTCCATTGCCCGATATGGCGCTTCGGCTGGAAAGCCCGGCCATGCACAATCTTGTCCAAAGCTGGCTGGTCGATGGTTACGACATTGTGCAGGTCGAAGGCATCGAGATGGCGCAGTATGGCTTTCACGCCCTTGACAAGCGGTGGACGGGGGCCAACCGGCCTTTGTTGATCTTTGATGATCACAACTGTGAATATCTGCTGCAAAAACGCAATGCCCTGACCGATCTACAGCAGCCCAAACGCTGGCCGGCGGCGCTCTACAGTCTGATTCAATGGCAAAAGCTGCGCCACTATGAACGCCAGATCTGCCAGCGCGCCGACGCTGTCCTGGCTGTCAGCCCGGTCGATCAACAAGCCTTGGAGCAATTAACCCCCGGCCTCCACGTCACTGTCATTGCCAATGGCATCGACGCCACAATCGCACAGTCGCCAGTCGCCAGTCGCCAGTCGCCACCCACCCTTCTCTTCACCGGCAAAATGGACTACCGGCCTAATGTGGACGCTGTGCTTTGGTTTGCCGACGAGGTGTTGCCGTTGATTCAACGAGAAGCGCCAACTGTCCACTTTCAAATTGTGGGGATGAATCCCCATCCACGCCTGGAGCGGTTGCGGTCAAATCCGGCCATTGAGATCACCGGCGGCGTCGAATCAGTGGTTCCTTATTTCCAAGCAGCGACGATCTACGTGACGCCCTTACGCGTCGGGGGCGGCACGCGGTTTAAAGTGTTGGACGCCATGTTGCACGGCAAAGCCATTGTCAGCACCACCTTGGGCGTCGAAGGACTTGGCGTGCGCCATGAAGAAGAATTGTTACTGGCCGATACACCAACCGCATTTGCAGCAGCAATTCTACGCCTCGTAAACGATATTCAGACGGGCGGTGCGTTAGGGCGACAACTTGGAACAAATGCTCAATATTTTGTAAAAGCGAATTATAGTTGGCAACAAATTATTCCAAAAGTAGAGGAAGTATACAGGCAAGTGCAAGCGCAGTAAGCGGAAATTGGATGCGAACTTCCTGAAACAGGCGTACTTTGGGTAAATCCTGAACGCTAGGAAACTGTACCCCACTGAAAAACGGAGGTTACTATGATGCTACCTTATATTCGCTCTGTGTGGGTAGGTAGCTTGGTCTGCCTGGGTCTGGTTACATTGCTAGCTTGCAAACCCATTGCTGCTCCTGTTGCCGTGGAACAGACGGCGCCGCCAATCATTAGTATTGAGGAAGCCCAACAAAATGCACCCTTTGCGCTGCCCGAACCCAATTGGTTGCCGGAGGAGCTGGTGCGTGAGGGCGCGCGCGTCGTTCCGCCCAATCAGGTGCAGGTGGTCTATGATCACACAACCAACGCTGAGGGAGGGCTATGGATTGAAGTGACCAAAGGTACACCCGAAGGCGCCTACCACTTTCCTGATGCAGCCAAAGAGCAGGTCATGGTAGCGGAACAACCAGCGGTCTGTGTGCAGGGCGCCTGGGATAATGCAGGTCAATGGCACGCCGACGCCGACTCTGGAATGCTAGAGTGGTCGGCGAATGGCTTCCACTATCGGATCGGCCATTCAGGATTGAAGCTTACCTGCGATGAGCTGATTCGCGTTGCTGCTTCCATACCGACGCCAGCGGAAGCGTAAGATAAAAACAATGCTATAGAACTAAGCAACATTCACGCTTCAGAACAGGCCAGACCTCCGGGAAGGGGGCAAGAACT
>QWII01000075.1 GCA_021405325.1 Caldilinea sp. CFX5 | reverse complement strand
AAAAGCTCGCCAATCATATCGGCGCCATTGGGTTCTTTATTCATCACTCTAATGCTTCTCTACCTATCGTCTGATTATCACTACCTTTGCATGGCTACCAATGTAAATTACTGCTCAGGGCGCGTCCGTGACGCGCAATCGGCTAGGGCGCGTCACGGACGCGCCCTGAGCCTTGTCTCAAGTTATATTTTTACGGACCCTTAGCGCGTCTCTTCCAGTGTCGCAATCCCTTCGCGCAGGGCATAGAGCGCCGCTTGGGTGCGATTAGCCAGGTGTAATTTGCTGAGGATGCTGCTGATATGATTGCCGACCGTCCGTTCACCGATGATCAGCGTATCGGCGATCTCCTGGTTGGTCAGACCGCGGGCGACCAACTTGAGCACCTCCAGCTCCCGGTCGCTCAGGGGGTCGGGGCTGAGCGGCAGGTCGGAGGGGCGGTTGAGTTCGCGGATCAGTTTGAGCGCGACCGAGGGATCCAGCGACGATTTGCCGGCGTAGACATCACGGATCGCCTGGAGCAACTGTTCCGGCGCCGAATCTTTGAGCAGATAGCCCAGGGCGCCGCTTTTGATGGCCGGGAAGAGTTTGTCATCTTCGGCAAAGCTGGTCAGCACCAGGATGCGGGCGGCGGGATTTTCCTGTTTGATCTGCTGGATCGCGCCCAGCCCATCGAGCCGCGGCATCACCATGTCCAGCAGAATCACATCCGGGCGACAGGCGCGCGCTTTTAAGACCGCTTCCATGCCATCGGCGGCTTCGTCGGCCAATTCCATCTCCGGCTCACTGAGCAAGATGGTGCGTAAGCCACGACGCACCACGGCGTGGTCATCAGCAATGAGAATGCGGATCTTTCTGTTCATGCAACACCTCTGTAATGGTTAATGGACAATGGACAATGGACAATCATCAATGGTTAATGATGGGTTAGGGGGGGAGGGCCACTTGGACACGGACGGTGGCGCCCTGACCGGGGGTGGCGTGAATGGTGAGCGTACCGCCGGCTTGCTCCGCCCGTTCGCGCATGGTGCTTAGGCCGAGGCCGCCTTGCGCCGCTACTTCAGCGACGGCAAAGCCTTTGCCATTATCGCTGATCTCCAGGATAAGCTGATCGCCTTCGCGGCGCAGAGCGACGGTGACGGCGGTGGCCGCGGCATGTTTCAGGGCATTGTTGAGCGCCTCCTGGGCGATCCGGTAGAGCGCCGCGGCCAGATCGGTCGGCAACTCCATCACCTCATCCACCACCAGGCGGGCGTCGATGCCGGCCCGTTTTTCCACGGCGGCCATGCGTTGGTAGAGCGCACCAAGCAGCCCCTCCTTTTCCAGCGTCGGTGGTAGGAGTTCATGCACCAGCAGCCGCATCTCTTTTAATGCCTGACGGCTCAGTTCGCCCAGTTCGGCTAACCGTTCATCCACCTGCGCCAACTCGCCCCGCACTGCCATGCGCCGCCAGCCCTCACTGAGCAGGGTCATGCTGTAGAGCGATTGGGTGACGGAGTCGTGTAATTCACGGGCCAACCGGCTGCGTTCGGCCATGATCGCCGTCTGTTCGACATGGTGGCGCAGTTGGGCATTTTCAATCGCCAGCGTAGCCTGGGCGGCAAAGGCGACCGCCAGCGCAATCTCTTCGTCGCTAAAGGGGCGCGGCGTCGGGTAATAGAGTGCAATGGCGCCATAGAGCTTATCACCGGCTTGCTGTTGACCCTGGCGTAGCAACGGCACGGTCAGCAGCGTATGGTAATGGTGGGTCAGCAGCGCCTGTCGTTGTTCATCCAGACTATCGGGCTGTTCCGCCAGCGTCGCCGCGATGTTAGAGACGACGACCGGCTGCCGTTTGACAATAGCTTGACCGAGAAAGCTCTTATCGGCGGTAAAGGTCAGGTTGGAAGCGTAGGCCGGCGGCAACCCACAGGTGGCCTGGGCGACCAACGTTTTGCCGTTGGGCTGCAAGGCATAGATGGCGCCGCTGCTGGTGCCGAGCAACTGGGTGGCGGCGTTGACAATGTAGTCCAGCATCTCCTGGAGGGGGCGGTTGGAGTTGAGGATGGTCAGCAGATCGCGCAACCCTTCGGCCACCTGGCGGCGGCGTTCCAGTTCCTGCGTGCGGTCGGCCACCTGTTGCGCCAACTCGCGGCTGTAGGCCGCCAACTGTTGATTCAACTGCTGCAACTCGACTTGTGGGCTGCGCTGTCGTTCGGCGGCCTGTTTGCGTTCCAACTCAGCGCCGGCGCGGGCGGCAAAGAGTTCCAAAATGGTGAGATCCTCGGCGGCGCAGTGCAAAGGTTTATCGTTGACCACAGCCAGATGCCCAAGAATCCGCCCCTGTGAATCATAACAGGGCGCGCCCAGATAGGAGACGCGCGTATCGCCGACTGGAAAGAGCGCATTGAGTTGATCGGGATAGTAGCAGAGCGAACCACCGATCACCCCGGCGCAGGGGCTGCCGGTGACATCATACTCAATATTCTCGACAAAATCACGCCCCTGAATATAGGCCAGCGTGCGCACCCGTGTCATTGTGCGGTTGACACATTCAGTGACAAAGACATTGCGCGCCTGTAACCGCCTGGCAATATGGCTAACCAGCGTCTGAAAAAAATCGTCATTACTGGCAATGCCAAAGTTTTGGACAATTTCGGTCAATAACTTTTCGGCTTGGGGCTGATGGGCGTCGTCATTCAGCACCATAAACCAACGGAGCGCTTGCCCTTGTTCATTGCGCTCCAACATAACCGAGAGCAGCACCGGCAGCAGCGTCCCATCCTTTTTCCGTAGCTCACAGGGAATGCCCTGGAGATAGCCGCTCTGGGCAAGCAGCGGCAGGACACTCTTCTCTATGACGGTACGGCTGGCTTCGCTGAGAAAGGCGGTAGGGAGATGGCCCAACACTTCGGTGCGCGCATAGCCCAGCGTTGTCAGCCATTGCTCACTAACCGCCACAATGGCCTTACCCTCCTGGTCGACCATCTGCAACATCATCATGTAGTTGTCATAAAGCGCCGCGGCCCGTTCCTGTGCTGCCTGTACAATTGCATTCATGAACCCACGCCTGTCTCTTCCGCATACGACAAAGACTCTTTACTATATTGTAAATGAGCGGTTTCTGCTTGACAGGGTGAGAAGTACACATTGTTGATAGGTAAAAATACCTATTTGGTGGTTGGGTTGGTTGGTTCGTTGGTTTCGACAAGCTCAACCAACGAACCAACCAACTAACCCAACGGCGCCTGTACACGAATGATCGTCCCCTGGCCGGGAGCGGAGAGCAGGGTGAGGTGGCCGCCGAGTTTTTCTGTGCGTTCGCTGATGCTGTGCAGGCCGATGCCGCGGTTGCTGGTCGCCGGATCAAAACCGACGCCGTTGTCGATCACTTCCAGGGTCACTTGCTGGTTCGTGTTGCGCAGGATGATGGTGACAGCCGTCGCTGCGGCATGTTTTAACGAATTGTTGAGCGCTTCCTGGGCAATGCGGTACAACCCCTCTTCCACTGCCGGCGGCAGCTCGATAAGCGTATCGGTGGTGAGGCGTACATCAATGCCGGCCCGTTTTTCGACGGCGTTGAGTCGTTGGTGCAGGGCGCCCAACAGACCTTCCTGTTCCAATAGCGGCGGTCGCAGTTCATGAACCAGGAGACGCATCTCGCGCAACGCCTGTTGGCCCAGTTGGCTTAATTCTTGCAGCGCTTCGTCAATGCCTTCGGTGCGCCCGTTATTGAGTAGGCGGCGACGGCCTTCGGCCAGCAACGTCAGGCTATAGAGCGACTGGGTCACGGAATCGTGCAACTCGCGCGCCAGGCGACCACGCTCCTCCTGCACAGCGATCTGCTCGACTTGTTGGCGCAGCCGGGCATTTTCCAACACCAGGGAGGCCTGGCCGCTAAAGGCTACCGCCAATTGGATCTCTTCATCACGAAAGTCGCGCGCCGTCGGGTAGCCGAGAATGATCCCGCCGTAGCTCTCCGTCACCTGGCTGGTGTGATCCTGCCGCAAGAGGGGAATGGCGAGCTGGGTCTGTCCGGCGGTGAACCGCGTGTCGGTAGCCGGTGCGCCGTTGATGACCACGACCGGCTGGCGTTTGGCAATGGCCTGTTGCACCAGATGTTGTTCTTGCACCAGATGTTCACTGGGGCGCACTGTGGTCGGCTGCCCGTGGGTTGCCTCAATCGTCAAGGTTTTCCGCGTCGGTTGCAAGAGGTAGACAGCGCCCCAGGTCGCTTGTAAAAGCGTCGTCGCTTTTTCTAACGCAACATCAAGGAGATCCTGCAAGGGCTGGTTGGAGTTGAGAACGGTCATGAGATCGCGCAGCGTTTCGGCGGCGCGTTGACGCTGTTCGATCTCATGTGTGCGTTCGGTCACCAGCGCTTCTAACCGGCGATTGTCATCCTGCAACTGGGCATAGATGTTGTCGATCTCCTGCGTGCGTTTGCGTAACGCGCGCGCTTTGTATTGGCACTCTAATTCAGCGCCCCCGCGGGCAGCAAAGATCTCTAGCAGCGCCAGTTCATGGATGGTGCAGTGGAGCGGCTTATCATCCAATACCACCAGATGGCCCAACACTTTGCCGTGTGAATCAAAGAAGGGGACGCCGATATACGCTGCCAAGCCAACTTCAGCGGGGTAGAGCGTTTCGAGGTTTTCGGGATAATAGCCGATGGCGCCATCGATTACTCCTTGGCAGGGGGTGCCGGCTAGATCATATTCAATGGTTTCGCGAAACTCATTGTCTTTGCAAAAAGCCAGGGTGCGCACGCGGGTCAACTCCTGATTGGCGCATTCGGTAATAAAGGCAATGCGCACACCAAACGCGGCTACCAGTTCGCTGACCAGTGTCTGAAAATAGGTGTCACCGGTGACAGTCGCCGTCGAACGGGCGATCTTTTGCAGCATGCGCTCGGTGCGCTTGCGTTCGCTAATGTCCGTCAGGGCAATAATGATCTGGTCAATCTCGCCGGCGGCGGTGCGCCGGACCAGGGCGGAGATGGTCGCCAATAAGGTCTGGCCTTCGGCTCTGACAAATTCACACTCAATTTCGCGGAGTTGACCTTCTTCCAGGAGGGTCGGAATATAGAGGGTTGCGGCTAATTGTTGCGTCGCCGGGGTGATAAAGTCGGTGTAGGAACGGCCGATCACAGCGGTACGCGCATAACCCAACATCTGTAACCAACGGGCGCTGACATCGACGATTCGACCGTGGCGATCCACGACTTGTAACATGACCGATGGGCTGGCCGTGAAGTCATTGCCCCTGGATCGGTCGTCAGCGGCATCACTGTGCAACAGAACCCCAAGCACAGGCGAAGGTAAAACAGCATCTGATGGCATAGCGTGTACCCCCTCCCCCTCAACGGCAATGCAGTAAGTGTAGCTGGCGAGTGTTGCTTTGTAACAAATAATGCTTATTGCACATTATAGACGGTACGCAGTAATAGCGCAAGCCATTGAACAACGTTTGTCGTAGGTAAGCGTTGTTCAATGGCTTGCGCCGGCTACCGCCGTGACCGTCCGGGGTTGCTTAGGCAAAAAGTGAACTCATGCGGCGCTCTTGCAGCATGGTTGTCATGGCGGCGTCAGGGGTGCGCCGGCTAAAGCGACTGGCGGCATCGAGCAGCTTGGGTAATAGTGTAATATCACCGGTCGTGTTGAGGAAGATGTTGGGGCGTCCAATCACCCAATGCACAGCGCGATCAATATCCGCCTGGTCGGTCAACGGTTCATACCAAACGCTGTAGTTGCGATCTTCCGTGCCCCACGGCCCGCGCATGAGCGACTTGATCGTCTGCACGGCCACATTGCGCTCCGCACAGAGCTTGACCAGCTTCTCAAAATCCTCCATGTACTTGCTGTTTTGCTGCATCACATAGTTATAAGGCAGCAGCACCGAATCAAAGTCAAAGCGTTTGAGGCTGCGCAGGTGCATAGCGGCGATGTAGAGACCATGCCCGGTGACGCCGAGGTAGCGCACCAGCCCTTGTTCCCTGGCTTCAATGGCTGCTTCCAGCGCGCCGCCTGGTTCCATTGCCGTGTCCCATTCATCAGGATGACCCAGGTTGTGCAACTGGAGCAGATCGACATAGTCGGTGCGCATGCGGTCGAGGGAGCGGTGGATCTCCTCTTTGGCCTTTTCGTAGGTGCGCTCGCCGGTCTTGGTCGCCAGGAAGAAATCCTTGCGGTGCTTTTCCATCCAGGGGCCAATACGGATTTCGGCGTCGCCATAGCTGGCGGCGGTGTCAATATGGTTGACGCCATATTGGAGTAGCACATCCAGTGTGCGGTCGGCGTCGGCCTGACTGACGCGACCCAACGCCGCCGCGCCAAAGAGGGTAACGGTGCTCATGTGGCCGGTGCGGCCAAAGGGGCGTTTTTCGATCATGATTTTGTCTCCTTATGATAAATATTCATTACTCTGCGCTCAGTAAAGCAAAAGCTGCCACTTGGGCCGCTTCATGCACCAGACGAACAGACACCCCCTGTTCCTGCGCCAACCGCAAACAGGCATCATATTCCGGCTTGACACCCACTACTCGATTATACAACCATTTGCGCTTGACCGGTATTACGCCATAGGGCGTTTCGACCGTGATAAAATCGCGCGGCGCTTCATGCCGATGAACGGTGTGTACACGCAGCCCCAGGGTGGTTGTCTCGCGCAGCAATAGATCGGCCAGCACCTGTTCACGACTGGCCGGCGCCAAGACACCGAGCAAAACCGCCGGTCGCCCCTTTTTCATCTGGATCGGCGTCGTCCACACATCGAGTGCGCCGGCGGCAAAGAGTTGATCACTCACGGCGGCGTAGAGTTCGGGGTTCATGTCATCGATGTTGGTCTCCATCTGCACGAGTGCTCCCTCATCGACCGGCTCCCCCAACCAGAGACGCGCCACGTTGGGCCAGGCAAATTCTTTCTGCCCGGCGCCGATGCCGATGCGTTGTAACTTCATCCGTGGTTGGTGAAAAGTCGCCAGTTCAGCCAGAAGCGCCGCTCCCGTCGGTGTCACCAATTCACCAGGGCCGGGGGCAGGACGGGTGGGCGCGTTCACGGCGGTGAGCAGGGCCAGGGTGGCCGGCGCCGGCAACGGAATGCGGCCATGCGCACTGTTCGTCCACCCTTCGCCCAGCGGCGCGCCGGAGGCGTAGAGCCGTTCCACCCCCAGCGCCGCCAATCCGGCGCAGACGCCGACAATGTCGATAATGGCGTCAATGGCGCCGACTTCGTGAAAGTGGACTTCCTCAATGGTGCTGCCATGCACATTGGCTTCCGCCGTCGCCAGCCGGGTGAAGACGGCGATAGCGCGTTCTTGAATCGGCAGGGGTAAGCGGGATCGGCTGATAATCTCACGAATATGGTGCAAGTGACGGTGGGCATCACCAACGGTCGCGCGCACATCGAGCAGGGTGGCGCGCAACGGGCCGCGCATGACGCTGGTTTGGGTCAGCGTCCAACTGCCGGCGGGCAAACCGAGTTGGGTAATGGTGGCTTCCAGTTCACCTACCGGCCAACCGGCGTCCACCAGGCAGCCCAAAAACATATCACCGGAAATACCGGAAGGAAGGTCAAGATAAGCAATCATAAGTAGTGGTCAATGCAAGGCGCTGTCCGGCATCAGCAATGGAATGGCTGTATTAGCTCCATTGAGTGACCCGCTGCGGAAACCGGCCAGATCCAGGGTGACGAAACGGTAGCCGGCGGCCTTGATGCCGTTGACGAGCGTGCTATGCTGTTCAATCGCTTTGGCGAACTCTTCGGCAGGCAATTCCAGGCGGGCAATCTCGTTGTGGTGGCGCACGCGGAATTGGCGGAAGCCCAATTCAACCAACACATCCTCCGCCGCTTCGATCTGACGCAACAATTCAGGCGTAATCGGCGTGCCGTGGGGAACGCGTGAGGAAAGACAGGCCATGGCCGGCTTGTCCCAGACCGGCAAACCCAGATGATGGGCCAGGGCGCGCACCTCGGCTTTGGTGATATTGGCCTCTAAGAGCGGGGAACGCACGCCCCGTTCACGCGCCGCCGCCATCCCCGGTCGATAATCGCCGACATCGCTGGCGTTGTTGCCGTCCAGCACAACGCCCCAGCCTTCTTTAGCCAGGATACTTTTCAGTTGGTTGTGTAACTCCGACTTACAAAAGTAACAGCGGTTGTTGGGGTTGGCGGCATAGTTAGGGTCGAGATATTCCTCGGTATTGACCAGCCGGTAGGGGATGCCCAACTCCTCAGCCAGCTTGACGGCATCGCGCATCTCGCGCACAGGATAACTGGGCGAAATGCCGATACAGGCCAGCGCTTTATCCCCCAACGCGCGATGGGCCACCGCCATCACCAGCGCACTATCAACCCCGCCCGAATAGGCGACCAACACCGAGCCACATTCGTACATGATGGCGCGCATCTGCGCCAACTTTGTCAGCAGGGCAGGGGTCAGTGGCGCCTGCTCCTCTTGCCTTGTCACCGTTGCTTGCATTCCTAGCACTCCTCTTCCTCGTTCTATACTTCTTCGTGCTAACCGGCACGCTGTGTGATAAATCTGCACTCATTGTACCATGAAGCTGCCGATCCGTCATGTTGTCGATCAGTGATCGGTGCGTGCGCGGCACGGGGCAAAAGTGGCTACAAAAGAGCAGCACGCTTTGCCCCGTGCAACGCACGCACCAAACATCCTGCGCGAAACTCCCCATTTGGCTAAAGTTTCGGTATAATCAACCCAACAATGAATTTCTTCAATTAATGGATCAGTTTATGCAACTAACAACCCGTAGTTGGCTTTTATTGTTGGGCACGACCTTACCGCTGGCCCTGACGGCGCAGGCCGGTTGGTGGGGCTGGGTGGGGCTGGGCTGGCTGGGGCTGGTGAGCGCCCTGCTGCTGGCCGATTGGCGACTGACGCCCGATCACACGGCCTGGCTAGTCACCCGCCGCCATGATGACCGGCTGTCGCTGGCGGCCAAAAACCGCATTGAATTGACCGTTGAGTTGCGGCGCGGCGCTAGGCCGATCACCATCTGGCTGCGCGATGAGCCGCCGCTGCCCTTTCTCGTAGACGAAACGGATCGCTTGTTGACGGCCCAAGCGCCGCCCCGCACGCCGACCCAGCTCACCTATACCGTCTACCCGCCCCGCCGTGGCGACTACCGCTTTGGCGACATCCATTTGCGCTGGGAATCGGTGTTGCGCCTGCTGCGCCGCCAGATGCGTATCCCGGCGGCAGAACCGGTAAAGGTCTATCCCAACCTGGTCGATGTCAAAAAGTATGATCTTCTGCTGCGGCAGAATCGTCTTTGGGAACTGGGGTTGCGCAATGCGCGCATCTTCGGCAGCGGGGCGGAATTTGAGCGGCTGCGCGATTATCTGCCCGATGATGAATATCGCCGCGTCAACTGGAAAGCAACCGCGCGCCGGGGCAAGCCCATCAGCGTCGAGTATGAAACCGAACGCAGCCAGCACATTATGGTGCTGCTTGATGTGGGGCGGATGATGCGCAGCCCGGTGGGGGATGTTGCCAAGCTCGATTATGCCATCAACGCCGTGTTGCTGCTGGCCTATGTTGCCGCGCAGAAAGGGGACAAGATCGGCTTGCTCGCCTTTGCTGATGCTGTCCAGTTATGGGTGGAGCCGCGCACGGGGAAACAACAATTTCACCGCCTGCTCGAACAACTCTATGGCCTGGAAAGCGCCGCTGTTGAACCCGATTATGCCCAAGCCTTTAGCTACTTTGCCGTCAAGCAACACAAACGCAGCCTCGTACTCGTCTTTACTGACCTGACCGGCAGCATCACCACTGAACTCCTGATCGCCCAGATGGGACGCATCCGCCGCCAACATCTGCCGCTGGTCGTCACCATGCGCGACCCCACCGTGCAACGTCTCGCCGATCAGGGGATTGTTGACAGTGCAACGCTCTATCAACGCACCATGGCCGAACAGCTTCTCGACGAGCGCCAGTTGACCATTGAGCGGCTGACCCAACGGGGCATCTTGACGCTCGATGTGCCGGCGGATCAACTGAGTATTGCTGTGGTCAATCAATACCTGGCGCTCAAAGCGCAAAGCCGGATCTGAGGACTAGACCGAATCCTATTGTTGGCGATTCAATAAACTCTCGGCCAACGCCCATAACATCGATTCTTCCATCTGCTCACCGCCTGCCTGACGTAGCGCCAACCGGCTCCGTTCATGTTCGGCGCGCACCGCGGCTTCGGCAAAGGCGCGCGCGCCGGCCTGGTCGAGCAGCCGGAGCGCTTGCGGTAGCTTGGCGGCGGTGAAGTTGTCGTCAAGCAACGTTTCAAACTGCTCGCCCACATGATCATGGGTCAGGGTATAGAGCATGGGCAGACTCTTTTTACGGCGCAGAATATCATTGCCGGCGGCTTTGCCCGTGACGGACGGATCGCCCCAAATGCCCAGAATGTCATCCTGAATCTGAAAAGCCAAACCGGCAGCCTGTCCAAAGGCTTGCAGGTGTTGCGCCTGTTCCGCCGTGGCGCCGCCGAGCAGCGCGCCGATGGCTGTGCTGGCGCCAATCAACGCCGCCGTCTTGCCCTGGATCATACGCATATACTCGGCCACGGTCACGCTCTCCCGCCGCTCAAAGCTCATATCCAGATATTGCCCTTCGGTCAAGGCCAGACAGGTTTGGGTGAAGAGTTGCAGCGCGCTCATGGCCGTCGTCGCCGGCACGCCACGGCGCACCACCTGTTGCATAGCGGCAAAGGCCAGGGTAAAGAGCGCATCGCCCGCATTGATCGCCAGCGGTACGCCCCACAGTTTCCAGACCGTGGGCCGGTGCCGCCGCATTTCGTCGCCATCTTCAATATCATCGTGGATCAGCGAGAAGTTATGGAGCAGTTCAATCGCCGCTGCGGCCGGCAGGGCCGACGCCGGCTCGCCCCCCAATTCCTCACAGGCAATCAGACAAAGCATGGGGCGAATCCGTTTGCCGCCGGGATAGAGTTGGGGTTGCAACGCTTCATTCGCCCACCCCATGTGATATTGAATCATGCCATAATGGGCGGCGACAGCGGCTTCGTCTTGATGACCGACAACGGCGCGCATCTCTTCTTCCAGTCGCGGTAGCCAGCGCCCCAAAAAGCCGCTGAGTTCATTGTTTGCCATGATGAGTCCTTGTTGCGTGATACGTGTTGCGTGTTGCGTGAACCGCTCAATGAAATCGGATAATCCTACTGTTCTACTGATTTACTGTCTTACTGATTTCCTGGCCCACTGCGTTTCTGTAACACGCCCGGTTGGCGCAAAGCGGCCAGGGTGGCGCAGCCGCTACAGAAGGCGGCAATGCGCACTTCGGCGGCGAGCAGCTCCATCTCTTCACAGACCGCTTCGGTGGAGACTACGGCCCGCTTGAGAAATGGCGCGGCCAACCCCACGAGGTCGGCGCCGAGGGCGACACTTTTGGCAATCTCCAGGCCGCTACGAATGCCGCCGCTGGCGAAGAGGGGGAGATCCGGGTACTGCATGGCGGTGCGCACCTGGTCAACCAGTTGCAAACTTTCGGCGGTGGGAATGCCCCAATCGCCAAAGGCCGCGGCCAGCCGACGCAGCTTTTCGGTGGGCGCCCGGTGCATTTCGACTTGGCTCCACGACGTGCCGCCGGCGCCGGCCACATCAATGGCGCTAACGCCAGCTTCGATCAGGCGACGTGCGCTTTCCCTGCTAATGCCCCACCCCACTTCTTTGGCAATGACCGGCACCGGCAGCTTCCGGCAGACTTCAGCAATCTTTGCCGTCAGCCCCCGCCAGTTGGTGTCGCCGCCGGTCTGCACCACCTCTTGCAACGGGTTGAGATGGAGGATCAAGGCGTCCGCTTCGATCATCTCCACGGCGCGGCGACAAGCATCGACGCCATAGCCATAGTTTAGTTGCACCGCCCCGATATTGGCAAAGAGCAAGAGGGACGGCGCCACGTCACGCACGCGAAAGGTGCTGGCCGTCTCCTGGCGTTCCAACCCTGCCCGCTGACTGCCGACACCCATCGCCAGCCGTTGCACTTCTGCGGCCTCCGCCAGGTTGCGGTTGATGCGTTCGGCGTCGGCGGTGCCGCCGGTCATCGAACTGACCAAAATGGGCGCGGCCAAGCGCTTGCCAAAGAGGGTGACGCCAATGTCAACGTCCGCCAGATCTAATTCCGGGAGCGCTTGATGAGTAAAGTGAAACTGTTCCAAGCCGGTAGTCAGGGTGGGGAAACGCACATCCTCTTCCAAATTAATGCGAATGTGATCGGCTTTGCGTTGATCGATGGACAAACGGACGCTCCTTGGTGTGCTGGCGGTTGGTTGTTACAGTGGTTAGTTCGTTGGTTTCGACAAGCTCAACCAACGAACTAACCACTGTAACAACCTGTTAGGAAACCCGCGTAACTTTTTATAAAATCCACGTCATCTACATTGAGTAGCAAGATTGTACATCAGCTTATGGCAATTCTGCACGGCTGTCAGTATTCGCGATCCCTTGTTGGGCTGGCGGCTGCCGCATTGACCAGGTGATGCGTACAATCCATCAATAGCACCGTTTTTGTGTACCTGATTGACCTATTACGCCGGCAACGGGAAATTGGGGAATAAAACGGTCAACACTCGTCTCGTGGGCGGGTGTCCACAACAACGAACGAGCAGTAAACCGCACCGCAACAGGGACGGCAATCGGCTGACTCTGGACTATGCGACTACACGACTGCGGACTGCTGACAATTGAATCAAGGAGCGTTCAATTTTATGGTTTCACAACTTTCAACAAAATTGCACGCTGCGCAAGTACGACTGGGGTTGGCTTTTCTGCTTTCATTTCTGCTCCTCCTCCCCGTCGCCACTGTTTACGCAGCCGGCAGTGCCAATGGCAGTGTTACACCGACCAATGATGATCTCTGTGTCAAAGGCGTCGTGATCGATCACCAGGAGAAACGGCTGGGCGATGGCCGTATTGTCACCGCCACCGCCGCTGATGGTACGGCGATGGCCGCCGCCGTTGATGAAGATGGTGAATTTAAATTTGAAAATGGGCTGTTTCCTGGCCGCTGGACCTTCGCCATTGATGTTCTCAAGGCCGGCGAGGAGTGGGAACCGGTGACGCCGGCCTCCTTTGATGTCACTCTCGATTACAGCCAGAGTGATTGCTATCTGATCCGCTTTAAGCTGCGGCGCGTCGTGACCGTGATTGTGGTCAAGATCGACGAGAATCACAACCGCCTGGCTGATTGGGAGATCAAGGCCGAGCCGGGCGCCAACAATCGTTTTGCTGTGAGCCAGAGCGCTACCACCGACGCCAACGGCGAGGCCGTCTTCCGCCTGAGTGAAGGCAATTGGATCTTTACTGAATATGCGCCAAAAGATGTCAATTACGTTCCGGTGGTGCCGACTACTGGCCGCCAGGAATTAAAGGTGGAAGCCCCCGGCCCCCAGACCATTCGCTTTAAGAATCGCCTCAACATCTATGGCTGTATTGATGTCTTAAAGCAGGATGTGCCGCCGGCTGATTCCAACGATACCCCCTTCCCCTTGCAGGGCTGGAAGATCAACCTGTTGCGGGCCGACGGCGCCTTAGCCGCCAGCGGCGTGACCAATGCCTTGGGGACGATCTCCTTTGAAAAGCTGCCCTATGGCCCCTACACCGTGGTCGAAGAGGAACGGGTTGGCTGGGAAAGCGCTACCGTGACCAGCTATGATGTCACCCTGGCGCCTGATCAGAGCGGCTGTACACAGGTTGTTTTCGACAATCAACAGGCGGAAGCGCAGTATTGTATCGAAGGGCGCAAGATCGATACCTTTGGCAAAGTCGGGCTGCCCGGTTGGAAGATTACGGCGCAACCGCTGGATAAGGGTGATTGGGACCCGGCGGATCAGGTGACGGATGGCTTTGGCATGTACAAGTTCACCTTCTCCGGCAATGATTACCGTGTCCCCGGTTCCAAGTACAAGATTTGCGAGGACTTTGAAGATGTGACCGGCTGGCAACCCATCGGCCCCACCTGCTACACCGTGACGCTGCCGCAGCAGCCGGGCGCTTGTGTGGCGGTCGCTGACTTTGTCAATCAACAGGTTGGGCATGGCGCCACCCCCGCCGGGCCGAGCAACGGTGGTTGCCGTGTGACCCACACCGTGAAACATGGCGATTCACTCTACGGGATTGGCTATAAATATGGTGTTGCGCCCAAAGCGATGGTCGCCGCTAATCCCTGGGTCAATTCACAACCGCAGATGCACCTCAAAGTGGGGCAGCAGGTCTGTATTCCGTAAGTAACCGTCTAGAAATAACTTCCGCGCAGCGTGAGTCCGTGACCCGTCGTAGTCCACGGCGAGTCACGGACTCACGCTGCGCGGAATCCGCCCCTATGGGACAGAAGAGGAAGCGCCCTTTGACCGGTGAATGGGTGGTGAAGTTTATGATTCTTGTAAATATGGCGTCGATTTGGCTAAATATTGTGAAATGTAAATAAATATTTGTTCATCACTGATGTGGAAATGTAAGTAAATCTTTCAATAAATGTTGCCTGCCCCCCCTTGAGAAAACGTCCGAACCATGTTATCCTATAAAAGGGCTTTCACTTGCCGGTCTAACGGCCCTCACGGCCGGCAAGCGCTTGGGTAAACTCACTGGTGTATTTGAGAATTCATCTCCAACACAACTGAGAACGTTGTCCGGCAAGAATCTGTATCATGTCCCCTGTTGCAGAGTCAGGCAAAGTCGTTTGGGAAACGGATATGAATTTTTTGCCCTCTACACCACGCTCTTCGCTGTGAACTTGAACCTTTTCAAATCGCCTCACACAGCTTGTCTCACCTGATTGTGAATTGAGTTTTTCCCGGAATCGTGCTGTCTTGGTTTGGCGGTAAGGGCTACTCGGCGTGAAGTTACACCCACCGGCTTTACGGTGATTGACAGATGGCTTGTCGGTTGCCGGCAAGCGGGTGGTAGCAACTTGACCAGTGGTCGTTGCGCATAGCGAAAGGATCATGCATGGTTTGTCACTAATCAGCAAAAACATTTTTCCATTCAATCGATTGCATCTTCTTTGTCGACAGCATCCAATTTGTGATAACCGCTGCTGACATCATCGTCGTCACTTCACAAAGGAGAATTATATGTTCCCTCGCGTATTACGGTCGTCAAGGATTGGTTTGTCCTATCCACTCCTTCTGCTTTGCCTCGGCCTTCTCATGGTCACCTCAGTCGCCACGGCGCACGCCCAGGCGGATGACCATAAGCTGGCCCCGATTCCCGCTGATAAAGTCTGTGTCGAAGGTTCCGTCATTAGCCACGACGAAAAGCCGCTGACCGATGGCTGGGTGATTGGCGCTGTTCCGCGCAATGCCCAGGGTGAACTGAATCCCACCCGCGCCGTCAGTGAAATTTCCGACGGCAATGGCAATTTCCGCTTTGATGAATGGCCGGAAGATCCCACCCGTGGCATCTTTGTGGGCGATTGGCAGTTCCAGATCGACCTCGGCCAGAAAGAAGGGCAGGAATGGGAGCCGGTAACGCCGGATCGCTTTGACCTCTCGCTCGACTATGGCGAAAAAGAGTGTGTCAAGATCCGCTTCAAACTGCGCCGCCTGATCAAGATCACCGTCATCAAGGTCAATGAAGATTATCTCAAGCAGCCCGGCTGGCGCATCCATGCCGCACCCGGCCCGGACAACATCTTCGCTGTCCCGCAAGAACTTGTGACCGATGCCAACGGCACTGTCGTCTTCCGTCTCTCACCGGGGCGCTGGATCTTCACCGAAGCGCCGCCGCCCGGTGTCAGCTATACGCCTGTCCTGCCCACCAACGGGATGCAGGAAGTCGATGTGCGCGATGCCGTGACGCTCTACTTTAAGAACCGCATTCGCCACAAGGGCTGTATCGAAGTCTACAAGTATGATGTCCTGCCGGATAACACCCAGATGGCGCTGCCCGGTTGGTTGATCCAGGTTGTCCGCACCAATGGCTCGCTGGCGGCCTCCGGTCTGACCGATCTCAATGGTCGGGTTCTCTTTGATGGGTTGGCGCCCGGCCCCTATCAGGTTGTGGAAGAAGATCGCCTGGGTTGGAAGCCGTTGACCCCCACCAGCTTTACCGTCAATGTGATCGGCGGCGGTCAATGTGAAGTCGTCACCTTCTTCAACGTCCAAGATGAACCGCAGTTCTGCATCGAAGGCATCAAGATCGATAGCAACGGCCATGTCGGGATTCCCGGCTGGAAAATCTGGGCGGAAGTGCTCGACGCCGGCAGCTATCAACCCAGCCCGGTTCTGACCGACGGCGAAGGCGAATACACCTTTACCTTCCCGGAGGATGATTACCGGGTGCCCGGTTCCCGCTACAAGATCTGCGAAGAGCAGCGCGACGGCTGGCAACCCCACACGGCAACCTGTTATACCGTGCAGTTGCCGCAGGAACCCGGCGAATGTGTCAAGGTGCCGGTCTTTGAGAATCAGCAAAAGGGCCATGATGTCGAAAAGCCCGATGCTGACCATCATGATGACGACGATGACGGCAAGTGTGAGAAGACCCACACAGTGAAACCCGGTGAAGGACTCTACTCGATTGGCCGTCACTATGGCGCCTCCCCCAAAGCGATGCTTGACGCCAATCCGTGGGTGCGGAACCAGAAACACATGTATGTCTACGTCGGACAGCAGATTTGTATTCCTTAAGCTATCGAGTGAAGCAGTAAGCGTTAGCTAGGTGGTTGGTTCGTTGGTTGAGCTTGTCGAAACCAACGAACCAACCACGCCAAAATCGATAGTTCCCGTTGCAGATTTCATCGCTCTCAAAGGAGACCCCCCTATGTTACAAATGCGATCCGATCGGTGGTATAGTCGTTCCACGCGATCAATCCTTGTGCTGCTCTTGGTTGTGGTCAGTAGCTTGTTGCCGGCGATGGTGCAAGCTGCCCAAAGTTCCGTCAATGCCTATGAGTATGGTTACGGTTGGGATGATGACGCGGATGATGGGTGTATTGCGCACTACTTTGTCTATCGTGGTGACACCTTGTCCCGCATTGCCGCTCGCTATGGCGTGAGCGTCTATGCGATTGCGCGTGCCAACGGTATCCCAAACATCAACCGCATTTACCCGGGCCAGTATTTCTGTATCCCCGGCCATGATCGGTATCATGATGGGTACGATGATCAGTATCACCGCCATTATGATGACGACGAAGGTTATGGGCATAAGGGTTATGAGGAGGAGGATGACTACGGGTATTACGGTGGGTATGACAGTGGGTATTACGGTCACAAACACCATGACGACTATGGCGATCACCAGTATGGCGATTACAAGCATGGCTACAGCGCAGCCGCCTACGGCCCCGTCGAAAAAGAATATGCCGACCCCGGCTATTACCGCACCAGTGGCGGCCATACCGGCGTTTGCTACTACCCTGACCCGCGCTACAATGCCGACGATGCCGAATTCTATGAAGAAGATGAACGGCCCGACTGTTCATAGCCTGGTTGACCGGTGCTGCCAACCCTGGCGCCCGTTTGTGATCAACGTAAGATAGTGCGATAATCAATAACCCGTAACCACTCCGCCCGGATCACTCGATCCGGGCGGAGGCTGTTCAACCCCCACCGAACGGTCGTTGCGCTTTACTGATCATGCGTTTTCAATTCTTACAACCTGCTCACGACGAATTATGCATATTGGCGTTTTAACTCACAACTACCCCCGCTTTCCCGGCGATTTTAGCGGCGTCTTTATTGAAGCGCTCTGTCAAGAATTTGCCCGCCAGGAGCAACAACTGACCATCTGGGCGCCCTTTGACCCGGCTTATCAGATTTCCGATTTTAGATTTCCGGTTTTAGCTTCCGCGGCTGACGCGCCAAAATCAAAAATCAAAAATCAAAAATCAAAAATTGACCTGCGGCTTTACCGTTATGCCTTCACCGACGAAGCCCATACGTTGGGATATATGCGCACGATGCAATCGGATCTGGCGCTCCGGCGAAATAGTTATTGGCTGGGGCCGGCGCTGATGGCCGCCGGGATCGCCACTATCACCCGCCAGGCGCGACAGGTGCGCCCCGATCTCTTGCACGCCCACTGGCTGCTGCCCAATGGCCTGATCGGCGCCGTCGTCAGCCGCTTGCTGGGGATTCCGCTGGTCATCTCTGTGCCTGGCTCTGATGCACAGGTCGCCAACGCCAACCCCGTTTTTCGCACATTGGCCCGCTTTGCCATGCGCCAGGCCGGCCTGATGACCGCCAACAGCGCCGACCTGCGCGACGCCGTCGCCGCCCTGGCTCCGACCGTTCTCAACAAATTCGACCTCATCCTCTACGGCGCCGACCCCGCGGCCCTCAAACCCGATCCCACCGGCGTCGCCGAGTTGCGCGCCCAATGGCTCGCCAATCATCCAATCGCCCAATCCAGTCACCCAGTCATTATCCTGTGTGTTGGCCGCATGGTCTACAAAAAAGGCTTCGACACCCTCATTCGCGCCCTAGCCGAACCGGCGCTGCGTGACCAGGATCTGCTGGCCGTGATGGTTGGCGAAGGCGATCAAAAGGCGGAATGGCAGGCGCTGGCGCACGAGCTGGGGGTGTACGACCGGCTGCGTTGGGTCGGCAATGTGCCGAAAGACAAGATCAGCATCTACTATAACGCTTGTGATCTGCTGGTCAACCCGTCTGTGCGCAAACCGGTTGATGGCTTAAATGTCTGTGTACTCGATGCCATGAGCTGCGGCAAAGCGGTGGTCGGCTCCACGGTGGCCGGCAACCCGCTGGCGATTGTCGATGGTGAGACCGGCTTTCTCACCACCGAAGGCGACCCAGCGGCCCTGGCGACGGCGCTGGCTAAACTGGCGGCGAATCCGGCCTTGCGACAACAGATGGGCGCCGCTGCCCGCCGCCGGATCGAAACCGAACTGGGCTGGCCGCCGCTGGTGCAACGCTATCTGGCGCATTTTCAACGGTTACAACGGTAAGGGAAGGTGGAATATGGCGTTGGTTTGTCGAGGATGTGGCGGGTATATTCAACCGTTGGTGGATGTCGCAGCACAGGCCATGCGTTGTCCGACTTGTGATCATGTGGAAGCACAACGGATTGTACCCTTGTGGATTGTGACCGGGGCCAGTGGCGTTGGCAAAACGAGTGTTGTTGCAGCCTTGCGTCCTTTGTTGCCGGGCTGGGAAATCTTCGACACCGACATCATCCACGCCGCCGACTGGCAACAACATCGTAATAATTGGTTGCGGCTGGCCCATGCCATTGCCCAAAACGGGCGCTATACCCTGCTCTGCGGCACGATGTTACCACAAGATGTGGATCGCTGCGATCATCGCGCCCTTTTCAGCCAGGTCTACTAATATTGGCCGAAGCCAAATTCCATGGCGCTAAAGTATAACGGAATCATGCCGATGGCGCCGACAAAGATCGCCATAATTTCCAGGTAGACCCAGCCTTGACCGGCGCGTAACCAGGCGCGTCGCCAACTGCGGGGCGCATAATGGCGCGCTTGATAGCGATATTGCACCAGATACAGCTCTTCCGGCTTTACCGGCTCCAACGGCTCCACTTCCCAGCCGGCATTCTGAAAAATACGCGGCAACGCCAGGACAAAGGCGTGGGCCAGGTAGCCGAACGGCAGCACAATCAGCAGGGCAAAGAGCGCCAGCCCAATGATGATGTTCAGCCAGCGTTGATCAAGCGGGCTAAAGTGATGCACAAGATCGACCCACAGCCACGCCAAAAAGCCAAGCATGGGCGAGGCCAGCACCCAATGCCCCAACGCGCCAGTTCCCGGCGTCGCCTCTATCAAATTCGCCCGCACCTGCCGGCGCACAAATTTACCCTTCCCCGCCTCTTGTTCATTCACACGCATCATCCTCTTCCCACTTAAACGCAAGCGTCCCTACGGGACGGGTTTGCCTGACCGTTACTTGTATAACAAAGCGCGACCTTACTCGCCCTCTTCGTGTCTTCGTGTCTTCTTGTCTCTTGTCTCTTGTCTCTCTTCTATCTTCGCACGCCAATGAAGCTCCGCCCGCGGCCAATGTTGCCGGCGCCACCAAAGCCCCACCGGGTAGCCGACCATCTTGGCGACATCCCCCACCACGCGGATGATGGGCGCCAGGAGCGCAGCTTGTAGCCACTGTATGGTGCTTAATTCGGCGCCTAAGCGGTGTAAGCGTTGCCACGGCTGCGCACAATAAAGAACAACCCCCAGGAGCAACCCCGCCCACCCCAACCAGCGGGCAAAGAACCCCCAGCAGGCATAACCCAGCAGCGCCGGCAGCAGCACGCCATAGGTGACATAACGAATGAGATGCCGCTTGCGCCAGAGATCGGCTTTCCCGTCGCCCCGTGCATAGCGGTAGTATTGCGTCCAGAAGGCGCGCAGTGAGTCGCGCGGACGAAAGTAGACCACGGCAGCCGGCGCCCAGACAAAGGCCGAAGGCGCTGCCGGGCGCTGGGCATTGACGGCAAAGTCAAAGAGCAGATCTTCACAGTAATCCAACCATTCGGGGTAGCCGCCTGCTGCTTGCCACGCCGCTTTGGTAAAGGCCACCGAGCGACTGCTGGGCAAAAACTTGTTGGGATCGATTTCGGCGCGTTGCGGTAAGACCGTCGCTGCCATTGCCGTGACAAAGAGCGATGGCGCACCGGTTGCGGCGCGCGTATCAGCTTCAAAAAAACCGGCAACCGCTAAGGGCGCCTGATCGGGCGCCCGGATGGGATCAGTGTTAGCCCAAGGCGCCATCAAGGCCGCCAACCAGCCTGGCGTCAGTGTTACGCCGGCGTCGGTTGCGGCAATGATCGGGCTGGTCGCCGCGGCGATGGCGATGTTACGACCGCGGCTGATATTTGCCCCCGGTTCAACCAGAACCCGTAACTGCGCCAATGGCTGTGGGTGGTGCGCCTGCCAGCTTTGGATCGCGGCCACGGTGCCGTCGCTGCTGCCACCATCGCAAATGACCACTTCCGCAGGGGGATAATCCTGCTTGGCTAACGAAGTCAATAGGCGCTCGATCTGTTGGCGCTCATTGAAAACGGTGACGATAACGGAAACGGGCAGCCTGTTCATTACGGAAACTTTACGTTGTTCTTGCATAAAGCATTTGTAAAATCAAGCGGCAGATTGATGGAATCGCAACCCAACTTTTGTCGGATTACCAGCAACGCTCTTTTCGCTATGTTAATATTTAGTAGATTGCAACAGCCCACGCGCAGCCGGTTCGTGACTAGCGCCGGCCAACGAACCGGCTGCGCGCGTATGATCTACTGATATTGTGCCGCAAAACGCCAAAGATTGCATCTTTGGCAGGCAAGCGATCTGTCAACCAACGATAATCAACGGCAACTAACCCAAACCAACCGCAACCAACCGATCAACACGCATAGCTTAAAGGACAAGTGACATTCATGTAGAGAGGGCCGAGGAAGAGGAGATACAAATGAATACACAATTTCAACGTGGTCAACAACTACTGACGATGGTGATTGCGCTCGTCTTATTGATGGAGGGTGTAAGCTTTTGGCTCGCACGATCACTGCTGCTTACCTGGTATCATGATGCGTTGGCGCAAGTTCATCTGCCGGATGGGCAGCAGGTGCAGCGTCTGCTGGGGTATTTTGTTGCCATCGACCAGCGTCATTTTCTCACTGACCAGGGCTTAATCTATGCCTTGCTGATCCTGGGTCTCATCATTCTATACCTGGGGTATAGTTGGGTTCGTTTACTTTGGTGCGTGGTTTGGTTCACAAAGGGCGTTAGCGGCCTCTTGGTCGCCTATTTGCTTACCAAAGCATTTGATCTCTGGCCAAACCTGCTGGTCTATGGCTTGGTCACGTCAACACTTTACATCTGTTGTGCGCTCTCTGTCCTTTGCCTGCCTAGCATTAATCTCTTTCTGCGGACAATGCGTCGGTAGCCGCACAAATTCGCTGATTTCCTGTTCTCATGGCCGGCTCTTTGCCCATACGCCACTCAGCCGTAATTACCGCAGTGGTGTAAGAAATCGGTAATACCACTCGGCATTTTGTAAGACGTTTGTCCGATGGCAAAAGGCATGGCCTATACTATCCTTGTAGCTGTTCAAAGGTGCAGAAATTGCACAAGGGAAACAGATGGGAGGGTATATGAATAAGCAGTTTGTACGTGGACAGCGATTATTAAGTATAATGATTGGCGCCCACTTATTGCTGGGTATCCTTGTCATTGCTACATTCCAGGATTATCTGTTGCCATCACTCATTGAATTGAGCTATCAGGTGGCCGCCCAGTTCGACGATATGGATCCGGCGTTGCTTGATCAAACAATGGCCCTGGTTGAAACTAGCGCCTATCAACAGTCCGCATTGACCCAACAAGGAAGGGAATTGGCCTTTCACATCTTCTGGTGCATTATGCTTTACTTGGGTTTTAACTGGGTGCGCATTTTGATGGGGCTTAGTTGGCTGTTAGCCAGTATCGGCGTTATTCCCCTTGCGCTTTTGATGATTGTCTTTGAGTTCTACCATCCTTTCGTGATACTGCTCATGACCTCAGGCGTCATCTATGGCATTGGCGGCGCCCTGCTCCTCTTTTCACCGGGAGTCAACACCTATATGCGCATGATGCGCCGGTAAAGCAGCAAATCTTGTCGCGTCTCATATTCAATAGTGGCTTTTTTGCAGAATTCGGTATAATAGGGCAGAATTGCTTCTCGCAATGGTTTGCTCGTACCTCGCGTCGGGGTGCGCCTATGCTGTAGAATAGAGTCAACTTGATGACAGCGCGTGTCTTTGTCGCGCTCGACTTGGAAACGACCGGACTTGATCCGAAACGGGATCAGATCATTGAAATCGGCGCCGTACGTTTCCAAGGCAACCGGATTCTTGACCAATTTATCACCTTTGTCAACCCTGGACGTGCGATCCCGCTGCGCATTCAGCAACTAACCGGCATTCGCAATAGCGACGTGGCGAAGGCGCCGACCCTGGCGGCCATTGCCCCGGAGCTACTGGCCTTTGTCGGCGCTGATGTCACGGCGGTGGTTGCGCACAACGCCGGTTTTGACATGGGCTTTTTGCGCGCCGCCGGTATTCACTTCCAGCGACCGGTGCTGGACACTTTTGAACTCGCCACCGTCCTGCTCCCCAACGCCGACAGCTACAGCTTGGCCGAGCTTTGTCACACCTTGCAAATCCCGCTAGGCGAGGCGCATCGCGCCCTCGACGACACCCTGGCGACGGCAGAACTCTTTATGCGGTTGAATGACCTGCTTGTTACTCTGCCGGCGGCAACGCTGGATCTCCTGCTGGAATGTGGCCGGGAAGTGGATTGGCCGCCCTTAATGCTCTTTGCCGATGCCCGTGAACGACAGCAGCGTTCCGGGGCGGAACCGGTGACGGCGGCGCCAGTCCCCGCTGCGCCCCCGGTGAGCGCCTGGTTGCCCTCGCCTGTTTCAGCAACGCTGCTGGCCGATGAAAGCAGCGACCGGCAGACCATTCCAACCGCAAGCATTGATGCCTTTTTTGCCCCGGACGGCCCGCTGGCCCATCACCTTGGCCCGCTCTATGAAATGCGCAGCGGTCAGGTGCAGATGGCGCAACAGGTGCTGCGCGCCTTTAACCAAGGCGACCATATGCTGCTGGAAGCCGGCACCGGCACCGGCAAGAGTCTGGCCTATCTCGCCCCGGCGGCGTTGTGGAGCGTCGCCAATCAGCACCGCGTCGTGATTGCCACCAACACGATTACGCTGCAAGAACAGGTGTTGGAAAAAGATTTGCCGCAACTGCAAGCCGCCTTGCCGGAAGCGGGCCACCCATTGCCCAACATCGCTTTGCTCAAAGGGCGCAGCAACTACCTTTGCACCCGTCGCCTTCATGCCTGGCGCGCCAATCGTCAACTCTCTGCCGCTGAACTGATGTTGCTGGCCAAAGTTCTGGTCTGGTTGCCCACCACCGCCACCGGTGATGTGAGCGAACTTTTCCTGGCCAATGCCACCGAACGGGCGCTTTGGCAGCGCATCTGCTCTGATGCCGCCACCTGCACCCCGGAGCGTTGTGGCGAGCAAGCCGGTCGTGGCAAGCCGCAGGATTTCTTCTATTATGCCCGCCGGCAGGCCGAACAGGCCCATCTGCTGATTGTCAATCATGCCCTATTGGTGGCTGACCTAAAGGCGGCGGGTCGTGTCCTGCCCCCCTACACACACCTGATTGTTGATGAAGCGCACCGCCTGGATGAGGCCGCCACCGACCAGATGACCTATCGCATCGAATGGGCTTGGGTGCTGGCGCTCTTGCGGCGCTTGTCTCTGGACGATCCACTTATGGCGCATCTTCACTACCAGGTGCGCCAACAGGAACAGAGCGGGGTGCAGGATCAACTCAACCGTATTTCGCGCACTGCCGGCCAGTTTGCCCAGCAACTGAATGATTTTGCCGATCGACTGCTCTACTTTGCCCAGCATCAAGATGATGTGCGGCGCGATGCCGGCTATTCCCAGCAGATCTATCTGGATCAACGGCGGCGCACCCAGCAGCAATGGACGCAAATCGAACTCATCTGGTCGCAAGCTTCGACCCGCCTGCACCAACTGGTGGATCAACTGACCAAGGCGCTTGAGCGCTTGGACGCCTTACATTGGCGCCAGAGCGAACCGGAAGCCAGCCTCTACAGCGAAGTGCAGGATGTACAAAGTCAGTTGCAAACCCTAGCGCAACGGCTGGATGAACTGGTCTTTCAAGATGATGAAACCGATAGCCACACTGTCATCACCTGGATGGAACTGAATGAAGAGGGCAACCGGGTCAGCCTGTCGATGGCGCCGCTCTATGTCAATGAGATTCTGGAGAAGAGCTTGACCTTGCCCAGGCGCACAGCCATCTTCACCGGCGCCACGCTACGCACCGGCTCCGGCTTTACCTTTATTCGCGACCGCTTGGGCCTCTGGCACGCCACCGCCTTGACGGTGGATAGCCCCTTTGATTACACCAACACCACCTTGCTGATGATGCCGCATGATCTGCCCCTGCCGGATCACTCCTACTATCAACAGGCGGTTGAGCGCGCGATCATCGATGCGACGCTGGCAACCGGTGGTCGCACCCTGGCGCTCTTTACCAGTTATGCCCAGTTGCGCACCACGGCTGACGCCATCCGCGCCGAGTTAGATCGCTCGGGCATCACTGTGTTGGAACATGGCGCCAGCAGTCGCAACCGCTTGTTGCGCGAATACCGCCGGCTGGAAAAGGCCGTCTTGTTGGGGACGCGCAGCTTTTGGGAAGGGGTTGATCTGCCGGGAGATGAACTGCGCTGTCTGGTGATTGTGCGTCTGCCCTTTGCCGTGCCGAGTGATCCAATTGTCGCCGCCCGCTCGCGTGATTTGGAAAATTCCTTTAGTGATTATATGCTACCAGACGCGATCTTACGTTTCCGGCAGGGGTTTGGCCGTTTGATCCGGCGCGCCACCGACCGCGGCGTGGTTGTCCTGCTGGACAGCCGGCTCTGGCGCAAAGAATATGGGAGCGCTTTTCTCGAATCCCTGCCCACTTGCACCATTAGCAAGGCGCCGCTTGCCAACCTTAGTGAAGAAATTCCGGCATGGTTAACCACAACGCCGTAGCAACGGATCGATTCGCCACCAATCGATTAGACCAACGCATCCAATTGACGCACACCCTCTGGCGCTGGTTGAGTAGTCGTACCACCCTGGGCGTGCTGGGCGTCATCGTCTTCCTCCTCTTGCTCTGTGCGCTCTTTATCCGCCAAATGCCCGGTACGATTGCCGATGACCCGGCTGCCGCCACCCGTTGGCTGCTGACCGTGAGCGAAGAGTATGGCCCGCTGGGGGGCATCCTGCGCACACTGGGCCTATTTGATGTCCTACACAACCCGCTGCTGCAATTGCTCCTGGCGGCCATTACGCTGGTTTTGTTGATCCATCTGGCGAATTTGCTGGCGACCTTGCGGCGCTTCCAGCAGGTTGAGCAGCGCCTGACAACGGCGGGCGGCGCCATTGGCGCACCGGCGCCCTTGCCCGACACCCAGCCACTCTATCGCTGGCGACAGACGATCAATCGCGCGCCGGAAACATTAGCTGCTCAACTGCCCTCGGCGCTGAAGCCCTATTTTGATGAACTGCTGCCGGCAACGGTGGCTATTACATCCGTGCCACCGTTGCAAACCAGCGATGCCGCCCCCATGGCGGACGCCGCCGACGAAGCCGCGTCACCGCCGCCGACTGTGGTCGAGCGACGCCTATTAGCCAGACGACATCAGCAGCGTTGGATCTGGTTGCGCCCGCTTTTGCTCGTCGGCTTGCTGCTGGCGTTGATCGATATCTGGCTCATCCTGGTAGTAGGGTGGGAGGTGACCTCACCGCTGTTGGCGCCGGGCGACCAATATCGGGCAACGACTCAACGTGTGGCGCTCACTTATGCTGTGGTTGAAAACGATGAAACGCTGACCCCTTCCCTTACGGTTGAGATGAATGACGCGACTAATCAGGTGCCCCTTGGCGAAAGCCGCCGCCTGGCCGCCGGCCAGGTGACGCTGCAAGCCGCGCCAGGGCCGCCTGCGCTCTGGTTGCGCAGCAACGACGCGACGGTGACGCTCTCCCAACCGGGCCAAAGCCAGAATACCGTCGAACTCGGCTTGATCTTTCCCACCCTGGGGCGGGAAGAATCGGTCGTGGTTGGGGGGCAGGTGGGGTTACGGATTGTGCGCGTTGCTGTGCTACCCGTCGGCCTCAAGGTCGATGAAACGGGCGCCGCCAGCGCTGACACCCTAAGCCAGACCAACAACAGCATGGTTTCGCCCATTGACACCTTGCCGCAGGAGCAGTTTTTGCTGGAGGTCATCCAGTCGGAGGCTGAGCCGGTGCAGACTTTGGTGATCAATCGCCCAGTGGTTGCCAAAATCCAGGTCGGCGGGAAAGTGCGGGAATTGACCATCGTGCCCGTCGCCAGTATGACCGCCATGGTGCGCTATCAACCGGCGATCTGGCTTCTCTGGCTCGCGCTGGCCTTGGTCTTGGTGGGCCTGGTTGGCTTTGCCTATCAACCGGCCTTTCTTTTGATCCAACTGGCGCCCTGGCCGATGGGGCGTTCGGTAGTCGTGGCGCAGAGTGATGCCGCGGCCGAGATCGACCGGTTGCGGCGTTCGCTCCCGGAGGATTTCGCCTGAAGTTGTGAACCTGAAGAAGCTGGTTGAAAAGGTGATACCGGACAGGCGCCGCCCGCTACCGTAGGTCAGCGCCGCCGGCGTGACGGGGCCGCTGACCTACGGCAGATCAGACTTTTCAAACAGCTTCTTCGCCTTGGTCGCGCTAAACGAGGGCTTCGCACGTAGGCGTGCGAACTCCTCGTTTAGCCAAATTATTGTATGACATTCTTTTGTGCAAGACAGTGACAATGCAATCAACCCAATCAGCAACCACCCCCCTGGTCATTGGCGTGGCCGGCGGCAGCGGCAGCGGCAAGACGACCGTCAGCGAACGGATTCAACGCATGGTCGGGCCGACCCATTTTGCCTATTTGCAACATGATAGCTACTACCGCGACCAGGGCCATTTAGCGCCGGCGGCGCGGCTGGCGATCAACTATGACCATCCCGATAGTCTGGAAACGCAATTGTTGATCGACCATATTCAACAGTTGCGCCAAGGGCAGGCTATCGCCGCCCCGCTCTATGACTT
The DNA here is from genome assembly GCA_021405325.1 of Caldilinea sp. CFX5. Next base: position 21,482 of record QWII01000075.1, on the reverse strand, counting down.
TGCCAATTACACCCGCCGCCAGGAAACACGGTTGGTGCAACCAGCCTCGATCATTCTGGTGGAAGGCATTCTAATTTTTGTCGAAAAGTCATTATGCGAGTTGATGGACATTCGCATCTATGTGGACACCGACGCCGACCTGCGCTTTATTCGCCGGTTGCAACGCGATGTACAGGAGCGTGAGCGCTCTTTGACCTCGGTGGTTGAACAATACTTGACCACCGTGCGGCCTATGCATCTGGAATTTGTCGAACCAAGCAAACGGCACGCCGACATCATTGTGCCGCGTGGGGGTGAAAATCGGATTGCTATGGAGATGATTGTCAGTCGTATTCAGCGCGCTTTGCTGCAAAGTTAAACAATGACCACCGATTTTGCGCTGGCTTCTCCGCTTTCGGTTGTGATGGATGCCGGCCCGGCTGTCCACCAACAAGCCGGGCTGAGCCGGTATACCCAACAGCTTGCCGCCCAACTCCTGGCCCACCACCGTGAACAAGTCAAGTTGACCCTCTTCTATAATGCCCACAGCGGCCACACCCTGCCGCCGCGCTTGCAGGGCGCTTCCCACCAAACCTTGTCGATGGGACAGTACGCCTGGCGCTTGAGCGTCCTTGCCACCCAGTTGGGGCGCCGCCCTTGCTATGAACAGCGCCTCCCACCTGGTCAGCTTTACCACGCGACGGAACATCTCTTGCCCTATCTGCGCCGACCAACGGTGCTGACGGTGCATGATCTCATCTTTGAACGCTACCCGCAGCATCACAAATGGACGAACCGTCTTTTCTTGACGGTCGGTATGCGGCTCTTTGTGCGCGCCGCCAACCGGATCATTGCCGTCAGTCAACAGACCAAACGGGACTTAATTGACCTTTATCAAACGCCGGCAGACAAAATTACGGTGATCTACCAGGGCATTGACCCCACCTTCCAACCGGCGCCGCCGCCGCTGGTGCAGGAAGTGCAGGCCCGCTATACGTTGCGCGACCGTTCCGGTGCGCTGCGGCCCTATCTGCTCATGGTCGGTACATTGGAGCCGCGCAAAAATCACCTGACTGCCATGCAGGCGCTGGCGCGCCTCAAGGCGGCAGGGCTGCCCCATTGTCTGGTGATTGCCGGTGGGAAGGGATGGCTCTTTGAACCGATTCAGGCCCAGGTGGCGGCGCTGGGGTTGGCGGATGATGTCGTCTTTACCGGCTTTGTCCCCGCAGCCGATCTCCCACCGCTCTACAGTGGCGCGGCGGCGGTGTTGCAACCGACGTTGTATGAAGGCTTTGGTTTTCCTGTGTTGGAGGCAATGGCGTGTGGCGCGCCGGTGGTCTGTAGTAATAGCAGCAGTTTGCCGGAAGCGGCTGGTAATGCTGCACTGTTGATTCCGCCGACGGATGCGGAAGCGTTGGCGGCGGCTGTGGTGCGGTTGGTGACTCTGCCCGGCCTTGCTGACACGTTACGCCATCAGGGGCGCAACCGGGCCGCGACCTTCCGCTGGGCGCGCTGCGCTGCCAAGACCGTGGATGTGTATCAACAGGTAGTTCGTTAGTTTGTGAAGGAAAGGCAGGGGGATCCCCCGCCTTCCCTCAGTCTTGGTCGCGATCCGAAGCGCGTTGGGCGCGTTCCATCAACACGCTGCGGCAATTCGTGGTCATAACGGCAGCAATACCCCCCTTGCCGACAATCGGATAACCTTCGATGATTAATTGGTCGTCGCTATTGGCTTCAATGCTTTCCTTGACTCGATTCCATTGTTTGGTGACAATAAAGACGGCCCAGGTGATGGCGCTGCCTTCGGGAACCGGCGGCAAGCCCTTGGGCAGGTTTTTCGGTTCTTTGCCCTTTAAGGAAACGACCACACAATCTTTTTGTTGGACGACTTTGAGCGGGCGACCAATGAGTGTGACTTTCACGGTTTTTGCTTCTCCTGTTGTTTTCAAGGCTTTGGCGATCAGTTGCTTGGCTTCGTCCCAGGTCATGGTTGCCTGGGAAGCTGCCGGCTTGGCCGCTGACTTCTTCTTCTTTTTCTTTTTCTTCTGGTCAATGCCAAAGATTGCTTTACGCTCTTCTTTGGTGATGTGATCTTTCATCAACTGAAAGAAAGCGCCGCCCGGCGTGCGGCGACGTTGTTCACTCTTCGTCATCATCCCGCCGGCGGCTTCCATGGTTAAGGTTTGATCAAGAAACGCGCGCGTTCGTTCCAGCCCCAATACATTGATCGCGGCTGTGACTAGATCAACCCGCCGTTCGTCTAAGGTTTGAGCAATCTCCTGGGCTTCCGTTACAATTTCACTCATGGTGTCCTTTCGCGTGCCGTCTTTTCGGCCCGGCCTCGCGCATTGAAACCGCTGTTTGGCGTTGCGTTGATCCTGGTCGCCCAGTACGCAACGGCGCAACAGCGTTTTCGTACCTGTTACATAGTGTGATGATCTGCTGTACCTAATTGTACCCGCATTCCTCTATTGTAGAAAAACGCGCAATCTCTGTCAAACACTTTCGGAAGTGACTGCTATTGTAAAAATTCCGATCTGCGCAAATTGATTTGTTAGGCGTTACGCCCTTGCAGAGAGCTGTTAGGTTTGCGAAACCTGACAGCTCTCTGGTGACGCTCGCCAACTGCGTAACGCCTAGTTGTATTGAAAGTTATATTAAGCGGCAGGAAAAGTTCAACTTTTCCGTATTTTCGCGCTGACCAGTATAATGACCAAATTGTCTTGTCACTGGAAAGCATTACCACTAGGAAACGAAAGATCATGACACCCGACTTCGCCCAGCAACTTGCCGCTTACGCCGAACTCCTGATTCAAAGTGGCGTGAATCTACAGCCAGGACAATCGTTACGGATTGGTGCTGAACTAGAACATGCTGATCTGGTACGGCTCGCGGCGGCCGCGGCCTACCGCGCCGGCGCCCGCTATGTTCATGTCGATTGGACCGATAGCCCAACCGTCAAACAACGCTTACTCCACAGTCAACCCGAATATCTTGAGTTTCTGCCGGGGTTTGAAATCGCCCGCCACCAAGAGATGGTCAATGACACCTGGGCGCGGCTGGCGCTGACCGGCGATGCCTATCCTGATCTCTTTGCTGATGTCGATCCGCTGCGCCTGCGCACAATCGGGCAGGTGCGCGCCCAAAAATTACGCTTTTACTCCCAGGCGCAGATGGCAAATCAACTGCCCTGGTGTGTGGCCGGCGTCCCGACACGGGCCTGGGCGCAAAAGGTCTTTCCCTATCTCGCCCCGGCGGAAGCGCACGCTCAACTGTGGCAGACCGTTCTGCGCACTTGCCGCCTGGATCAGCCGGCGCCGGTCGTCGCCTGGCGGCGCCAGGATCGCCTCCTCAAAGGCATCATTGCCTTCCTCGCCCACCATCAGGTGCGGGCCGTGCGCTTTGTCGATACGTTGTCCGGCCCCGATGGCCAACCACGCACCGACCTGACCATTGGCCTGACCGACGCACCGCAGTGGATGGGCGGCGGCGCCACCACCACACAGGGCATTCCCTTCTTCCCCAACATGCCGACCGAAGAAGTCTTTACAACACCGCACAACCGCCGTACAACGGGTTGGGTGCGCACCTCTAAGCCGACCTTTCCCCTGGAACGACGAGTGGAAAAGGCCTATTTCCGTTTTGAGGCGGGTGAAGTAGTCGAATATAGCGCCGAAACTGGTCAGGATGTGCTGGAACAATTCTTTGCCATTCCCGGCGCCCGCCGCCTAGGAGAGGTGGCCCTGGTCGATGTGCGTTCGCCGGTCAACCAGGTCAATACCACCTTTTACGACATCCTCTTTGACGAAAATGCCGCCTGTCACATCGCCTTTGGCGAAGCCTACCCCGAAGGCATGATTGGCGCCACCGGGATGAATGAAGATGAGTTAGCCGCACATGGCGTCAATGTTGCCGACACCCATGTCGATTTCATGATCGGCACGCCGACGATGAACCTTTATGCACAATGCGCCGACGGGCGCACGTTGACCCTGATGGTCGCTGGTCAATTTACGGATGAAGTGTTACAGTCGATGTAAAATCAGTAAGCCAGTGGGTCAGTAAGACAGTAGAACAGTGAAGAACTGTCATCCTGTTTTACTGACCCACTGGTCCACTTTGCAGCATAAAAAACCGTCTCCAGAAGCCTGGAGACGGTTTTTTAGTAGCAGGCGCCCCCTGTGCGACTCGAACGCACGACCTACGGATTAGAAGTCCGTTGCTCTATCCAACTGAGCTAAGAGGGCAGGTGTATACCTTACGCACCTGATTATAATGGTAGCGTGTCCAAAAGTCAAGCTTTTCTGTTGCACTCTATCGATACATTTGCCAACTTGGGCAGGCAAGAGTATACTCGCACAAGGAACTTGACGGGGTAGCAGAAAGGGAGAGTTGTGCAACAGACGCCACTTTATGAAAGCCATCTGGCCCTGGGCGGTCGTATGGTCGATTTTGCCGGTTGGGCGTTGCCTGTCCAATATCCAACCGGGCCAACGGTGGAACATCAGGCGGTGCGCACCGCTGCCGGTCTCTTTGACATTGACCACATGGGCCAGATCGAGTTGACCGGCCCCGATGCTGACGCCTTTCTGCAATATATCCAAGTCTGGGATATTACGCAGATGGCGGTCAATGAGGCGCACTACAGCTTGCTGCTCTATCCCAACGGTACGATTGTGGATGATATCTTTCTCTATCGCCTGCCTGGACGCTGGTTCATTGCCGTCAACGCTTCCAATCGCGCCAAGGATTTGGCCTGGTTGCAGGCCAACGCGGCCGGCTTTGCTGTCCAACTGACCGATATTTCCGATGCCACCTGTATGCTGGCGCTGCAAGGTCCCAAAGCTGAAACCATCTTGCAACGCTTGACCACACACGACCTGAGCCAGGTTGCCACCCGCACTAGTGTTGAAGCGGATCTGGCCGGGGTTCCCACGCTCTTTGGGCGGACAGGCTACACCGGTGAAGATGGCTTTGAACTTTATTTCTCGGCGACCCACGCCGTTGCCGTTTGGAACGCCTTACTCGCCTGCGGCAAGGACGATGGGTTGCTCCCTTGCGGTTTAGCCGCGCGCGATAGTCTACGCTTTGAAGCCTGTATGCCCCTCTACGGCCACGAGATTGACGACACGATCAATCCTTTGGAGGCGCGCCTGGGCTGGGTGATCAGTTGGGAAAAGGAATTTGTCGGACGAGACGCGCTGCTCAAGACGAAACTTGAACAACCGTCGCGTCTGCTCATTGGCTTTGCTATGGTCGAGCGCGCTGTCCCCCGCGACCATTATGAGATTGCGGTTGACGGCAAAGTCGTCGGTTATGTCACCACCGGGATGAAAAGCCCGACCCTCGATCAATTTTTGGGGCTTGGCTATGTGGCGCGTGAGTATAGCAAAGTGGGGACAACCATTGAGATTGTTGTGCGGGGGCAACCCAAAAAGGCCCAAGTGGTCAAGCGCCCGTTCTATCAGCCGCGCTATAAGTAGATAAGTAGCAGTTCGCCTGTTGTCAAAAGGCGAACTGCTTGCCGTTCGGGAGTACTCTTGTCATTTTGGAGGAGAGCGTTTTTATGTCTAACTTTAAGGTCGATAAACAGGCCAGATATACCCAGAAACATGAGTGGGTGCGCGTGGAAGAAGGACTGGCCGTTATAGGCGTCTCTGATGCCGGTCAGGACATGTTGAGCGATGTCGTCTACGTCGAATTGCCGGAGGTCGGGCGGACGGTGCGCGCCGGGGAAGAAGTGGCTGTGGTTGAGTCAGTGAAAGCCGCCGAGACGGTCTATGCCCCGATTAGCGGCACCGTGGTCGAAGTCAATGATTCTCTGGTCGATACGCCGGAGTTGGTCAACCAACGCCCCTATTCGGCCTGGTTCTTCAAACTGGAACCGACGACGACGCTTGATAGCGAACTGGCGACCTTACTAGACCCCGCTGCCTACGATGCCTTTGTTGACGCCAGCGTTCACTAACCGTAGTAAAGCCTTTAGTCTTTTCTTAGCCCCCCGAAGACTAAGGCGCTTGCAAACAATAACACCCCCCGTAGGGGCGTCCCCTTGCGGGCGCCCCGCTGTGGGGCGCCCGCAAGGGGACGCCCCTACGGGGAATTTATCTCTTTGGAATAGCCTAAAGTCTTTACTACTCGTCAGCTTCTTGCTCCTCTTGACAACCGGCTGTGAGCGACCCGCCTTACCAGCCTTGCCCCAATGGTTGCCGCAACTGTGGGGCGCACCGCCGACACCTACGCCCGTCCCCATAACCACTGAACTTCGTTTGGCCACCTGGCCGGCCTCTTCCGCCATAGATACTTACTTTCAGCAAAGAGTGGCTGCCTACCAAGAGCGGGCGCCGGGGACGCAGATTACTCTGCAAGTGCTGCCGGACTATGGCACCCGCTTGCGTACCCTGTTGGAAAATGAAGCGCCGCCGGATGTGGTCCGCCTGAATGCCTTTTTGCTGCCGGATCTGGTAGAACGCGGGTTGTTGGCCCCATTGCCCGCCGCTTTGTCAGAGCAAGCGGATCTACCGCCGCTGTTGCAACAGATGAGTGAAGTCGATGGCACGCCCTACTGTCTGCCTCATGCGGCCGACACGCTGGCGCTGCTCTACAATCGTGCTTACTTCGACGCCGCGCAGCTCGCCTATCCTACCGCCGATTGGACGTGGGAGACATTGCGCACCACCGCCGAACAACTTACCGACGTGAATACCGGTCGTTACGGGCTGGTGTTGCCGGCTGATTTTTCCCGCTGGTTGCCCTTTCTCTATGGCGCCGGCGGCACAGTGACCGATAGCACGGCCATCAGTATGACCATCAATAGCCCGGCTGGGTTGACTGCACTGGAATTTTACAGCAATCTGGTCTTGGATGGCATGGCAGCGACGCCGGTTGGCTTGGGGAACGCCTGGGCCGGCGAAGCCTTTGCCCAGGAACATGCCGCCATGAGCCTGGAAGGGAATTGGATGATCCCCTATCTGGCCGAAACGGCGCCGACCCTTACCTATGGCGTTGCCCCTTTACCGGTAGGGCCAACCGGGCAAGCCACCCTCGCCTTTGTCAATTGCTATGCCATCAGTGCTGGGGCCGCCGATCGTACGGCGGCCGTTGCCTTGATCGAATTTCTGACCGACGACGAAAGTCAACGCCAATGGTTTGCATTAACCGCAGCACTGCCTGCCCGTGCAGTTTTGTTGCCCGATTGGACGCTGGCCTACCCGGCGCAAGCCGCCTTTGGCCAGGGCTTGGCCTATAGCTACCCCTGGCAATTGCCGCCTAATTTTCAACCCGTGGTTGATGGGATGAATGACGGCATTCAACGCATTTTCGGCGGCTTTGCCCTCGCTGATACTGTTCTAGCCGAAGCGGAAGCAACCGGCAATAAGCGGTTACAACGATGATGTAGTGTTCGTTGGCTGGTTCGTTGGCTGGTTCGTTGGCTGGTTGGTTGGTTGGTTCGTTGGCTGGTTCGTTGGTTCGTTGGTTGGTTGGTTCGTTGGTTGGTTCGTTGGTTGGTTCGTTGGTTGGTTCGTTGGTTGGTTCGTTGGTTGGATCGTTGGTTGGATCGTTGGTTGAGCTTGTCGAAACCAACGATCCAACCAACGCCTGACTTGCTACCGCGTTACCAACGGTAGAAAGGAATTTTGTTGGGCTGCCGGTGTGATGGCGCTCGGCGCCGGGGTTGGCGTAGCTATGGCAGCGCTGGGGGTCATGGTGGCTGTCGGCGTGGCGGTGGCGTCTGGGGCGGCCGTTTCCGCCGGGGTCGGTGTGGTGGTGGCGGTGAGTGTTGCGGTGGCGTCGCCGGCATAGGCAGGATCGACGCAAGGAATCGCCGGGCAGGGATAAAGGGTGGTGATGCCTGCAATGTCATCGCTGTTGAGAATCGTTTTACGCATACCGGCGCCTAGCACCGCATACATAACCGCATTTGTATTGGGCATGTGACTAAGCGGCAACCAATGGCCGAGTTCGTGTAGTACAATGCTTTCTAAATCAATTTCACCATTTTCCGGGCTACCGGTTGCGTCCAAGGGATAATCATCATTGATCCAAAGATCGGCTTCAACAATCACAAAATTGCTTGTAAACCAAATCTGAGCCTGGCCAAGTTGACTGTTGGCGCCCTTCTTCATAAAGATGATTTCGCTTTGTCGATTAAAACTAGTCGTGGTCGATGTGATCGACCCACTATATAGGAGCGTGGCGCCGGCTTCGGGAATCACGCTCCAGGTGCGCAAGGCCCCCTTGATGGCGGTCAAAAACTGATCCGCACTACCGGCCGGGCCACCGATTTGGGTCGAATTGAGGTTGACTTTCAGCGTAATTTGGGGTGTTGCGCCCGACCATTTGGGCAGCGGGGTCGGCGTGGCTGTACTCATTGGCGCTACCTTATCAGCTTGCACAGCGGCTGCAGAAGTCAAACCCACCGGCGCGTGCGCGATCGGCTGGCTGGCTTGATAAGTGGTGCGAACGGTGGCGGCAAGGATGGTCGCAACCTGTGCCAAGGGCAGATGGTCGCGGTAATAGGCGCTGGCGACATCTTCCTGGAAGAGCGTAAATTTGCCGGCTTCGCCATCTGTAACCTGATACCGGTTGTTTTCTTGTTGTAGAAAAACAAGCACTTCTTCGCCAATAGCAAATCGAGGTGTGTGTGAACTAAACATACCCAAGCCTTCGTCGGCTAAAAAGCCGCCATCGCTGTAGACTACGACTTCCACTGCCGTTGGGCCGAGCAGACTTTGGCGTACTGCCAGCGTGTGGGCTGTCTCGATCAAGGTATGGTTGTGGTTCCATTGGCTCCTGGTTTCGACAACTTGGGCCTGAACCACCAGATCTGACTTGGCGGCCAAATCGGCAAGCGCGGCTGACAGCTCAAGGCGTGGTCGCGATTGCACCGCGGACAAAGCGGCCGATCGGACAACGGGAACGATACCGACTGCCACCAACATTATGATCTGTACAAAAGCCAGAAAGAGCAGTAAATAAAGTAACGGTGAGCGCTTGGTATTCATAGGTCTACGGCCTTCTAAGTCGAGAAGCGTTTATAATGTAGGTGCTGGAAGCGAGTGCAGCTAAGGCGCTTGCAAACAATAATATCCCTGTAGGGGCGTCTCGTGTTTCCAGCCAAGTGGGGCGCCTGCAAGGGGACGCCCCTACGAGGATCATTTCTTTGGAATAGCCTAAGCGATTATACGCTCATCATCCTTAAGTTAAACCTGCCCATTGGCCGATCTTGCCGAGCGACATTTGTCTTGTTATGATTGGCGATTAGCGTGATTGAGGAATGATTGGTTGGTTCGTCGGATTCGACAAGCTCAACCAACGCTGGATGAGCTTGTCGAATCCGACGAACTCTGAGTAGGAAGGTCGCCATGCGGGTTGTCATGGTCAGCAAAGCGTTGGTGGTGGGCGCTTATCAACGCAAAGCAGAAGAGATCGCTCGGTTGGGCGTCGCGTTGACTGTATTGACGCCGCCTTCTTGGCGTGATAGTCGGGGTGAGCAAGTCGCAACAGCGCACTATACCAACGGTTACACCTTCCAGATTATTCCTATCCGTTTTAACGGTCAGTTTCATCTTCACTACTACCCAACTCTAACTCGCCAACTGAAGCGCCTGCGCCCGGATATTCTTCATTTTGATGAAGAGCCGTACAATCTGGCGACCTGGCTGGGGGTGCGCGCCGGTATCGCCTGTGGGGCCGTACCGACTTTTTTCACCTGGCAAAATCTAGCAAAACAGTACCCGCCTCCCTTTCGTTGGTTTGAACAAGCGGTCTACCGGCGCACGCCGATTGCCATTGCCGGCAATCAAGACGCCAAAACCATTTTGCGACAGAAGGGCTTCTCCGGCGACGTGGCCGTGATTCCGCAGTTTGGCGTGGATCCGCTGCTGTTTGCCCCAGCTACGTCGGATGCGCAAGTGGCGTCGACTGTCCCAAAACCTGATCAATCCGCCTTGCGGATTGGTTATGCCGGGGGACTGGTGCCGGAGAAGGGGCTGGATCTCCTCTTGCGCGCCTGTGCTGCGTTGCAAGGGCCATGGACGCTTCAGCTTGCCGGGCGCGGGGCCGAAGAAGAGAAGCTACGCCAACTGGCGCGCCAATTGGGGATTGCGGAACGAGTGGCATTCCAACAACACATCGCCAGCACCGCAATGCCGGCCTTTTATCAAAGCCTGGATCTGTTGGTCTTGCCTAGCCGCACCATGCCCAACTGGAAAGAGCAATTTGGCCGGGTTCTTGTCGAGGCGATGGCTTGTGGCGTGCCGGTTATCGGCAGCGACAGCGGCGAAATTCCCCATGTGATCGGCGCTGCCGGGCTACTCTTTCCCGAAGGCGATGCGGCTGCCCTTCGCCAAAGATTGCAACAATTACTGGAACAGCCGGCGGAACGGCAACGTTTAGGAATGACAGGACGCCAACGCGTCTTGCAACACTTCACCATGCAGCAGATCGCTGCCCAAACAGTTCAGGTGTATGAAAAACTCAGCCAATCCATCCCCGCCCGCTGATTCTGCTCCACGTCTGGTTGTTCATCTCTATCGTGATTTCTATCCCAAGCGTGGCGGCATTGAAGACCATATCCTTACCCTGGCGCAGACGCCGTCGCCCTACTACCGCCATCTGGTGCTGACTGCCGCGCATGGGCCGCTGACCGAGCGCACAACGGTGCAGGGCGTGCCGGTCATTCGTGCGGGCAACGTGGGCCATTCCTATGCCTCCTTCTGCCCGACGATGACGGCCTGGCTGCACCATCTGCAACCGGCGCTCGTTCATCTACATCACCCTTGCCCGACCGCCTTTCTGGCGCGCTTGCTCTACCGTCGTCCGCTGCCGACCGTCATTGGGTATCACAATGACGTTGTCAAGCCGCGTGCCTTGCTGAAAGCTTATGACCGTTTTCAAGCTTTGGTTCTGCGCCAAGCCGATGTCATCCTGGTGGGAACAGCGGATTATTTGGATAGCTCGCCGTTTCTGGCAGGGGTGCGTGCCAAATGTCAAGTGGCGCCCTATGGCATCCCGCTCCCGTCAGCGGCGGAGCTGGCGGCAGCGGATCAAATGGCGGCGACTATTCGCCAACGTTACCCTGGCCCACTTGTCTTGCTGGTTGGCCGTCTCTGTTACTACAAAGGAATAGAGGTAGCAATCGCGGCAATGCAAAAGGTGGCGGCGACCTTGCTGGTTGTCGGAACCGGCCCGCTTCGTCAGCAGCTTCAACAACAGATCGACCGTCAGCAAGTCAACCACAAAGTGATTTTGGTTGGCGGGGTCGATGATGCCACGCGCACCGCCTACTATCGCGCCTGTGACCTGGCGCTGTTACCCTCCACCTATCGCAGCGAAGCTTTTGGTCTGGTCATGTTGCAGGCCCAAGCCTGTACACGACCGGTCATCTGTAGCGACCTGCCCGGCCTGACCACGGTCAACCGACATGGCCAAACCGGTCTGGTGACGCCGGTCGGCGATGCTGACGCCCTGGCGCAGGCGATCAACCGTTTGTTAGGCGATCCGCCGTTGCGGGCGGAGATGGGCGCGGCGGGGCGTCACCAGGTGGAAACAACCTATCGTGTGGAGCTGATGGTAGAAAGGATTGCGGCAATCTATGACAGCATCAGTTGAAACGGCGACAAAAGACCATTCTGCAGCGCCGGTGATCAATGCGCTGACAGTGGATGTCGAGGATTGGTTTCACGGATTGGGCTTGCCCTATGCGCAGATGGCGACCTTAGAACCACGGTTGGCAATTGGTCTGCGGCGCATTCTCGATCTGTTGGCTACGCACCGTACCAAAGCGACTTTTTTCATCCTGGGGGCATTGGTGGCCGAGTGGCGCACCCTGCTGGGGCAAATCGTCGATGCCGGCCATGAACTTGCCATCCACGGCTTTTATCACAAACCCGTCTACCGGCTGTCACCAGACGATTTTGCTCACGACTTGAAAGAGGCGCTGGCCGCGGTGCGCACGCTCACCAACCAACCGCTGCGGGGCTATCGGGCGCCCTACTTCTCGATTACGCACCGTAATCTTTGGGCCTTGCGCACCCTGACCACCATGGGCTTCACCTATGATGCCAGCATTGTCCCGGCGTATAACCCCCGCTATGGCATCCCCGGCGCGTGCCGTTTCCCGCACTGCTTTCCTCTCAACGACGGTCAGGCGCCGACCACCATTTGGGAATATCCCATCTCGACCATTGGCGTCGGCGCTCTGCGGCTGCCCTTTAGTGGTGGTTTTTATGCACGGTTGTTGCCCTACCGTTTGATCCGCCGTGCCATCAAGACCATGAATGCCGCCGGTCAGCCGGTGATCTTTTATCTCCACCCATGGGAACTCGATCCGGAACAGCCGCGCCTGACCGCAGAAATTCCACCGCTCTATCGGATGACGCATTATTACAATTTGACGAGTACGTCAGAAAAATTAGAGGCGTTATTAAGAGAGTTTCGCTTTGCACCACTCGCTGAACTTCAGACTAATTAACAAGTTTCCAGCGGCCCTTGTGTATGTTATGATTGGACTATCGCTCTGTCCTTCATGTACCCAAGGAGCAGGAAGTATGGTTATCAGTCAAACCAGCTTTTCATCTTCACAGGAAAGTTCAGCGCCATTTGGTGAAGTGGATTTGCTCCAAGAGATCTACCAAAGTTTATTGCCTGAACAGCAGGCGCGCTACCAGATATTGATCGAAAAACGACTGGACGAAACACTAACTGCAATTGAGCATCAAGAGTTAATGCGACTGAACCAGAGAGTGGAGCAACTGAATGTTGTGCGTATCAAGAGTTTGATCAAGCTTGCTCAACTACGCCAAATTCCCTTGCCACAACTCATGATTGAATTAGGAATTACAGAGCCGCAATATGTCGCCTAATCACTTCCTCACGATCAGCCTTACCCACCACTCAACGAAAAGTGTACCAGATGCTTCACCGGACGAAACTCGATAAGACCAACCTGTGCGATTTGCCCTTGTAACGGCAATGGTAGCTGATGCACAAGCTCCACAGCTTTTAGCTTTTTCTCTGGTGTAACGCCTAGCGCCAGCGAACAATGAGGCACCCAACGATCAGGCAAATAATAGGAAAGGGAGTCTTGCCCGAAGTGGCTATCGTGTTGATGCAACTGTCGATGAACTTCTAACAGATGCGCCGTTACTGTTGGCGCGACAAAGATCACCCCTTCTGTACTGTGAAACAGGCCAAAGTGCGAGAGGGTGACCGGAAAGGGCGGAATTGTCTGCGCAAAGTGCTGAAGCTGTTCTATAGCAGCGGTGACATCAACCTGCTTGAAAATTGCGAGGGTGAGGTGTGGCCGATTGTTGGAGTGATACATATAGGGTGCAATATCACTTACGGCCAACGTCTGCCATACATCGATGATTCGCTGTTCGATCTCTTTGTCAAAGAAGAGATGCACGGCAAATGGCATGAATCACCTCTCCATTATCGTTTATAGGTATACTCGATGACGTTGCTCTAGCAACTCTATTGTGCGCGCTAGCTCTGTTTGCTTTTCTTCTGCTGACCAACCCAGTACGTCGCCGATCACCATTGTCAACTCTGCCAACAGTGGCCGTGTCACCAGTCCTAACATGCCTAAAGATGTGCGTCTGAGGATAAAATCATCCAAATGGACAACTTTTTCTGCCTGTACCAAATAGGCGACTTCGCCGCGCAGATAACTTGGCTGCTGTTGCAAAGGCTGGTCGGCGCCACTGCTCCGGTTTTCTCGAATGGCAGCAATCATGGCCGTTGCCCCGGTGCCGTAGCGGTGGAGCAGGGTTTCAAGCTGTGAGCGGGAGAGGCCGCTTTGCGCTTGCTGGTCAAGCCAGGCTGTGCGTTCCCGTTCCGTGCGTGGATAGCCTTGACCGCCGCCAATGGGGATGGTCGCTGTGCTGCGCTGCCGTGACCGGCCCAACCGGGCCAACGTGCGATCGGCCGTCTGTTCGGCAAAGGCGCGGAAGGTGGTCCACTTGCCGCCCACCAGATTAAGGATGGGAAAATCAATGCCTTCGCCTGGCTCAACTGTTTCGATGCTGTGGTCGCGACTGATCTGGCCGGTCGTCTTGGCGGCGACGGCGGGTAGGGGGCGCACGCCGGAAAAGGTGAAGACAATGTGGGAACGATCCACCTTGATGTTGGGGAAGACACGGGCGGTCATGCCCAGAAAGTAGTCGATCTCCTCGTCGGTGCAAACCGCTTCGTCGGGGTTGCTGATGCGGATATCCGAGGTGCCGACCAGGACGCGATCTTCCAATGGGCAAATTAAGACAATGCGGCCATCTTTGTTCTCAAAGAAAAATTCATGTTGCCCGATTGCCTGTCGCAACGCCGGGTGATTGAGGACAAGGTGCGAACCTTTGGTGCCGCCGATCAAATGGGTTGGTTTGCCCATGGCGCGATTGGCAAAGTCGATCCAGGGGCCGGCGGCGTTGATCACCACCTGTGGTCGCACGTCAAAAGTTTCGCCGCTGGTTTCATCTTGTAGGCGCACCTGACCACCATTGGCGCCAACAACACTGACATAATTCAAGGCATGAGCGTTGCGCGCCGCCGTTTCAACATCAGTGATCATCTCTATACAGAGCCGTTCGGGCGCGCGAATCAAGCCGTCATAATATTCGGCCACGCTGACCACATCTGGATTTAGTTGCGGATAGCGCGCCAGAGCTGCCTTGCGCGACAAAAACTCATGACGCGGCACAGTCCGTTCGCGACCAGTGTAGGCGTCATACATGATCAGTCCCATTTTGATGATGGCCGCGCCCCGTTCCGCCGGTCGATCCAGTAACCCTAAAAATTTGAGCGGGGCATTGAGAAAACCGGAAAACCACTTGAAGATCGGGATCACTGTCGGCAGCGGGGTGACATAGTGGGGCGCATTTTGGATGAGCCGGTTACGCTCTTCCACCGCTTCACGCACCAGCCGAAACTCGCCATTTTCCAGATAGCGAATGCCCCCATGCGCCATGTGTGACGAAGCAGCGCTGGCCCCGGAGCAGAAATCGGCGCGATCAATCAACAGGACATCGACGCCCTGTAAGGCCAGGTCGCGAAAGGTGGCAATCCCATTGACCCCAGCGCCGATGATGAGTACAGATAGCGTCGGCTGTTGACCAAGGCGGTTGAGAATAGCGGATCGATCCATAAAACACTCTACTTCCACTGGGGTATTAACAAAAACGGATATGTTTATAAATTGAATAGAGTACGAAGCCGTTCCTGTGTTTGCAACTGCCATTTGTTGGGAAGGGCGCCGAGGTCACGCACAAGCAAAGCAGTTGTTGCGGTCATTAAACGATGTAGCTGTAAGGTTGAAGTTACCTGTAATCCTGTTGCGGCAAAAGCTGGATCATTCTTATGACTTCAATGGCGGTTAAGGTCGCTTCCATCAGAAGATTCCTTTCTAGCGATGGCTTGGCCCATGCAAGCCGCATGGTTCGCATTATACACCTTCGGCGCGCCTCCGGCTAATTCGGCATCTGCTTGCCTTACAACCCCAATTCCTTCACCGGCGCCCGCAGGAAGAAGCGGCGATACGCCCGCACTTCGGCTAGTTGTTCGTCCAGTTCCGATTGTAGCAATTCGCGATTTTCCCGCTGCTCGACACCGCTGCCGGCGGCAATGTGGACGGTGTCGGTGGGCGTGCCTTCGGGGTCCCAGTCGATCAGGCGGATCTGCCCGCGGCTGTCCAGCCAGAGCAGGCTATGGCGAATCACCGCTTCGGTGGTGCCCAGGCGCGCCGCCATGCGGTTAATTTGGAGCAAGCCATCGCGTTGCAGGGCATATTTACACATGCCGGCCACATTGCGCAGAATGCCGGGCAGCGAATCGTCACTGGTCGGCTGACCGCAAAGATAAATAACGGCTGGGTTGGTTGTCTCGGCTAACCATTGCAACAACTCCGGGGAAGGGGGGATACTCCACAGCACCAACGCCTGCCCCGGCTGAGTTTGGCGCAGGTTCATGCGCGGCCGGTAGTCAATGGTGGCGCCTTGATGCCCCAAGTTGACGCCTTCGGCATACCAGAGCGCTTGGGTAGGTTGTGGTAGCGCGGCCAGCGTAAGGGGGTGGTTGCGTAAATCTTCAATTCGCCACTGCGGTCCCAACCCCGGTCGCACAACGACAGTCGCTTCCTGCGCCGGTCGGATGGCGACAAAGCTCAGTTGGAGATTGCGTTCGCCCCGATATTCGTTGATGCCGATGGTATAGACCAGATCGACCGGCCCCGCCGGCAACTCGGCGTCGGCGCCATTAAACCAGATGACCGGCGCTTTGGCCCCGTCGGCGCTCTGCACCGTCAGCTTGCGATGGGTGCCGTCGCGACCCAAGCGGCGATCTTCGACCACGGTCAATCCGCTACTGAGAAATTGGGGCGTAGGATTGCCATTGCCAAAGGGGCCGAGTCGCTGCAATTCTTCCGCCAGGATCAGGCTGACCTGCTGGAGCGGCGCTTCGGCGTCAATTTGCAGACCGGTGGGGATGCTGTCGTCGCGATGTAACTCGATCTGGCGGCTCAATTCACGGCGGAAGGCATCAATATTTTCCGGCAACAAGCCCAACCCCGCCGCCCCCGGATGACCACCGTGATGGAGCAACAGGTGACTACAAGCGGCAATCGACCCGCCGATATCGACGCCGGTGATGCTGCGTGCGCTGCCGCGCGCCGCTTCGCCCGGTGGGGTCAGGAGCAGAACAGTCGGCTTGCCAAATTCTTCCACCAGCCGTGAGGCGACAATCCCCACGATGCCGGCGTGCCAGTTAGGATGCGCTAACACCAACCCGTTGTAATCGAGCAACTTCGGATCACGGTCGATCATGTCCATTGCTGCTGCGGTGATCTGGCTGGTGAGGACGCGCCGCTCTTGGTTAAGCCGTTCCATCTTGCCGGCCAGGGTTTGGGCGCGGATAATATCGCGCGTGGTCAACAGTTCGACGGCGACAGTGGCGTCTTCTAACCGACCCAAGGCATTCATACGCGGCCCCAGTTGAAAGCCGATACTGTCAGCGTCTACCGTTTCGGGGTTGAGCCGCGCCGTTTCCATGAGGACGCGCAACCCAATGCGTTTGGTGGTGCGTAGCTTTTCTAACCCCAATTGCAACAAATAGCGGGCGTCATGCACCTGTTCCGCCACATCGGCTACAATGCCCAACGCCACCAGATCAAGAAACTCGCTCTCTTCGCCGCCGCGGCCACAAAGGTGGTAGAGCTGCTGCATCAATTTATAGGCCACCCCTACACCAGGCAGTGTGCGCAATGGGTCGCCGACCGGTTGGAATTTGGGATTGACAATAGCATCTGCGAAACGGACGGAAGCGTGATTCGTGATTCGTGATTCGTGATTCGTGCGGTTAATGCCCCAGAGCGGGTCTTTGCCGGGGGTTAGGCCGTCGAACTCGGCAGTGAGATCGTGGTGGTCGGTGATGACGACGGTGAGGCCGTGGGCTTTGGCCAGAGTGACGCCTTCCGTATCAGCAATGCCGGTGTCACAGGTGAGCAGCAGGTCAATGGGGAAGGTGGGGTCGGCCAGCTTTTCTTGGAGTTTGGGCGGGCGGATGCCGTGGCCTTCGGTGAAGCGATTGGGGACATGGAAGCGCACCCGTTCCACACCGGCTAGTTTTTGCAGAGCAGCGACCAGGAGCGAGGTGCTGGTTTGGCCATCGACATCAAAGTCGCCCCAGACGAAGATGTTTTTGCCGGCGGTAATGGTGTTATGAAGAATTTGCGCCGCTTCAGCCACACCGACCAGGGCCGTTGGCGGGGCGGGCGCATAGTGACCAGGATTGAGAAAGGCGCGTGCTTTTTCCGGCGTATCAATCCCCCGTTGCGCCAACAGTTGGGCGATCAACGGATGACCACCAACCAGGGCGACTAATTCGGGGGAAGGCGTGGTCGGTGGAATAACAGTCCAGGCGCGCTTCAAAATTCCTTTTCCCCTCCTAAACTCAGCCGTCCCTACGGGACGCGTTTTCTATTGATGTTGGTGTTACAGGTAGTCTTATACCGGCTTTGTAAATTAGAATGCCAATTCTTCCACGTCGGCCAGTGTAAATTCTAACGCGCTTTCAATGTCTACAGCAAAAAATTCCTCGGTGTCGGCTAGTTCCGTCAAGTCACCGGCGACGACGCCCCGGTTGCAGCGGCTGCGGTAAATACAATAGTTGCACAAGCGTTTCCGGTTGATCTCCGTATCAGGCGTTTTGGGAAAATCCGCCTCGGTGCGACCGGCTAAGATGGCGCTGACGATCTGGTGCAGTTGGGCTTGGGTGGCCTCATGCTGGGCGCGATCATAGCGAAAGACGACCGGCTGCCCTGGCGCCGCCGTAAACCAATAGCGCATCTCCACTTGTTCCGGCTGCACCGGCCCCCACGGCAAGCCGGCGCTGGCCTCGACCAACACATAGGGGTAGACCAACGTCTGCATCCGGCGGCGGAGGATGTGCGGCTCGGTGCGCTGGCGGGAGGTCTTCCAGTCGATGATCACCACTCGCCCATCGCTATCAGCCGTAATCAGGTCAAACTTGGCCGCCAGTCGGTAACCCCCCAGCGGAATGGTGAGGATGCGCTCGGTCTCGACAAAACTTTGGGGCAGGTCGGCAGGGCGATGGCGCAAATAGGCGTCAAACCAGCCGGCCAGCGGTTGCTCCAGCCCGAAAGCCAGTTGCTCGGCGTCGATGCCAATCTCAGCGCGCTGGATGAGCAGATGCAAGTTGGCGCCCAAGCGCATCAATTGCTCATACTCCTGCACCGGCGACGCTTCCACTGCCGGCCAGGGCAACTGCTCGACATAGGCCAACCAAAAACGGCGCGGGCAATCTTCAAACGCCTGCAAGCTGGATTGGCTAAAGGCAAAGGTATCGGGCAGCGGCGAATTGCGCGTAGTCACGGATTGATTGGTCATGGCTCTATTATAAGGGGCATTGGCAAATTCTTCAATTTACCGGCGATCAAGTATACTCATGCGTGCTACATGCTACGTGCTACATGCTACGTGATTCGTGATTCGTGAACTGCTGATTTAATCCAAATGTTACGTATTGCATTTATTGCTCCCTTTGGTCTAGGACAGAAAACAACTGTGTGGGCGCGCGCGTTGCCGTTGGCGCGCTTTCTGGTGCAGCAGGGCCACGTTGTCACCATTCTGATTCCACCGTGGGATACGCCGACCGATGCGGCTAAAAGCTGGGATGACCAGGGTGTCCAGGTGGTCAATGTCAGCTTGCGTGGTAATCTTCCTCTGATCGTTGCCCGATTACTGCGCCGGATCGACGCCTTTCAGCCTCAAATCGTTCATATCATTAAGCCACGCGCCCATGCCGGGCTAGTACAGTGGTTACTATGGCAGCGACGACAGGTAATGGGCGGTGGGGTACGTTTGCTGCTGGATGTCGATGATTGGGAACAAGCATGGGCGACCATCAATCCCTACAATCCAGTGGTGGCGCGTTTCCTGGCCTGGCAAGAGGAGTGGGGGATTCGCCATGCGGATGGTATTACTGCGGCCAGCCACTGGTTGGTTGACCGCGTACAGCACTATGCCCCACAGACGCCGGTCTGTTACCTGCCCAATGGGGTGGTAGCACCGCTCCGCTCCGCTGAGACGATGGCCAGCCCAGCCGAAAGGGAGCAAGTCTTATTTTTCAGCCGGTATGTGGAGGTGCAACCGTCATGGTTGGCCGAATTTTGGTGCGCTTTGGTACAGGTGCGACCGCAAGCGCAACTCATTGTTTTCGGCGACCCTCTAGCGCCAGGACGCTCCACCTTGTTTCAAACAAGCATGACGACACATTGTGCGGTCGCTGCCCAACAAGTTACTTGGCTACCTTATGATGCAAAGGTCATGCCGCAGCTAATTGCCGAGAGTGGTTGTGTCATTTTCCCCTCGGAGAAAACGCCGTTGCATGAGGCCAAGTGTAGCGTCAAGCTGGCGACAACTTTATTGCAAGGCGCATCCGTAGTCGCTAGCGCCGTTGGTGAACAAGCGTATTATGGCGCTGCCGGGGCCGCCCATCTCGTTGCGGAGGACGCAACCCCGGCTGAATTTGCGGCGGCTGTTGCGCAAGTGTTGGCTGATCCCGGTCGTCAAGCGGCGTTGCGTCAACAGGGACAGCAACGTTTGTTGGCAACTTATGATTGGGCGCAATTGGGAACAAAGCTCGCGCAATTTTATGCGGAGATCGTGCGGTAGGGATGGCGTCAAACCAAACACTACAGCGGCACCCTATGGGTTCCCGAGGCAGGAACGGATTCAGGCAAAACATCCGTTCCCGCCTTCATCGGCTGTAGTGTGTTGTTCACCCCGGCAACGGCAAGCGTGGATATTTCTTCCCATCAGGGTTGCCTTCGATAGCACGGCGTGCCGCTTCTTCCGCCACTTCCGCTTCAAATTGTTTGCGGGCGCGATAGCGTTGGCGCTCTTTGGCCAGCCAGAGCGAAGCGTCAACACTTTTGGTCACGGGGCGGGCAAAGACCAGATAGCCGGTGTGGGCCGGCATGGTGTCAACCGGGCGCAATCGATCCGGCACCGGTTTGTACGGGCGCACCAGCACCTCTTCAACACTGATGTCCATAAAATGTTCGCGCTCCAGCCCATAGAGCAGTTCGCTCACCTGATTGGTTGTAGGCAGGAGGCTGGCAAAGAAGCCGCCGGGCCGGAGCGAGGCGCGTACCTGTTCTAAAAAGCGCCACGGCTCACGCAGATCCAGCACCAGGGCATCGACATCCCGCTGCTGGAAGCCATCCTCGACCGACCCGTGAAAGCAGTGGACATAGGGACGCATCCCCACCCGTTCCAAATTGCGCTGCGCCAGTTGATAGTTATCGATACGCGCTTCGTAGGTATAGACGACCCCCGTCGGCGCCACCGCCCAGGCCAGGGCAACGGTCAAGCCGCCGCTGCCTGTCCCCGCTTCGATCACCCGACAGCCGGCGCGCAACCCCAGGCGGTGAACCAGGTAGGCCGCATCTTTGGGATAGATAATCTGGGTGCCGCGCCGCAAGTGGCTCATCAGATCATGGAGACCAGGGACTAGAAGCAAAGCCGAATGTCCCAACTGACTACGTACCTCATCACCCCAAGCGCGACCGATGAGATCATCATGCAAATAGATCCCCTGATGGGTGTGATGTTCTTGGCGCGGTTGCAGCGTGATCAAATAGCGCTTCTCGTCGGACGTTACCAAGAGGACTAAATCCCCGGCCGCCAACTGATTGCTATGGGGGCGGAACCAACTGGACAGTTCAGATTGGGCAGGTATGGAATGTTCGGTCAAGGTTGTCTTCGCAATCGTCTTATAGATAGTAGGATAGTAGATCCGTTAGGACAGTACGACAGTGAGTCGGTAAAGACTGTCCTACTGAGCCACTGTCTTCCTGACCTACTGTCTACTTTAGCTTCAAGCGTACCATTATACTACGTTTGCCGCAGAAAGAAAATTTTGGAATTGACACAAGCGGTAAGCCCGTGTAGAATGGCCGCATACTGATGTCGTGCGAAGATAAATTCCTG
>QWII01000183.1 GCA_021405325.1 Caldilinea sp. CFX5 | reverse complement strand
GCGGAAATCAGCCCACCCTTTCATCGCTAAGGTCTTGGTAATCGCTGCGGTCAACGATGTCTTGCCATGATCAATATGACCAATGGTGCCCACGTTCACATGGGGCTTCTTGCGTTCAAAGACTGCCTTGGACATTAGAAAATGCCTCCTTGCGTTCGTTTGCTAATCTTATCGCAATTGGCTCTTGGCGTTGTGCTAAACACAACGGCCTTTGCGACAAAAAACAATCTAACTCATCCCTGATGGAGCCCACAACCGGATTTGAACCGGTGACCTCTATCTTACCAAGATAGTGCTCTACCTGCTGAGCTATGTGGGCGTACTATTCATATCGCTCAAGAGAATCATTCACCCAGCGCATCATTATTTCATGTAACTTCGTACTACTTATCCCAACGGTTAATGTTCCAAACTCACTTAGCTGAGTATATGAACCACCACGTCGAGGGCGAACTACTGAAGTATGAAATTGCTCGGGCAGTAAATCTGTGACTTGTACCCAATATTCTTTGACTGTTTGCAAATTAACATCGTCAAAGGTATTGATCCAAGCCCAAATTCGTTTTTCATCAACCCTACAAATTTCTCGTAGGAAGCGTAAAAAAACTTTGATAACCCTTGAGTCACTATTACTTAAAGCAACTTGATCTTTATCGCGTTTCTTACCTTCACCGATATATAAACCAAGAACAAGTTGAAAAAGTGCTAACTCATCACTTGACGTTGGTTCTCTAATATCAAAAGGATCACCAGTTGGATTTTGGCGTAAATAGATAGCATTGCTAACATCACGACGCCTCAATCCATACTTACTCATCCAGTAAGAAACTTTATTAACAGAACAGTTAGCTTGTTCTGCGATTTGCGCCATCGACAAGCCACGTTCGTAATAAAGCAGATCAAGCATTTCCTTGGAAAGTGACACTTCCATCACCAAAGAAATTTTAGAAGTGGGCGGGGGCGGATTCGAACCACCGTAGGCTTCGCCGGCTGATTTACAGTCAGCTCCCTTTGTCCACTCGGGCACCCGCCCATACTACTACTGCTTTGCCGACGATTGATTCTCTTTCGCCGGCTACGACCGAATTTTGTTACCATCTTCGGCCAGAGCCGACGACCGGAATCGAACCGGTAACCTCCTGTTTACAAGACAGGTGCTCTGCCGGTTGAGCTACGTCGGCGTGTTACCTTTGTTCGCTGTGGGTTCACCTATTTTTGCCACTTTGTGTAGGCAACAAAAATAAAGAAAAACGCAAGCGGCGAACGAAAAGGCATTATATCACATTCTGTGGTAAGGTCAAATTGGCTGATGGCTATTTGACAAAAGAATTCTTGCCCCCTTACTGCCCCGGAATAATCAATTCCTGCCCCACGTAAATTGCGTCGGGGTTGGAGATGTTATTGAAGCTGATGATCTCCTCAGCGCTAATGCCATATTGTTGGGCAATCGCCGTTAAACTCTCACCGGACTGAACAACATGGACGCGCCCCAAGGCTTCAGCCGCTTGCCGGGCCGTAATGCCGGGGATGGTGAGCTTCTGCCCCACACGCAACTGATTGCGGTTGGCAACATTGTTCGCCTCTGCAATCGCATTGGCATCCACCCCATACTTTTGGGCAATGCCGTAGAGCGTCTCACCCGGTTGCACCACATGGCTAACGGCATCGCCGCCGGCTTGCTCACCGCCGGCGGTGTTGTTAGCTGTTGCACTATTGTTGCCTGTGCTGGTGTTCGGCGGAACGTAATTAGGAATGATCAAGGTCTGACCGATGAAAACATTGTTGGGATTTTGTAGATTATTGGCCTCCATAATGGAGACGGCGCTCACGCCAAATTGTTGGGCAATCGTGCCAAGACTGTCCCCTTCTTCAACCACATAGCTAAAGGGGGCTGGTGTAGCTGTAGGCACACCTTCGGCGGTGATGCCTTCACGGTAGGGAACCTGCAAAATCTGGCCGACAAAGATTTTATCATCCAACAAATAGTTAAGCTGACGTAGGGTCTCCAGCTCAATTTCAAATTTTTGGGCGACAAAAGCAAGGGTGTCCCCCTCTTGGACATAATAGTCAATGGTCTTTGGCGTTAGCGCTCCTGGCGTCGGGGTTCCTGCGCTTGCTACGGCAGCCGTGGGCGCGATTGTCGCCACCACGGTCACCACCGGTTCGCCACCGCTGCTGGTTGTGTTGGTGAGAACCGTGATGGCGGCTGCATCGCTAACCGCGGTTGGTTCTGGCGTAGGGCGGTTGCGGGTACAAGCCACGAGCGAACCAAAGGCGATCAAAGAGGCGCCCATTGTCAGGCCGATACGTCGTAGAGTCATCCGGTGAGTAACCATAGATTTTCTGCTCGAGTTGCGTTTTGCACAGAGTTGTGTTTTGGCCAGCTTCATTGGTGGAAACCGGCCCAGTGCCGTAAAATAACAATGACGCTTGCTACCCGATAATAACACAAGCTGACAGGAGATGCAAGCATCTTGCTGATTGTAATGAAGTGATGCCTCGCCTTTGCACCTCATGCACCCTCCGTTTGTGCCTTTTTTATTTAATTTCCAGCGGTTGTCCACATTTTGTCTAAATTGTGTATAAACCTACCGAATAGTAGGTAGAAAACAAGTATGCTGCTTAGGCAAGGAAGTAGTACCCCGAAAGGTGCCAAGCATGGCCAGTCGCCGGGCTTCATCCTGCTACCGGCAACAGGCAAAGGAGTGATAACAGTGACAACCGCAATCGATATGATGCCCAGTGACGCGCGCCAACGCGTCCTGGATGTAGCGGAAGAGCTTTTTA
Source organism: Caldilinea sp. CFX5 (assembly GCA_021405325.1). Next base: position 14,821 of record QWII01000183.1, on the reverse strand, counting down.
TGCGGCGTGGGTATCACTCCATCACGCTACGGGATGTGGCAGACGCTCTAGAGATGCGCCAGGCGTCGCTCTATTATCACTTCCCCGAAGGCAAAGAACAGTTGTTTGTTGCCGTCGCCACGCGCACTTTTGAACGACACCGCCAAGGCATGGCGGCCGCCATCGCCGCCGCGCCGCCGGATGTGCGGGCGCAGCTCTATGCTATCGCCGGTTGGTTTGCGTCCCAACCCCCGCTCAATTTGCTGGCGATGATGCATGCTGATATGCCGGCGCTTACCCCCGCACAACGCCAGCACTTGGGGCGGGTGGCCTATGACGCCATGTTCACCCCGCTGCGCCAACTCTTTCTCGCCGCTCAGGAACGGGGCGAAATTCGCTCCGTTCTGCCGGATCTCCTGGCGGGCACTTTTCTAACGTTGATCGATAGCTTAAACCACGCCGTGCGCCAGCAGGGCGCGCCGCCGCGTGAGGTGATGGTGGCGGAGATCATCACCATTCTCTTGGATGGCATTCGCCTTTCGTCTGCCCCGGCCTAACCTTGGTAAACTTTTAATAAATCTTTAAATATACGTCGATGTTGAGGAAACACTTATGAGACGATGGTTGCTGATTATACTGATCTTGGTTGTGCTGTTGGGCGCTGGTGGTTACTATGCCATGCAGCAAGGATTGATTCCTGGCCCCGCTGCCGAGCCCACACCGGACGCGGCGACTGCCGCTGCCGGCGCCGCCGCAGAAGCTCAAGCTGACGCGCCGGCGCCGAGTGTGGTCGCCGATGCGCGCCTAGTGCCGGTGCAACGGGCGGATCTCAGTCTGGCCGTGGGCGGCATTGTGGCCGAGGTACTGGTGCAAGAGGGGGAGACGGTGGCCGCTGGGCAACTGTTGGTGCGCCTCAACGCCAACCAACAGCAGGTGGCTGTCTCCCGTGCGCAAGCCGATTTCCAGCGGGCGCAAGCGCGTTTGCAGGAACTGACGGCGCCACCGCGAGCCGAACAGGTCGCCCAAGCCGAAGCAGCCCTGACAGCCGCGCAAGCGCGCTATGATCGCCTGGCCGGCGCCGCCTTGCCTGGGCAGATTGCCGCTGCGGAAGCCGGTCTCAATGCTTCACAAGCTTCGTTGGCAAAAGTCCTGGAAGGGGCCGGCGATCAGCAATTGATTGCCGCACGCGCCGATTTAGCCAATGCACAGGCCGTGTTGAAACAAGCCCAAAGCGCCTATAACTTGGTGAAGTGGCGTAATGATTTGGGCGCCACGCCACAATCAGCCGCCCTTCAACAAGCGACAAACAACTTTGAGGCAGCCCAAGCGCGCTTAGCTGATCTGGAAGCGGGCGCCAGTCAGGCCGATATTGCTGCCGCCAGCGCCCAAGTGCGCCAGGCGCAAGCGCAATTGAAAACCCTACGTGACGCTATGCCCGCGGATATGGCGGCGGCCGCGGCCGATGTCGCCGCCCAACAGGCGCAACTTGACCTACTGCTGGCCGGGCCACGGGCCGAATCGGTGGCAGTGGCGGAGGCGGATGTGGCGTCGGCGGTGGCGGCCTTGCAACAAGCGCTGGTGGCGTTGGGTGAGACGGAATTGCGCGCCCCCTTTGCCGGCGCCGTGGCCGCGTTGAATGTTGAAACCGGCGAACAGGCCGCGCCCGCCGCCCCGCTTGTACAACTGGCTGATCTCACCACCTGGGAAGTGGAAACGGAAGATTTGACCGAACTGGACATTGTCGGGATTACCCCTGGCACGCAGGTCGAACTTTCCTTTGACGCCATCCCGGATTTGACAATGACCGGCACGGTCAAACGGGTGCGCCCCATCGGCGAGGACAACCGGGGTGACATTGTCTACACCGTTGTGATCGACCCGGCGCAACAAGATGAGCGTTTCCTCTGGAATATGACGACCGTCGTTACGCTCGCAAGACCATAACTATAGATGAGGCAGTATGTTAGCGATTTACCTTGCGCTCAAAGAAATCTGGCATAGCAAAGGACGCTTTCTGCTGATCAGCCTGATCGTGGCGCTGATCACGACGCTGGTACTCTTTATCGCTGCGCTGGCCGAAGGGCTGGGCAACGGCAACCGGGAGTACATTCAGAAGCTCAACGGCGAACTGGTGGTCTACCAGGAGAATGTCGATCTTTCCATTCCCAGCAGCCGGATCGACCGCGCCACCGTCAACGCTATTCGCCGGGTAGAAGGGGTGGCGGATGTCGGGCAGGTCTTTGTGGCCGATGGTTCGCTGGTCTTCAGCGATGGGCAGGATGATCTGAATATCTCCCTGATCGGCGTCGAACCGGGCCACCCCGGTGAGCCGCCGGTCTTTGAAGGGCAGACGCTGGGACGCAACCGGGGCAATGATGTGGTGATCGACGGCAATATCGCCATCCGGCGGGGGATGAAGGTGGGTGACACCATCCGCTTGAAAGTTACCCAAGCCGCCAAAGAAGAATTCTATGACCTGGCGGTAGTCGGCATCAGCGATGGTCGGCAATACTTTATTCGCCCTTCCATTTTTGTGCCTTATCTCACTTGGGACAAGGTGCGGCCCAAAGGAGAAACCGACAGCGGCAATGGCAGCTTGATCTCCAATATTGCCGCTGTTAAACTGGTCAATCCGGGTGATGAAGCAGCGATGGCGCAAAAAGTGATGCAAGAGGTCGGCAAGATTGAAGCGGTTGATCGCGTGACCGCCTATGAAGCTACTCCCGGCTATTCGGCGCAGCAGAGTACGCTCGATACGCAGCGCTATTTCACCTTTTTCATCGGTATTCTGGTGATCGGTGGCTTCTTTCAGATTCAGACTTTGCAGAAGGTAGCGCAGATTGGGATGCTCAAAGCGGTCGGCGCTTCCAACACCACGATTGCGCTGGCGGCGTTGACCCAGATTGTCACCATCAATGCCCTCGGCGTCGCATTGGGTGCGATTGGTTCGCTCTTGTTGGCGGCCAGTTTCCCGCCGGGGATTCCCATTGTCTTTACCGGTGATGCGGTTGCCGCCGCAGTGACCGCGCTCATGTTGATTGGTCCGGCGGGCGGCCTGGTGTCGGTCTGGGCGTTGTTGAAAGTGGAACCCTTAACGGCGTTAGGATTAGCGCAGTAACACGACACAACAACGGATGAAGGTGGGAACGGATTTGGCCTTCGTGGCCGGGAGGCTTTATCCGTTCTCGCCGTCATCCGCTGTAGGGTTGAGGAAGGTGCAGATGATCACAGTTTTAGAAGCAGAGACTGTCACCAAATTGTATGGTTCCGGGCCAAACATTGTGCGCGCCGTGGATGAGGTTTCGCTGGCCGTCCACGCCGGCGAATTTGTGGCGCTGGTAGGGCCGAGTGGTTCGGGCAAGACGAGTATGTTGGCGATGTTGGCCGGTCTGCTCCGACCTTCGCATGGCTCGATTCATATTGCCGGTGAGGATCTCACCACCATGAGTGAAAGCCGCCGCACCCGTTTCCGCGGGCGCGCCATCGGCTTTTCCTTTCAGTCCAACAATCTGGTTCCCTATCTCAATGCGCGCGAAAATGTCGAATTGATGCTGCGGCTCAACGGCAAGCTCGACCGCAATGGTCGTCAGCGTGCTGAGGAGTTATTGGTTCGTTTGGGCCTGGGCGACCGCATGCGGAACTATCCTGGTCAACTGTCTGGCGGTCAACAGCAGCGGGTCGCCATTGCCCGCGCCCTGATCCATGAACCCCAAATTGTCCTGGCCGACGAACCGACCGCCAGCCTCGACACCGAGCGCGCCAATCAGGTCGTCGCCACCTTTGCCGACCTGATTCATGAGCAACAGCGCGCCGGCATCATGGTCACGCACGACTTGCGGATGTGTCAATATGTCGATCGAGTCATTCGGATGAAGGATGGCAAGATCAACCAGATCTTGACCACGCGTGAGGAAATTAATGCGTTGGCGAATTTACATGCGACGATATGACGTGCTACGTGCTGCGTTGCCTTCGACAGGCTCAGGCAACGCAGCACGTAGCACGCAGCACGCTATAATTTCACCGGCGTCAACCACCCCCACTTATCGGGCAGTTCGCCTTCGACAATACCAAAGAATTTCGACTGAATCGCTTCGGTGATGGGGCCGCGCTTGCCGGCGCCGACCTGGACGCGATCAACGGAACGCACCGGCGTGATCTCGGCGGCGGTGCCGGTGAAGAAGATTTCATCGGCCAGGTAGAGCATTTCGCGCGGGATGACGGTCTCTTTGATCTTGTAGCCCAGATCCTCGGCAATGGTGGCGGCGCAGTTGCGGGTGATGCCGCCCAGGATGCTGTTACCCAGCGGCGGCGTGTAGATGTCGCCCTTGTAGATCACAAAGATATTTTCGCCGCTGCCTTCGCTGACATAGCCGTAGATGTCGAGCGCAATGCCTTCGGTGAAGCCGTTGTCCTTGGCTTCCATGACAATGTTTTGGCTGTTGACATATTGGCCGCCGATCTTTGCCAGCGCGCTGAGCGTATCGGGGGCCATGCGTCGCCAACTGCTTACCTGGACATCGACGCCCTTCTCCAACCCTTCGGCGCCCAGATAGGCGCCCCACGGCACGGTCGCCAGAATGGCATCAATTGGGCAGCCGCGGCCATCGACGCCCAGCGTGTTGTAGCCACGGAAGACCAACGGGCGGACATAGGCGCTGCGTTGCTGATTGGCCTTGACGACATCGGCAGTGACTTGCATCCACTCATCGACCGTCAAGGGCGATTGCATGTGGGCGACTTTGCAGCTAAAGAGCAGCCGCTCAAAATGTTCGCGCCCCCGGAAAATGGCTGGGCCGTTTACTGTGTCATAGACCCGAATGCCCTCAAAGGCGCTGCTGCCATAGTGCAACGCATGGGCGAAGACATGTACCGTCGCCTGTTCCCAGGGAATGATCTTCCCATTCATCCAAATATAATCAGCCCGCATGGCCATAGTTGAAACTCCTTTGGTTCCTTACATTGAATAATCCACTAGGATACGATAGCGCAAGTAAGTCATATAGTGACCCAGTAAGACAGTTGATCAGTAGGACGGTGGTGGTGGGAATTACCGTCCTACTGATCAACTGTCTTACTGTCTTACTCGCGCTATCCTAGTGGATCGCTATGATTTTGCAATTTTCTTTAGCGGTGCGGCGTGGTCTGCATTTGACCGAGCAGCACGCGCAGATGGGCGTTTTCGGCTTCGAGCGCCTGAGCGCGTTTGCTTTCGCGCGCGGCGCGTTCGGCCTCTTTTTGGGCGCGTTGCGCTTCGGCGGCCAGTTGTTGCTGCGTCTCCGGGTTGGCCTGCACCACTTGGACAACCCCTTCGCCCTGAATGCCGGCCACTTCGGCGCCCCACGGGATCAATGTCTCGGTCTCCGGGTGGACAAGGCGGAGCAACGGACCCTGTCGCACCAAGTTGACATTCAATTCCTGACTGGGCAGCGCGCCCTTGCTGTTGAGCGCAATCGGCACATACTCGCCCTTGACCAGCCGCAGTCCTTGCAGCCCCTCCTTGAGAAACTCGTTGTAGGGGTCAAAGATGATATACTCCTTGACACCCAGGCGGAGGTAGAGCGCGCTCTTGTTGACCAGATCTTCCAGCCAGGTCGCCTGCGATGTCACCTCGATGACGACGCTGGGGGCGACTCCTTCGGCCCACAACTGGATGCGCTCTCGCTCCTGGTTGTCACGTAGCTCCTTAAAGACCATCAAGTCAGGCAGTTTGTGCAAGTCCGGCTGCTGCTGGTCATAGTGGAGCGGCGTCTGCACAGTCACATAGACATCGGAACGGTGGCCCAGGTGGGTCTGCATGGTGCTGTAGAGACAGGCAAGCGTACGAACGCCGGCGGCGATGACCTACAGTTACCGCTTTATTTTCGTAACGTTCATTAGTCTTTGTGCGTTTTGCAGAACGGAAGGAAGACTAAAGTCTTTACTACCAAAGTACGCTTGGGCCTGAAGCTGGATGTTGAACAGCGGCTACGGTTGCGCGAGTAGGTGATCAACAGCTTGTGTCAGTTCTCCCAGGGTTGAGGCAACAACGACATTATCACAAAGCGGGGCGTACTGTAACATATCACTATCCCCGCTACCCCACATCATGGGTTGTTCCGGGTTGATCCAGATGGTGCGGCGGCTGCGACGAGCGATGTTTTTAAAGATCTCTAGATGGGGGTTGTTGTAATTGTTACGACCGTCGCCCACCATAATCACGGTGGTGCGACTATCGACCGTATCCAGATAATCACGGGCGAAATTGGTCAGGCTGTAGCCCAGGTCGGTGCTGTAGTGGCCGGGGGGCATCCGAATCAGCACTTGATGGATCGCATCGTTGGCCTGGCGTCCGACAAAATCGGGTGAAATATACTCCAAATGGTCGATGAACGCAAACGCATGGGTCTTTGTGATCAGATCTTGCAGGGCATGGACCAGACTCAGCATCAACTCCGAGCAGTAACGCATGGAGGTGCTAATGTCACAGATGACGACCAGCTTCGGTTTCAGGCGATGGTCGCGATGGCGAATCTCCATCGGCACGCCGCCATTTTTGAGATTGGTGCGGATGGTCGCCTTGGCGTCCAGTTGGCCGGTCTTGGCCCGTTTCTGCCGCAAGGCAATGCGGCTGCGCAGCCGGTTCGCCAGCCGCTGCATCTCCTTGCGCAGCTTGTCCATGTCGCTATCCGAAAGCGCCTGGAAGGGTTTGTCCAGCAGATCATCAATGGCGTTATCGGGGGGACGCTCGCTCATGTTTTCGGCGATACGTTGGCCGGCGTATTGGTTGATCTGCTCTTCCATCGCTTTCTGGTTGGCGCGGATCAGTTGGCGTAGTTGCTCCATGCGCTCCTTGCTCATGCCCATCTGCTGGAGCAACTCCATCATCTCCTTCATGGCCTGTTGCACTTCTTTGAACTGCATGGCGCGCATCATGCGTTGGGCCATCCAATCGCGGTAGCGCATATCATCCATGCGGTTCAGGCCGGTCATCTGCCCCAGTTGGCGTAACTCCTGCTCAGTCAGTTGTTCGCCGCGCAGCAGCTTCTCCATCAGCTTGCGCAGTTGTTCATTGAACATGCGCATGGCCTGGGCGATCATCTGCGCCTCTTCGGGACTCATGTCGTCCATGCCATTCATCATCGGGGGCATTTCGCCATCGCCGCCAAAGAAGAGCGGGAATAACTCCTCAAAGGTCGGAATGCCGCTGGCCTCTTTGACCAAGGTCGCCCGCAAGCTCATGCGGAAGGCATCGCGATCCTGCACCCCTAAATCATCGACCGCCCGCATAGCGTCGGCGCTCTCGGCCAGACTCACCCGCACCCCGCCGGCGCGCAGGGCGGCAATAAATTGAATCATGCGTTCTTCCATGATTGTCTCCAGTCTACTACGTGATTCGTGCTGCGTGCTTCGTGATTTTACCTGGCGGCGCCATTGTCACAAATCACGTAGCACGAATCACGCAACACGCACTATCCCCGCCCCACATTCCGGTACGACCGCAAATCATCATCCTCCATATCGACCCCCTTGTTGGTGACTTGCATGCGGCGTTTGACCTTTTGCAGGTCGGTCTCATGCTTGAGGAGGACGCCCATGGTCGATTCGAGGGTGGCGCTGTCGAGCGCTTTGCTGTTGAGCTTGACCAGCGCCTTGGCCCAGTCGAGCGTTTCGCTGATGCTGGGCAGTTTGCGCAGATCCATGGAGCGCAGCTTTTGCACTAGATCAACCGCCTGGCCGGCCAGCTTGCTGCTCAGATCCGGCACCTTGAGGCGGACGACGGCCAGTTCCTGTTCGCGATCAGGGTAGCCGACAAAGAGGTAGAGACAGCGCCGTTTGAGCGCCTCGCTCAGTTCACGGGTGTTGTTGCTGGTGAGCAGCACAATCGGCAGGTGTTTGGCGCGCAGGGTGCCCAGTTCCGGCACGCTGACCTGGAAATCGCTGAGGACTTCGAGCAGAAAGGCTTCAAACTCGGCGTCGGCGCGGTCGATTTCGTCGATGAGCAAAACGGTCGGCTCATCGCTGAGAATGGCTTTGAGCAACGGGCGTTGCAGCAGGAAGCGCATGGAAAAGAAGACATCCTCTTCGGTCGCCAGGCGGTCGGCGGCAGCGGCCAGAGAGGTGGCCCCGGCCAGCGTTTCCTGTAATTTATCACGCAGCAACTGGGTATAGAGCAGTTGCTTGGCATATTCCCACTCGTAGAGCGCTTTGGTCTCGTCCAGCCCTTCATAACATTGGAGACGGATCAACTGCCGGCCCGTTGCGCCGGCAATCGCTTTTGCCAACTCCGTCTTGCCGACGCCCGCCGGGCCTTCGGTCAAGAGCGGCTTGCCCAACTGCTGGGTCAAGTAGACCGTGGTCGAAATTTCATCGTTGGCAATATATTGTTGAGCACCCAGCGCCTGCTTGACGGTCGCCGGGGAGTCAAACGATTGAGTTTTGCTCATTACGCAACTTTCTCCTTATTAACCTTTGCGGTGGCTATAGAAAGGCTTTCGTTTTTCTACAGGACGCAATCCCAAGAGGCGAACCTCTGCTAGTAGAAAGTGTACATCAAGGCGGGGGATTTGTAAACTGGAAATCATCCGATTGGTTTTAGTTTTGCGTCACCAAGTGAAACGCGAGCCAGAGCAACATACCGAACAGAACCAAAGTAACCTTGACCAGAATGCGTTGATACTTCTTCATACGGCAAACACGCTCGCCTCGTCTTCAAGGGTTGTGAGATGTACGCCATTGGTGGCTACTGGGTAGTGTAGCAACGGCGCGTCTCCCACGCGTCTCCAAAAGGGGCGGATCGCGTCTCAAGTTAGCGGGAAAAAGAACGTGGCCCTGAATTCCGCCGAGGAATTCAGGGCCACGCCGGCTTCGCTTGTGGATTTCGCTTGCGCTTTTACCGGTTGATGAGCGGCAGGTAGAGCTGGTTACCGGTTACTGTGGTCTCCACTGTCGTGCGCTTGGCAGGAGCGCTGCCAACGAGGGTAACATCACTGATGGCCAGGACATCGAGCCAGTAGCTGCCGAAGCCGTAGTTGTCGCCGTCCCAGTAAAGGCTGAAGGTGCAACTGGTGGTGTCGCCCAGGCTGGTGGGGGTGCAGACGAAGATGTCATTGCTGTCGCCGCTGAGACCCGGGACGGCATAGGTGTAGTTGGTGCTGAGATAAATATCGCCGTTGGCGGCGACATCAACGCCCCAGATATCCTCGTTGACGTATGTCATGTCCACATCGGAGCCGTCGAAGTAGATGGCCCAAGCGCCGTTCGTGGTTTCACCCAAGCTGCTGGGCGTGAAGACGAAGAGGTCTTGATTGAGACCACTGACGCCGCCGGCATCAAAGGCGCCATTGCTGCTGATGACCAAGCGACCATCGGGGAGGCGGGTGAACGCGTCAATATCTTCTTCGTCGCTATCCAGCCCCACATCCGAGCCATCAAAGAACCAGGCGAAGCTACCGGCCGTGGTTGCGCCCAAACTGGTGGGGATGAAGCGCACAATGTCCTCATCTTCGACCGCGCCAAAGCCGGGAATTTTGGCGGTGTTCTCCAGGCTCAGGAGCAAGCTGCCGTCGCTCTCGACATGCAGCGCCTCGACATCGCCCGTAATGCCGACATCCGAGCCGTCAAAGACCAGCGCCCACACGCCTGTTGTCATGTTATAGGACAAGATATCCTCGTCGTTGAAGGCAATGCCCCCTACCGTTCCGTCGCCGTTGGAGCTAGTATAGATCAGGGTGGCGTTGGCGCCGCCTGGCGTGGTGACTACGGTTGCCACCGGCGCTGGCGTATTAGCAACCGTTGGCGTTGCGGTCGGCAATAGGGGATTGACGGGTGTGCTGGTCGGCGGTACAGTCGGCGTTGCGGTTGGCAATAGGGGATGGACGGGCGTGCTGGTCGGCGGTACAGTCGGCGTTGCGGTTGGCAATGGCATGGCAGGGGACGCCGTTGGGGTGAGACTATCGCCGCTAAATGTCGCGGTTGGCGTTGGTGTGGCGGCCGTCGTTACCGTAGCCGCCGGCGTTGGTGTAGCGGTTGCTTCCGTGTCTTCAAGCAGCGGGTTACTCAGTGTCATGGACGTAGTTGGTAAGATGGTAGAAGGCAAGGCGCCGGTTGGCGATGGGCTGACGGTCGGCGTTAATAACGGGGCTGACGGCAGCACGGTCAGCGTGGCATTACGGAAAATTACCGGCAAGTGGACAGCATAGACAAGTGTCAGTCCACCTGTGTCAAGATGTGATTCGCTATTTTGTCGTTGGTCTATGGGTGATTCCGCGTGCTCAGATTGACCTTTGACGGTTTTGGTAACAATACTGGTGGATAAGGCAGGACGAAGCAAATAAAGCAGTAGGAATAATAAAATTCCACGTTGACACAGTTGAAAATTGTTGAAGCGTGTAAAAATGTGGGATAAGGTGTGTGACATATATGCTCCTCGATTCTAATTTATTTGCCTTACTCGCTCTCGTCTTTTTACTAAGTCTTTACTGTTAACTTACGTCGTTTTGCTTCCGTACTGTTTTGTTTTTTGACGCAAAGTTTACTCTATCTAGGTACTTCTCATTCCTTTCGTCTCCCTGTCAAAACAGCGTCTTATGAAGGAGTACACGAGAGGCATTTGCGGTGGGTAACAATAAGTAGTTTGCCACTATGTAAGGACAAATGATGTAGAATAGGAACCTTACCTAATTGTATATTTGATTTATGATAAGGTAAGTGGAATGGGTAGTTCCGTTGGTTTCTCTATACCAATGGGGGCACGTTCTATTGTCAGTCGATCGCAAGCAGTCGGACCGGCACAGGGCGTGCCTACTTCTCGTATTGCGGTCTACTGATTATGATAGAATCAATGCCACTGGCGGCTATTGGGTAGTGTGCAAAGGGTGCGTTTCCCACGCGGAGCTGCGTGAGAGCAGTTGTTGCCAGGGAATAGTTGTATAGAAGGATCCCCTGGACGCAGGTTGCCAAAAGTTTGAACTCGCTTTACAATGGCTTTAAACAAAATGTAAAGAGGTTCAGCAGAAAGCCAAAGGGTTGCCCAAGCTATCTTCCGGGAAGGGTAAAGTGGCGGTTTGGTCGACGGAGCAGACCTTCCCGGAGGAGTGGGTGGGGAGACCCTGTGTTTTGGTTGAGCCTTTAACGGATTGACAAACTGATCTTATTTTAACCATGTCCTCCGATTCCGAAGTGACCAACGCAAACCAGACCAATACTAATGGCGGCGCTAGTGTCAAGGGCAACGTCAACACAACGGGCGGCCACTTTGTTGGGCGCGACATGCACATCCACAACTATCCGTCCACGCCACTACCAGCCGCCACCGATGATGACGTCGCGCCCGCTCCAGGCGAGTCACCCTACCAGGGCATGGCCTACTACGACGTGGTCGACGCCGACCGCTTCTTTGGGCGCGAAGCGTTGACGGCGGCATTGGTTGACCATCTGCGGCAGCAGCCGTTGTTGGCGGTGGTCGGCGCGTCGGGGAGTGGGAAGTCGTCACTGGTGCGGGCGGGGGTGATGCCGGCGTTGCAGGGCAAAACGCCGCTGGTCGATGGCAAGCAACCGCCCATAGGTAGTGTGCGCTGGGCCTATCACCTCATCACGCCCACGGCCCGCCCGCTGGAAAGTTTGGCTGCCAGCCTGACCCGCAGCAGCGAATCGGTGACGGCCACCAGCACGTTGATCGACGACCTGGGCCGGGATGGCCGCAGTCTGCATCTCTACGCCCGCCGGTTGGTGAGTGGCGATCAACGGTTGGTGCTGCTGGTCGATCAATTTGAGGAACTCTTTACCCTCTGCAAGAACGAAAGCGAGCAGGGAGCCTTTATCGACAACCTGCTTCATGCCGCTACCCCGGATGGTGTTGTCACGCTGGTGCTGACCCTGCGCGCTGACTTTTATCACCACTGCGCCCGCTTCCCGGCCCTGCGCACTGCCCTGGAGAACCAACAAAAATATATCGGCACGATGACCCGTGATGAATTGCGACGCGCCATCGAAGAACCGGCCAAAGCGGGCCAGTGGGAATTTCAGGTGGGGTTGGTTGAGCAACTGTTGCAAGATGTGGGCCATGAACCGGGCGCACTGCCGCTACTCTCCCATGCCCTGCTCGAAACGTGGCAACGCCGCCGTGGCCGCACGCTGACGCTGGCTGGTTATCGCAATGCTGGTGGGGTACAAGGCGCGATTGCCAAGACGGCTGATGACGTTTTCCACCGCTTTACCGACGAGCAAAAGACTATTGCCCGCATCATCTTTCTGCGGTTGACGGAATTGGGGGAAGGGGTGCAAGATACGCGGCGTCGCGTACGCCCGGCTGAACTGAAGTTGACCCACGCCAGTGCTGACGAAGTGCAGCAGGTTCTCAAAACACTGGCCGACGCCCGTTTGGTGACAACCGACGACGATGAAATCCAAGTGGCGCACGAAGCGTTGATCCGCAACTGGCAGACCTTGCGCGAGTGGCTGGACGATGACCGCGAAGGCAACCGTACCCAACGCCGCCTGACTGAAGCTGCCAACCAGTGGGTTGAATTTGGCAAAGAGCCGACTTTGCTTTACCGCAGTGTGTTGTTACAACAGGCGCAGGGGTGGTTGCAAAGTACAATTGACCCACCTAATCAAATCGAGATGGCGTTCTTACAGGCAAGCCAGAGGGAAGCTGAGGCAGAGGCAAAACGTACGGCTGACTTAGCGGCTGAACGCGAGGTGACCCGCCAGCGTGAGTTGGAAAACCAACGACAACTGGCAGCAGAACAAAGCCGCCGTGCGTGGATATTGCGCAATGCCGTGGTCGTAGCAACGTTGCTCTTTTTGTTGGCAGCCGCGGGGGTTTCCTATTACTTAAATGGCGAACTGAGCAAAACCAACGGCACACTGCGAAGCACCCTTGCTGAAACACAACGTTTGTCACGGATCGCCCGCGCCCGCCAACTGGCAGCACAGTCCGATGCCGCCGTCGGAACCGATTACCCACTCAGCCTGCTCCTGGCCGCCGAGGCGCTGACCAACACCTGGAGTAGCACCAACCCACTCTTTATCGGCGGCGTACAAAGCGCCCTCCATGCCCGCTTGGAAGGGCAGCCAGGGGGGATTCCACTGTTTGACAATGAGGGTGCCGTCAGGTCAGTCGCCTTCAGTAGCGATGGCAAGTGGTTGGCGAGCGGGAGTGAGGACGGGACGGTGCGGGTATGGCAGGTGGAGGCGCGGGCGACCGAGCCGGTGGTCTTGCGCGGGCATGAGGCTAGAGTCACTTCAGTCGCCTTCAGTGGCGACGGCAAGTGGTTGGCGAGTGGGAGTAGGGATGGGACGCTGCGGGTGTGGGCGGTGGGAGCGTGGGCAGACGAGCCACGGGTCTTGCGTGGCCCTGAGGATATCGTCTTGTCAGTCGCCTTCAGTGGCGATAGCAAATGGTTGGAGAGCAGTGCGGGCAGGACACTGCAGGTGTGGCAAGTAGGGGCGGCCGAGCCAGTAGTTTTGCCTTTGTTTCCGCATGAGGGTGCCGTCAGGTCAGTCACCTTCAGCGGTGATGGCAAGTGGTTGGCGAGCGGGAGCGTGAACGGGATTGTAGAGGCGTGGTCGGTGGAAGTGTCGGAAACCGAGTCAGCGTGGTTGTCGGGTGGGCATGGGCATATAGATGGGCGTATGGTTGACATCTCGTCAGTCGCCTTCAGTAGCGATGGCCAGTGGTTTGCAAGCGGGAACGCTGACAAGACGATAGAGGTATGGTCGGCGGGGGCGCGGTGGGACCGTCAAGGGTTCTTGCTTGGGCATGAGGCTGCTGTTACGTCAGTCGCCTTTAGTGGCGATGGCAAGTGGTTGGCAAGCGGGAGCGCTGACAAGACGGTCCGAGTATGGTCGGTGGGTGCGTGGTTAGCCGAGCCAGTGGTCCTACGTGGTCATGAGGCTGCTGTTACGTCAGTCGCCTTTAGTGGCGATGGCAAGTGGTTGGCGAGTGGGAGCCTGGACGGGACGGTGCGGGTATGGCCCATACCAACCGACATCATGTCACAGAAAGCATGCCGATTGGCAGGTCGTAACTTCACCCTGAGCGAATGGCTGACCTACGTCGGCGGACTGGATGCCTATCGCCCAACCTGTCCTGCTGTCGCCATTCCTGACGATGTATTGTTTGCGATTGTACGAGATGCCGAACAGCAAATTCACGGTGGGCAGGTTGTCAGCGCCACCCAACGGCTCGACCAACTCAACGGCTGGCTACAGATCAATGGACAATTTGAGACTGCCAGCGGTAAGGATGTCGCCGCCTTTGTGGAAGGGGTGTGGGCAACGGCTACAGCGGAGGCAATGATTACGCCCACGCTGCACCCAACACCAAGCATAGCACCATCCTCCAGATAACCGGCATTCCTGTTACGCAGCCAGCCACCTTCCCCGCTGCCATCGCCAACGGTCACGCCGCCAGCAACCGGAACGCCGGTCGCGTCCGCACCGGTGGCGACGCCGGGGCGGTAAACTGGAAGCAGATTCAGGGCCATTCTACTGCGTTTGCCGATAGCGTTTACCACCCCGTTGTGGTATACTGCGGTCTATGGCAAACGAACCCATCAACCCGCATGACGCCTTTTTCAAGCAATACCTCAGCCACGCCCACGTTGCGGCGGACTTTCTGCGCCATCAGTTGCCCGCACCGCTGGTGGGGCTGATCGATCTCGGCCAATTGCGGTTGGTGAAAGACTCCTTTGTCGATGAGCAGTTGCGCAGCCACTTTAGCGATCTGATCTATCACACCACGACGACTACGCAAACACCCATCACCCTGGCGCTGCTCTTTGAACACAAGAGCTACCCGGATGAATGGGTTGATTTTCAGATCCTGCGCTACATGGTCAACTTCTGGCAACAGGAT
>QWII01000074.1 GCA_021405325.1 Caldilinea sp. CFX5 | reverse complement strand
TCCCTACCCCTCCCCTGCTAAGGGAGGGAACCGTGGTGCGCTCGACCGTTCCCTCCCTTAGCAGGGGAGGGGTAGGGAGGGGTGGCTTGGTAGTTACCATAAATCTTTGAAATCTGTGAAACTCCTGTTGGCTCATCTACGGAAAGTGAACACCTGTCAGGTTTTGGAAACCTGACAGGTGTGGCGGGTCGAAACCTCACACTTTCTGTAGATGAGCCAACCCCTGTTATTTTCAGGGCAGGGTTGACTCAGCCTGAATCGTTACCATGTCAGGAAAGACAGAGAGCAGACCTTATGGCAACAACGCTACGACACTGGTTAGGCGCCAAAAAGTATCAACTGGGGCAAACCCTGCGCGGTCTGGCCTATCGCACGGGGACGCCCTGGGGGCAACAGGTGGTGAGTGACTTTTGGGAAGAGCAGGCAGCGCCCATCCATGAACAATGGGGCTATGACGAGCATGATTTTCACGTCCTCAGTAAGCTCTTTCGGCAGTACCAACCCAAGCGCTTACTGGATGTCGGCTGTGGATCGGGGCGGCTTTTTGGTTTGTACAGCGAACATGGCATCAACGAAATTGTCGGCGTTGACATTGCCGAAAAGGCGCTGTTACTGGCCAAGGAACGCTTTCCCTGGGTCGCCACCTTTCAAGGCAAGGTAGAAGCGTTGGACTTTCCGGCCAAACGTTTTGACCTGGCGGTCTGCAATCGGATATTGCAACATATCCCGCCGCGTGCCATTGAAGGCGCCATTGCCAAGCTCTGCACCATCAGCCGGCTGGTCTATGTCAACGAGTTGACCGAGAGCGATCAATTGCCGGAAGAGTTTTTTATGTTTCGCCATCGCTACCCGACCCTCTTTGCCGCCCACGGCTTTAACCTGCTGGAAAGCGGCGCCGTTGGGCGGCAGACCTATCAGTTATTTGGGGATGGTCTCTCATGAAGATTCTAGTGCTTACCAACTATTACCCGCCCCACCACATCGGCGGTTATGGCATGTTGTGCCTGGAAGTGGTGAATGGTCTGCGCGCCCGTGGTCACGAAGTCACTGTACTCAGCGGGAAACATGGCGTCCCCACCGATACGGTCGAAGGCCATGTCCATCGGCGCTTGACCCTGGAGAGTGATCTCTACTATTACCAGATCCGCAGCGCCTGGCGCTACCCTTTGGCCAAGGAACAGAACTTTGCCATTCTGCGTGAATTTGTGGCGACGCACCAGCCGGATCTGATCTTTGTCTGGGGCATGTGGGCGCTAACGAAGGAGTTGGCCCAACTGGCCGAACAGTTGTTGCCGGGGCGGGTGGCTTATTATCTGGCAAATCCCTGGCCGATTGACCCCAACCTGCATCAACGGTTTTGGGATGAACCGGCTACAACCCCGCTACGCCAACTAGCCAAAAAAGCACTACGGCTACCAGCGCGCCTCTGGTTGCGCGCCGAATGGCAGAAGACGCCGCTGCAATTCCAACATGCCCTTTGTTGCAGCATTGCCCTACGCGATCAGTTGCTTAACGCCGCCACGCCGCTGAAAGAGGCGCCGGTGATCTATGAAGGGATCGATCTAGCGCCCTATTTGGCACAGGAACCTTTGCAGGCAGGGCCGAGCCGAAGTAACGGCAATGGCGCCCACGCGACGCCGATAGCAAATCAAGCGACCTATCGCCTGCTCTTTGTCGGCACCTTATCGGAACACAAAGGCGTTCATACCACGCTGGAGGCGCTGGCTGTCCTGCGCCCGGCAGAGCGCGCCCCCTTCCATCTGACGATCCTGGGGTCGGGCCATCCGCATTATGAGGGACGGCTGCACAATCTGGTTAAAACGCACCAACTGGACGCCTGGGTCACCTTTCACAAGCCGATTCCGCGCAGCGAGTTACCGGCCTTTCTCGGTCAATATCAGGTGCTCTTGCTGCCCTCCATTTGGGAGGAGCCGCTGGCGCGTATCATGCAAGAAGGGTTGGCCGCGGGCATGGTGGTGATCGGCGCCGCGACCGGCGGCACCAAAGAGATCATTGTTCATGGCGCGAATGGCCTGTTGTTCCCGGCGGCTGATGCGCCGGCGCTGGCCGGCTGTTTACGGCTGCTGGTCGCCGATCCGGCCCTAGCCTTGCAGATCGCAGCGGCGGGCCGGCAGACCGCCATTGAAAAGTTTGCCATCACCCGCATGGTGGCTGATATTGAGCGCTACCTCGCCGAGCAGTTGTTAGGCAAGCGAGAAGCACAGGAGACTATAGAATATGCGACTCCTCTTTCTCTCTAATCTCTATCCCCCCTATGGTCAGGGCGGGTATGAGGAGTGGTGCCAGGAAATGGCAACCCAGTTACGTGCGCGCGGTCATGAAATCATTGTGCTGACCAGCCGCCATGCCCTGGAGCGTGACGATAACAACGATCCTTCGTGGGTGCGGCGCGAGTTACATCTGGAAATGGAACTGGTTTCCTTGCGCAACGGCATCCAGTTTTTTACCCATCGGCGCCAGCATGAGCGGGAAAATCTGGCGCTGTTGCGCTCCTATATCCATCGTTTTCGGCCCGAGGGCATGGTGATCTGGGGCATGTGGAATATTGTACGCTCCGTGCCGATCCTGGCCGAAGAGCTGATGCCCGGGCGCGTCGTCTACTATGTGGGCGACTACTGGCCGACCTTGCCCAGCCAGTTTGAATTTTACTGGAAGGCGCCGGCCCAATATTGGTACACCCAGTTGCCCAAAGCAATTCTGGGGCTGGCCGCCAATTATGTGTTAGCCCAGGAAACGGTGGCGAAACCAAACTTTGAGCGCGTCATCTTCCCCACCCTCTTTATGCGCAACGAATTGATCAAGCGGGGCATGAAACCGGGGGAGAGCATGGTGATCTATGGCGCCGCCGACACAGCGCCCTATCTCCACTGCGACTGTGGCCGGGGTTGTAACCAGCGTGCGGCCAAGTCGGAAAAAATCACGCTGCTCTATGCCGGTCGCATTCGCTCGGACAAAGGAGTGCATATTGCCATCAAAGCGCTGGGCCGGTTGGTGCAGGATTATGGTTTTCAGCATATCGAATTGATCATCGCCGGCGCCGGGGATCGGGATTATCTCACCTTTCTGGAATATCTGGTGCGCCGTCATCGCTTGGAAAAGTATGTCACCTTTATGGGGCCGCAAACGAAAGAGGCGATGCCGGCGCTCTATCACCAGGCCGATATTTTCCTCTTTACCTCTGTCTGGCAAGAACCCTTTGGCCGCGTGTTGATCGAAGCGATGGCCGCCGGGGTGGCTGTGGTTGGCTCCACCGTCGGCGGTGTGACCGAGATTTTGCGTGATAACGAAACCGCCCTCACCTATCCGGCCGGCGATGCGGAGAAGTTGGCGGCCCAAGTGGCGCGCCTGATCGAAGCGCCGGAGTTGCGCCAACAGGTGGCGACAGCCGGCAAACGGGTCGCTTTAGAGCGCTTTGATATTCAGCGCATGGCAATCGAAATTGAAAGCTATCTAGAGCAGATTGTGCAGCAAGCGGAAGACCAGGTTGCCGGCACGCCGCAACCTGGCCTGGCCGCAGCAAGCAATCTAAACTAATGGTTACGGCTTGAAATGGCGATTGGCGTAATCTTTGATGAGTGATTGCGAAGACGGAGGGTGGTCTTTTGAAAACAGAACGGATTTTAGTCACAGGCGGCGCCGGTTTTATCGGCTCGAATTTGGTTGATCGGTTGTTAACGCAAGGCCACGAAGTGATTATTTATGATAACCTCTCGCGCGCCGGCTGTCAGCAAAATATTCAATGGTTGCGCACCAAACATGGCGCCGACGCCTTTTGCTTGACCGCGGGTGAACTGGCCGACGCCCAACGGTTGCAAAACGCCGCCCAGCGTGTACAGCGGATCTATCACCTGGCCGGTCAGGTAGCTGTCACCTCCTCGGTGAGCAACCCGCGCCAGGATTTTGAAGCCAATGCGTTAGGCACCTTTAATGTGTTAGAAGCGGCGCGCCTGACGGCCGAGGATCCGATTCTGATCTATGCCAGCACCAACAAGGTCTACGGCGGCATGGAGGAGATTCGCATTATCGAAGGGGAAACGCGCTATGCCTACGCCGATTTGCCCTATGGCATCCCCGAAACCCAGCCGCTCGATTTCCATTCCCCCTATGGTTGCTCGAAGGGAAGCGGCGACCAATATACGCGCGACTATGCGCGTATCTACCAGTTGCGCACCGTGGTCGCCCGCCAAAGTTGTATCTATGGCTATCGCCAATTCGGCATTGAAGATCAGGGGTGGCTGGCCTGGTTTATCATTGCCGCGCTCAAAGGGCGCCTCATCTCAATCTACGGCAATGGGAAACAGGTGCGCGACGCGCTCTTTATTGATGATCTGCTCGATGCCTATGACGCCATTGTGGGCAACATTGACCAGGCTGCCGGGCGCGTCTATAACATCGGTGGTGGGCCGGAAAATACAATCAGCGTCTGGTGCGAATTCGGCCAGTTACTGCAACAATATCTCGGCAGGGCGATTCCGGTGCGCAAGACCGACTGGCGCCCCGGCGATCAGCCGGTCTATATCAGTGATATTCGGAAAGCCAAAGCGGAGCTAGGATGGGAACCCAAGGTCTCGATTCGCCAGGGGAGTCAAAAACTCTTTGCGTGGATTCAGGCCAATCAAGCGCTCTTTCAACATCTGTAAAAATCGACAGGTAATTGAAACACTCAATTCGACGATTTTACAGCAAAATGTGATGCAGCCCCTGACCGCGCCGACTGATGGGGTATAGCCGGACATCCTGTTTTTCGACACAGTCGCTCATTTGACCCGCCAGGAACGACAACAACGGAGTGAGCTGCTGGCCGACCGACTGGCGGCGCTGCTGGGCAACAAGGTGACGGCAAAATAGGCGACAAAATAAGCTGTGCAGACGATTCTCAATCTCTATCAGTAGACCGCAATGAAACCGCACTGATCCTCGACCAACGCTGAATGACACGACGATACGACTGCGGGCTACTGACTATAAGAATTAGCAGAAACCGATGGCAAAAATTTTACTCCTTGGCTATCATCCGCCACAACTTGTGCAAAATATTAAGATCGAGGCTGCACACTATCGCACCTGGCAATTTCTCGAACCGTTGTTGGAAGATGGGCATAAGGTTTGTCTCTGCGCCGGTGCGCGCGGGGAGAGCGGCGATCCGGCCCTGATCCCGTCCGCCTGGCAGAGCCAATTGCTCTACAAACCGGTCAACTTTGGGCAAAAGGGCTGGGTTGCACAGTTGCAACGCATTCATGACGAGTTCAAACCCGATTGTGTGGTGGCGGTCAATTTCAGTCACTGTTTGTATGTCACCAAACTGCGCACCCCTTGTCCGATCTGGATGGACATCTACGGCGACATGTTGACCATCATGCAGGCCGCCGCGTTTCGGGCGCGCTCGGATCGCGGGATGGACACGTCGATTGGCTTTATGCGCGCCGTGGCGCAAAAGGGGGATGTCTTCTCCGGCTGCGGTCTGCCCCAACAGCACATGATGGTGGGCGAATTGGCGATGGTCGGGCGGCTCAACTACAGCACCTTTGGCTATGAATTTGTCCGCACTGTGCCCCCTGGCTCGCCACCGGGGCGACCGGCGACCATTCCCCGCCAACAGGCGCGCACCTTGCTGGCCGGTCATGGGATTGATGAGGAAGCCTTCGTGGTGCTCTGGTGCGGCGGCTATAACACCTGGACGGATGTGGAAACGCTCTACAAGGCGCTGACTTCGGCAATGGTGCAGGCGCCGAACTTGCACTATGTGTCCGTGGGGGCTAATACCTACGAAGCGCCCGACAATGTCTATACCCATCTACTCAAGCTGATCGATCAATCCCCCTACCGCGAACGCTTTCACATGTTGGGCTGGCGCCCCTGGGCGGAAATGCCGCAGTTCTACCAGGAAAGCGATGTCGGCATCAACATTGACGCGCTCCATTATGAAACGCTGTATGGCACGCGCACCCGTCTGGTCGAGATGATCGCCAGCGGACTGCCGGTTGTCACCAGTCTGGGCGCCGAGTTAAGCTATCTGTTGCGCGACCACAACGCCGCCTTGACCTTTGCCGTTGGCGACTGGCAGACAATGGGGGAGCAATTGGTGCGTCTGGCCAAAGATCGCACCTTGCGCAACATCATGGCGAAGACCGCCTATGACTTTGCCACCGGCGATCTCTCCTTTGCCAATACGACGAACGCTATCCGCAATTGGGTGCAACATCCGAAACTGGCCCCCGATAAACAGGAACAAGGGATTGAACTGCGCGTGCGCTCCTGGGAATACCGGCTGCGGGCGGCGCTGCGGCAAGCCCTGTGGCGTGTAGCGGCGGCGGAACAGTAGGCCGCCGCCAAGGGAGAGGGTCATGATCAGTGCGCTGCGTTCGCTACCGGAATTTAATCTTGTCATCCTTGCCCGCCGTTATGGCCTGAACCCGCATCAGATCGCCACTTGGGGCATTATTAGTGCTGTCCTGCTTGCCAGCCTGGTGGTCGGGCTGCGCACCTCCGTTCTCTATCTGGCCTTACCCTTGGGTGTTGGCGTCGCCCTGCTTTTCTTGCGCCAACCGGCGCTGGGGCTGATCCTGACGCTGCTGGGGGGGATGATCATTCCGTTTAATGGGCCGGGCGGCGTCAATTTGACCATGCTGGGCATTCTTTTCCTCACGGCGCTGTGGTTCCTCGGCATGATCATGAAGCAAGGTGACATCCAATTCGACTTTGTCCAGGTGACGCGCCCGGCTTTGCTGCTGCTCGTTGTGGCGACGTTAGCGCTAGTCATCGGTCAAATCTCCTGGTATCGCACGCAAGCCGCCCCCATGAGCGCCCAAATTGGCGGCTTTATGGTCTTTGTCACCGCGATCGCCGCCTTACTGCTGGTGGGCCATCAGATCAAGGAGACGCGCTGGCTGGCGCTCCTGACAACCGTCGTGATCGTCTATGGCGGGGTACACATGTTCGGCTGGATTGAACCACACGCCGGGCGCTACATTAGACACCTCTACCAAGGGGGGGCCACCACCAGCATGTTTTGGACGTGGGTTGTCACCTTGGCCTTTAGTCAGGCGCTTTTCAATCGGCGGCTATGGCCCGGCTGGCGGGTGGCGCTGCTTGGTGTGGTGGCGATGACCTTCTATGTGGCCTACATCTTGAATGGCGGCTGGAAATCGGGGTGGATGCCGGCGCTGATCAGTGTCGGGGTGCTCTTGGTGCTGCGCTCGTGGCGCTTCGGCTACCTGCTGGCGCCCTTTGGTCTCATTCCGGCCCTGGATCTGGTGAGAAGCGCCGTCGCCAGCGATGAATACAGCTACGCAACCCGCCTTGACGCCTGGAGCATTGTCGGCGAGATCGTCAAGGCCAACCCCATTTTAGGCTTGGGACCGGCGAACTACTACTGGTATACGCCGCTCTTTCGCATTCGTGGCTATGCCGTCAATTTCAATTCACACAACCAATATGTGGATCTGATTGCCCAGACCGGCTTTCTAGGCTTATTTGTCTACCTCTGGTTGATGCTCGCCATTGGGTGGTTGGGGTGGCGGCTGCGCAAGCGGGTGGCGGAAGGCTTTGAAAAAGCCTATGTCTACGGTGCGCTGGCTGGGTGGGTGGCGACCATGGCCGCCGGCGCCTTTGGCGATTGGGTGCTGCCTTTTGTTTATAATGTCGGTTTGCTCGGCGTCCGGTCGAGCATTTTGCCCTGGCTCTTCTTGGGCGGGTTGCTGGTATTGGAACGGAAATACCGGCAACTACCGGCTGTACCTAGAGCAACATAAAGCACAAGATAAGGTTGATATGGCTCCACAGCAGATGAAAATTCAATCATCCCCGACGAGCGCTGAAAAGTTGTTATCGATTATCATCGTGAACTGGAATACATGTGCGTTGGTGGCTGATTGTCTCGCATCGGTGGCGGTCGAAGTCGCCGCCTTTCCGGCGGGGCAAGTGGAAACGCTGGTGGTTGATAATGCATCCGGCGATGATAGCGTGCACCACATACAAACCCACTTTCCTTGGGTGCACTTAATCCAGAACACGACGAATGTCGGTTTTGCGGCGGCGAACAACCAGGCGATGGCGGTTGCCAAAGGGAAGTACATCTTATTGTTAAATTCGGACACCAAGGTATTGGCGCAAGCGTTGACAACGATGGTAGAATTTATGGAAGCCCACCCCAACGTGGGCGCCGGCGGAGCGCGCTATCTGAATCCCGATGGGTCGCTCCAGCCCTCTTGCTACCCTGCCCCCACGCTGACGCGTGAGTTGTGGCGGATGTTGCATTTGGATCGGCTCTACCCTTTTGGCGTCTATCAAATGGATGATTGGTCGCCCCACAAGCCGCGGGCGGTTGATATTGTCCAGGGCGCGGCGTTCCTGATCCGCCGCGTAGTTCTTGACCAGATCGGCTTCTTTGACACCGCTTATTTTATGTACACGGAAGAGGTGGACCTCTGCCAACGGATTCGCCGGGCAGGGTGGCCGATCTTTTTTGTGCCGGCCGCGATGATCATCCACTATGGCGGCCAGAGTACACGGCAAGCGGCCTTGCCGATGTTTTTACAGCTCTACCGCAGCAAAATTCTCTACTTCCGCAAACATCACGGCGCCGTCGCCACGGTGCTCTATAAGTTGATTCTCTTGGGGGCAACCTTGCTGCGCCTGGTGATGACGCCCTTCGCCTGGTTGGAAACGCCAGAGCGCCGGCGTCGCCACTTTACGCTGGCCCACCACTACCGCCGCCTGGTGATGGCCTTACCCAATATGTAACCGGCATGAAAATTCTCTTTTTTACCCAGGTGCTCCCCTACCCGCTTAACGCCGGGCCAAAGGTGCGCGCCTATTATGTGTTACGCCACCTGGCGCAACAGCATGAGATCACCTTGGTTTCCTTTGTGCGCGCCACCGATACGCCGGAGGCGCTGGCCCATCTGCAGCACTTCTGTGCGGCTGTTCATACCGTACCGATGCCCCGTTCGCCGCTGCGCGACGGCTATCATCTCCTGCGCAGTTTGTTGAGTCGCCAACCCTTTATCATTGCGCGCGACTGGAATAGCGCTATGGTGCGCAAAATCAACGCATTGCTACGCGCAGTCGAAACAGGCGCCACGGAGCCATTCGCAACCATTCACGCCGATCAACTTTGGATGGCGCCCTATGCTTTACTGGCGCAACGCCAACAACATCAGCAACACGCAAAGGCGGTGTTGGATCAACACAACGCCGTCTTTATGATCCCCGAACGGCTGGCCGGTGATGACGCCAATCCGCTCAAGCGGTTGCTGTTACAATGGGAAGCGCGTAAGATGGCGCGTTATGAAGTGGCGATCTGTCAGCAGTTTGACCATGTGATCTGGGTAACACAGGAAGATTATCGGGCGGTGCAACAGCAGGCCGTCCGCTTGGGGCAACAGGCGCCTTGTGACGCCATCATTCCGATCTGTGGCGACAGCGCCGAGCAGCCCCCGATCCAACGGCTGCCGTCCGCCCATCGCGTCACCTTTGTGGGCGGGTTGCACTATCCGCCCAATGCGCAGGGGATCTGTTGGTTTGCTGAAAACGTTTTTCCCCAGGTGTTAGCACAGGCGCCACAGAGCGTTCTCACGGTGATCGGCAAGCAACCGCCGCCGGCGCTGCAGAAGTTGGGCCTCCCGCCGCAAAATTTGGTGGTCACCGGCTTTGTGGATCGCGTGGAGCCATATCTGGCCGAGACAGCCGCTTTTGTGGCGCCCTTGTTGGCCGGCGGCGGAATGCGGGTGAAGATCATCGACGGTTGGCGGTGGGGGATGCCGGTGGTCAGTACAACGATTGGGGCCGAAGGGATTGCTATTCAACCGGAAGAAAATATCTTGATTGCCGACACGCCAACCGCTTTCGCTGAGCGCACTCTCCAATTACTCCAATCCCCGCAGAAGGCCAATCAGTTGGCCGCTGCCGGCCGGCAGTGGTTTGAAACCCATTATGATTGGCAGCACGTCTATCGACAGTGGGATTATATCTACAGCTAGCTTCTGTTGACATTCCGTGGTACACCTGACAAGTTTTTGAAACCTGTCAGTGTAGGGTACGCCCAGGCCACAAACCGCGGCAGCGCACTCGCTTTTTACTTGTCAAGATCTTGAAACAACTGACTTTACGACTTTTTGTTACACTCATTGCATGAAGATTCTTTTTGTCGTTCCTTACACGCCAAATCCGATCCGGGTGCGTCCCTATGAACTGTTGCGCACGTTGGGGCGCCGCGGCCATACGATCACCTTGGCGACGCTCTGGCAGAATGAGCAGGAGCGCCAAGAGTTGGGAACGCTAGGAGCGCTTGGTATCGAAATCATCGCTGATCCACTGCCCAAGACGCGTTCGCTATGGAACTGTGTGCAAGCGCTGCCGTCACAAGCCCCGCTGCAAGCCGCCTATTGTTGGCAGCCGCATCTGGCGCACCAGTTACGTCAACTCGTGACCCAACGCCGTTTTGACGTGATCCATGTTGAGCATCTGCGCGGCGCGCGCTATGGGCTGGCCCTCAAGCAGACGGTAAGCGCGACGCAAGGTGCGCCGCCGGTGGTCTGGGATAGCGTGGATTGTATCAGCTATCTCTTTGCCCAGGCAGCCGAGCGCAGTCGCAGTCGCTCCGGTCGTTTGATGACCGCGCTGGAGTTGGCGCGCACCCGTCGTTATGAGGGCTGGTTACTCCAACAATTTGACCAGATACTGGTCACGTCCCCCCATGATCGACTGGCGCTGCTGGCGCTGGCGCCGGCAGCCCCGCGCCCTTACCGGCCGCACAGTCCTGGCGCGGCTGATAAGCAACAGCCGCCGGAAAACCAAGCAGCGGACGCGGTGGCGGTGTTGCCCAATGGCGTCGATCTGGAAGGTTTCCGTCAGGACGACCAACCGAAAGCCGAAAAGACCCTGGTCTTCTCCGGCAAGATGAGCTACCACGCCAATATCACGGCGGCGCTTCATCTCGTGCAAGAGATCATGCCGCAAGTCTGGGCGCACGATCCGACTGTCCGCGTGCAACTGGTGGGCAAAGATCCGCCGGCCGAAGTGCGCGCCCTGGCCGACACGGCTTCTGCCCCCGCCGGCGCCGTGGTGGTAACGGGCGCTGTGCCGACCATGCGCCCCTATCTCAGCCAGGCGACTATCGCTGTGGCGCCAGTGTTATACGGCGCCGGCATCCAGAACAAAGTGTTAGAGGCGATGGCTTGTGGCACACCGGTCATTGCCAGCCCCGCCGCGGCATCCGGGCTGCAAGCAGAGCGGGGGCGCGACTTGCTCCTGGCTGACGGCGCTGGTGAGTTTGCCACAGCGATCTTGAGGTTGTTGGCGCAACCGGAACGCCGGGCGCAGATCGGGCAAGCGGGGCGCGCCTATGTGGAGCGTGTTCATGCCTGGGATGCCGTGGGGGCGCAACTGGAACGCTATTATCAGGCGGCCATGGCTTTGTAAACCAATGCCGGCCTCCTACTCCTCGCCGGTCCGTGACCGGCGAGGAGTAGGAGGTATGGAGACTAGCCCTAAAGATCCGTAAAGTATAAGTTGCCGCTCTTCGCGAGTCCGTGACTCGCCCAGGTTGGCTGCGAGTCACGGACTCGCGAAGAGCGGTATATCAGGTTACATTTTTACGGATCCTAAACAATAGGATACGACGATGAGGAATAAAAGGATACCACCTGAACTGGAGGCCATTACCACGCTGTCCACCGCTGAAGTTCAGGCCATCTACGACAAAGCCTATACCACCCCCGGTCTGATGGGCACCCATCTGGATGGCGAATATTCGCGTGTGACCAAAACGGCGTTGCTGGATTTCTGTCGGGCGGCGCCGAACCAACGCTTGCTTGATCTTGGCACCGGCGATGGCGATCTCTGGGCTTTTGCCGCGCCCAGCCTGGAATGGCACGCCGTCGATATTTCACAGGTGGGGGTTGCGCGTGCGCAGGCCCGGTTTGCCCGTCTGCGACCAGCCGTCGCCATTGCTGAACATCTGCCCTACCCGGATAACTTCTTTGGCGCCATTGTCGCCGCCGACACAATGGAACATGTCTTTGATTTAACGCAAAGTTTACGTGAAATTCGGCGGGTGTTGGCGCCGGGCGGTCA
This sequence comes from Caldilinea sp. CFX5, assembly GCA_021405325.1. Next base: position 38,169 of record QWII01000074.1, on the reverse strand, counting down.
TTTTGCCCTTTCGGTGCCGGCGCCCAACTCATTGCAGACGTGGGCCAAGAATCGCTTGTTACGGCAACGCCCTGATCCCATGCTGCTCTTGCGGCTCGTGCGCACTGTGCTAAAACGGCGCCGCCTCTTTGGGAAAGCGGCCTTTCAGCCCATCGATCGCGATTTATCGTTGGCCCACTGGCGGGAATTGTTACAAAACCAGGGGTTCCAGGTGCAACAAAGCGCCATCTGGCCGGTTGCACCGCTGGAACCGATCGTCTACTTGTGGGGTACGACAGTCGTTGGCAAGTAAGCCGTATACCGTCATCACAAACCCGGTTTCTGGCAGAAATCGGGTTTGTGATGACAGTATACCGGTCATAGGAAGAAACAAAGAGTGCACATGATGACTTTTGATCAAAAGCAGGTAAATCGTTATCTCATACTGATTTTGTTCGTCGCCTTGGTGACGCGCATGGCCGCCGCCTTTTACCTAGGGGATACGGTGAGTGGGCTTTCCGGAGCGCATGATGAGATCTCCTACAGTATGTTGGGGCAGCGCTTTGCCAGCGGTCATGGCATGACCTTTCCGGAACCGTGGTATCCTTGGGTGGCGGCGGATGCGCCACAGTCGTACTACTCCTACGCCATTAGCCTTTTCCTCGCCGGCATCTATACCCTCTTCGGCTATCACCCGCTGGCGGCCAGAATCATCATGGCGCTTATGAGTACGGTCAGCGTCTGGTTGCTTTTTCTCATTGGCCGGCGGCTCTTTGGCACAACCGTGGCGTTAGTCGCCAGCGCGCTGGCGGCCGTCTATGCGTACTTGATCTTCTATGGCGTCACATTGGTGACAGAAACACCCTTTACCCTGGCTTTGCTGATCGCCCTCTACCTGGCGATACGGATGCGCGCCGGTGAGCTGAAAGGGGTTGGCGCCTGGTTCACGCTGGGCGTCGTGCTGGCGGTGGCGGTTCTCCTGCGAATGGCGGTGGTCTTCTTTATTCCGATTTTGTTGTTGTGGCTCTATTATGCTGTGCGCAAAGAGACAAAACTTTGGCTGGTGGCGCTTCCGTTTGTGGTGATTGGTCTGGCCGTATTGCCGCTAACCATCCGCAACTATCTACTCTGGCATCAATTCTTGCTCTTAGAGGCGCAATTCGGCCATGTCTTCTGGAATGGCAACCATCCGGGCCATATGGGCGATTTTCATCCCTTCCAAGTCTTCCCCATCCCGCCGGAGGTGTTGGCAAGCAAAAATGATGTACTCATTACCAACACCTTGCTGCGCCTGGGGGTGCAGAATATACTGAATCAACCGTGGGACTTTGTCATGCTCAGCCTGACGCGGCTGCGGGAATTCTTCCTCTTCTGGCCGACGGCGGATTCGACGCTGCCCGCCAATCTCTTGCGCGTCTTTTCCTTTGGCGTGATCGTCCCCTTTGCACTCTATGGCTTTTTTGCCAATTTGCGCCGCTTCACTGAATTAGCGCCCATCTATTTGTTCATTGTTGTCCATACGGGAATCTACGCTGTCACCTGGACAATGATCCGGTATCGCATCCCGCTCGATCCCTTCTTTATCCTGTTTGCCGCTTATAGTTTGCAGGTGGCGTATCAACAGTTGGTGCAGCCACGCACGCTGTCCCAACCGGTGAAACAGCCGGCCGTGTAAGACAATTGCGCAACTGTCTTGCGCAAGACAGTTGCGCAAGACAGTTGCGTAAGACAATCACAAGCCACGTTTGTTTTTACCAGCCCCAATGCGCATTGACGCGCAAACAATCCAAGCGCAGGGGTAAACCGTTGGTCAGTACACAGCGGCATGGATATGCTGCTCCTGACCAGTGATTTACCCCTGCACCATTGCCCTCTGCGACTGCTGTTGTCATCGCCTTTTTGTCCTGTTTTTATCTTCAACTTGATACAACTTTTGACATAGTCGCCACTAATCATTGTAAGACAATTGTAACACCTTCAGGATCAATCTACTGTTACACTTAGGGTGTCTTTTGACACAAGCATTCGCAAAAACGCTGGGAAATTTGCCGATTATGACATCTAATGCGACATCTAACGCCAATGTTTCGGTCTCTGACACGACGCAGATGCTCCCCAAACTTTGGGTGACACAATCGACCTGGAAACGCGCGTATCAACTGGTTCTACTCTGCAGTGACGCCTTGATGCTCTTACTGGCCTTTGCCCTGGCTTACTGGCTGCGCTTTTACGGCGGCATCCCAGTCTTTGAGGATGTGATTCCCTCTACCGGCCATTATGTGCGGCTGGTCGCCATGCTGATTCCGGTCTGGCTGCTCTTCTTTGCCATGTTACGACTCTATGATTTCCAGATCTTATTGAGCGGCACAACCGAATATTCACGTGCGCTCAACAGTTGCACCAGCGGAATGATGCTGGTGGTGGCCGTCAGTTTTATCGAACCGACCTTTATCATTGCCCGTGGCTGGTTAGTGCTGGCTTGGGTCTTCGCCAGTGTCTTGGTCTGTAGCAATCGCTGGTTCCTACGCCGGGTCGCCCACGCCTTGCGCCAACATGGTTGGTTTGTCACGCCGGCGCTGATTGTCGGCACCAATGCGGAAGCCATCTCGCTGGCCAATCAATTGCGCGCCAGTCTGCACTCGGGCTTGATCGTCCTGGGCTTTATTGATGAAACAGTGGAAACAGAGCCGGAAAATCGCCCCCGCACGCTGTTGGGGCTGCCGGTGTTAGGGACGTTGCATCATTTAGCCGAAATCGTGAATCAGCGCCGCGCCGAGGAGATCATCATTGCCACCACGGCCCTCTCGCGTGAACAGTTGCAGGACACCACGTTGCAATTGGCGGCTATGCCCAATGTCAATATGTCGCTCTCCTCCGGTCTGTATGAAATTTTCACCACCGGGATGAGTGTGACAACCCGCAATGCCGTGCCGCTGATGAACTTGAATCGTATGCGGCTCGATCCGGTCGAGATGGTTCTCAAAACGGTCTTAGATTACAGCATTGTTCTGCTGGGTTCCATTGTCTTACTCCCCTTCATTGCATTGGTCGGCCTCCTGATCAAGCTCGATTCACGCGGCCCCGTTCTCTATCGGCGGCGGGTGCTTGGCGTGGGCGGGCGGGAGTTTGGCGCGTTCAAATTTCGCACGATGGTGATCAATGGCGATGAAATTCTGACTCAGCGTCCCGAATTGCTGGCCGAACTGAAAGCGACCCATAAGCTTAAAGTTGACCCGCGCATCACCCGTGTCGGCCACTGGTTGCGCCGCACCAGCCTGGATGAGTTGCCCCAATTCATCAATGTCTTGCTGGGGCAGATGAGTCTGGTCGGGCCACGAATGATCTCGCCGGCAGAGGCGGAGATGTATGGGCGGATGAAACAGAACTTATTGACGGTGAAACCAGGATTGACCGGTCTCTGGCAGGTATCGGGCCGCTCGGATCTCTCCTACGAGGAACGGGTACGGCTGGATATGCACTACATTCGGAACTATAGCATCTGGCTCGACCTGCAAATTCTCTTCTTCCAGACCTTGCCGGCTGTTTTTCGTGGGCACGGAGCTTACTAAATGAAAGGATTAATTTTGGCCGCCGGTAAGGGGACACGCTTGCGCGACCTCACGCTCAACCGCCCCAAGCCCATGTTGCCGGTCCAGGGCAAACCCTTGCTGGAAGCGCATGTGGCCTGGTTGCACGCCACCGGGATTGACCAGATCGCCATGAATTTGCACCACTGCCCAAACGTGATTACCGATTACTTTGGCGACGGCAGCCGTTTTGGCGTACAGCTTACCTACTCGTATGAACCGCAACTCCTGGGGACAGCCGGCGCCGCCAAACATCTGCAAGCCTTTCTGGATGAACCATTCGTTGTTGTCTACGGTGATGTTTTTACCAACCTGTCACTGTCACGGTTACTGGCTTTTCATGAAGCGCGGAAAGCGCAGACAAAGGTGACCACCGTAGCGACGCTGGCGCTCTACCAAGTGCCGAATCCGACTGAGTGCGGATTGGTGGCGATCGATGCCACCGGACGCATTCAACGCTTTGTCGAGAAGCCGCCACCGGATCAGGTCTTCACCGATCTGGCCAATGCCGGTCTGATGGTTTGTGAGCCAGCCATTCTCGAACTGATTCCGGCCGCAAGCGAAGTGGACTTTGGCCGCCATGTCTTTCCGGCAGCGCTGGCCGGCGGGTACGCCTTGTGGGGGCAGCCCATTGCAGGCGATGAGTATGTCATTGACATCGGCACCTTTCATGGTTATGACCGGGCGCAACAGGTAGCCCAGACCACCCCGGCCGTTTCCGGCTTTGCCCAAGCTCTTTAGGTGAATCATGATTATTACCAAAACACCCTTGCGCATTAGCTTTCTCGGCGGCGGCACCGATTTCCGGGCCTTTTTTCGCCAGGAAGAAGGGTGGGTTCTTTCCTCAGCCATTGACAAGTTTATCTATGTCATCATCAAGGAGCGCTTTGACAGCAAAATCCGCGTCGGCTACACCCGTACGGAGTTGGTTGATAGTATTGATGAACTGCAACATGAATTAGTGCGCGAAAGTTTGCGCAAAACCGGCATTACGCAGGGGGTTGAGATTTCCACCATGGCCGATATTCCTGCGGAAGGCTCCGGGCTTGGCTCCTCCAGCACGGTGACGGTGGGATTACTCAACGCCATGTACAGCTATCTGGGCACACCGGTCACCCATGAACAGTTGGCGCGGGAAGCCTGTGAGATTGAGATTGACATTCTGGGCAAACCGATTGGGGTGCAGGATCAGTACATTGCCGCCTATGGCGGCCAGCGCTTCCTCTTCTTTGGGCGCAATGATGAGATCCGTGTGCATCACCTAGGGTTGAATCACAAACAGTTGCGCAAACTGAATCAAAACCTGATGCTCTTTTACACCAATGTAACCCGGAAGGCGGAGAGTGTTCTCACGGAACAGTCGCAAAACATTGACGCCAACACCCAACTGCTTTGTCAGATGAAAGAACTGGCGTTGAGCGCGCGGTCGGCATTGGAAAGCCACGCCTTTGATGACTTTGGCGCCCTCTTAGACGAAAGCTGGCAATTGAAGAAACGGCTGGCCAGCCGCATCAGCAACCAAGTGATCGATGATCTCTATAGCGCCGCGCGCAAAGCGGGGGCCATTGGCGGGAAGATTTCGGGCGCCGGCGGCGGCGGCTTTCTGTTGCTCTATTGCCCCTCTCACCAGCAGGATGAGGTGCGCTTGGCATTACATTCTTTGCGCGAACTCCCCTTTCGCTTGGAACCGGATGGTTCAAAAGTTATTTTCCACTCCAGTTGAGGATATATACCACCGAGCGCCAGCAAGGAACACTTTGTACAAGAGTTATGGGTTACTTTCTGTGCTGTTCGTGATAATCGCTGAGGAGTTCATGGCATGACTTCTGTCGAGCAATATCGCAATTACATTGTTGGTATTAAACGCACAATTGACGCACTGGCGCTGGAACTGATTGAAGCAACAGTCGAACAGATCCATCTGGCGCGCATCAATCAGCGCCAGGTATTCATTATGGGGAATGGCGGCAGCGCCGCCACCGCGTCGCACTTTGCCTGCGATCTGGGCAAAAATACGGTAATGGCCGGTGTACCCCGTTTGCGGGTGCAAGCGCTAAATGACAACATGGCTTTCTTCTCGGCCTGCGCCAATGATTATGGTTACGATACGGTCTTTGCCGAACAATTAACCAATTTTGTCCAGCCGGAGGATGTGGTGCTGGCGATTTCGGCCAGCGGCAATTCCGCCAATGTCCTGAAAGCGGTGCAGGTCGCCCGCACTTGCGGCGCTTTTACCATCGGCTGGTCTGGCTACCAGGGCGGCAAGCTGGCAAAGATGGTCGATCTGCCCATTGTGGTTCCCAGCGATTCGATTGAGCAGATTGAAGACATTCATTTGATGATGGCGCACATGGTCACCATTGCTGTGCGCAAGGCTGCGCAGCATGGCTTTCTACTCAATAGCGATCAACCGATTCCCACGGTGATTGCCGATCGGGTACCGGTGAAACGGTAGTTGATGGTCATCTATGCAGGCGATTTTGTTGGATCGGGATGGCGTGCTCAATCGCGAACGGGCTGATTATGTCAAGAGTTGGCAGGAATTCCAGTTTTTGCCGGGCGTCCTGCCCGCCCTGGCAAGATTGGCAACCCTGGCCGTCCCGATTGTCGTCGTCACCAATCAGTCGGCCATCGGACGCGGGATTATTGAGGCAGCCGTAGTGACAGAACTGCATCAACGGCTCCATGAAGTCGTTACCAAGGCCGGCGGGCGCATTGACGCTTTTTTTGTCTGCCCCCATCACCCAGCCGATAACTGTCGCTGTCGCAAACCACAGCCGGGATTGCTCCAACAGGCTGCTCACCAATTTGCCTTTTCATTGACCGAAGCAGTCTTTATTGGTGACGCGATGACGGATTACGAAGCTGCCTGTGCGGCCGGTTGTCACGCCATTTTGGTCAAGAGTGGTCGCCAGGGCGTTGACCTGGATCGGCTCTTCGTTGATGCTGTGTTGCCACCGCCGATTGTTGCTGATTTAGCGGCTGCGGTCGATCTACTCTTCAACCGCGACCGCGCTATACATAACGGATGAGTGCGGCCGGATGAGTAGAAAGTAGGGGCGTCCCTTGGCGGTCGCCCACGGTTTATGAGAGATAATGTAATGACTACACCTGCATCACGAGCTTGTTGTCCGCATTTGGGCCTCAATAGCGATCGCACCATCCTGTTGATGAGTCCGACGATGGCGCACCGCTGCTATGTTCAGACGGAACCGCTCTTGCCCGACCCGGAGCGTCAAGCCAATTTCTGCCTCGCCGCTAACCATACCCAATGCCCGTTGTACACCCCCCTCGCGGTGCGGACGCTGGTGCGCACGGGCAGCGCCAACGGCCCGGAAAAGTTGCCGCTGGTTGCCACAGCCGCCTTGCCGCTGCCAACAACGCAGACGACCCAACTGGTCCGTATCCAGCAGCAGCCGGTACGCCCACCCAACGCTAATCGCATCTTGCTGCCCCGTCGCCAACAAGCGGTGCTGGCGCGGCGCCGGGCGCCGAAAACACTGCTCTTGCCGGCAGTTTCCTCCTATTCCGCCCGCCGGCTCCATCGCTGGTCATTCTTATCGACCAAGGTTACGCTTGCGGCTACCGTCTTTCTAGTGCTCCTGTCGGTAGCATCCGGTTTTGTCATTCGCCGGCAACAACAGGCAACGGCGCGCACCTATCAGACGGGCAGTTTGCTGCTCTTAGGCGCGAACCCGTCCCCAACCTTTACCAAGACGCCATTGTCTGTGGCTGTGCTCAATGCCGCCGTCAACCCGACAGCGACCCCAGCGCCCCTGGTTACGATTGAGCGTTTTGTCACCCCGACGCCCCCGCCGGGCGGTCAAGGGTATTACCTGACCCCGGGCAACAACAGCGCCGGCTGGTGGATGAGCAACGATAACCGACGCAATCATGTCAATGATTCCTTTCTTTATGTGGGGCAAAATGGCGGCGAGGCGCACATTGCCGCCATCCGCTTTGATCTACGCAACATCCCCCGTGGCGCCGATATTGTATATGGGGAACTGCGTCTGACTGGTGTGCGTGACGACAATCTCACCACGGCGCCGGCGACCTGGCAGATGCAATTGATCGCAGAAGAAGCGCTGCCTAATCTTGCCAGCGCCGATTTCCTGAGCTTGTTGAGCGCGCCGGCTTCACTCAGTTTGTCACCGGCCATCAACGAACAGGCGCTGGTCATTGACGCGGTAAACACCTGGGCATTTGATACCGAGGTCAAGGCATGGCTGCAGGAACAGCTTTTGCAGGGCGCCACTTCGCTCACACTGCGGATGACGGCCAATACGAATGGGCAGGACACCCTCTTCGCCTGGGACAGTGGCGTTGGGGCGGCCACCACTGGTAGCGGCCCGGTCTTACTCTTAAGCGTTGGGCCGGCACCGGCGACACCGCCCGTGCTGCCGACCAAACCATTCATTGTGGCGACGCTGACCGCGCCGCCGGCCAATGTACTGACGGTGGTTGCGTCCAATAGCACAGCGACGGCCATTGCTGTCACCACCGGCACCTATACGCCCGTCCCCTATCAGGTGGTGACACCAACGCCCTTCCCGGCGAACCTGGCAACGGTGCAAGCGGTCGCCATTGATCGCGGCCTGCCACCCGTGTTGCTGGAAACGTCCACGCCAGCCAATCCGGCTGAGGCGACCGGCAACGCCCAATATGCCACCGCCGTGGCCGTAACCACCGGCACCTTCACGCCTGTGCCAACCAGCTTTGTCACGCCGGTCTTGGTCGTTCCTTCGCCACCGGTCGAAAATGTGGCGACCGAGGCGGCGCGTTCCCTCGAAGCTACCGCCGTCGCCGCCAGTGGCGCGGACACACCGACAGCGCTTCCATACAATGCGGTCATTGCCGAATATGTCTATGCCACCGCGGCGCCGGAAAATGCCGCGACCGCCCAGGCGCAAGCCGTGATCGCCACGGCCGCTGCCCTGGTCGATGGTACGCCGACGCCATTGGCGTGGAACGGCATTGTCATCACGAAGGTGCCGACGCCGCTGCCGCCGGTGTCGCCGTCGCCGACGCCGCTGCCGTCGCTGCAACCGATTACGGACTTCACGCCAACGCCGACGCCGACACTCTTTTTCCTGCCGGATGTGATGCCGGATATTTACCGCAACAAAATCGTCTTTAAGACCAATCGCAGCGGGCAAGAGGAAACCTACGCGCTTGACCCCAACAACGGTCAACTGTTCCGGGTCAACGAACCGTGGGTGCATGACCTCGCCTTCCGCCAGATCGCACTTTCGCCGGATCGCCAGGAGCAGGCTATTGTCATGGCCGATGCCAACCGCGATTTGCAAATTCAGGTGCGTTCGCTACAGTATGGCACGGTGCGCCAACTGAGCGCCTTTAAGGGAATGAGCTATGATCCCACCTGGTCGCCGCTGGGGGATAAGATTGCCTTTGTCAGCACCGATTCGGGCAGTGATGAGATCTATCTGGTCACCGTGGATGGCAGTATCATCCAGCAATTGACCAACAATAGTAACCAGTGGGACAAACACCCCAGTTGGTCGCCGGATGGCGCACAGATTGTCTTCTTCTCCAACCGTGATGTCGGGCGCCGTCAGCTTTGGATCATGAATGCCGATGGCTCCGGCCAACGCAATATCAGCAACAACGATTACGAGGATTGGAATCCGATTTGGGTGCCTTGATCATGTAGTCCAGAGTCCAGAGTCCGTGCAGCGAACTGGACTTTGGACTGCGGACTACGGACTTTGAACTGCGGACTATTTTCAGAACACGGAACAATGCTATGGAGACGATTGAATTACGGATGCTCTTACGCCCCCTCTTCCGGTGGTGGTGGTTGGTTGCGGCGGCGACCTTGATCGCGGCGGTTTCAAGTTTTGTCTATACCTATTTGCAGCCGGCGGTCTACGAAGCGCGCACGACGCTTTTTGTCGGCTCGGCGATTAAAGAACCAAACCCATCGAGCAATCAGGTTTTTCTGGCCCAGCAATTGGCCCAAACTTATGCCGACATTGCCCTGCGCAAGCCGATTCAGCAGGCCACCATGAATGCACTGGGCACCGACTGGTTGCCCTATTACACGGTGCAGGTGGCGCCCAACACGCAGGTGGTGGAGATCAAGGTGATCGATGAAGATCCGGTCTTTGCTCAAAGCTTTGCGGCCATGTTGTCACAACAGTTGATTTTGCAAGGCCCGGCCGGTCAGGCGGAACACAATCGCCAACTCTTTGTCGATACGCAACTGGAGAAGTTGCAGGCCAGCATCACCGAAACGGAAGATGAAATTGTCCAGAAGCAGCAGGAGTTGGCCGGTCTCTTCAGCGCCCGTGAAATTGCCAACGTGGAAAACCAGATCGACGCGCTGGATAAAAAGCTGACGACCATGCAATCGAACTATGCCGCGCTGCTGGCAACCACCCAACGTGGCGCCGCCAATGCTTTGAGCGTGCTGGAGCCGGCAACCTTACCTGATGAGCCGGTCAGTTCGCGGCTGCTCATCAATGTGCTGGTGGCCGCGATTGTGGGCTTTGCCCTGGCCGCCGGCGGCGCCTATTTGATCGAGTATTTGGATGATTCGCTCAAAGATGCCGATGATGCCAAGCAGCTCTTTGGCTTGCCCATACTGACGACAGTGCCGGAAATGGAAGCTGAGCATGATGGCGACAAGTTGATCATGCTCTCGAACAACCCCCATCCGGCGGCGGAAGCGTACCGCATGTTGCGCACCAATCTGCAATTTGCCTCGGTGGAGCGCTCATTGCGTCTACTGCTGCTCACCAGCCCTTCCCCCGAAGATGGCAAATCGCTCACCGCCGCCAACCTGGCCGCTGCCTATACACGGGCCGGGAAGCGGGTGATTCTAGTGGATGCCGATCTTCACCGCCCATCACAGCAGCGCTTCTTCCACACCATGAACAATATCGGCTTGACTATCAGCCTCTTTGACCAACAGACCCCGGTCGAGGATCTGTTACAAGAGACCGCCATTCCCGGTCTGCGCATCTTGAACGCCGGACCACTGCCCCCCAATCCGGCCGAACTCTTAGGTTCCAAACGGATGCAGGAGATTTTCATTGAGCTGCGCGACCTGGCCGACATTGTCATTATTGACAGCCCGCCCATTTCTGCCGTCAGCGACGCCATGATTCTTTCGACTTATGTCGATGCGGTGGTGCTGGTGGTGCGGGCAACAAAGACCAGCCGAACCGTCGCCAAGAAGACTTTGCACGCGCTACAGCAGGTGCGCGCCTACCTGGTCGGGGTTGTCTATAATGGCGTTGATGAATATGACAGCAATTATGCCTATGACTATACCTATAACTACTATCAGGCCAGTAGCAACGGATTGGCCCAACCAACCAATGGCCACGGGGCTTACGCCAATGGGTATCCTCATAACGACAACGACCATGAACGGCCACGGGATGAACCAGATCATGCGCTGACCAAGAATTCGATCGTCAAGTCATAATAAGCTTGCACGCTTGCCAAAAACGAACCGGGGATCAAAGCTGATCCCCGGTTCGTTTTTTGATAAGTTCAGAACTTATACCTGAACAATCCGGCCACCGCTATCTGGCGATGGCACAGGGCGGGGTTGTGCTTGTTGCCATTTGGCATAGGTCGCTTTGACAAAGCGTTTCGCCACATCCACCGGCACGGCCGCCCCGACATCCGGGCCATTCATCAAGGTATTGATCCCAATCAACCGCCCGTTGGCATCCACCATCGGCCCACCGGAATGGCCGGGGCGCAGATGCAAACTGGCCGCCACCCACTCGTTCCGGGGGCTGACCATGTCGCCCACTTGCGCACCCACACCGATCACCACACCGGAAGTGGCGCCGCCGGCCACGCCCCAGGGAAAGCCAAAGGCAAAGACAAGCTGCCCTGGTTTTAGTTGCTGTGAGCTGCCCAATTCAATGGTGGGTAAGTCATGGGCATCGATGCGTAGTACAGCTAAATCGGCCTCCGGGTCAACCGCCACCAGCCGGGGGGTGAATTCGCGACCATCGGCCAGTTGTACGGTAAGAGCTTGTTGACTCACACGGCGATTGTGGACGACGTGGGCATTGGTGACAATCAAGCCGTCGCTATGCCAGATAGTTCCGGTTCCCGCACCGGCGCGCCCATTACGAATTTGCACCACCGCCGGCAAGACCCGTTCACCTATGCCGGCGATGCCGCTACTAAATTGCATCAAAACAGAATCCATCAGTTATTCCTATTGGAAGTTTACTTTGCACGACCAATCGTCAAGCCCAGGGTCTGCAATTGACCGGCGCGCACCACTTGCGCCTGGACGCTCTTGCCGACCCGCTCGCCGCTCAACAGCACCTGCAATTCATCGACGTGACGCACCGGTGAACCATCCAGTTTGACCAATACATCGCCTTGCACCATGCCGGCTTGCGCCGCCGGGCTGTTGCTATCGACCGACATAACGATCAACCCGGTCTCCTGGCCAACGGTCTGTTGCAGGGCTTCGGCCAGACGCACCGGTTGAATGCCGATGCCGAGATAGCCACGCGGCATGTGCCCATGCGCCACCAGCGTCTCGACCGTTTTGCGAATCGTGGCGCTAGGGATCGCCATGCTGACGCCGCGCATCAGCGCCGAGGTATTGATGCCGGCAAAGCGACCATCGGCCGTCACCAGCGGACCACCGGAAAAGCCGGGATACATGACGACATCGGTCTGCAAATAGTGGTCGATTTCGCCGCCGCTTGGGGTGCGCCACTGGCCGCCCAGCGCGCTGGCAATGCCCAAGGTGGCCTGAATGCGATTGCCGGGGCGACCTAAGGCTAACAGCAAATGACCGACGCGCAATTCGCCGGCATCAATCCAGGTAGCCGCCGGTAGCCCAGTAGCATCGGCGCGCAAGACAGCCAGATCAGCGCCCGGATCCCGGCCAATCAAGGTGGCGCTGACTGTTCTGCCGTCCGCCAAGCCAATTTGAATTTGCTCTTCTCGCTCCACCACATGGTGCGAAGTGACAATCAACCCATCCGCCGACCAAATTACGCCGCTGCCGGGCAGCCGTTGGCGGGCATCGACGCGTACAACTTTCGGATCACTCTGTTCAACTAACCCTGCCATGTTCTGGGAGAGGGTTTGTAATGTCTCGGTCATGAGGAACTCCTTGCTTTTGAACGACGCCGCAGCGGTGGGGCCAGTACAGTTGTAACCAGCAAGCAATTGTCTGTACTGACACCACCGTTGGCCGCACGCTCGTCTAGGCAAACAAACGACTTGTGGCCTGCCGTCGTAGTACGGCGATTGCCAACTGCGGTCATTATGACAGAAAACAGCGTGCGCCGCTTCCCTCGAAAGCGCGAGGTGCGACCTAACCTTTTGGCTAGGTCGCACCTCGCGCCAATGCAAAGAGCCCGCTTATAAAAGCAGGCTCTTTGCAACTGAGAGAGAGAGAGAATCTAGTGCGGGTAACGCATCAGGCCGTTACCAGGGTGACGAGAAAGCGATACCACTCGTCAAACTGAGAGAGAGAAAAGAGAGAATTGGGCAACCATGTATGTTGGAAATAGCGCCACGCGACCTGCCAGTGATAGCCCAGTTCAGTGATGATGCGCTGATAGCTATTGGGGGCAACGTGTGGAAACAGGTAGTAGATGAACACGCCATATACGGCAAAACAGAAGACAAGAATGATCAGCATATCGGCATGTTCAGTCAAGGATGCACTGCGATAGCGCGGGTACAATTTATTCCGCTGGGCCGTGCTGATATGAACAATTGGTGAATTCTTGCTGCTAACCACTGTGCTACTCCTTCTTCGGCTGAAACGCTGTCGCTGGTCATCTTTGGCTTGTTACGGTAACGGCGACGAGCCAAACAACTCAGTTTACCTACGCTATTTGTATTATCTTGCTGTGGCCTCATCATACCAGAAAGGGCGGGAAATTTTCCTGTCAAAAGTCTGTCACCATCCAAACGTGGAAGTGAGCCAGTCATTTGTCGCAGGCGCAAGCCGCCCTAACAAGTCGCGATGCCCACATTTTGCGTGGCTTGTTCGACGGTTCAGTGTACATGCTGACTACTTGCTGATGGCAACATTGGCTCTGGCAATCATAGGCAGAAACGCTCTATGGACAGCTTGATCCAGATAGTACGGGTCTGCCATCACACGCCTGTAGTTTTCCAGGCTTGCCGGCGAAGAGTTGACCCGCCAATCGATTACCTGCCCGCTATCTTCTGTCTTGATAAGGGAAAACCAGAACATTGCTTTGATTTCAGGAAATGCCCTTACATCGGTGCCATAGGTGGTGCTAATCCAATTTGCTTTTGCCAATGGATTGTCCGCTTTTTCCGCCGCCCCGATTTCTGCGATCATCACCGGCTTTTCGTGTTGTTGCGCAAATTTCGCAATAGAGCTACCTAAGCCGATTTGGTGATTGTACATATCGGGAAAGGACAGCCATTGATGGTCAGGTTTATCCCCACGATAATAGAGCGATGTCCCGATCCAATCGACCTGATCGTCTCCTGGATAGTAAGCCGACAGCAGATTCCAGGTAGTGGTAATCTGGTCAGGCTTGGGGATCGGTGAACTCAACCAATTGGGACTCCAGACCCAAATCACATTATCCGCCCCCGCTTGCTGAAAGATCGCATGGACATGACGCCAGGCAGCCACGAAACGCTCCGGGCCATCCGCCTTGGTTGTGTCGCTATAATGTCCAGATATGGTAGGGACATTTGTCCAGGATAGCGTTCCGGTTATGCCAAAGGCATTCGGACCGCTATGGGCATACCAATCCCCATCCATCTCCCAAGACCAGCGGATAAAGAGCGGTTTGCCAAAGTCAGCAGCATCCTGTGCGGCCGCAGTTAGGACATAATCAAGGCGCCCATCAATAATCGATTGATAGGTAATTGTTGTTGTCATTGTTCTTGTCATCGTCGAATTTACGGGGTTCCAACTGATCATCACCAGTCTACCGTCGGCGAAATGTCGATCAAGGTGAAGCCAATCGAAATCGGCATATTGACCGAACCGCGCTTGTTGCGTGGGCGTGAATATGGTCATTCCCCAGAAGCGATGGATAATTGCCAAACGGCGGCCAGTCAATTCTTCAAATTGTCGGATCGCCACCAGCGATTCCTCATAGTCGCCTGGCAGGTCGCCGATGTAGGCGCCAAGATAGGCGCCCTCTGCCGGAACTGGAAAATGGGATTCAGTCGTAGCTTGCGCGGTTAGAGTTGCGTCATCATCGTTTTGGGTTGGGGTGGGATTGATCTCAGCAGTGACATTGGCAACCTGCGCCTGAGCCACCACAGCAGTAACACGCATTGTTAACAGCAATCCGATCAGCAAGAGCAGGCCCAGTGTAATGGGCAACCCCAAACGTGAGAGTTGAAAGGTGGGTTGGTGGTTGTCTGTTGACATCAGTTTTCTCCTAACTTATTTGACAAAACGCTATTCGAATTTAAAGGTAAATGTAACAAAGTTACCATGGTCATCCTCTGCCTTAATAACGGCTTCGCCACCTTCGACACGACCAAAACGAATGATGCGCGTCCAAGTTGCGGTTAATCCATTACCGACAATCGAACCATTGGACGCTGTCCACGAATATACGATCGGATCGCCATCCGGATCATAGGCAGCCGAAATTGTCAAAGTGGTTACGGCGCCAATGAGCCGACCAAATGGATTATACTCGTGCGCTGTTCGATATTCCGTTGTCAGAGGCAGGGTAAATTCCGGCGGACGGTTTTCCTCTGGTGTAACAATTGCTGTTGGCGTATGGGTGGCTGTGGCCGTTGATGTGGCGGTTGGCGTGTTAGTTGGCGTCGGTGTAATTGTCGGTGTACCGGTTGGCGTTGGTGTACTCGTCGGTATCGCTGTCGCGGTCGGCGCCATCCAATGATTAAATACCGCCGGCAGATACAAAAATGCCAGTGGAGACGGCGTACGCGTTTGCGCGGGCAAGGCAGTTGGCGTCGGCGTATGGGTACTGGTCGCCGTTGGTGTACCCGTTGGGGTTGGTGTCAATGTAGAAGTCACAGGGGTGGCAGTGCCGAACTCGTATGCACCAATATCACAGATCGCGGAACCATTCAAATCGCCATCCACTGGCCGTGTGAAGCCGCGTTGGTCGGTCGCCGGACAGGCACTGTTATCAGCCGCATCAATGGCTGGGCTGTGCGCCAGCAAGGCATGGGTCACGGTATCATCGCCATTAAACTGGAGCGGGCCAAGCAACGGGTTCGTATCGGCCAGATCGCCGGCAGCCGTCAGTTGGCAACTGTGATCGCGGTCAAGATTATGCCCATTGGAGATGATGACGCCGCGACAGTCGGTAGCGGTGTTGCCGGCCACAATCGTGTTCTTTAGCGTGACGGTGCCACTAATGTTATAAAGGCCACCGCCAAGGGTGCTAAAAGTATTGCTGCTAATGGTACTGTTCGTGATGGTCGCGACACCACGGCTAAAGTTGGCGATGCCGCCGCCGGAAGTCGATGCATTCTGACTAATCGTACTGTTGATGACAGTCAGGCTACTCCCCAAATTCGTGATGCCGTTGCCGTTGTTACCGCTGACCGTGCTATTGCTCACCGTCAGATGGCTGCCAGTAGCGTTGAAGATGCCATCGCCTGTGTTTGTGCTGACGGTACTGTTGGTCATCACCAATTCACTACCTGAGTTCGCTATACCGCCACCGGCAGCGGCGCGGTTACCCTGAATCCTGCTCTTGCTCACGATCAGCCGGGCGCCGGAACTATTGTAGATGCCGCCGCCGCCAACATTGGCCAGGTTATCGCTGATCGTGCTATTGGTCAGAGTCAACGCACCAAAGTTTACGATGCCGGCGCCGTTACCGCTCGTATTGTTGGTGATAACGGCGCTGTCGCTCATCACCAATTGACCGGCGGCCTGGTTAGCAATACCACCGCCGGAACTAGCCTTATTGCTGCGCACGATGCTATTGTTCAGCGTGAGTCTGGCTGCATTGTAGATAGCGCCGCCATAGACAGAAGTGTCGGCAACACCATTACGCATCGTCAAGCCCGTCAGGACAATTGTGCTGTGGTGCAGATCAAAGAGCCGATCAAGACCCCCAGCGTCAATCATCGTCAAGGCTGGGCCGGCGCCCACAATCGTCAATGGATTGGTGATGTCCAGGTCGCCGGTGGCAGCCTTTTCCTCGCCAACGCCGGCAATGGTGAGGAGATAGACGCCCGCCATCAGGGTAATCGTGTCGGGGTCGGCGGCGGCATTGGCAGCAATGATGGCTTCGCGCAAGGAGCAGTCGGCATCACAACGGCCATCATTGCTATCCGTAAATTTGGTGACAGTAAAGGTGGCAGCGCGAACCACGGCGCCTGGCATTGCGCCCACCAACCACAATAAGCCCCATGTGAGGCCCAACCCTAGCAAGAGGGCTGCGCGCCATCCATCCTTCCGCGTACTCTGCTTGTGTTTCATCTTCTCCTCCTCCTGTTTCGTAATGACGATTGATGTCCTCTCCATTGGGTGCAACGATCCGTTAGCTCATTGCACAACCCGACTCTATCATTACTTTGCGATTTGTTCTGCCAATGTTCAATAAACGGAGAGGGATGTTCTGACGAAACGGTTTTTGCAGATGAGAAGACAGCGGGTTTACAGTGCTATCACAGCAAATATAATACACTCATTTCGTAATTTTGACCTTATGGTTTTTTGCAGTAGAATCCAAATATGTTCTGCAAATGTTCTGTTCGACCGTGGGCAAACGGGTTCAGAACAACAAACCGCAATCGTTGATGGTAGCCGGAGTCTCACCATGGCCATCACACTTCCACCACGATTTTCCACTATTCCAGAGTTTGCAACTGACTTACGCAAGAATAGCGGTCGCAATCAGCAAGCGCTTGCCGATTTTATTGGCAAGCCGCGCACCCATATCTCAAAATATGAGAATGGATATATGACCCCACCGGCTGGCTATTTGGCCTATTTACTCTGCTTAAATCTTGACCAATTACAAGATCCGCACACAATTGAAAGTTATCAGGCGGCAGCCGTACAGGAGATGAATCAGGCGTTGCAGTTATATCCAGGGCTGATGCTCTTGCAAAATTGGGCTGAATTGGTACGGCTCAAAGATCAGTACCTGAAAGGCGCCAATAATCATAGTGGCCCGGCACCCCTCTCACCTTATCGCGGGTTGGCGGCCTTTAGCCAGGCAGAGAGTCACCTCTTCTTTGGACGCACCGCATTTACCCAATGCCTGCTCGAAGCCATTGCACAGGGCCGTCTTGTGACTGTTATCGGCGCGTCGGGTAGCGGTAAATCGTCAGTCGTCTTTGCCGGTCTTGTTCCCGCTTTGCTAAAGCGTACCGCGGAGCAGTGGCATTTTGTCACTTTGCGTCCTGGATCTGATCCGTTTTTGGCAATAGCCAACGCCATGATTCCGCTGCTCGAAGCTGAAGCAGAGCAAACCCAACAGATCATCGCAGCAAGTAACTTGGCCGAACACTTGCGCAAGCGCGAGCGCGCGCTAACCGAATGTCTCTTGAGCATTCAACAACGCCATCCTGACCAGCGGCTGCTTATCGTTGTGGATCAATTTGAGGAACTCTTTACGCTTGGGTGCGACGTCATGGTACAGCGCCAATTTCTAGCGGCGCTGGTGGCGATTGTTGAAACAATGCCGGAACCGTCGCCACGTCTGGTCTTCACGCTGCGGTCGGATTTCTTGGGATATGCGCTCGCCTATCCACCCTTAACGGCTGTGCTACAAAAAACAATCGTATTGCTCGGCGCGATGACCCGTGATGAACTACGCGATGTGATCGAAAAACCGGCTGCGTTGTACAAAGTCGCTTTTGAAAGCAAACTGGTTGATCGGCTGTTAGATGAAGTCGGGCAGGAGGAAGGGATCTTACCATTACTGGAATTCGCACTGACTGAGCTGTGGGGCCATCAGCAACAGCAAACGTTGACTCATGTCGCCTACGAAGAGATCGGCCAGATCAAGGGCGCGTTGGGCGCCTATGCCGAGAAGGTCTACCAACGCCTGAGCGCTGCCGAACAGGTATTGGCACGGCGGCTCTTTGTTCAATTAGTCAATCCTGGCGTAGGCGCCGAGGATACGCGCCGCCGGGCAACACGCGCCGAGTTGGCGACCGAATGGACGCTTGTGGTCGAATTAGCGACCAAACGGCTGGTTGTCACTGATCGTGACGCGGATGACGGAGGTGCAGAGACCGTTGAAATCATTCACGAAGCGATCATTCGCCACTGGGGACGCTTGAAAAACTGGATCGATGAAGTACGGGCCTTCCGCGCCTGGCAGGAACGGCTGCGCTTTGCTGTCACCCAATGGCAGGTCAATCACCGCCATGAAGATGCTTTGCTGCGTGGGATGGCGCGCATTGAGGCCGAACATTGGTTGACAAAGCACGCCAATGAAGTGGGACAACTAGAGCGTGATTTTGTTCAACAAAGTGTATCTCTGTGGGAGAAAGAGGAAAGACGTGAAAAAATGTACTGGTATCTGCGTTGGGTAGGGGTTCCGATCAGCCTACTTTTGCTGAGTACCTTGTTCTGGCTGGTTAGACCGCAAGTGCAATCGTGGTGGTTGACGCAATGCTTACCCGAGTGTTCTCATAAGCGCCTAACAGGGCTTGATCTGACCGGCGCCGATTTCCACAACGCCAACCTGAGTGGGGCTGACCTCAGCGGGAGTATTTTGCGTAGGGCTGACCTCAGCGAGGCTAACCTGAGCCACGCCAACTTGAGTCAAACAACGTTAGAAGGCGCCGGTCTATGGGATGCTGATCTAAGTGGGGCTAACCTCAGTGGCGCTGACTTGCGCGGAAGCGACCTGAGTTGGGCCAATCTGATAGGTACAATTATCAATGATCTGACCCAAATCGATACGAAATGGCGGCTTGTTTGGGCAATTGTGAACCAAGGCGCTGCGGGGCGCGACCTGCGCAAGGCGGATCTGTGGAAAGCTAACCTGCATAAGGCCAACCTCCAGGATGCCGATCTTCGGGAAGCGGATTTGCGTGAGGCGAAACTCTGGGGGGCGGATTTACGCCGCGCCAACTTAAGCGGGGCCAACCTGATCAATGCCGATCTGAATTGGGCCGACCTCAACTTTGCTAAAATCAATGCCGCGACCCAACTCAGCAATAAGGGGCGTTTAGTTTGGGAAATCATTAATCACAGTAAAGAAGGTCGGGCTTTGCGTGGGGCCGATCTGAGCAAAATGGACCTACATCAAGCGCAACTAGGCGGCGGCGACTTATACAAGGCTGATCTCCATGAAGCAAAACTTTGGGGCGCTCTGCTAACCAATGCCGATCTGCGTGAAGCCAACCTCAAGGGCGCTAATTTACAATGGGCCATCCTGGCCTTTAGTAAACTGAACCAGGCTGATCTACGGGGGGCGGATTTTAGGGGTGCCAACCTGGAAAAAGTTGATTTAGCCGATGCACTCTATGATGCCACGACAATTTGGCCGGAAGGGTTTGATCCGCAGGCTGCCGGCGCCAAACGCCATCAGTAAGCCACCGTCTACAACAGAATTAGCCCGGCCCGCGTTGCCCGCACCACCGCCTCTGTGCGGCTTTGCGCCCCCAGTTTGCCCAGGATGGCATTGACATGGAATTTGACGGTGTGCTCCGTAATGTCGAGTTGACGGGCGATCAACTTGTTGGAGAGACCTTGCGCCATCGCCTGAAGCACTTCTTGCTCGCGCGGGGTAAGGGGTTCATTGGTGTAGGATTCGTCCGGCGTGCCGATGGTGGCAAAGAGGAGTGCGCTCACCGTCGGATCAAAGATCGTTAAACCGGTCGCCACCGCCTGTAACGCCGCTGCTAAGACCAGGGTCTCGCTGCTGCGCAGGAGCAGCCCTTGGACGCCGCTTGGTTTCACCACCCGCGCCGCTTCCGCTTCCGGCAATAAGACCACAACAGGGTAGCCGGCTTCCGTTACATCGGCTAATTGGATCAACTGACTTTGTGGCGTCCAGCCCACATCCCACAGGATCGCATCCGGTTGGTAAACGCTGATCCGTTCGACCGGCATCTCTGTCGGCGCCGCCTGGCCGACCACTGTGATAGCTGGCGATGCGGTGAGCAAGGCGGTCAACCCAACGCGCGCTAACAAGTCAGGGCCACAGACCAAGACACGCAATGGCTCGACAACGTTGCTCATCTTGCGAAAAATGCGCTAGATACGCGGCAGGGTGATGCCGGTCTGCGCCTGATATTTCCCCTTGCGGTCGGCATAGGAGACTTCCGGCGCTTCGCCTTCAAAGAAGAGGACTTGGGCGATGCCTTCGTTGGCATAGATTTTGGCCGGCAGAGGGGTGGTGTTGGAAATTTCGATGGTTACATGTCCTTCCCAACCGGGTTCAAACGGGGTAAAGTTCGTGATGATCCCTGCGCGCGCGTATGTGCTTTTGCCTAAACAGACCCCCAGTACATTGCGCGGCATCCGAAAATACTCTACGCTCCGCGCCAGCGCAAAGCTATTGGGGGGGATAATGCAAACATCGCCACAGTAGCGCGCCATTGCCTTGTCATCAATGGCTTTGGGATCAACGACAGTGAGCTGACCAGTGGAAGGAGTAAAGATCAAAAATTCATCGGAGACCCGAATATCATAGCCAAAGCTGCTCAGGCCATACGAGATCACCCCTTCGCGAACCAGCCGCTCTTCAAAGGGATCGATCATTTTGTGTTCAAGCGCCATGCGGCGAATCCAGTGGTCAGGCTTTATCGACATATTCTGCTCAATTTCTTTGTCAGTTTCAATAGGCTGCGTAGTAAAGGCTTTAGTCTTCCTACCTTCCCCGAAGACTAATGCAGGTTAGCTAATGGTTTCGGTAATCCTTGGAACTTGTCACGCCGGAGGCGATGACCTACAGGAACTTGTCACGTCGGCGGCGATGACCTACAGGAACTTGTCACGTCGGCGGCGATGACCTACAGGAACTTGTCACGCCGGAGGCGATGACCTACAGGAACTTGTCACGCCGGAGGCGATGACCTACAGGAACTTGTCACGCCGGAGGCGATGACCTACAGTTACCGCTTTATTTTCGTAACGTGCATTAGTCTTTACTACGCGCTAAAACTATGCTTTGGCCGGCTGCGTGCGCCATTTTTGCATCATCAGGCCCCGTTGCGGGGCAAACAAAAAGGCGATGGCAAAAAAAAGGGTCGCCGTCAGCACCATCGCCGGGCCTGAGGCAATATTAACATAATAACTAAAGTACAGCCCAATTAGATTAGCGCTCATGCCACAGATCGCCGCGATGAGCATCATGGTGTGCATCCGCCGCGTCAAGAGTTGCGCCGTCGCTGCTGGGGTCACCAACATTGCCAGCACTAAAGCAATGCCGACCGTTTGCAGCGCCGTGACAATCGTCAGCGCAACCAGTACCAGCAAAAGGTAGCGGAAAAAGGTGGTCGGCAGGCGCAGCACTTTGGCGAGCATGGGGTCGAAGGTCATCACCAACAGTTCTTTGTAAAAGAGCACGACGATCAACAAAATACCAATGGTCAATGCCAACATGATCCAGAGATCACCACGGGCAACCGCCAACACATCGCCAAAGAGGATGTGCGCGAGGTCAACCGCATAGCCGCCAACGGTGCTCAACATCGCCACGCCTAACGCAAAGCTACCGGCAAAGATAATGCCGATCGCCGTATCTTCCCGCACATTACCTTGGTGCGTCAGGGCGCCAATGCCCAAGGCGGTCAAAATACCAAAGATCAGCGCGCCAATCGCCAGCGGCCAGCCAAGGAGATAGGCCAACACAATCCCCGGCAGAATGGCGTGGGCCAGCGCATCGCCAAAGAAGGACATGCCTTGCAGAATGACGTAGACGCCCAGCGTCGAACAGGTCAAGCCGACCATGAGCGAGGCCAGCAACGCCCGCACCATAAAGCCATACTGTAAAGGTTCCAGCAACCAAGTGAGCAGATCCATCAGCGGACTCTTTCCAGCGTGGCAGGCGATTGCACCGGCATTACCACAGCATGCGCGGCAGGCTCATCCCCGTCACCGCAACAGCTATCGGCCAGCAGGAGATCGCCTTCGCTGCTGTGAACAATATGGAGTTGGCTGCCATACGCCTGACTCAGCAAGCGGGGGGTCAACACCGCGTGCGGCGCGCCCAATGCAATCAGTCGCCGGTTGAGCAGCATCACCGTAGCGAAATGTTCCGCCGCCTGGTTGAGATCATGGGTGGCGACCAGCACGGTGACCCCCTGCCGGCGCAGTTGGGCCAGCAGATCCAGAATTGCTTCCTGGCTGGGCAGATCCAACCCGGTCAGCGGTTCATCCAACAGCAACAACTCCGCTTCCTGCGCCAATGCTCGCGCCAGAAAGACGCGCTGCTGCTGCCCGCCGGATAGCTCACCGATCTGCCGATTGGCAAAGGCGCTCATGCCAACCCGATCAAGCGCTTGTGCGGCAAGCTGGCGATCCTGGCGCCGCGGCCAGCGCAACAGCCCAATCTTGCCGACCCGCCCCATCATCACCACATCTTGCACCGTCACCGGGAAGCGCCAGTCGATACGGTTGCGTTGCGGCACATAGCCGACACAGATATGACCTTGCGGACCGCTGCCATAAATATTAACCTGCCCCTGTGTCGGTTTCAGGGTGCCGGCAATCACATTAAAGAGGGTGCTTTTCCCCGCGCCATTCGGCCCTACCACCGCCACCTGATCGCCGGTAGTCAAGGCTAGGGTCACATTATCCAGCGCCGTAACCCCATCATAACTGACTGTCACCTGGCGCAATTGCACACAGGGCTTAGTCGGATCATGGGGCTGGCGATGGGTTGCGCCCTGCAAAAAAGGTTTCATGCGTTTTTTCCTGCTCTTATCACTCAATTCAATCATTTCAATCAGTCAAGTATAACACAACATAGCATTGTTTTACTTAAATGAGATTTGGTCTCAGCGACAATTATTGAAGGTATCGTCAATCTCGTATTGCCAACGCGGGCTAGTGCATGGCGTTAGCCCGCGTTTTTATTGCGCCGAAGCACGACTCACTCCACAATTCCCTCAGAAATTACAATTTCTCTGCGCAACTGTGGTAAAGTAGAGCAGATCACTTTATCGACCGTTAAGCAAGGATCAGCACTTATGGCGCAACCCATTTATTATGTCAACGGTACTTTTGTTCCCGCCGACCAGGCCACCCTGCCCGTCAACGATTTGAGCATTGTACGCGGCTATGGCGTCTTTGACTATACCCGCTCCTACCACGGCAAGCCCTTCAAGCTACATGAACATCTCTTGCGCTTGCAACGTTCAGCACAGGCCATCGACTTGGCCCTGCCTTGGTCGCTCCAGGAGCTAACCGACATTGTGCAAGCCACCTTTGACCGCAACGGCTTCCCCGATGCCGGCATCCGCATTGTCGTTACCGGCGGCCTCTCTGCTGATTTTATGACGCCGTCCGGTCCGCCCAGCTTATTGGTGATGATCACCCCGATCAAAAGCAGCATGGCCCAACAACAAGCGGAAGGGGTCAAAGTCACGACTGTGGTCATGGAACGGGTGCTGCCCACCGTCAAGAGCATCAACTACCTGGGCGCGGTAATGGCCGTCGAAGCGGCCAAACGCCAGGGCGCCGTCGAGGCCGTTTATCGCACACCCGATGGCCGGTTGACCGAAGGGACGCGCGCCAATCTCTTTGCCTTCCGTGGCAAACAACTGATCACGCCACAAGAAGAAGTGTTGGCCGGCATCACCCGCGCCGTCGTCATGGAGATTGCCGAGGATGACTTTGAGGTGGTCCAAAGCGAACTTTTCTACGCCGCGCTGGCTGACTACGATGAACTCTTTATCACCAGCTCCACCAAAGAGATCCTGCCGGTGATCCAGGTCGATGATCAAGTGATCGGTGACGGTAAACTCGGCCCCAAGACCCAGAAGTTGCTCGATCTTTTTCACACCTATGTCGAAAATTATTAACATAGTAGGTTTTTATCAAAGAGTACGCAGATTACACAGATTAAAATGATTGCTATCAATCTGCGTACTCTTTGATCATTGAATGGAGTTGCCAATGACCAAGCGAACGCCTTCGCCCCGCCGTTCTATGCTCTATGTGCCGGGGGACAGCCTGCGTAAAGTGACGAAAGCCAGTACGCTACCGGCGGATACGATTATTCTGGATCTGGAAGATGGCGTTGCGCTCTCGCAAAAAGAGGCGGCGCGCTTGACCGTGCGCCAAGCCTTGCTCGAATTAGACTTTGGCTCACGCGAACGACTGGTGCGCATCAACAACGTCAACGGCCCACTGGCCCAAAATGACCTGGCCGTTACCATCGAAGGGCGGCCCGACGGCTATGTCGTTCCCAAGGTCGAAAGCGACGAGGATCTACTGGCAGTCAGCCATTTTCTCGATGAACAGGAAAAACTCAATGGTTGGCCCGTCGGCCAGATTCGTCTGGTGGCGATGATTGAGACGGCGCTGGGGGTGATGAATCTGCGTGAGATCGGTCACGCCACGCCCCGTCTCGACGCGCTGGTCTTTGGCGCCGAGGATTTTGCCGCCAGCGTCGGCGCCGTGCGTTCACGGGAAAACTGGGAGATGTTCTATGCCCGTAGCGCCGTTGTCACCGCCGCCGGCGCCTATAACTTGCAGGCTATCGACCTGGTCTTTGTCGGTCTCAATGACCCGCAAGGGTTGGAAGCGGAGTGTGTCAATGGCCGCCAGCTTGGTTTTATCGGCAAGACGTTGATTCATCCGGGGCAGATCGAGACCGCCAACCGCGTCTTTGCGCCGGCAGCGGATGAAGTGGACGCGGCGCGCCGTCTGTTGGCCGCCTTTGACGAACATCAAAAAGCCGGCGCCGGCGCCTTTGCCTATGAAGGCCAGATGGTCGATATGCCGGTCATTCGCACGGCCCAACGCTTGCTGGCGCGGGCGGAAGCAATTCAATAACACTAACTAACCAAGTAAACGATACGAAAAAGAGCCGCAGGAACACAACAACGGATTGGGGAAGCAACGGATGCACAAAGCGGCATCAAGTTATCAAGGTAAAAATCCGCTGCTTCCCCAATCCGTTGTTGTGTTCGCGGGCCACCCAATTAGAGGAGCTTTGTAACGTGAGTAACTCATCTTATATCCCCACCCGTGTGTTGGCGATTGCCGCCCACCCTGATGATATTGAATTTGGCTCGGTCGGCACCGTTGCCCGCTGGGTGCAAGGCGGCGCGACGGCGGCTTATGTCTTGGTGACCAGCGGCGATGTCGGCATTGCGGAAGCGGGCATGACCAAGGCGCGCGCCGCCGAGATTCGCGAAGCGGAAACGTTAGCCGCCGCCAAACTCGTCGGCGTCGAGGATGTCACCTTTTTGCGCGAACCGGACGGCATGGTGGTCAACACGCTGGAACTACGCAAGAAGCTGGTGCGTGCGATCCGCCGCTTCCGCCCCGAAGTGATCATTGCCATGGACCCGACGGTGATGTTCACTTCCTTTGGCGGCATCAATCACCCCGATCATCGCGCCGTGGGCGAAGCGACGATGGATGCCATCTTCCCGGCGTGCAGCCAGCCGAATCTCTTCCAAGAGTTGGAGGAAGAGGGGATCTTTGCCTGTCGCGTGCGCAAGGTCTATGTTTCGTCGCGTGGTCAGGGCGACACCTATGTGGACATTAGCAGCACCATCGACCTTAAAATTGGAGCGCTCAAAGCCCATGACAGTCAGGTCGGTAAGGCGGAAGGGCTGGACAAGCGTATCCGCGAATTCGCTGCGCGCAACGGCGAAGGCAAAGAGATGGCTTACGCCGAAGTCTTCCGCGTCCTCACGCTGCAAACCGACGAAGATTGGGCCAAACTCCAGGCCAGTGGAGCGCTGCGCTAAACCGCATGTTTGGTCTACGTACCCATCAACACCAGGCGGTCGCCGCAGCCCTGAGCAAAGCGCCTGGCGGAACACTGACCGCCGTCATCCCCCCCGGCGGCGGCAAAACGATTTTGGCCTTAGCGGTTCTCGATGCGCTCTACAAAGCAAAACGCATTGATGCCGCCGTCGTCTTTACCCCTCGGCTGGGTCTCTGTTCGCAATTTGAGCTGGACTGGAAGGCGGTGCGCAACCACTTCCAGCCCAACGCGATGGGGGTGATTGTCCATCGGGAGAACACGGCCCTTGCCAGTCTGCGCGGCTTTGGCTATGTCTCCAGCTACCAATCGCTCTGCGCCGACCCGGAAGCGCACGAACGCTTTGCCCGGCGTCACCGTGGTCGGTTGGCGATTGTCTGTGACGAGGCGCACTACCTGGGCGAAAAGCTCTACGGCAGCGGCGACACGACCCAGGCAGCCAAATTGCTGGGCCAACTGGCCGACTATGCCGCCTTCAAACTGGTGATGACCGGCACCCCCTATCGCGCCGATGACAACCCGATCATCTTTGCCGAATACAACGACCAGGGGCGCATTGTGGCCGATGTCGAGTTGACCTATGGCGACGGCGTGGGGCAGGGCTTTCTCCGCCCTTTTGACGCCAATCTCTTTGACGGCAAGCTCTACCAGACCCGACGCCACCAGGAAAATGGCCGCGCCCGCTACCGCACCGAAGAGATCGAACTCCGTTTCACCGCCCAACAGTTGACCAAAGTCGCCACCGATCCCCAGTTCTGGGAGTTAGCGGCGCGCCACGCCCTGGAAAAGGTCAAGGAGCTACAGGAGATCTGGCCGCGCTACTGTGGCATTGCCGGTTGCGCCAACCAGGAACATGCGCGCCAGGTGTTGGACTATCTGCAAGCGCTGGGGGCGCGCTGTCTGCTGGCCGTCTCCGATGACAGCAACGCCCATGACAACTTGCGGCTCTTCAAAAATGGCGGCTGGGATATGTTGGTGACGGTGGGCATGGCCCATGTCGGCTATGACCACAAGCCGATTGCTGTCGCCGCCGTTCTCAATGGCATTCGTGAATTTAACTGGCTCGACCAATTCACTATGCGCGCCGGTCGCATGTTGCCCAACCGCCCCAAGGAGGAGCAGACCGCTTGGATCTTTGGCATCAATGACCTGGCGATGCGCAAATATATCACTGCCAAGCGGGTCGAAGCGGCGCGCGCCATCAAACTGCTGGAAGAGATCGACGGTGCAAAAGCCGGTGAAGCCAACTTTACCGGCGGCGACGGGCCGCGCCTCTTCTACCAGGGCATTAGCATGGAGAGCATCGCCGGCATCGGCTTTGGTCACAACGGCTACTCGGCCACCCTCGACGAAGCCGACAGCCCCGCCCCACCCGCCGCTGACGATGAACCGGAACTGTTCACCGACAAAGAGAAGCGCGAACAACTGCGTCGCCGCCGCCAGGGGTTGGTCAGTCAATATGCCGGCAAGCTCCACGGCCAGGTCAATGGCGAGACGATCCGGCAGGTCAACGCACTCTTGCTCCAACGCTTTGGCAAGCCGGTCAACCAGTGCAGCCCGGAAGAGGTGGAACGGCAGATTGGGTGGTTGGAAGAGAAGGTGGGTGTGCCACCGGCTAGTGAGAAAGTGACGAACAGTCAGGAAGTCAATCAGGACGATGACGACACATGGGTGCAAGCAGGTCTGTTTTAATCGCTATTGGTGATAACGTGGTGCAACTGCCTTATGCCCTAGTTGAGAGAGCAGCATAGGTGATTCGCCGGTTAGCGCCATAATTCCAAAGGAAGACAATGGCAATAGCAACCAACAGAGAAGCATTAGCAGCGAATAACGGATTTGTGATGACACGAGGCGCAATCCAGTTGGTCATCATAATAAAGACCATCTGGTTGATCCCCAAACCGACGAGATTGATAAGGGCATAGGTAAAAAATTGTTTGCGAATGTCATATTGTTGGCTTTCGGGGAAGGTCCAGAAGCGATTCAGGAAGAAATTGGAGACTACAGCACAAGCGAAAGCGATCGGATTTGATAGTTGCGCTGCCCCTTTCACGCCCAATGCAAAGCCGTAACTGAGCATCAACATCGCAAGATTGAGAACGCTTAGGTGAATGGCGGCGCCAATCGAACCGACAATGCCAAATTTGATAAAGCGTTTTAGCTCTGGTAGCGGATTTTTCATAGAGAACCATTATGAGCGGGGATGGTAGAATTCGTCAACTTTCCTACCATCCCCGTATCGATAGATAGTCTACGGCGTGAGCAGACCATAATCCCATAAGGTCAGTTATACATTTTTGTTATATCCCTTGAAAGCATTTCCGCCTACTTTCACCCTTTAGTCTTTTGTACACAGCCAGGTAGGGGTGTTGTCGAATCGGCCGTTGTAAAGTCGAATTGCGCTAAATCTATTGTATGAATGACAGTTCTTTGCTGATCCAATAATTGTAATTGGCACGCAGCTTGACGCTCTGGCCGCAGGATCATAAACCATCCCTGCGCCACCGGTTCCGCTGTCACCTCGCCATCTGCCCAAAGGATGGCGACAGTCTGCACTTGTGCGCTACTCGTGCGTCCACAAACCACAGAATAAGAGACCATTTCATTGTAGCCATAGGTGTACCAAAGATAATGAGCGCTGAAATCGGCTAGACTCGCTAGTTGTGCAGTATCGCTGCTGCTGCATTTCCCACCAGTGCCAACACGCCACTGTCCCCAAAGATTTCGTTTCACAGAAATATACCCATATTCAGGCAATAATTCACCCGACGCCTGCCAACGGTAGAGGAGAAATTGGCCCTGCCAAAAGGGTGCCAGATGATACCCCAGAAACTCAAATTGGGCAGCGGCCGGGTATTGCTTGACCACAGCCGCTTCCGCTGTACCCTGGCTTTGGCGGACGCCGTAACTTAGGATGGCAATACACAGCACAAGAGCGATGAATTTGTAACTTACTATCGCTTTCATTAGCTCACCTTAAACCAAGATGTCGCTGTTCCACTGCCTGCAATGCTAATCATCAAACAACAAACCCTAGCCCATACAGAGCACCAATCACGACCAATAGAAGAACAAGAGATAGTACAATTAAGCTAACCTCTCGATATGACAATCTTTGCGTGGCCGTGGTGAAGGTGGTGGTCGCAAAGGTTTGCGAGCGGGGCATCGATGACCGTAGAAGGAAAATACTTGGCAATACCAAGCAAAGAATATCCAAAATAAGCCCGCTACTCATCTGATTGATTGAACCGGTATTGTAGACAAAATTTGCTACCGTAAATAGAGAACTGAAAATAAGCGCAGTAATAGCTGCATTACGGCTAAGCAGGGGGGAAGCAATCAAACAAAGTGAGACGACCAGCGCTATTGAAGACATGACCAAGCCCTGAATCTCTATCGACCCTTCTTTAAACGAGTAATAAATGCCCAATGTCCACAATGGTAACATTACAGATCCCCAACCAATGAGCAGAAGATGAAGGGGGCTTACTCTTCTTAATCGGTTTCCGATGGTATTTCGCATAAGTTTACCTTGTCATTGATTTAACAGTGGATAGCTGCCCCCATGTCAATAGCGGATGGTTGGATTATGCACTTGGCTGGTAGCATAATTTATCAACTTTCCAACCGTCACCGTATTGGTAGAACGCCCAAGGAGTGAGTAGGCCATAGTCCCACAAAGTGAAGGTTAATGATGTTTTGTTATCGTCTGCGGTCACAAGCGAGACCTCGACGATTGATTGGTAAACCGGGTCATCATCCAACAGACTAAGTAGCAAAGGGGCAGTGGCTGACAGATGAACGGTTGTCATCTCAATTTTTACAATCTTTCGTTCAGCGTTAGTCGTCAAAGGCAAGCCAACAGCAGTAGAAGATAAAACATCGAAGCAATTTTCTTCCGCAGTTAGTGGTGGCAAATAGGCTAGTTGTTGCAAAAATATTTCGGTTGTTTGCGTAGGTGTGTCGAGGTTGGTAAAGTTCAAAGGAAGTTTGCTGCTCTTCGGGTTGTAGGAAAATTGTGGTTTTATTGTGGTACCTAATATTACCCCTAGCACAAATAAGCTGGGCAAGAACATATAAATCCATTTATAATTTGTAAACATTTTAATTGACCCATTTTTTACACTAAAAACTTACATATCAAAAGGCGCCCATTCTATCCATACGAGCGTCTTTTGATATGTTATCGGTGGCTAGAAGTCCATTAGACCTTATTCCAATTTTAATTCTTCTCTCTGGTGAACGATGAAGTACTTCCAGTGGTAGAATTAAATCGGAATAATGACTATTATTTATTGACTAAAGGCAAGTAAAGTTTAGTGTTAGTTTGTTCTGCTCCGCCTCGCTCAAGACTGAGATTCCAATGAGGTGATGGCACATCGACTTGGATCTGTTCGGTCGAAATGTTACGGTACTGTTTAGCAAGCTCAACAGTCAATAAGTAAGGCATAACGTCTGGCAGATATACCCGCTCATCATGAGCTAGATCACCCACTTTCGAGGCTGCCATTGTTCCACGAACCACCATAACACCCATCGGCTTTAGAGTGTATCCTTCTGGTGCAGTGGGTAACTTTGCCAACTCAAAGGTGCTAAGGTCATCTACAAGCACGACAGCCGTATGTAAATTGTTTTGTGCATCGCGCATCTCGAGAGTTAGAAGCTCAACAAGCAAGCCAAACTCTTTAGACATTGTTTGCAATTCTTCCGCAGAAACAGGACGTTTGAAAGTCACTTGTACAGGAATGCTTCCATTTGCTGTTCTCGCCAGTTCAGACGCATACTGGCGCTGTTGTTCTGCGTATCGCTCCCGTTCAGCTTTGCTCTCCAAATCTACTTGGACATTCACTCGCAAATTTCCGTTTTTCTCTTCAACAGTATACAATTCCGAAGCCACTTGAATGGAGTTTGTAGGACTCTCTGCGAAGACACTGCCGAAGGCCACTGCTGTAATCATTGATACTGCTGCAACCATTATCGCCACTAACTTTGTGAACATAGAATGTAAACTCCTTCTACTATAAATTTGCTTGTTAAAGTTTTTGGATTAATTGCTGTACAGCACCTTATCCAAATGATCATGTGTGGGCGAGTTGTCTCGTTGATATGAGAGATTGATTGCGCCACTAACACCATACTGATTTTTCTTGTAATGCACCTGATAGTAGTACGCAGCTTCTGCTTGCACGCTCGATTTATTAATTTTTAGATCTACTTCTTCTTTTGCAGAAAGTCCCCCACAATCATTCCATACCTGCACTCCAGAATTAGGAATGTTTGTAAAGAAAACACTATAAGCCAAACGATCACCGCCAGGATTATCAGTGGTACAATCAGCAGTCATATCGAACTGAGGATTAGTATCCGACTGCATTGCCAGGCGACGACTGGAATTCCACTTAACGTACTGTGCAAAACCAACTTGAGCATCTGAGGTGGTTGATAAAGAAAAATTTCCAGTGTATGGGGCTGATGAGAAGTTAGGCGCCCATGCAGCAAGGGCAATTCCTGTAATCATTAACATAAGTGCCACTGCAAACACTGGCGCAAGCAATTTAAAATTAGCAGTCGAAAGACGATTCTGAATCATATTACCTCCTCTAAAAAATTTAGACTATTGTCAACTTGAACATCAGCATGATACTGAGCAACACATGAAGAACTCTCATAGCCAAATCTTACTGGGCTAATCTATCGGCGTATTGGATCTATTTTCTCTGATCCAAAACAATTTCACAACGGCAACCTTGCCACAATATTTTTGCATCTTTTACCAGTATAATACCTGGCAGATCTACCAGGGACAAACACAAAGCAGAAGCGAGACGGATTCTTCTTGTCTTGCTTCTGCTTAAAACATCAATTTTCCAAATACGATGGATAGCTTGTAGAAGATACACCTACAATCCACTATATGTAATTTTTCGATTAGCGCTATAATTCCAAAAAAACACAATAGCAATGGCTACTAGCAATGAAATATTCGCAGCAAATAAAGCATTTGCTGTTATATTTGGTGTAATCCAGTTAATCATTGTGGCAAACACCAATTGATTAATACCTAGGCCAATTGTATTAATGGCTGTGTAGGTAAGGAACTGTCCCCGAATATGATGTTTACGACTCTCGGGAAACGTCCAAAATCGATTAAACAAAAAATTTGAAGTCACAGCACACAGAAAGGCCAGGGGATTAGATAGTTGTGCCGATAATTTCACATCCAAACTAAAATTATGACTCAAAATAAATATACTTAGGTTTAGTATACTAAAATGAACGACGGCACCTATAGAACCTACGATGCCGAACTTAACAAATCGTTTTAATTCTTTTAACTTCTTATGCATATGGCAAAAATAATAACTCTTACTTGCGACTGGTTAACATTATGGTGTTGACAATCTCAAGTATACACATAGTTACATAAAAAGAAAAGTTTTAAACCACAAAATAATGTGTACTCTAACTGGTCAAATTCATTTCTGTACAATTCAATGGATACAAACTTTTGATTGAAGACACTAACCAAGGTTTGTAAAGGTTAGTGCCTTCAATCAAATCTAAACTCTGTAAGGATTAATGGGGGCAAGCTCTAGTTTCATAGTGAGTCGTGATCCAAAACCCTCCAGCAGATGGTCGCTCATGTCGGTATTCATGCATATGGCCACCAGCATAATAGTGTCTCACAAAGACGGTGTTTTCAAACCAGCCTGACTCATAAGTGTGACCACAGTAGCTTGAAGAGTGAGCATAAGCAACACCAAGTGATGTAATCAAAAGGATTAGCAAGATCAAAATAGTCAAAACGATTCGATATTTCATTAACCGCTCCTTGTTTTAAAGTCCTTTACACATAAGCCAACAAATCCATGTTGTAAATGTACAACCTTGACATGTAGATACAAATATGTAGTGATGGAATAACTGTCTAGACAATTCATCGAAGTATAATTGTCAGGATACAAGCCAGATGCATAGCGCCTTACACCTGATACCAGACAATTAACATATGATGTGCTTCCCATTTTATCAATGTTGTGTTGCGTTTACAACGGTTGATCTGCTAAATAACTTTTACATCTTTTACTAGCAGTATACCTGGTAAATTTGCCAGGGCTGCCAAATAGAAACGAGACGGATTTCTCCGTCTCGTTTCTATTTGGTATATATAATTGATTGTTTGAATCTTCAGACTGCTATACTTTTAACCATCCCTGTCGTATTGCAGCGACAACAATTTGTGTACGATTCTCCACACCAAATTTACTTAGTAAATTCTCAATATGATAAGCCACAGTCCGTTCTGCAATACTCAATTGCCGACCAATTTGAGCATTCGTCAGCCCTTCTGCTAGTAGTTCGACAATTTCTCGCTCGCGGGCTGTAGGGGTAGCCCCCACTTGCTCTATGTTAACCATAAATTTGGCAAGCTGTGCTTGCACCGCTGCACTAAAATAGGGTTTCCCCTGTGCCACGGCTTCAATCGCAGCAATGATCGTTTGAACTGTTTCATTCTTTAACAAATAGCCAATTGCGCCTGCACCCAATACGCCACGGATATAGTTGGGATCATCGAATGCGCTCAGGGCTACAAGCTTAACACTAGCCTGGCACTTGCGCATTTCCGTCGCAATCAATGGGCCATCAGCATCAGGTAGTTGGCAATCCAGAATTACCACATCAGGTTGTAAATACTTCAGTTGGTCTAGTGCCTTCTGTCCATCATCTGCCTCGCCAACCACCTGGATGCGTGGATTGCGGTCAAGCAGAACGCGCAGCCCCTCGCGAAAAGGCGGGTGGTCATCGACGAGCAAAACACGAATTTTCTCCTTCATGCCCATTGCCTCGCTTTGTATTCCTACTCTTCCAGGAAGGGTGGCCCCAGCCTGAAATTCAGTACACTCTCTTACTTCTGCCACAATAAAGCATCAAATTCCTCAGCGGCATAGAGCATCTTGCCCGGCTGACGCGTAAGACTAAAACTATCCCAACGATCATCACCGGGGATTAGGTCAAGAAACCAACAGAGCGTCTGTACCTGTGGTTCAGTATTGACGACAGCTAGTGCTGTGGTTAACCAACCGGTCGGATAATTTTGCGCTGGCGGTATTTCTACATCAGGCGCAAAGGTATTGGTTGCCGTAATATAGGCGGGTAGGCCGCGGGTGGTGGCATAGCTGTTGATAATGCGTAACCAATCTTGGTAAACCTGGAAGCCCATTTGGGCACCCGGCCACTCATGCGAGGTTAACTGGCGGCGTGGCTCTTCGGCAGGCGGTGAGCCAGCAAGTTCAGGTGCATCGGGGCGACCCGGCACTTGCAAAGCAAAACCATCAGGCCCACTTCGAGCAATACCAGCCGCCGCTTTTATCTGCGCAGCTTCGTCCAAAGCTGCGACTAGTGTATTCATATAATTCAACCACGGCGCATCAACGGTATAGGTGCGGCTGCCATTCTGATCGGTAATCCAAGGTCGCACCGGCCCAACGAGCAGATGCATCTGGTTATTTTCATGGCGGACAGTCTGCACAACATTATCCATATGCTCTACCGGCTCGCCAAACCCATTGAAGACCCGTGCATACCAAGTCGGCGTTAATGGGCCAGCAGAAGCTACACTGTTGCTACTAAGCGCATTGGGGCCACTGCCGATAATCAGTCCGTAGACCCCTTGTAGACGCGCATCACGCGCCAGACGACGAACACCGGACAGATAGTCATGGAGCGCCAGAAAATCGTTAACAGGTGGCAGCGTCTGCCCTTTGTCATAATCTACCCGTAACAATACCTGTAGCCCCTTGGCCGTTGCTTGCTGCACGCGTGTCGCCACTTCATCAATGTTCCAGAAGGGATCAGCTTGGCTATTCGCCAGGCGCACATAAATCACCTCCACTACCCACCCCTGCTTGCCATGCCAGTCACGCGTAGGATTGGCAAAGCCAACACACAGCTTGGTCGCCTGGCCAGGCGCAACAACGGTCTCTACCGCGTTGGTCGCCTCCGCCTGCTCTATCTCCTGTTCAAGCGCCAATTGACCACGCATTCGGCAACCGGTGTCACAATCACGATAAAAAATAACCGTATTCTGATCAGGAACGTCGAGTATTGGCATAACAGCCGTCCATTGCCATGACCAACGCTTGAGCATCGGCTGGGCCTGCCAGTCCTGAAAGGTAGCCGGTTGTCCAGCCACGGTAAGTCGTACATTAGCCCACGGCTTTGCATCTGTTACAAAGATGGTGATCGGTTCACCCGCCTGCGGATTGCGTGGTGAAATGACGATCTGCGGCCACAAACTTTGTAGAGGCGTTTGTTCAGGCCAGATCATTACTTGACCAGAGATGGGCAATAGCCAGTAGCCACCCAACAACAAGACTAGGAGCTGCGCCCACCATGAACGCCAGAAGAACTGACGGAACAAGCTATGCTTCATCATCAATTTTCTCTTCCTTGATCTTCGCTTCCCACAAAGCAGGCAGCGTAAAGCTGGCACACGTTCCAGGCGCTACCCCAGGTGGGACAACTGATTTGTGTCGGCTCTCAATCCGCAATTCACTTTGATGGCGACGGAGGATTTCAACGACCAGGGCAAGCCCTAAGCCACTGCCTGGCGTTGCTGTTGGCGCAGCCCTATAAAAAGGCTGAGTCAGCATGGGAAGATGGTGCGCTTCGATGCCGACGCCCTGATCGTACACAGAACATTCTACACCAATTGGCTGTAACGCAAGCCGAATGACAATGCGATTACCGGTGCCACTATTGCTTATGCCACTGTGCTTGATCGAATTCTCGATCAAATTCAGCAAGACTTGCTTAATGCTTGATCGGTCAGCCATGACAGGGGGCAAGCCGACTTCGGTTTCGATGGTGAGCATTGCCGCCGCATCCTGTGCGGTGGGCGTTAGTTGTACGATCACTTCTTCAACCACTGACAACAGATCGAGCGCTTGCATATCAAAGTTGTGGCTCCCCTCTAAGCGCGCTAGTTCCAGTGTTTTATTCGTCAGTTGAAGCAGCCGTTCTGGTTGTTGGCGCCCCCCATCGCGACCATCCAGGGCGGCATATAGACATCGTGGAAATGGCGCGGCAGCCCTTTCTGCTCCGGCAGCAGCAGCGCGGCCTTGGCGCGATCGGCCAGCGCCAGCCAGCCGCCGTCGCGCGCGAACTCGCCCGCGGTCTGCTTGCAGCCGTGCAGCACGACGATCAGCGCCGGCGTGTCCGGCAATCCGTCGGGCAGGTAGCTGAACATGCGCAGGTTGCCGGGGTTCGAGCCGAAGCCGGTCTCCTCGCGCGGCTCGGCGGCGCGTGCCTGCTGCACGGCGTCGCATGCGGCAAACGCGACACAGGCCAGAACGAACAACGCTGCGCGCCACGGTTTGCCGGGTCTATTTACAGGTTGCGATAGGGTGCGATGGCTGATCATGACAGGCTGCGCGTCCGGCGCGTGCTGCCGCACCTCAGGTGCGGCGTTCCAGACTCCACGCGATCGAGGCGGCAACGGCCGGCTGCCACACGATGAACAGAAGCAGCAGTCCGTTCAGCTTGCTGTCGACCACCGCCAGCAACAGGCCGGCCACCGTGCCGATGAACACCGTGCGCGCCCAGGCCGCGGGCGCCCGCAGGCCACGGCAGAACACGGACGCGCCGAACATGGTCAGCAGGCTGCCCACGAATCCGGCGACGAGGCCGTCGATGGCGAACTTCGTGGCGTCGCGGTGACGCAGAAGCCACGGACCAGTTTCGTCGTCCGCCGCCACGGACGGCCGCAGCAGCCTGTCGATAAAGCCGTCGACGACGATCGCCACATGATAGGCGAGCAGCCATGCGGCAAGCGTGATCAGGACGACCACCAGCAATTCGAACGGGCTGCGCGTGACCCAAAGCCAGGCGCCGGCCGCCATGACCAGCCCGAACCAGATGCCGGGCAGCGGCGGATAGCCCCCGATACCGAACACCGTATAAGTATAATTGGACAGGATCGCGGAGATCGCCGACAGCACGACCATAACAGCGATCCGTTTGCGCGGCGTGGCCTGCGCGAGCGCCGCTGTCGCCGCAGCAAGACTTGTCATGGGTCTTCCCCCGTACGAAATGTATCCGGTCCGATGGCGTCAGGCCGGGACCGCTTCACTCGATCACAAAAGACCGTGCCCATCAATCGCGGACGGCGCCATAAGGTCCGCCCGCGCAGCGTCATCGATACGTTGCGCGACGTCATCGCCCCCGATGCTTGCGCACACGGTAAGGAACGAGTGCATCGGTTGCATCGAGGATCAAGGGCCTCAATCCGCATCCGATGAAGAAGAACGGGTCCCGGGCTGCGCCCGTCGCCATTCGCAGACCGCCTCAGTCGGCCTGATCGAGCAGGCGGCGAACGACAAGAAGCTCGACGTGCGGCCCGTCAGGGCTGCTTGCCACGGAATGCCTCGAGCTTTGCCTTGATCGGTGCGGGAAATGCCGTCGCGCGGCGGGACGTGCCGTCGAGGTGAACCGCCGTCAGGACCATGACGGCCGCCACCTCGTCAGAGTCGTTCTTTCGCATTTCATGCCGGAAACGGACGACACGGTCGCGGACTTCCAACACGGTCGTGTGGACCGAGATGACGTCTCCCGCCATCAGTTCCTGCTTGTAGGTGATGTGCTGCTCGACGCCGGCCGTCGCGCTGCCATGGTCGCGCATGTACTCGCGCGTGAGGCCGGCCGCACTCAGGAGATTCCACGTTCCCTCGTCGAAT
>QWII01000182.1 GCA_021405325.1 Caldilinea sp. CFX5 | reverse complement strand
TTGTCCCGGAAGTCGCTTAGGTTGACCGTTTTGCCGTCGCGGCTGATTTCGTGGCCCTGTTGGTGCAGCAGCCAAAAGTCATCGGGCGAGAAGTAGTAGCCAATGGCAATGCCCCATTTGCGGAAGGCGTCGACCACCTGGCGGGTGATGTCGCGCCCG
Source organism: Caldilinea sp. CFX5 (assembly GCA_021405325.1). The sequence continues at coordinate 8,985 of QWII01000182.1, read as the reverse complement.
TAGGGAGTGTTCATGATATTAAACGGGGTGGTTTTCGTCTCGAACATGCAAAAGCCGTTGTGATGCTTGGTGGTGAAGACGACATAGTTCATCCCCGCCACCTTCGCCAGGCGCGCCCATTCGTCCGGGTCAAAACGGGTGGGCAGGAAGGTTTGGGGCAGCAGGTTGATATAGCGGTCCAGATAATCTTTAGAAGCGCCAACCATCGAATGGCTGATCACCGAGCCAAGTTGCGAATCAAGGCTCCAGTGAATGAACATGCCTAGCGCTTGGTCTTGAAACCAGGCGAGCCGTCCAGGACGATTACCGGATTGGCTGGATGCATCCTGGACACGGTGCGCGACGCCGGGGGTTTCGGTTGAAGGGGTTGTTTGCATGAATTCACTCCTCTACTGGTTAAGTTTGGCACAAAATGGTCGCTTCATTATACAACAACCCTGTTCCTTCGGCCTTGCATCCCCCCCGATTGCAATCAGATAGCATTCATGCGCTTGATCTGCACCCAGCAATAGCCTTGCCATGTTACCGGTAGCAGCCATGTGTCACAAAGATCAGCTTACCAGCGCCGATGATGATTATCTTCGTGGTCGGCGCGGCGCGGTTGGTCAGGCTGGGCAGCTATGATACAATGCTTTGTAGACAGATTAAATTCATACCAAGATGAGATTCATCATAAGGAGAAATCGCTCATGAGTGGACAATTTGTCACCGCCGCCGCTGCGCCCCGTGAACAACTGAGTTGGGGTTCCCTCGCCTGGTTAAGCCGGCCCGCGATCGGCGCCAAGGACTTGACCGTCATCGAAGTGACCCTCAATCCCGGCGGCGGCCACAACTTTCACAAACACCCCGACCAGGAAGAGGTCATCTATGTGATCGACGGCGCCGTAGAGCAGTGGCTGCACAACCAAAAACGCATCCTCCACCCCGGCGACTCGGTCTTTATCCCGGCTGATGTCGTCCACGCTTCCTTCAACACCGGCAGCGCCCCGGCCAAACTCATGGCGATCCTCGGCCCCTGCGTCGGCGAGGGTGGTTACGTTTCGGTAGAAGTGGGCGACCAGGAGCCGTGGAAAGGGATGCGGTAGGCGACCCGAAGCCAGAGGTCAGAAGGCAGAAGTCAGCGAGACGAGGCTGCTAATCTTTGTGACGTCTGCCCTCTGATTTCTGACCTCTGGCTTCGGGCTTGGTGAGAGAAAGGAACCGGAGCAATATGGATGAGCAAAAACTTCCCTACGATTTGGGCGTCCTGGCGGATGCTTTTGCTTTGGAAGTTGCCACTAATTGCCCTCATCTGGAGGAATGGCTCAACGCCACAACTACGCTTGATGAAGTCGAGCAAACCATGTTCGACTATTTGTACGAACAGGTCAAAGTTGACGGCAAATATTGGAATGAAGAGGAGCTGAAAATCCGCTTTATCGGTGGTCTCTTTGCCATTGCCAAGATCGATGTGCCGGACAAAATCAAAGTCTTCTATGAACGCCCACTGGCTGCTACGATTGACCATTTTCGGTTAGCTGTGGTCGCTGATTGTCTGGTGGCCACCCCCTTGAAATTCAACACGCCGCAAAAGCCCTACTTCTTCTTGCAAGAGTATAAGAAAGGACGAGGCGAAGCCAAAGACCCGGAAGCGCAAATGCTCACGGCGATGTTGATTGCTCAAGCCAAAAATCAGGATGGTCTGCCGATTTATGGCAGTTATGTGATTGGCAGCACCTGCTATTTTACCACGCTGGTGGGGCGGGATTACTGCTCAAGTCGCTTGTACGATGCGGCCAACCGGGACGATCTGGAAGAGATCGTCGCGACTCTACGCAAACTCAAAGATCTGATTCTAAACCGCCTATGACCTTACCCAACATCATCTACCTCCATTCGCACGACACCGGACGCTATGTCCAGCCTTACGGCTATGGCGTGCCGACCCCCAATATCCAGCGGTTGGCGGAAAGGGGTGTTCTCTTTCGCCAGACGTTTTGTGCGGCGCCGACTTGTTCAGCCAGCCGTGCGGCGCTGCTCACCGGCCAGTGCGCCCACAGCGCCGGTATGACTGGCCTGGTCAACCGCGGCTGGCAATTGCATGAGTACAACCAACATCTGCTCCATACCTTGCGTAGCGCCGGTTATCACACGGTGCTGGGCGGGTTGCAGCACCTGCACCAGGATCGCACCCGCTTGGGCTTTGACCAGATCATTGCGCCACCCAAAAGCACGCTGGTAGCCGATGTCGCGCCGGCTGCCGCCGCCTTTTTGCAAAATGCGCCGCCACAGCCCTTCTTTCTGGATGTCGGCTTTTTTGAAACCCATCGTGACTTTCCCCAAGCCGATCCCAGCACCGCCCACTATCTGCGCCCGCCGGCTCCTTTGCCCGACACCTCAGTCACCCGTCAGGACATGGCCGATTTTGTCAAGATGGCCGGTGAACTGGATCGCGGTGTCGGGCTGATCCTCGACGCGCTGGCGATAGCGGGGCTGGCAGAGAACACACTGGTCATCCAGACGACTGACCACGGTCTCGCTTTCCCGGCCATGAAGTGCAATTTGACCGACCACGGCATCGGCGTTCTGTTGATCATGCGCGGACCGGGCGGTTTTACCGGCGGACGAGTCTGTGACGCTATGATCTCCCATATCGATATTTTTCCGACGCTCTGCGCTTACCTGAACATCACATCACCTTCCTGGCTTCAGGGTAAATCGCTGTTGCCGGTGATTCGCGGCGAACAGGCGGAGATCAACGACGCCATCTTTGCCGAAGTCACCTATCACGCCGCCTATGAACCCCAACGCGCCATTCGTACTCAGCGCTATAAATATATTCGGCGCTACGGTGAACGCACAAAACCGGTTCTGCCCAATTGTGATGACAGCGTGAGCAAGGATCTCTGGGTGGCAGCCGGGTGGCGCGACCGGACGTTGGCAATAGAACAGCTCTACGATCTCCTCTTTGACCCCAACGAAATGCAAAATTTGGCGGCTCTCCCCGCCTATGCCGACACGCTACAGGATCTGCGCCAGCGTCTTGACCAGTGGATGACGGCCACCAATGACCCCTTGCTGATCCAGCAACCCGCCCCTGCGCCGCCGGGAACCGTAGTCAACGACCCCGATGGCCTTTCCCCCCGTGAACCAACCAGACCGTTGTAACACGCAGGTGATTATCTAGCCTGACAACTTCTTGACCTCCCCCCACTTCATGGTAGAATGCTATGAGAACAAAGCTTACTGACCTTTGCTGTCAATTGGCGTTTAATCGTAGAGTTTATTACCGATTTACCAAAGTACGTTCATAACGGGATGCGGCGGGTAGCCCCTGTCCACCCGAGGATGCCATATGCTGAAAAAAATTTATCACGCCATTGTCGGCGACCCCAATGAAAAGACGCTCAAACGCTACCGCCCCATTGTCGAGGAGATCAACGCATTAGAGGCGGCGTTTGAGAAAAAGAGCAACGACGAACTCAAGGCGCTGACTGCCGGCTTTAAGGAGCGCGTCCAATCGGCCACGGCTGAATTGCGCGCAGAATTGGCGCGCGCCCAGGAAGAGTACTTGGCCGTGCTTGGCACCGATGAGCAGAAGTATGCCCGCGTCGAAGTCAACCGCATCCGCAAAGAGATGTTGGCCGTCGAAGCGGAAGAACTGGATGACATTCTGCCTGAAGCCTTTGCTGCCGTGCGCGAGGCCAGCAAACGCACCACCGGTCTGCGCCACTATGATGTGCAGTTGTTGGGCGGCATTGTTCTCCACTCCGGCACCATTGCGGAAATGAAAACGGGGGAAGGCAAGACGCTGGTTGCCACGCTGCCGCTCTATCTGAATGCCCTGGCCGGGCGTGGCGTGCATCTAGTCACCCCCAACGACTACCTCTCCAAAGTCGGTTTGCAACTGATGGGGCCAATTTACCACTTGCTGGGGGTCAGCGCGGCGGTTATCCAGAACAGCGCCGGCTCCCCGGACAAGGGCAGCTTTATTTATGATCCGGAGTATCCGGCCGCCGATGATCGCTTCCTGGCGTTGCGCCCCATTACGCGCGCTGAAGCCTATCAGGCCGATATTCTCTATGGCACCAACAACGAATTTGGCTTTGACTATCTGCGCGATAACATGGTGCATGACCTGAGCCGCGTTAGCCAGCGCGAACTCCACTACGCCATCATCGACGAAGTGGACAACATTCTGGTCGACGAAGCGCGCACGCCGCTCATCATCTCCGGTGAAGCACGCGAAAGCTCCAACTACTATGTGGATTTCGCCAACTTGGTGAAGAACTTGCAGCCGGTGAAGCATTATGTCATCAATGAAAAGGAGCGGGTGGCGACGCTCACCGAAGAAGGGATTGCCTTTGTCGAACGGCGGCTGAATCTGGATAATCTCTACAGCCCCGAACACTTTGATATGATCCCCTACCTGGACAACGCGCTGCGCGCCCATGCTCTTTACAAGCGGGACAAAGATTACATCGTGCGCAACCACGAGGTGATCATTGTCGATGAGTTTACCGGTCGTCTCATGGAAGGCCGGCGCTACAGCGAAGGCTTGCACCAGGCTATTGAAGCCAAAGAAGGGGTCAAGGTGCAAAAAGAGTCAATGACCCTGGCGACTATCACCTTCCAGAACTTCTTCCGCATGTACAACAAACTGGCCGGCATGACCGGTACGGCCAAGACCGAGGAAGAGGAATTCCAGCGCATCTACAACTTGGAAGTCGTCATGGTGCCGACCTATCGCCCGGTAGTGCGCGAAGACTTGGCCGATCAGGTCTACCGCACGCAGGAGGCCAAATTCAAGGCGTTGATCGACGAAATTGCCGAAGCGCACAAAAAGGGGCAACCGGTGTTGGTCGGCACCGTCGCCATTGAGACCAGCGAGTTGGTGAGCCAAATGCTCAAGCGGCGCGGCGTCGATCACGAAATCCTCAATGCCAAGAATCATGAACGTGAAGCGACGATTATCGCGCAGGCGGGTCGCCCCGGCGCCGTTACCATTGCCACCAACATGGCCGGTCGTGGCGTCGATATTTTGCTGGGCGGCAACCCCGAAGGGTTGGCGCGTGAGCAGATGCGCAAGGAAGAGATTGATCTCACGGCGATCCCTCAGCTTGCCTGGAATGATGCGCTGGAAATGCTCAAACATGGGCAAAACCCCACCACGCGCTACCAGACCCGTTGGGCCGAAGTGTTGCAACAAAAGTGGCAGGAGACCGAACAGGACAAGCAGAAGGTGCGCGAACTAGGCGGTCTCGGTGTTATCGGCACCGAACGCCACGAAGCGCGGCGCATTGACAACCAGTTACGTGGTCGCTCCGGCCGTCTGGGTGATCCCGGCGTCAGCCGCTTTTACTTGAGCCTAGAAGATGATCTTATGCGCCGCTTTGGCGGCGACCGCATTAGCGGCTTGATGAACCGCTTGGGCGTCGAGGATGATATTCCGATTGAAGCCGGGCTGGTCAACCGGGCGATTGAAAATGCACAGACCAAGGTAGAAGGCCACAACTTCGACATCCGCAAACATGTTTTGCAATATGACGAAGTGGTCAATGAACAGCGTAACCGCATCTACGACCAACGCCGCCGCATCCTCACCGAGCCGTCATTAAAAACCTCAGTCGAGACAATGATCGAAGAGGAGATCAACGCCGTTGTCGCGCAGTTTGTGACGAGTGACGAAGCCGCCGAATGGCAATTGCCCGAACTGGCGCAAGCGTTGCGGGGCATCTTCCCGCTGCCCGCCGGCTTCAACGTCGAAGAATGGCGCAAGGGAACACGCGAAGAGGTGGGCGAAAAGGCCATTGCGCTCGCCTTGGCCGCCTATGAAGCCAAGGACGCCGAATTGGGTGAGCAGACCATGCGCAACGCCGAGAAGCAGATTATGCTCTGGGCTGTTGATAATCGCTGGATTCGCCACCTGACCGACCTTGACCACCTGCGCGAAGGCATCGGTCTACAAGCCTATGCCCAGGTCGATCCGGTGGTGGCCTATAAGCGTGAAGCCTTTAACATGTATGGCGCCCTCATGGAAGACATTCGCAGCGATATTGTCAAAGCCGTCTATACCGTGCAGGTGCAACGCCAGCAACAAGCTGCCCAGCCCGTACCGGTCGCCACGCCGATTGCGCGCAATATTCGCACCAATCGCGATGGCGCCGATAGTAAGCCGCAAACAGTGCGCAACACCGGCCCCCAACTGAGCCGTAACGATCTCTGTTGGTGCGGCAGCGGTAAGAAATATAAAAAGTGTCATGGCCGCAACGAGCAACGAAGCGGGGAGACTTTACAGCCTGTCGCTAATCCACCACATGTTCCAGGTGTAGCGACTGCCAATGGCGGGAGCAAGCAGCAAAAAGAGAAAAAAGTACGTTCCAATAAATCACGGGAGTAGATAAAAAATAGGATTGCATGCACTGCTGATTAAGTTATATGCCAGATTCTGTTGCTGCTCAAGCAATAGAATCTGTATTTTTTAAACATAATTGACATAAGTTATAGAACTTAATTATGCGAATTTTCTATTAATGACTGCATCTTTTTTCCAACTGCTATTTAGGATCTACAGCAAGCGCAATTGTTGATTATCGTGTAGTGTGTTGTTACGATTTAACAGCGTTGTACATGAGAGATAGAATCGCATTTCGACTCAGAGATTCTGGATGGCTTAGATCTATGAATGCAATTAGCGACAGAGCAACCTTATTTCGCCTCCAAAGGCTGGCTAGTAAAATATGGAAATATGGACCGCAGTTACAACTGTACTCTGATACCCAATTAATAGAGAGAACGGCTAAACTGCGCGAAACACTAGTGCATTCTGGACGTTCAGAACAAGCATTAGTTGAAACTTTTGCAATTGTGCGGGAGATGTCTCACCGAGTCCTTAAAATGAAACATTATCCTGAGCAAATTCAGGCAGCTATTGCGTTACATGAGGGCAATATTATTGAAATGTTGAATGGTGAAGGCAAAACTCTGGTTGCTACCATGCCGGCTATTCTAAACGCCCTCCAAGGTTTAACTATACATATCGCAACATACAACGATTATTTAGCCCAGCGCGATGCACTATGGATGGGTCCTTTGTATATGACCTTGCAGCTAACAGTGGGAGTGCTACACGGTGACCGTAGTTCTTCAAAAGTAATAAAAGCTGATGGTCAAGGGTATTCACTGGTAGCGTGTACAAGGAAAGAGGCAAATGCATGTAATATTGTTTATGGTACATATCAAGAATTTGTATTTGACTATTTGAGAGACAATATGGTTCACACTCAGGAGAACCTAGTACAAAGTAATCTGGATTATGTAATTTTGGATGAAGCAGACAGCATTTTAATTGATCAAGCCAGCACCCCTTGTTTGGTTACAGGTTCAGTTACACAAGTTAATACTAATTTTTATCGTACGCTGATGGGTATTGCTAACCAATTAGTGCCAGATGTAGACTTTATCCTAGACGCCGCAAGGAAAATAGTTGAATTTACAGAAATTGGTATCGAGAAGTCAAGTTATTTACTTAACGTAGATAGTATTTATAACGTTAAGCACGCCGGCGTAGCACATCAGTTAATACAATCCCTTAGAGCAATTTATTGTTATAAAGAAGATGTAGATTATGTTACGGTTGTAAGCCAAGGAAGTAGAGTTGACGTAGTACATATAGATAAGCTCACTGGTCGGCTAGCACTAAGTAGTCCGTTTGCCGATGGTTTACAGCAAGCGCTCCAAGTCAAACATGGAGCATCGATCCAATTACCAGCTACACCACTTGCGACTATTTCATATCAACATTTTTACAGGCTTTACAAAAAATTGTCTGGTATGACAGCTACGGCAAAGTGGAGAGAAAAAGAGTTATTCGAAGTATATGGAATTAAGGTCATTGTAATTCCTCCACACTCTCCCTTTCGCCGTGAAGAGCTGCCGGATCGTGTGTTTTCTACGAAGAAAGGTATGTATGCTGCTGTATGTAATGAAATAGACGAAATTTGTGCAAAGGGACGACCAATACTAGTTGGCGTAGCTTCAGTCGAGGAAGCAGAAACTATTAGTGATCTCTTAAAATCAAAACAATTATCACATAATGTACTTCATGCCAAATATCACGCACAAGAAGCAGCTATAATTCAAGCTGCGGGTCGAAAAGGAGCGATCACCATATCGGCCAAAATGGCGGGGCGGGGTACTGATATCAAATTAGAAGAAGATGCAATTCGGTTAGGTGGATTGTACGTAATTGGAGTTGAGCGGAATGAGTCACGTCATCTTGATATGCAATTATCTGGGCGTGCTGGCCGTCACGGTAATCCTGGCACAGTTTGCTTTTTTCTGTCGTTGGAAAGTGATCTCATGCTACGCTTTGGTGGGCAACGCATATCCTCGCTTATGCACAGGTTGAACGTGGAAGATGATGTACCAATAAAAGCTGGTTTGGTGACCCGATCAATCAAAAATGCACAACGTAAAGTTGAAAATCATAATCTAAGAAATCGTCAACATGTGTATGAATATGACAGTGTGTTAGATAAGCAACGTCAGTTCATTTATGAACTTAGAAGGGATGTGATTCAAAACAAGGGTTTATCCTATGATATGGAAACCGTGATGGATAATGTGGTTCGAAAAGCTATGAAAAAATTTTTAGTATCGCGTAAGAAGCCACAGATATGGGATGAGGCAGGGTTAGGGAATTTTTTTTGTGAGGTAACAGATACTTTTAATCTCAATGAATTTATTGGCCTGAAGAATCAACAGTGGGATGACATCCATGAATGGTTAACAGGGGTTCTGAAAGTGGCCTACAAACGACAAGTTGATGCCTTGGGATTAGACCAGTTAGCAGCCCAGACAACGCAACAAATCATGCGCTGGGCTATTGATAATCGATGGTACAAACATCTTGGTTATTTAGAGTTCTTACGAGAGCAAACCTCTCTTAGAAATCACATCGAAGAAGAGAACCTGAGCTGGTATACCTTGAATTCCAACCAAGCT
>QWII01000219.1 GCA_021405325.1 Caldilinea sp. CFX5 | reverse complement strand
AGAGACGGTGCGTTCGATCAACTACGCCCTGCGCCTGGAGGCCGCCAGCCGACTGGCACAGGGGGGCGACACGCGACGGTTGCTTCTGGAAAAGGAGAATCCGATCAAATGGTTGCAGGCGCCGCCGCGCAATTATCTGGGCGAAACGAGTACGCCGCCAGCTCACGCCAAGCCGGCTTACTGGTTCTACCGGCCGCAGGAGCGGGAACTGGTCTACAGGCCCAACCGCGCCGAGCACCTGAAAGTCGAGGGGGGGGAGAACTCGGAACTCCGGTTCGCCGTGCGTGCCGACGCGAAACAGCCGCAGCCGAGCCTGATGCCGGTCCTTCCTTATGACTGGTTTTGAAAAATACCCGGGAAACCGGTAATAGTTGGCATGCAAAGACGTCGTAATCGTTTAGCCTATGACTGTTACAACTTCATTCAGTAGGAGATCTGAGCCATGAAAAAGCAAGCGGGTTTCACCTTGATCGAACTGGTGGTGGTGATCGTCATCCTCGGCATTCTGGCGGCGACTGCGTTGCCGCGGTTTACCAATCTGCAAAAGGATGCGCGCATAGCAAAATTGAGGGCTGGTTTAGGCGCCGTTCAAGCAGCTGCGGGAATGATTCATGGCAAGGCGCTCGTTCGTCAGGGGCAAGGTGCTGAAGCCTGCCCGGTAGGCGGTAATGCCAACCTCCTCCCAACCGGAAACGGGACTGTTTGCACGGAGAATGGTCCATTAGCAGTTACGTTGCTGTATCCCAATGGCACTACCATCATGACGGCGGCAGGGCTGGGCGCAACGCTTGCTGAGCGCACGGCGAATGGATGGGTGATTACGGGGGGCGGACCAGCAGGGCCGACAACGGTTAGCGTCGAGGGCGCACCCAACACCGGCGTTGGTGGCTGTTCATTCACTTATACCCTGCCGGCGGCCCTTGGCGCCGCGCCAACCATCACCGTGCCCACCGATGCGACATTGAATACAAACTGCTGAATAGCAATGGCGTGTCCTGCACACATGCTGATGTGTGCAGTGACGAGCAGTCCGGTGCGACAAACAGGCAGGGCCGGCTCTTCATTCCAAAGGCTGCGCGCATGATTGCCCAAGCCTTTCTGCCCTTGCATCGTTTGCTTCGCCAGAAGCAGGGTGGAATGACCGTGGTCGAGCTGATCACGGTCATTGTCATTTTGGGCATCCTGGCCGCCATAGCCTTGCCTCGTTTTGTTGTCCGGAACTCCTTTGATCAACGAGGTTTTCGGGATCAGGTAGTCAGCAGCATTCGTTTCGCGAGGCAGGAAGCGATCGCCATGAGGCGGGAGGTCTGCGTGTCGGTTATAACGGCGACTCCGGCGAGCCTCGCCCTTACCTTCAATCCCAGCAATGTTCCTGGCGCAGCATGCAGCCAACCCGTTCTTGCACCGGGATCATCAGCCCCATATGTCGTGACTGCTCCGTTCGACGTAGTCTTGACTTCTACTGCCACCGATTTTCGGTTCAACGGATTGGGACAGCCGGTCCCAAACGGCGCTGTCAGTTTGACTGTGGCCGGCACCCTTCCAATTAACATCGCCTTGGAGACGGGCCATGTCTCCGATTGAGCGTATCGTCTCACGCTCCCGTCGCCGGGGCGCCTCCCTCGTCGAGGTGATCCTGTTCATCGTCGTCGTCGGCATCGCGGCGGGCGGCATCCTGATGGTCTTCGCCAACACGACGCGGGCCA
>QWII01000073.1 GCA_021405325.1 Caldilinea sp. CFX5 | reverse complement strand
ACCCTGGTTCGGGTTGGTGAAGCTGTACCCATCAGGTGTGCTGAAGGTCACGGTGTAGACGGTGTTCGGCAGCAGGTTCGTGAAGGTGTAGACGCCATTGGCATCCGTCCACGTTGTGATGACGCTGCCGCTTGGCGTGGTCAACGTCACGGTGACACCTTCCATGCCTTGCTCGTTGCCATCTTGCACGCCGTTGCCGTTGCCATCCACCCACACATAGTCGCCGATGGTCACCAAGCGGGAAATCCCCATGTCCCAGTCGGGATCGTATTCGTCGGTGGTCAACAGCGTGTTGACTGTGCGGCCCGTCGTCGGGTCAGCGTCGCTGTCGGCGGCGTTGTCACCGCCCTGGTCGCGCAGGGTGATGATGTAGCCGGCCGGCAAGGTGCTGGTCACAAAGCGGATGCCATAGAGACCGGGCGCCAGGTTGGTAAAGCTGTAGTTGCCGCTGGCATTGGTCGTGGTTGTCATGATGACGGCGCCGTTGCTATCGAGCAGTTCCACGGTCACGCTCATCACGCCGGTTTCGTTCTCGTCCTGGATGCCGTTGTAGTTGTCATCGTACCAGACGCGATCGCCGATGCCGGCCGGCGGTTCGATCAACAGATCATAGTCTTCCACTTCGCCATCGAGGGCCGGAGCGTCGCTGTCATAGAAGTTCAGGTCGGCGGCCGTGCTGAGGCGGAAGCGGGCATAGGTTGTAATGTTCGTGCTGGCGGTCAACGGCACGGTGAAGGTGAGCGTGTTGACGCCACTGCTCACGGCCACGCCGTCGAAGATCTGATCGCCGGCTTGCGTCCAGGCGCCGTCGGCGCCAAAGTCGAGCCAGGCGTTCAAGTAGCCACCTGTGCCGGAGACGGTGACTTGCACCGTTACCACCTGGCCGGCCACCAGCGGATTGGCAAAGACGATGCCATCTTCGTCATCACCAATGCCACCCACAGCCGCGGCGGAGACGCCGGTGTCGTCATTGGTAGCGGCGGCGCCGGTGACAACCGGTTGGCCGTCCTGGTCGGCGTCGACGCGGCTGCCCAGGAAGAGATTGGGCGAGACGACATGGCTGGCGCCGCTGTAGGGGGTGCTGTTGCTCATGGTGGTGCTGTAGCTGTTGGGCGCGTCACCCATGTCGACCAGGTAGAAGCCAAAGTCGACCGTCCAGTTGGTGTTGGCGTCGTTGTCGCCATCCACCGCCGGGCTGCCGTCCGGCTCGTTGTCGAGGGTCAAGGTGATGACGCCACTCGCCACCACGCCACTGGCCGCCGGCAAGCCGTTGTCATCGCTGTCCCCATTGTCGTTGGGATCAGCGGTGGTCGGGTCGCTGGAGCGGTAGTTGAGCAGCACGCCACTGAAGTTGGTGCTGCTGATCACGACCAGGTAGCCGCCTTCGCTCAGGTTGGTGAAGGTGTAGTAGCCGCCGCTGATCGTGTTGCTATCGGTGACGTAGGCATCAACGCCAGGGGTGAAGAGGCCATTGCCGTCGCTGTCGCGGTAGAGTTCGACGCGCACGCCGGCAATGCCGCTTTCGTTGCTGTCGATCTGCCCGTTGTTATTGACATCGTACCAGACCCGGTTGCCCAGGCTCAAGGTGAGCGCAACCATGCCAGCGTCGATGTTGGGATTCTGCTCGCCGGCATTGAGCGTGATGGGTGCGGTGGCCCCAGTGATCGCGTTAGCGTCGCTGTCGGTTGCCTCGCTGCTGGCGTCTTGTGTCGTAAAGGCGTAACCGTATGGCAATGTGAACGAGACATAGTAGGTGCCGCTGATCAGGTTAGTAAAGGTGTAGTAACCTGGGTCATTGGTGATTGGGTGATTGGCCGTCTGCGTGATGCCGCGCTGCTCCCACAAGCCCGTGACCGGGTTGCTATAGAAGAGGGTGACGGTCACGCCGTTGATGCCGTTGATGGCGGCTTCGTTCTGGCTGCCATCGCTGGTCGTCGTGTCGAGCCAGACATAGTTACCGAGCGCCGCGGGCAGCCAGAGGCCAAAGTCCACACTGGGGTTGACGGTGCTGCCGGTGGCATCGTCGGCGCTCTGAACAGCCTCAATGGTGACGCCAGGGGTCAGGGCAAAAGGCGCGCTGCTGATCACACCACCGTTGCTGCCGATGCCGTTGTCATCCAAATCGACGCCATTCGGGCTGCCGTCCGTCGCGCTGCTGACATAACCAGCCGGGGCGTCGATGCTCACCACGTAAGTGCCGCTGACAATACCGGTGAAGGTGTAGTAGCCGTTGGCGTCGGTGGTGGTGGTGTAGACATCACCCGTCGTCTGGTTGGTGGCGGTGATGACCAGCAGGCTGCTGAGGGCCGGTTCGCTGTCGTCAAGGCCGTTGTTGTTCAGGTCTTGCCAGATGCGGTTGCCCAGGACAAGCTTGTAGAAGCCGAAGTCAATGGTCTGGTTGCTGTTGGCGTCAACATTGCGCTGGATCGGATCGTTGCCACCGTTGCCTTCACCCGTCGGCTGTGTGCCGGCAGTGAGGCTGATGGCGCTGCTCGCTACTACGCCCCCCGGTTGGCCCAGGCGGTTGATGGCGACGCCGTGATCCTGGTTGTTACCGGCGGCGTTGAGGGTGTCGGTGTATTGGCCGCTGCTATCCACATAACCATAGAGCAGGCCACCGGGCAGGAAGTTGGTGTCGCTGATGATGACAAGGTAGCGCGTGGCATCGCTCAGACTCGGCATGAGATTGGTGAAGGTGTAGTAGCCGCCGCTGATTAGCGTGCTGGCCACGCGGCTGTCCCCGGCGCTGAAGACGCCGTCACCGTCACTATCCTGATACAGTTCGACGAGGACGCCGTCGGTCATATTTTGTTCGCCGCTGCTGACGCTACCGTCGTTGTTGGTGTCGTACCAGAGGCGGTTGCCCAGGCTGACCGGCTGCCACAGACCAAAGTCCAACTTCAGATTTTCCGTTTGACCGGTGCTAGGCGTGGCAGTCTCATTGGTGCCAACACCACCGGCCGGGGTGAGGGTAAAGGGTTGGCTCACGATGGCGTTGCCCACCGGTGCGCCATGGTCGCGATTATTGCCACTGTCGTCCAGCACCTGGCCGTCACTGCTCACATAGCCGAGTGGCGGCGTCACACTGATGACATAGGCGCCGCTAATGAGGCCGGTGAAGGTGTAGTGGCCGTTGGCGTCGGTCGTGGTGACGCCGATCACAGCGCCAGTGGTCGAGAGCAACGTCACGGTGACGCCGGCCATGCCGGGTTCGCTATTGTTAAACCAGCCGTCGTTGTTGAGATCATGCCAGACGGTATTCCCCAGGCTCATCTGGTAGAAGCCAAAGTCCAGCGTCCAGTTGCTGTCGCCGGCATAGGCCGTCTGCATAGGTTCGCTGCCAAAGGTGAGGGTGATCACGCTGCTGGCAACATAGCCACCGGTGGGGATGGCGCCGGTGGCAACAGCGCCGCTGCCGGCATAGACGATGCCATGATCCTTATCGTCATCGGCGGCGGTATGGCTGGGCGCAGTCACGCCGTCACTGTTTTGATAGTTATAGAGCACGCCGCTATTGGTAAAGTTGCTGCCGGTGATGACAACCAGATAACCGACCTCCGGCAGGAGATTGGTAAAGGTATAGTAGCCACCAGCAAGGGTTGTGCTGTAGCGGTCAAGCAGATCAACGCCAGGGGTGTAGGCGCCGTCACCGTTCGTGTCGCGATAGAGTTCCACCCGCACACCGGCCACGCCAACTTCATCAGCGTCCAAAATCCCATTGTTATCCACGTCATACCAGACGCGGTTGCCCAGGTGCAGTAATTCTTCCGGTCCCGCCTGGATGAGATAATCTTCCACTTCACCGTCGTTGGCCGGGCCATTGGGGCCAAGAGCAGCGTCGGTGCTGAGGCGGAAGCGGGCGCCCAGATCCAGATTCATGGTAGCCGTCATTGGCACAGTAAAGTTCAAGGCAATCGTCTGGCTGACGGCATTGCTGCTGACTGTGGCGCTGATCGCTTCACTGGCGTCGGCAAAGTCGCCGTCACCGTTGAAGTCGATAAAGCCATAGAGGTAAGCGTCCTGACCCGTCGTATTGACCACGGTGGCGGTGACAACGGCGCTCTGACCCAGGATAAAGTTCGGGAAGGTGATGCCATCTTCATCGCTTCCGTCACCGGTGGCGGTGGCATTGGGCCGGCCATCAACCTCGGCATCCACGCGCGCACCCAGGTAGAGGCCATCGGTAATCACATGGCTTGGCCCGGACAGGGTGTCACTAATGGTGTGATAGTTGGGCGAGGTCACGGCATTGCCGTCGGGCAGATCGCCCCAGTCAACGCGCAGGGTCACGGTATTCGTGAAGACACAGGTAATAGTTGCGCCCGCCGTCATTTGGATGGCGTTGGCGGCGCTGCCATTGGAACAGCTCGCGCCAAGCAGCTTCCAGTCCGATGGCACGGTTTCGGTTACGCCATAGACGCCAGGGAGGACGCCGGCAAAGGTATAGACTTCGCCAATGCCGAGTTCAAAGGTTGGCGTGACCCCGGCGCTGGTGGCAATGTCGCTGGCAAAAGCGAATTGCTGGCCGGCCATGCTGGGGGGAATGAGATAGAAGGAGGCACAGGCGCTATTGTTGGCGCTATCCTCATCAATGGCGTCAGTGCTGACAATGTTCGTACAATTCTCGACCGTGTTCGCCTCTTTGCGGATGATAATCGTCCCTGGCGCCTGATAGAAGCCAAAGTCGATGCTCAGGTTGTTAATCGTTGTAACCACAACGGTCGTGCCGAGGCGATCATGGTTGCGGTTATTGTCGGTGAGCGGGTCACTGCCGTCGCTCGCCAAGACCGGCGCATCGACGACGCCCGCCGGCAGGTCGGTTGTTACAGTATAGGTGTCACTGGCTGGGACATAGAGCAGGTAGTAGCCATTGGCGTTGGTTGTCGCGGTAAAGATCTGACCACTGCTGGCAGTGGCAGTCACGATATGACCGGCGCCCACCGATTGCACATAACCGGTGGTGGCGTCACCGTCGTTGTCATCTTCGATCCAGAGGCGATTGCCGATCTGCACGGGCAGCCAGAAGCCAAAGTCCACGGTCAGGTTGTCACTGGCGTCGCCATCGGGGCCATGCGCGCCGGCGCCGGCAGCCGTGTCGGCTTCGCTGGTCGGGTTATTGGCGCCCAGAGTTACGATATTGCTGGTAATGCCAGCCGTGCTTGGGGTAAGGGCGTCGATGCCCTTATCGTCCTGGTCATCACCGGTGGTAAAGGCAGTAGTAGCGCCGGTGCTGCTGATATAATTTTCCAGCGGTGCGCCGGGGGCGAAGTTGCTGGCGGCGATGCGCACGCGGTAGTCGCCGGCCGGTAGGTGGTCAAAGCGGTAGTAGCCGTTGGCATCGGTGGTGGTCGTATAAGGTTTACCACCGGCAATGACCGGCTGGCCGCTGCTGTTCAAGAGTTCGATCACCACGTTGGCTGCGCCGGTTTCATCACCCTCCTGGGCGCCATTGTTACGGAGTGCGCCCATGTCGAACCAGACGCGATTGCCCAAGCTATGGGGCGGGGTGTTAAAACCAAAGTCTACGCTCAAATTATCCACATTGGTTACGGTCACGACTGTGCCGGCGGGGTCATGATTGCGGTTTTCGTTGGCAGCCTGATTGGCATCGGTCGCCACGTTGGTTGCCAACGGGCTGGGGGTTGTGCCGGCGGGCGCGACCGTGGTGACGGTGTAGACGCCGTTGGCCGGTACAGCGAAGGTATAGTAACCGCTGCCATTGGTTGTGGTCGTAAAGAGCTGGCCTGTGCTGGTGGTTAACGTCACCACATGGTTGGCCAGCGGGAAGATGATACCGGTGGTGGCGTCGCCATCATTGTCACTTTCGAGCCAAAGACGGTTGCCAACCTGCACCGCCGGGACAAAGCCAAAGTCGACGGTCAGGTTATCAAAGGCGTCGCCATCGGGGCCATGCGCGCCGGCGTCGGCGGCAATATCGGCTTCACTCAGTGGATTGGCGCCAGGGCCAAGCGTAACCACCGCGCTGGTCACACCAGCCAGGGTCGGAGTCAACGTGTCGATGCCAGTGTCATGCTGGTCGTCGGCGGTGAGGAAGGTGTTGCCGGCGCCCAGGCTGCTGACATAGTTTGCCAACGGGGCGCCAGTGGCAAAGTTGCTCGCCGCCACCCGCACCCGGTAGCTGCCGGCGGCCAGGTCATCAAAGCGGTAGTAGCCGGTCGCGTTGGTAGTTGTCGTCTTGAGGACAGCGCCATTGCTGTCCAGCAATTCCACTGTCACCCCTTGCACACCGGTTTCATCTCCATCGTGGACGCCATCATTCGTGTTGGCGCCGGTGTCGAACCAGATCCGGTTGCCCAGGCTGTAGGTGGGCGCGTGGAAGCCAAAGTCAATGGTCAGATCATCGGTTGTCGCCACCGTCACAACGGCGCCCGCCGGGTCATGGCTCTGATTGTTGCTGGGCATTCCATTGTAGACGCTGGGGATAGTGCCGGCTGGGCTATGGGTCGTGACAGTGTAGGTGTCATTGCCCGGCACTGTCACCAGGTAGTAGCCGCCGACGTCGGTGGTGGCCGTATAGACCACGCCGTTGCTGCGGGTTACAGTCACCACATGGCCGGTCACCGGGGTGATCGTACCCGTGCTGGTGTTGCCGTCGCGGTCGCTTTCGATCCAGAGACGGTTGCCGATCTGCACGGGCAGCCAAAAGCCAAAGTCAACGGTCAGATTATCGGTGGCGTCGCCATTGGGGCCATGGGCGCCGGCGCCGGTGGCGGTGTCGGTTTCGCTGGTGGGGTCATTGGCGCCCAGGGTCACGCGATTGCTGGTAACACCGGTGAAAGCAGGCATGGCGGCATCGACACCACTGTCATGTTGATCGTCAGCCGTAGTAAAGCCACTACTGGCGCCGGTGCTGCTGACATATTTTGCCAACGGGCCATTGGTCGCAAAGTTGCTCGCCGCCACGCGCACATAGTAGGCGCCGGCCGGCAGGTGATCAAAGCGGTAATAGCCATTGGCGTCGGTGGTGGTGCTCAGGGGGCGGCTGTTGTAGAGGACGGGGTTGCCATTGAGATCCAACAACTCGACCCGTACATTCGCCGCGCCGACTTCATCACCCTCCTGGATGCCGTTGTTGGCAGCCGCGCCCATATCAAACCAGACGCGATTGCCCAGATCGTGCAAGGGGGCATTAAAGCCAAAGTCAATCGACAGGTCATTGCCGGCGCCGATGGTCACTGGTGTGCCGACCGGGTCGTTGCTCTGGTTGTTGCTAACCGTCGTGCCGGGCGGTGTACTCGTCGTAATGGTGTATGTACCGCTGTTGACAGGAAGAGCAAAGGCATAGTAGCCATTGGCATCAGTCGTGGTGGTCAGGACAGCGCCGGTGCTGGTGGTCAGGGTCACGACGTGACTGGGCACCGGGATGATGGCGCCGGTGGTGACATCGCCGTCGTTATCGGCTTCGATCCAAAGTTGGTTGCCGACCTGCACCAGCGGCACAAAGCCAAAGTCGACGGTCAAATTATCATAGGCGTCGCCATCGGGGCCATGCGCGCCGGCGCCGCCGGCAACGTCCGGCTCGTTCGTCGGGGTGACGCCGGGGCCAAGCGTCACGACATTACTCGTCACGCCATTGACTGCGGGCGTGAGGGTGTCCACACCGGTATCGTGTTGGTCATCGGCGGTGAGGAAGGTGCTGCTTGCGCCCAAGCTACTGCCATAGTTTGCCAACGGCCCGCCAGGGGTAAAGTTGCTGGCGGCGACACGAACCCGATAGTCACCGGCGCTTAGTTCATCAAAGCGATAGTAGCCGTTGGCATCGGTGGTCGCCGTCGCTATGACCGCGCCATTGTTGTCCAACAGTTGCATGGTAACACCGGCTACGCCACTTTCGTCGCCGTCCTGGATGCTATTGTTGGTCGCGGCGCCGGTATCAAACCAGACGCGATTGCCCAGACTATAGGTAGGAACGCGGAAGCCAAAGTCAATGGTGAAGTCGTCGCCGGTCGTAATGACCACCGGTGCGCCGGCAGGGTCGTGGCTCTGATTATTGCCCGGCGCGCCAGCGTAGACACTGGGAATTGTGCCGGCGGGGGCGCTGGTGGTGATCGTATAGACGCCGGCTGTCTGCATCGTAAAGCTGTAGTAACCGCTGGCGTTGGTCATGGTGGTATAGACAGCGCCGGTGCTGGTCGTCAGCGTGACCACATGATTGGCGACCGGCGTAATTGTACCGGTGGTTGCGTCGCCATCGCGATCACTCTCCACCCAAATGCGGTCGCCAATGACCGGTGGGATAACGTTGATACGTTGGACATCATGGTCGTCTTCATCATGGTCGGGAACGAATTTGGCGTTGCCGCTCAGATCATTGTCAATGACCGTATCATCGTTGGTGGCGTCGGCGGTTGAGTCGATGTCATCGGTGCGCAACGTGCCGGTCAGATCCATGACGCTTTGAATTTCAGCGGTATTGGTAAAAGTGCCGGTCAGCAACACCGGTGCGGTTAACACAATGTTGACAGTACTCTTTGCGCCAGGGCCAAGCGGGCCAGGCAGCGTGACGGTCGCGGTGGCGCCGCTGCTGGTCCAGCCATTGGTGTCACTGTTGCTCAGGCTAAAGCCGGTGGGCAGGTAGTCCACAACAGTAATGTCGGTTGTTGTCACTGTACCCTGGTTGATTACTTCGATGGCGAAGGTGACATCACCGCCAGGCAGAATGCGGGTTGCCTGCCCCGTTGCCAACTGTTTACGCAAAGCCATATCAAAGTAGATCGGGCGGGCAGGGTAGTCGGGAACCAATACGCCGACTTTGCGCGGTTCAGCCGCTTCCAGGCGTGCATTATTATCGGCGTTGGTCGAGCGATGGACAAGCGAGTTCCACGCAATCGTATCAGTCGCCGCATCACCGGGGGCGAGCATGGTCATGGTAAAGAGCATGGTCTCCAGTATCTGGAAGTGGGGCGCCGTGGTAAAGGGAACTTTAATGCGGAAAGCGCGCACATCGGTGTAGTCGTCGGGCGTGACGGTCCAGTCGTCCACACAGCCGGCAGGCCAGGGCGTTACTTCGTCTGTACCATTTTTGACTTCAGGGCGGCAGGCATTGTTGGCGTCCGAGTATTCAATCACCAGCCCCGGCAGGTTTTGGGTAAAGGCATCGACCGGCGTGATCGGTCCCAGCAGGGTCGGCTGCCAGGCAGAGGCGCGGTTAAAGCCGGCTAACCGCTCGGAGACGCCTTTATCCCCGGCAAAGGGAAAGACATCATAGAGGATGTAATCCTTAATCGGGGTATTGCCGACGTTGCGTAAGCGCAATTTGTAGGTGAATTGACCATTCGGATAGATGCGCGCCACACAGGGAAAACGGGTAAAGCCGTCGCCATCATTGGGGCAGAGCGCGTCGGCAATCGCCGGTAGACTGCCAGGATCGTCAACATTCGGCAGTTCGGACGGCCCTTTCACCCACTTTTGTGATTCCATGACGGACGCTGGTTGGACAGTAATCTCCGTTGGGATTTTGCAGATATCCTCGGTTGTATCACCATCACCATCCTCGTCCGTTGTATCGGTGGTAGCGGCGCTCAATGGCTTACAGGTTTCCAGGTTGCTCTCTTCGGTGCCGCCGGCTTCATTGGTATAGTTGCCCGCTGCAGTTGCCGGTTTAATACGTGTGATCAACCGCACTTCAATGGCCGGCGCCCCCAATGGCAGTGTGAAGGGGTTGCTGATGCCTGGTGTAATGCCATCCACCTGCAAGGAGCTAGCGGGCGGTACATCCCGCCAGCTAAAGCGGATCAGTTGGCGTCCGCTGCCATCAAAGTTATCAATCACATTATAATTCGGTTGCGGACCGCCGTTGGGCACTGTCACCGACTCAATCCCGACAAACTCCATCTCAGCCGGCAGGAGATCGGTCAAGGTGGGGTTGACAATGGCGCCGGTGCTGTCGTAGGGGCCATGACCAATGGTCAACCGATAAGTCACCTCATCATTGGGGCTGACCAGAGGCGAACCGAGGTTGGCTTTTGTCACCTGCACTTCCGGCCGGTGGAGGACAACGGCGACACTCTGACAATCTTGTTTGCTGCCGTTGTCATGACGCAGTGCGCCACAATTGGTGATCGTGTCACCCGGTTGCACACTGTCGGCAACTGTTTGGCGGATCGTTGGGCTTGACGCGGTGACAAAGCCCTGCGGCACGGTGTTAAGGCGGGCGCCGCCGCTCCCTTCGGTAAAGAAGAGCCAGCGCACATGGGTGATATTTTTGGCAAAGTCGGTCGGTGCGTTCCAGGTTGTACCATCGTCGCCATCAACGGTGCCTAGAGTCGTCCAATTGGCGCCGTTGTCGTCGGAAACCTGCACATCAGCTTTGATTACACCGGTGTCGGTTGTCCAGGCGCCGGCAAAGATCGAGACCGTGTCACTGATCTGGGGGGAGGTCAGCACATCGGAAATGACTAGGTTGGCAATGGGGACGTTGGATGTACTTCCATCAACGGCAAGATACCAGGTTTGGGGCAGACCCGCTGAGTTAACGGTGTTATAGGCCGTTTTATCCAGAATCACATCCGCACCTGGTGGAGCAAAGCCGTGGGTGTTGGAAATGGGGTGGTTCGGGTCGCCAATCGGGCCTTCCGTGGCGCCGGTCATGCTGTAGGCGCCGGTGGCCGCCACTTCATTACTTACCCGGTCGCTCAGCGTAAAGGTGGTCGATGGATAGTGAAGCACCACTCTTTTGCTGATACAGACCGGGCCGCTCGTGAGACCGGCGGCTTGATAGAGCTGTACAACATCGATATCACCTAAAGTCCAGGTAATGGTTCGGTTCGCAGCATTGACGACACCGCCGCTAGCAGAGACAACTTGGGCGCCGGCCGGGTACAAGTCAGTCAGTTCAGCGCCCAGCAAGTTCGTGTTGCCGCTCAGGCGGTCGGCACAGAGGTTGACGCGATAGGTGACATCGGTATCGAGGGCCGGTATCGTCGATGCTGACGGAATAATGCGCTGTTTGCTCACACTCCACTGGGGATCGGGTGGCGCTGTGGTGACAGTTACGGGGCCGGCATCATAGGTGATCGGTTGGTCGCCCGGCCCCAGCGTGATGGTCGCCTGCGCCGTGTTAGGAATGGTAATACTGCCGGGTACGCCGGGCTTGACACGCATAACGACAATGGCGTCGGCAGTGTCACCATCCAGCATATTCTGCCGGGTGATGGTCAATTGGCCGGTGCCGCTGTTGAAGTGGGCCGTATAGCCGGGCGGCGTTGTTGTCGTCAGATAGGTGAAATATTGGGTCGGCAGTTGGTCGGTTACCGTCAGATCGCCGCACCCAGTCTCCAGGCTGCTACAGCTAAAGGTCAGCCGATATTTGACAATATCATTGGCGCTGACGGGAGTGGGGGTGTCAACAAGCGTCTTGGTGAAGGAGAGTGCGCCTTCTGCGCGCACCACCGACGGACCCAAGGGGCTTTCGTCCAACAAGTCGGCCAATGGCTGCAAGGCTGGCGCCATCGACGCCACCAATGGTGGGGGGATGATGCCGGCCACCATCGACGCCAACAGGCCGGCGATCGTCAACAGCCGGATGGCTTTATGGAAGTTGCGAGTAAACCGAAAGATAAAAGATGACATGGTGGTACAGCTCCTAACAATGAATAGTGGGCTAGACTCTGTCGTCGGCGGAACGCATCTCACCGTTCCACAGTGTATTGTTTTTATTGCACTTTATGCGCATAGTTTTTGGGCAGTTCATAATCATTAACCGTTAGTCGATAGCTGTTTTTAAAAAAATAGGTACATAAATCGGTTGTACCAATACCCATGAAAATACAACAAGATTTGTGCAGATCATCTAATTCTTGATCTGCATAATCTGTGTAATCTCTGTAATCTCTGTTATAAAACCAACAGGAATTGCACAGATTACGCAGATTTTGAGAAATGGTTGGCGAAACGTCGATATTCTAAAGATTTGCTACCGAAATTGATCAAAAGACCAATGGGTTTGCCGGTTGCTTTTAGATAATTAATCAATTGAGCTTCCTCAATTTTGGTTATTTCTTTGATGGCTTTAATTTCGATAATAATTTCGTGGAAACAGATAAAATCGGCGCGATAGACGGTCGGCAATTGGCGTCCTTTGTACCAAACGGGTAGTTCTACTTCCGATAAGAAAGAGACCTGGCGCAGCGGAAACTCGATCTTTAAGGCTTCATGATAGACCAGTTCTAGAAAGCCGTGACCAAGTTGTTGATGCACCTCCATACAGGCGCCGATGATCGCATAGGTGCGTGGATCTGTTTGCGACATAAAGATTCCTTGTCATTTTGTTTTTTAGATAACAGGGATTGCACAGATTACACAGATTTTTATCAATCTGCGTAATCTACGTAATCCTTGTTAAATGTAGAATGATTCGCGCCGCTCATGCTACTGGTCCTTGCAGTGACAACCTTCTAGCTAGCAGCAGCAAAGAGCTTTTTTATGGGTGTTTTACGTAGTGGACTGGAAAGCGGAGAATGTACTTTTACCTGAACAACAGTAGTGTGCTGCAAGTTCATAGCAGCAGAAACGGTTGTACAAGAAATGTAGACATTCCCAATGGATCGCCAACCATGATTTGTCCACCGAAGAGGCAACTGTTACCGCAGTTGCCTCTTCTTCTGTTACCCGAAAACCCCTATTCTACCGTCACCGTAATGGTCAAAGTCGTTGAACTACTGGCTGCCAGTTCGGACACTGTCCACTCAACCGTGCGTGTCGCGGCATTATAGGTCGCGGCCGCAGCCGGCTCATGGTCGACATAGGTAACGCCGGCCGGCAGCGGGTCATAGATGAGTGCGTTGGTAGCTGTATCCGGACCATTGTTGGTCAACTGCAAGAGATATGTAACCGTGTCACCCGCCACGGCAAAGGGTGGTGTCACGACTTTGGTCAGGTGCAGTTCAGCCGAGCTATAGAAGCCGAAGTCAACCGTCATGTCACCGTTGTTGTCATCACCGTTGTCCAACGTATTGCCACGCCCGGTCTCGCTATCGCTGTCGGTTGGTTCACCGTCAACGGTCAAGTTGATTAGCGGGCTGGTAACAGTTAGACCGGAAGCAGCCTGAATACCGTTGTCATCTTCATCCTGCTGATTGTCATCTGTATCCGTCGTGTCACTGGAGGTGCGCAAGATTGCCAGCGAACTACCTGCCACAAAGTTACTTTCCGGAATGACAACCTGATAGTTGCTGTTCGGCATCAGATCCGGGAAGACATAGATGCCGTCCTGGTCCGTGGTCGTGGTACGAATCGGCGTTAGTTCACTGCCCTCGATCACGCTATTGTTGTCGGCGTCGTACAGGACTGTGACCGTGACGTCGGCAATGCCCGGCTCGCCGCTATCAACCTGACCGTTGTTGTTCTGATCGTGCCAGACCAGGTTGCCGATAAAGGGATCGACCAGACCAAAGTCTACAGTCATATCAGCATCGCCGCCGCCGCCCGTCCCCGGTTCCTCACCTACGGCCAGATTGATGACCGGGCTAAGGATCTGCGTGTTGGGACCATCGGGCTGATCGCCGTTATCATCATTATCCACCCCATTATCCGACGCTGAGAGCGGAATGCTGGAAAGGGGCGTCACAGGCGGCGGAGCCGGAATACGCACAAAGTAATTGCCCGGCGCCAGGTTGGTGAAACTATAGATGCCGCTCACCGTCGTGGTCGTCGTCAAGGGTGTTTGGAGCGAATCGTCCCCTTGCGGCTCTGCCAAACCATCATTGTCCAGATCAACCCACAATTCCATGCGCAGATTGCCAATCAGATCTTCGCCTACATCATACAGACCATTGTTATTGCCATCTTCCCAAACCAGGTTGCCGATGCTTACAGTGAGCAGGACGAAGCCAAAGTCAACAGTCAGGTTGTCATAGGCATCACCGTTGGCGCCATTTGCCCCGGCGCCGCTGACTGCGCTGTCAACTTCACCGGTTGGGTTGTTACTGCCCAGTGTAATGATAGCGCTCGTCACGCCATCACTTGTATCATCGTCGCCGTGGTCGAGGTTGTTGTCGCCCGTTGTGAAGGTCGTGGTCATGCCAGTGCTGCTGGTCATGGCTGCGAGTTTGCCGCCCGTTTGGAACTCAGCCGCCGGGATGTGAACCCGGTAGGCGCCCGGCAGCAGAGCATCAAACCGGTAGTAGCCGGCGAGATCCGTGGTCGTCGTGGCAATCACCGTGCCGGTAATGTTGAGCAATGCAACGACCACGTCTTGCGCCACCGGCTGTTCACCGGCGTCGTACCGGCCATTGTTACGGTTAGCGGCTGTGCCGGCGCCATCATCGATCCAGAGCCGGTTGCCCAGGCTATAGAGCGGTGCAAAGTAGTGACTGGGATTGATTGCTGTTACCACCAGCACAGGGCCTACGGTCGGCGTACCGGTGACAATGGCCGTGTTGGCGTACTGGCCTGCCGTCGCCGTGCCGGTCAAGACGCAGGTCATGGTGGTGCGCGGCGCCAGCGCCGGTGCGGGACAGGTAATGGCGCCTTCCGGATCATCGACCAACGTGATATTGGTCAAGGTAACATTACCGGTATTGGTCAAGGCATAGCTCCAGGTCACGACACTACCGATAGCCACGGTCGGGCCAGGCGGTGTGTCGGCGTCAACGCCGTTGGTACGCTTGACGAGAGCAAGTGCAGGCTGTGGCAGCCAGAAGGCAAAGTCCACCTGCCAGTTTGCCTCATCCGCCGCCAACGACACGACCGTGTTTTGGCTGTGGTTGGCGTCAGGGTTGCCGGCTTCTTGATAGGCGCCAGCGTTGCCGCTTTCGCTGCCGCTGATCGCCAGGCTGGGCCGGACATTCCCATACTGAGCCGGAACTGCGCCATAGGTTATGGTGTAGACGCCGCCAGGCACGGTAAAGCTGTAGTAGCCTTGAGCGTCAGTGGTTGCTATGTACGTCTGTGAGCCATTGGTGGCCGTGATGACCAAGCCGGACACTGGTGTGATGACACCTGTCGCAGCCAAACCGTCACCGTCATTCTCGATCCAAACCCGGTCGCCAAAGCGGGCGCTAGGGGGTGAGGCAACATTCAGAATGTCCACCTGCCCACTGGGTGACTGGGAGAAGCCGAAGTCGAGACCGTGGTTGTTCTGGCCCGCCGCACCGGTGGTGTAGTAGATGGTCGCCACTTCATTCACGAGAAACGCATCGCTGTCGCGCGTGTCGCTGATGGCATGGTTACTGCTCACGCTGGCGCCACTCAACGCAGTGGCATTGGCTGAGGTCAGGTCGTAGCCAGTGGGCGGCGCCAAGGTGAGAGTGTACGCTGTGTTGGCCTTGACACTGAAGTAGTAGTTGCCGTCGCCGTTGGTCACGGTGGTCACGGTGTTGGTCGGCCCTTGCAGGCTAACGGTGAGGCCGTTGAGGCCCGGTTCGCCGGGGTCTTGCACACCATTACCGTTGATGTCGTGCCAGATGCGGTTGCCGATTTCAAGCGGCGCAGGGTCGCAGAGCAGTTCCATGTCACCGAGACCATCGGCCTTGCTCCACGAATTGCCAGTCGTGTAGTAATCTTTCACCAACCGCCCGGTTGTGTTGTTCAACCAGGCTGCACCAATGGTGAACGCGTGCGGGGGATCGAGCTTACTCATAACCACTTCGCCGCGCCCAGGCTGGAGGGCTAACCCACCCAGCGCAGCTTCCGGGTGGTTGCCGCCGCCGCCAACATCCTCGTAATACTCATTGACACCCACCGAATTGCTATCGGCGTTCCGCCGTGGACAGTCGGCGCCACCCTCGGCAGTGTAGACGCCATTCACCAGACAGACACGCAGAATGTCACCGCCCGTGGTGCCATTGTACCAAGCGGTGTCGGGTGCAAAGGGCTGGTAATTATTGGTGCCGGTCTGATAGCCCCAGCGGTCACCAAAGCCGAGGATCATGCTGCCATCGACATCAAATTCGATGTCAGAGAAAATAGGCTGCGTGTACGGTGACCAGGTGCTGCCGCCAAGGGGCGAGGGCCAGGTGGCGATCCAGGGATTCCAGCCATTGCAGTCCCAATTGCCGCCCCAGCGCAGCGAGCAACCCTTGGCGTAGTTCAAGGACTGACTGTAGACCTGGGTAAAGCTGCCCACCGCACCTGCCGGATCATGGACAAAGATATGGGCGGCGAGATCGGCGCGCGTGCCGCCGTTCTCGCCGGAACAGACGCCGCCGATATAGACCTTGCCGTTATGAAATGCGGTCGCCCAGGGGCGGAACAAGCCGTGATCTCCAGCAGCGTGCGCTGGTTGAGGTTCATT
Source organism: Caldilinea sp. CFX5 (assembly GCA_021405325.1). Next base: position 50,691 of record QWII01000073.1, on the reverse strand, counting down.
GCCCATAGCGTCGAGCCATCGTCGGAGAGATCGATGTCGCCTAGGCTGACTTTGCCGATGGCGTCATAGGAAGCAGTGTCGCGCACAGAGGCAATGTTGCCGACCGAGGTAGCAGGTAGGCCGACATGGGGATCGGCGCCGGTATTGACACCTGGTAAGGTGTTGACGTCCAACCAGTTAACCAGGGTGTTGGTGTTGCGGTTGTAGAGGTAGATCCCACCCGTGCCTAATGGCCCATAGCCCGCGAAACGGCGTTGAAAGGCACTGATAAAGAGTAGGCGGTTGGTGCGGTGATAGGCAATGCCCCAGGCTGCCCCCAGTTGCGCAACAGTAGCGTCGCTGGCTGGCCCCGTACCCCAGTTTGGCACATCATAGGAAAAGCGATACAACCCGCCTATGGTCGAGGGCGTTCCGATCAGCGGATTGCCATAGATATAGTTGGTGGTGACCAACTGTGGGCTGGTCTGGCAGTAATCGCAGGGTTTTAACACCGCAAAGTGGATATTGCTGGCGCCGCTGGTGCTGATAAACCGCGTCGTGCTGCCGTTGTTTGTGCCTGATCGACTCGCTTCGTACCCTGCGGGCAAGTTGCTTAACTCCAAGCGCCAGGGACCGCTAGCGGTGGGAGTCAGGCTGTAGTTGCCCGTGCTATTGGTCGTGACGCTACCCACCAAGTTGCCGTTGCGGTCATACGCTTTGACTGTCACACTGGGGACACCGGTATCAATGATCGTGCCGCTGGTGTCCAGCACACCATCACTCTCGTAATCGTTGTAGACCCGTCCCGTGATTGCGGCTGGTGTTACGGCCGCGGCTGTGATGGGGTTGAAGAGATTGACCACGGCGCTATTGTTGCCGCCTGTCCCTGGGGTGGCGGTGTAGATGGTTGTCCAGCCGGCGCCCGCACTGCTTTCGGTCACAGTATACACACCCGGCGGTACACTGTAGGTGTTGACGCCGCCGGCTGCAATCGTGTCAACGGTGGCGGTAAAACCACTTGGGCCAGTAATGGTATAGGTAAATGACTGGCCGGCGACAGGAGGATTGCCGTTCCAGTTCACCATCTTGGTAACAGTGAGAACGCCGGTCAGGGGCGGAGGCGGGGGGACCTCATCATTGACAACATTCACGGTCGTCGTGAGGTTGGTGGTTATGGTAATACCGCTCAAGCCATCGGAGGCGCCGCTGTTAAGCGTATAACCACCCTGGGCGGTTTCGCTCACACTGTATTGACAGGTGGAGCCGCTCATCGCCACCGGTAGGTTGCGCCAACTGACACTGCCGCCGGCGCCATCGGCGGTGGTTGCCGGGTTGGTCAGACCACCGGGCAGTAGACAATTGCTGGAGGCAAGCGTGAATTGCCAACCAGCCGACGCCGGCGCGCCGTTAACCTGCTTGTTTACCTGGATTGCCCCATAGGTAACTGGCACCGGCATGAGCACATTAGCGATGGTCACCGTATTGATGCTGTTGGCCATCACATTGATGACGCCGTTGGTCGGAGTGTAGCTTTCGGCAGCCCACAAGTACCCAGTGGGCGCCGTGGGCAGCGTTCCCTCAGTCACGGTATAAACACCGGCAAAAACATTGCTAAAGGAGATGACTTCACCAGCGACCAGCGTTTCAGTAATGCCATTGGGATAGGAGGGGCCAAGAATTGTCACGGTAAACGGCAGGGTGGGATTGGCCGTCGCCAGATTCCAATCGACGGTTTTCCGCACCTGCAATTCGCCACGCCCGGCGATAGTGACCAGGTAGTCTTCTACTTCACCATTCGTTGCCGGGCCAGTCGCGGTGAGACCGCTATTCGTACTCAGGCGGAAACGCGCGCCTACCGGTGTGTCAGAGGCAACCGCCAACGGCACAGCAAAGGTTAGGACGAAAGGTGTGAGGGCGCCAGTATTGCCCGGCACATTGACCGTTACCATTTCGCCGGTGTCGGTCAGCACGCCATTGTTGTTGAAGTCGATAAAACCGTAGAGGGTCGCAGCCATACCCGTCGTATTGATGGCTGTGACGGTAATGTTCACACTTTGCCCACGGACAAAGTCGGTGGCAACCGGGAAGGTGACCGCGTCTTCGTCGGACAGGCCGCCATTATCGTCGCCGGTTGCCACGTTATCAGGTTGGCCGCCATCTTCACTGTCTTCATTAGCCCCCAGTTGCAGGCCACCGACCAGAACATGGTTCGGGCCATTGTCGGCCATGAGGGTTTGGTAATTCTGCGCACCGGTTCCTGTACCGCTGTCGGGCAGATCGCCCCAGTCAGTTGTGGTTGTCAAGTTGAAGAGATAATCTTCCACTTCGCCGTTGGGGGCAGCGCCGGTTGCCGCGAGGCCGCCAGCCTTGCTCAAGCGGAAGCGGGCGCCCAGTTGCACATTGCGTTCGGCAAAGACAGGCACCGGCACAGCGAAGAGCAGAGTACCATTACCAGTCACCGTCTGGGTGAAGGCTTCGCCAGGGTCGCTAAAGTCACCATTGCCATTGAAGTCGAAGAAGGCGTTCACATAGGCCAGGTCACCGTCACCGTTGACCACCGTGACCGTCACCGGGGTGGTATAACCAGGGCGGAATGGGCCAAAGACAACGCCATCTTCATCAGAGGTATCCGGCACATTCTTGTCATCCCCATTGGCGGTGGGACGTGGCGCCTGGGCGCCGTCACTCTCGGCATCAACCAACGCACCCATATAGAAGCCTTGGATGAGCACATGGCTGGGGCCACCGTTGGCATCCTGGGTGTCATACTCGACGTAATTGCCGTCGGCGCCGGCGGTAATACCCTGGCCGGCGGTAAAGTCAGCGAGATCACCCCAGTCCATAGGCTGACTGATGGTGACGAGATAGTCTTCCACTTCACCATCGGTTGCGGCGCCATTGGGACCCAGGTTGGTATCCGTACTCAAGCGGAAGCGGGCGCCGACCGGTACGCCGGTGACCGCGCTCCACGGCACAGCAAAGGTAAGCGGCAGGTTGATCTGCTTGCCGGCTTCTACGGTCGCCGTCACTGTTTCACTGGCACTAAAGAGGCCATCGTTGTCAAAGTCAATAAAGCCATAGAGGATGGCGGTCGTAGTCCTTGTGTTGACAACCGTGACCCGCACCAGTCCACTGGAACCTTGCGCTAACTCACCAAAGGTGACGCCATCTTCATCGGCGCCATCGTCGGTAGCGGCGCTACCCGGTTGCCCATCGCGTTCGCCATCAACCGTTGCGCCCAAATAGAGACCAGGGCGAATGTTATGGACAGGGCCGCTGTTGGCGTCGAGCGTTTCATAGTTACCAGCGCCTGCACCGGCACTGCTATCGGGCAGATCGCCCCAATCCTGTTGATAGAAGCCAAAGTCATAGCTAAAGTCATAGGTGCCAATGGCGCCGCTGGTAATACCGACAACAACATAATTCGGGGTTGACGTTGCATTACCATCCGAATCCACCGTGTCGTCGCCCGGCGTATTCAACATGGTCGGTACATAGCTGGTCAGCGCGGTCTGGTTGAGCGGGATGCGAATCGTATAGTTTGTATTAGCTGCCAGTTCAGGGCTTTGGAAATAGTATTCACCGGCGGCATTGGTTATGGCGGTGTCCACCACGGTGTTGCTGCCGTTCACCAGTTCGACGGTAACACCCGCCATAGGCGCTTCGCCGGCATCCTGCCGGCCATCCTGATCAGCATCGTGCCAGACATAGTTGCCGACGATGACAATGCCCGTCGTGTTGGTCACAGTGTCGTAGACCGGGTCAACCACCTGTGTGCTGGCCGCTTGCGCTGTATTGTTGATGAAGGCCAGGCCACCGGGGATCGCAGCCGCATTATCGACTTGCACCTGATAGGTCAAGGTAAGCGGATATTGGGAGGAAACAACAAAGTTGTTGGGGGCGCTCAGGAAATTCGTCGGGGTCACACCGCTCTGAGTTTGTAATTGATACCGGGTTACATCGAAAGAGATGTTGTCAACACTGTAGAATGAGCCGCCTGTGCTGATAACGCTGAAACGTAGCTTCACACCAGCCTTGAGCAAGGCGGCTGGAATCGTAAACGTGTGTGTGCCATTGGTGTTAATCGTGCCGAGTATGGTTGGCGTTGCGCCATCCATCATCGAAACTTGCACCGAACCCGCGCCGGGATCAACAGCAATCTTTACCACGGCCGATACCGCGCCGGCCAAATTCACACCACGCTCAATCCCACGCCCGATTGCAGCGGCGGCGACAGCTAAACAGGGAGAAGCGGTCGGCGCCGGACAGTTAACAGCCCCGGTCACAACGCGGATATTGCCGGCGGCAATGCCGTCGCTCTCGCCGATCTCGGTCCAGGCGGCGTCGCTCCACCCACTACCGCCGGCATAGTTGCTGGTGCTAAAGTTATCTGAAGTAACGTTCGTGAACGTGGTTGGTTGATAGCCACGGAGCGTACCACTGCCGCCGACAAAGGTTGTACCGGCAGGAATAGCATCGGATAAGGTCGGATTGGTTTGTACCGTACTGTTACTGCCCGTTAACACCACCGTGTAATTAATCGTGGAGCCAGGCAGAACCACCCCAGTGGGGCTGTTCTGTTTGTCAATGCCCAGTTTGATCGCCGGCGCGATAAAGCCAAAATCCAAGCTGTGGTTACTTTGACCGGCTGTACCTGTGGTATAGGCAATGGTTGCCAGGCTGCCACTGAGGGTATAATCGGAGTCATGAACATCGGTGATGGGGGCGTTGGTGGTGATGCCGGCGGCATTGGCTGGGCTATCCGTGTAGCCTTCCAATTTGTTTTGGGTCATATCAACCCTAACGGTGTAACTCGTTTCCGGGTCAACGGGAAAGTAGTAGTAGCCATTAGCATCGGTCGTGGTGGAAGTCGTACCGCCACCGGTTTGGGTCAATTGTACAGTCACCCCCTCGATCCCTGGCTCGTTGGCGTCTTGAATGCCGTCGCCGTTCAGATCTTTCCAAACGCGATTGCCAATTTCCAGCGGCGCCGGATCACAGAGCAACTCCATATCGCCCATGCCGCCGGCTTTGGCAAAGGTGCCCAGTTGGTAAATGTCGTTGGCAAGACCGCTGAGATCGCCGCTGTTGCTGGAGAAACTGATCCAGTTGCGGCTGCGGTCGCCGGTGGCATTACGCATCCAAATGACACCGCCATCAAAGTAAGCGTTGCTGCGGTGGATGGGATCAAAGACCGCCATTGCCACTTCGGCGCTACCAGGGAGCAGGGCCAAACTGCCCATTGAAATCTCCTGATGGTCGGGGTATTTTTCTTCGTAATAATATTCGCCGTTGCCAGGGCCACTAAAGAGCGCGCTATTCGTGCCGGTATAACGCCCATTAGTGGTGCGGCTACCACATTGCCCGTTGTTTTCCAGGGTATAGCTGCCGCCATTGACACAGGCGCGCAACAGATCGCCACCGGAATTGCCGCTATAGGAAAGCGAGCCATCATAGCCGCCGGCAGTGTTGCGCACTTGGAACCCAGATTGGTCAGCAACCCGATCCCGAAGGCCCAGGATCATGTCACCGTTGTTATCAAAAACAATATCAGAGAGCATGGGCTGAGGATAGGCATATTCACCATTAAAGACGCCAGTGCGCTGCAGCGCAAAGGTGGTCTTCCAGGGTTTCCATTCCGCCTGGTAACAAGCGCCGGTTGCCGAACCGGTGACACAGGTGCGCGGGTAGTTCAACGCAAAATTGAGTACCTCCGTATTGGTATTGTTCGCGAGATCCATGCGATAAACATAGCCACGCATATCCGCGGTATTCTGGGAAGCCTCACCAGAGCAGACCATACCGACATAGACCAACCCATTGCGCACCCCCAAACCAAAAGGACGTAGATTCGTGGTCGGGTTGGTGCAGCTAGCCGGTTGGGGTAGCGTGTAGGCGGTAATATCGCCGGCGGTAATGGCTGGCGTACTGCGCGCCGGGAAGGCATAGAGCTTGCGATCAAAGAGGTTAATGGTGTAGAGTGTGGCGCCATCTTCTGAAATATCCAGGTCGCCAAAGCTCATCTTCCCGACCCAATCCCAGGAGTTGGCATCCGTTTCCCAAGCAACGAGGCTTGCGTTGTCGGCTGGGTGCGGATCGGCGCCGGTATCGATGCCGAGGGCGTCAAAGTTGACATGTTCCACTAATGTTGGGGAACCAGTGGCATTGTTGATTCGGTAGATAACACCGGTGGCGCCATTGGTCTTGAAGCCGGCGTGACGCTTCATATAGGCAGCGACAAAGAGGCTCTTTGTTTCCCGCTGATAGGCCATACCCCAGGTCGTGCCGACCGTTTGGGCGGTTGCAAGCTGAGTAGCGCCGGGGCTGGCCGGATTCTGACCACTCACATCGCAATAGCCGTTAAGATCATCGTCAACACAACCGGCGCCATAATCGAAGAGAATGACGGCCTTTTTGGTGGAGTTGGGCTGGGCAAACTGGGTGTAAATATTGCTGGCCAGTTTCGCGCCATTTTGACAATAATCACACGCTTTGACCACGCCAAAGTTGACTCCAGATGCGCTGCCACCGGCGACAAATTGCACACTGCCCACGTTGCTTGGCCCGTGAAAGGCCGGTTCATAATCAGCCGGCAATGTACTAAATTCAATCCGATAGGGGCCACTGCCGGTGGCGGCCAACGAATAAGCGCCGTCACTACCGGAGGTTGTCTGTCCCACCTGATTGTTGGCAGCGTCGTAAGCAGTTACAGTTACGCCGGCTACCCCGGCGTCAATGGCGAAATTGGGGGCGACGCCAGTTGTATTGCGCACGCCATTGTTGTTGTAATCATGATAGACCACACCGGTAATTGTACTGGCGGCTTGCGCCACCGCCGGCGCGGGTAACAGATCGGCGACAGCGTCCGCGACCGGCGCGGGCACGATGCTGCGCACCAGCGGCGGCGGGAGCAAGCCGGCCAGCAACGAAGCCAGCACACAGATAGTCACCCCCCGGTGCAGCCTGCGCCACGAGGGGAGAAGGCGGGTGAGAGAACGTGGTACAGTCATAAGTTTACTCCACATCAGGTTCCATGTCTTCGACACCGATAACGATGAAAATGCAACAGCGATTTCGCCGATTGTACAGATTTTTCTCATGGCTAACCTGCGTAATCTGTGGAATCCCTGTTATTTTCAGAACAGGCCACATGAAGGGGTTACACCCATAAGCATGAAAATCAGCTTCGCTCATCTACAGAAAGTGTGAGGTTTCGACCCGCCACACCTGTCAGGTTTTGGAAACCTGACAGGTGTTCATTTGATCAAAGATTACGCAGATTTCACCGATTTTTCTATTCGTTAATCTGTATAATCGGTGAAATCCCTGTTATTTTCACATCAGCTTGAAACGATTGTTGGGGCGATATAGCAAATATCGCCGGATCGATTTGGGCGGCTAGTCAGTTGCTTACCGAACTACCGCCAACGAACCAGGGCGAACAACATAGTGGAGATGTTGAAGTTTGTGCGGAGACGCGCACATGCCCAACGGATCGCCAATCATTATCTGTTCACCTATTCCTTCGACAAATGGCGCACTCTGTTACCGCAAAGTTGCGCCATGTTTCATTAATATCAACTTACGCTCCGAAATGACAGCATAAACCAGAGGAGAAGGAAGAACATCCGTCAAAAAGCGTAAAACAACCTTAGCTTGATAAAGATCAGCAAGTGGGTTAGCGCTTGCTACGTCATTTGCTGCTATGCGCCAGTACCTGGGTCACGCTGAACGACAAAGCGTAGGGCAGTGGGTTTATTTGACCAAAAGAGCAATAAAAAAGCGGCGCACAATTGTGCGCCGCTTTTTTATTGCCCATAGGGAGATAATTTATTAGTTACTGTAGGGCCACTTTGATGTCCAAATCCGCGGCCGGCACCAGGGGCAGGAGCTGCTGTTGGACCAGACCGAGAATCGCCGGGTTTTCCAACGGTGTGCCGCCTAAGAAAGGACCGGCCAGCTTCAGCACGCTCTGTAACGAAGCATCGTCATAGTTCAAGGTCAACGCGGTGGCGCCGTCGAGCAGCAGGTTCAGTTGACCGGGGTTGCTGTCCAGTTGCAATTCGCTGGCGTTCAGTCCATCCAGAATGGCGGCCACATTGGGCGGCAGATTGATCGGCAACATCGGCAAATCATCCAAACCACCCAGCGATTGAATCGAACCGCCGCTGTAGGCCGCATTCAGATGAATCACCGGCGTCGGCTGGCCGCTGACATCAGGCGTGGTCAGTGTCTTGTTGATCGCCGTACCGGCAGCCGGTTGCGCGCCGGGCAGGCCAACGGCGGCCTTGATGGCGCCGGTCTTCTCAATTAGCGCCAGCCCGTTGCTGATCATATCCGGCGAGATACCGGCCAGCGGAGCGACGATGCCGGCCAGCGTCTGCATCGATTCGGGCGTCCAGGTAATTGTCGGCAACGTTTGTCCATCAGCGGCGAGGAAAACCCCTTCCTGGCTGATTTCGATATTCAACTGTTGCACGCCGGCCGCTTTTAGTTTGCCAAGCAGGTCAGCAGGCAACGCATTCGGCGCCACCGGCATGCCAAAGACATTGAGCGACCCATCGTCGCTGATCGCCACCGGCACTTCGGCCAGGCTCAATTCACCCACCGGTTCACCGCTAAAGGCCACGCCAACATCCAGCGCTGTGCTTTGCAATGTGGGTAAGATGCCGCTCAGGGTGGGGGCCAAGGCCGGGGCAAAGGCGCCGATCAAGGGCGTCACCTGTTCCAGCGATTTGCTGTCATAAGCGATGCTCGGCAGCGGACGGCCATTGGTAGAAAGCTGGATGCCGTTGGGCGTGGTCTTCACTTCCAAGTTTTGGATACCCAGCGCGTTGAGCAGATTGAGCGTTTCCGGCGGCAACAGTGGCCCGCTAACCCCCAACGCTGATCCTGGTAAGCCGGCAATATTTAGCCCGCCCTGCTCGTCAAAGGCAATGCCCCCCAGTTGAATTGGACCAACGGTCGGGGCAACTTCTTCGCTTGCCACCTTGGTTTCACCGCCCCAGGCCATTGCACTGGGCGCTTTGGCGCCAACATTGATCGCTGCCCCTAAGCCAATTTGACGCAACCAGGGCAGCAGGCTGGCAATCGTACTGCCATAGGGCACCACATCAGCCGGCGCCTTGCGGAGGACATCTTGCAGCGTCGCCACCGAGTCAGCGTCCCAAGCGATGTAAGGCAAGGGCTGACCGTTAGCGTAAATGAGAATGCCGTTGTAACCAAAGCGCACTTCCAGCTTCTGAACGCTGGCCAACTGCAACTGTTGGACAAGGGCAGGACCGACATTGACACCAGGAAGGGTCATCCCAAAGAGGGAAACCCCGCCATCGGCTTGTAGTGTCACCGGGATCGACGGTAAGTTGAACCAGGTAGAACCGGTGGTGCCGCCGCCACAGGCGGTGACAAGTAGAGTGACCGCGAGGGCAATTGCGCAGAGTTTAACAAACCGTGGTTTTGCCTGCATTTGCAGTCTCCTTTGTGCTACTGACTGGATCGTACTCAGGGGCTGCTGTTCGCCATCCACGCTCCTGTGAAGAAGGGTGAACTTCATCGCAGCGCCAGCGCCAGCCTGATTATACAACCGGTTTTTGGGTAATTGATAGGTATTTGTGGGCGGTCAACCGCCGTCTCATGATGAGAAAATCTGTGAGTCTCAATTTGGAAAAAATGATACACCAATTCGGGTGAAGACACAAGCGGTGTGAAAGCCGGTTTGAATAATTAATTGTCAATGGACAATTGGTAATTGTTAATGCTCAGCCGGCAGACAAACGGCGCTTTAGTGCGGTGCGCATAGCGTCCTGGTCGCTCCAGGGGTATTCGGTTTCGCCGAAGCACATACTGCGTTCGTGGCCTTTGCCGAAGGAGGCGACAATGTCGCCGGGGCGGGCCATGTCCACGGCAAACTGAATGGCGGCGGCGCGGTCGGGAACAATAGTATAGGCGCCGGCGGGGGCAAATTCCTCGACGCCGGCAGCGATGGCGGCGTTGATGGCGGCCAGCTCTTCGGTGCGTGGATCTTCGGCAGTAACGACAGTAAAGTCGGCCAGCCGCCCGCTGACGCGGCCCATTAAGCGCCGTTTCGCCACATCGCGTAGACCGGCGCTGCCAAAGACGGCAATGAGACGGCCCGGTTGACCATTTTCACCCTGACCGACCATTTTGCGCAGCGTGATCAACGCCCGCTCCAGACTGACCGGTGAGTGCGCAAAATCGACGACCGCCAGGAAGGATTGCCCCTCATCAATCCGCTCCATCCGCCCCAGGACGCCGGCAAAGTTGCTGATGCCTTGCTGAATCACGGTTGGCGCAAGGCCCAACGCCAGCGCGACGGTCGCGGCGCACAGCACATTGGAAACATTGAATTCCCCAATCAGGTTGGCATTGACCATAAAGTCACCGTCCCACCAGCGCAAACGAAAGCGGGTGCCGGACGGAAGGTACTCAATCGCCGCGGCCACCACATCCGGCGTTGTCGTGGTCGTGGGCGCACCGGCAACCCCATAGGTGCGCACCGGTACGGTGAACCCATGTTTGTGCGCCTCTTCCGCCAGCGCGGTTTGGAGCGCATCAAAGCTACCATCGTCATCGGCATTGAGAACAGCGCAACGGGGTATGCCCGGCTTGCTTGGCGACCCATAGAGCGCCCGGAAGAGCAATGCTTTGGCCGCCACATAAGCTTCCCGGCTGCCATGCTCATCGAGATGTTCATGGGTAATGTTGGTAACGCCGGCAACATCAAAATCCACCGCCGCCACCCGCGCCTGATTCAGGCCATGACTGGTGCTTTCCACCACCGCATAGCGACAGCCGGCAGCACGCATTTGGGCGAGAAAGCGCTGGACATCGGGCGCGTCAGGGGTAGTGACATGGAAACCAGTGTCGATCTCTGCGCCGGCAATGCGCGCCGCGACGGTGGTGATCACGCCGACTTGCCCCTGTGGAGCCGTTGCCGTGGTGGTCGCCACTTTGAAGATCGCTTCGAGCAGTGAACAAGTGGTCGTCTTACCGTCGGTGCCGGTGATGCCGATGACCGGCATAGTGCGGCTGGGAAAATCATGGAGCGCCGCCGCGCAGATCGCCAGGGCCAGTCGGCTGTTTTCCACCTGGATGTAGGGTACGGTCGTCGGCAAGGCGTAGCCAAGTTGCGCCAGCGTTGTCGGGCTATGGACGCCAATCACGGCAGCGACACCCTGTTCGACCGTCTGGGCGATAAAGCGATGGGTATCCACTGTTCGCCCCGGCCAGGCAACAAAAAGCGTGTGGGGTTGCACCTTGCGGCTGTCAAAGACAACCTGGTCGATCAGAACGGCCATCGGATCGGTGGCGCCGTACAACTGGAAAGCCGGCAGATGGGTGAGTAAAGCGGCAAGTGTATGCATAGGCAATCCATCCTCGTAACGACTAAGGCTGCTCCATACTAAATATCACGCGGTCCGCGCACAATTGAAATACCGGCCACCAAGATGATGGCAACCATGATCAGACTGACCGCCATCAACACGGGCGGTAAACTGGCCGAAACCACCGCCACCACATCGATCGGCGTGGGCGTCACGGTCGGCGTCGGGGTTGCCGTGGGCGGTATCTCCGGCGTGGGGGTGTTGGTGGCGGTCGCGGTCGGTGTTTCGGTCGGTGTGGGCGGCACAGGTGTTGGTGTCACGGTCGGTGTTGGCGTCGCGGTCGGGGGTACGTCGGGAATATTGACGGTAATCACATTGACATCCGTAATGGCGCCGCTGCCGGTCAGCACCGGCGTTGCGGTTAGGCCACTAGAAGCCGTCAACGTTGGCGTCGCCGTTGAGAGTAGGGTCAGCGTTGTTGTTACCGTCGTTGTCGTCGTTGTTGTCAGGGCCAAAGCACCACCATCGACCGTGGTCGTCATCACCGTCGTCGCCGGTGGCTCAAAAATGGCCGGCACCGGCGTTTCCGTCAGCGTCGGTGTTTCGGTCATAGTTGGCGTTTCGGTGGGGGTATGGGTCGGCGTCGGCGTATCAGTCGGCAGCGGCGTGTCAGTCGGTGTAACGGTTGGCGTGTGGGTTGGCGTTTCGGTGGGGGTGTTGGTCGGCGTCGGCGTGTCGGTCGGGGTGGGGGTCGGTGTAAAGGTCGGCGTAGCGGTGGCCAGCGCGGCGCGCACATCGAGCGGCGGCATGGTGGCAAGCGACGCAAAGGTAACGCCCTCGTCATCGCTGCGCAAAACCCAATCGGTGACCGTGCCGGCATAGATCGTGCGGGGCGCCTTCGCTGTATTGGCGACGGCATAGACAACGCCCTCATAGGGTACGCCATTGAGTGTTGCCAACTGCCAGCTCTCGCCGGCGCCGCTCCACAAGCCATTTTCGGTGGCCGCCACCACCAGTCGTCCGGTCGTCACTACATCATAGACCACGGTGTTAGGAAAACCATTGACGCGTGTCCAAGTCACACCATCAGGGCTTTGGTAAAGACCATTGCCGGCGCCGGCATAGATCTGCCCCTGCGCAGTCGTCAGACTAAAAACAATCACGTTGGTGGGAAAGCCGGCCACTGCTTCCCAGGCAACACTGCCGGCCGTCAACCGGTAGAGACCGGCATGAGTGCCGGCATAGATAACATCGCCCACCTGCACCAATTCACGCACGCGGCGTGCTTCCCCAACCAGACCGCCATCGACCTTCTGCCAGGTGTTCCCGCTATCAATGGTACGCAAGACGCCATCGAAGCGGGTGCAGACATAAAAGGTGCTTTTGCCGTTCTCAATATCAGCATAGACTTCGCCGACCGCGCTATTTTCGGAAAGCAACCCTTGAAACGAAGTCAGCACTTCCCATGTATCGCCACTGTCATGGCTGCGAAAGAGGTTACCGAAGCCGCCATCGCCGGCCAGCACCAGACGCGGGTTTTGCGGGTCAAAGGCCAGCCCGGCCACGCTCATCTCTTGCAGCAGCCCAGCGCCGGCCCGTGTCCAGGTGATGCCGCCGTCAGCCGTGCGATAGACGCTGGGGGCATCGGGGGCGTTGAGCGTGCCGGCCAGCACTTTGTCCGGCGCCCCCGGCATAATCGCCAGACTCACCACGGCATTGCGCGTGGGAATGGCCCTGCTTTGCGCCCTGGCCCAGGTGGGCAGCAACACCAACGCCAGCAGCAAGGCAAGACCCAGAAAAGGCAACGCATTTGTAGCACAGGATTGAAGCACGCGCCAGCCGCGTGCAAGAATATAAACAGTCACAGCTATAGATTATACTCTATAAAAAAGGTGCAGGACAAAAAAAGTGTACAGCACAAAAAAAACGCCAAAGCGCACGGCGGTGAACCGTACTCCTTGACGTTTTTGTACGTTTATGCGGCGGTGAACCGCACTGACAATTTACAGGCCTAACGTCAACAGTTGTTGTGACGCTCGGTTCACCCATTCAATCACACTGGGTGGGTAGACGCCAATCCAGAAGGTGGCAACCACACAGATAATCAACGCCAACTGGACAGGAATGCTGATCAGGAAGGGCTTCTCTCCTTCAGCCGGCGTCGAGAAGAACATGGCGCGGGCAATATTTAGATAGTAGTAGGCAGCAATGGCGGCATTGATCATGGCGACGGCAGCCAACCAGAAATATTGGTGTTGCACGGCGGCGCCAAAGACATAGAACTTGCCGATAAAGCCGCCGGTCAACGGAATGCCCGTCAGGCTCAACAGGAAGATAAACATCGCCAACGCCAGGGCGGGCGAGCGTTGGAAGAGATTATCAAAGCTGCTGATTTCCGCATTGCCCGCATCATCTTCCACCGCCATCACCACCATAAAGGCGCCGATGTTGGTGAAGAGGTAGGCAAAGAGATAGATCAAGAGGCCATTGAGACCATTGATCGTCAGCGCCGCCACATCGCCCTGGGCGCTGGAGACCACCGCTGCCAAGCCCATCAGCATATAGCCGGCCTGCGCCACTGAGCTATAAGCCAACATGCGCTTGACATTGGTTTGGCGCAAGGCAATCAGGTTGCCGAGGCTCATGGTCAGAATGCTCAAACCGGTCAAGATCGGCACCCAGTCGGCGCGGAAAGCGCCATAGCCGACAATGAAGATACGCGCCAGCACAGCAAAGCCAACCGCTTTTGAGGCAGTGGACAAATAGGCGGTGATTGGCGTCGGTGCGCCATCGTAGGTATCGGGCGCCCACTGGTAGAAGGGCGCCAGGCTGGCCTTAAAGCCCAGGCCGACCAGGAGCAAGAGCGATGTCACCAACGCCACCGGTTGCAAGGCTTCATTTTCAGCAAACGCCTGCCCGATTTCCGTCAAGTTCAGCGAGCCGGAAGCGCCATACAACAGGCTCATGCCATAAAGCATGATCGAAGAAGCCACCGACCCATACAAGAAATATTTGACGCCGGCTTCAGCGCTGCGCTTGTCATTACGCACGATCCCCACCAGAATATAACTGGTGATGGAGAGCGCTTCAATCGCCAGGAAGAGCAACAACAGATTGTTGGCGCTCACGGCAAAGCTCATGGCCATGGTGACAAAGAGGAAAAGCGACCAAAATTCGCTTTTGCCCGTCACGCGGTTATTCATAAACGCGCCGCCGGCCACGGCCACAATTAACATGGCGGCATAAATTGTCACTTTGAGAAAGAGACCAAAGGCATCGACTTCAATCACCGACAAGGCGGTGAATGGCTCGCTTAAAGGCCCCGCTGCTGCAAAACGGCCAAACTGGGCGATCACACCCACCAGGCCCACAAAGAGAAACAGCACCGAAATCGCCATGTAGCCACGCCCGGAATCGTTTTTGCTGCCCAAGGTGGTGTCCAACAATAAGATGAGCAAGCCACCCATTAACAAAATAATTTCCGGTAAAATCGACCCCAGTGACCCGACTGTTACTTCGCTCAAGGTCGTCCCCCTTGCTTTCGTGAAAGGTAGACAGGTAGACAGGTAGACAGGTAGACAGGTAGACAGGTAGACAGGTAGACAGGTAGACAGGTAGACAGGGAAGGAACTGTTTTGACTGCACCTATTTACATGGGTACTTGCATCTGTGTACCTATCTACGTCTTCATACGCCCACCTGTGTACCTGTCTACCTGTTTACCTATTTACAGAATACCGTGAATAAAATTGATCAACTGCACCGCCGCCCCGTTGAAGTAGTTCAAGATGAGCGTCGGGTAGATGCCCAGGATGAACATACCGATGATCAACGGCCAGAGGGTCAGCTTCTCGAAGGCCACCATGTCGGTGGGACCGTCGGCGTGTTCACCCTGGGCGGTTGTCCAGTGGTGCAGCTTGTGGTCATCGTATTCACCCAGGAAGACATTCTGGATAATGCGCCAGAGAATGTAGACGGCGGTCATCACAATGCCGATGGTGCCGAAAGCGGCCCAGTAGGGTACAATGGCAAAGGCGCCGCGGAAGGTGAAGAACTCGGCCCAGAAGCCGGCCAATCCGGGTAAGCCCAAACTGGCAAAACCGGCCACCAACATCAAGCCATAGAAGTAAGGGGTCTTGGAACTCAGACCACCGAACTTGGCAAGCTCACGGGTGTGCGCTCGTTCGTAGATGACGCCGACAAGAAGGAACAACGCGCCGGTGATAAGGCCGTGGTTGAACATCTGGAGCGTCGCCCCGTTGATCGCCATGGCGGCACTGTCGCGCAGCGCTTCTTCCGAAAGGTTGAAGACGGCGGCGGCCTGCTGCATCCCTTCGGGTGTAATCACCTGAGCAGCAGCGCCGATACCCAACATGACATAACCCATGTGCGAAACCGAGCTATAAGCGATCAAGCGCTTGAGATCGGTCTGCGCCACACAGACAAAGGCGCCATAGACGATAGCAATCGCGCCCAATGCCACCAGCCACATGGCCCAGTATTGACTGGCCGTCGGGTAGGTCGGCAACACAATGCGCAGAAGACCATAGGCGCCGAGTTTGAGCAACACACCGGCCAGAATCACGCTACCGGCGGTTGGCGCTTCGGTATGGGCATCGGGCAGCCAGGTGTGGAAGGGGAAGCTCGGCACTTTGAAGGCAAAGCCCAAGAAGAAGCCCCAGAAGGCCAGACTGGTTAGCAGCAACGCATCCTGCGCCGGCAGATTCTGGAAGGGCTTCGCGGCCGCCGCTTCGAGAATGTTAAAGGTGCCGGTGGCGAAGTAGGTGCCGAGAATCGCCAGCAACATGGCAACCGAGCCGACCAGGGTGTAGATAAAGAACTTGATTGCCGCATAGTTGCGGTTCTGGCCGCCCCAGATGCCGATGAGCAGATACATGGGCACCAGGCTGATTTCCCAGAAGACATAGAAGAGGACATAATCGAGCGCCATAAAGACGCCGAACATGCTCAATTCCAGCAAATGGAACATGATGAAGTATTCTTTGACCCGCGTGCGAATCGTCCCGGCGCTATAGTAGATGCTCAGGGTCGAGAGCAACGCCGTCAGGAAGATCAGCGGCACGCTCAAACCGTCCACACCCAGGTGGAAACTGGCGTTGATGGCCTCAATCCAGGGCACGCGCACTTCAAACTGCATCCCAGTCGCATTGAAATCGAAAGCGAAGAGCATGTAAATGCTCAAGCCGAGGGGCAACAAACTCGCAAGGATCGAGCCCCATTTAATCACCCGTTCATTGCTGGTCATCAACGCCAGGATGGCAGCAACAGCCGGCCAGAACAGAATCAGAATTAACAACCACGAATCTAGGAAATTCATGAACTTTCCCTCCGCAGAGCCTAGCTTTTGGAATTCAATTTATCACAAAATTTAACAAAAATTTATCCGTCAGAAGAGAGACCTAGAGACTGCGAGATTGGAGAGATTATGTCACTAAATCTCTCACTCTCTTAGTCGCCTAGTCTCTCTATTACCCACATTAAACCAACGTCAAGAAGACCGGCAGCGCCTTCAGCAGGAGCCAAACCGTCAACGAGACAGCCAACACCATGAGATAAACCTGGATTTGACCATCCTGTGTATTGCGCAACACACGGCCAGCCCCATCCGAGATGTAGCCCATCAAGTTGACCAAACCATCGACCACAATGCGATCAAATTCCGCCATAAAACGTGCGATCCAGACGCCGGCAGCGCCGATCCCGTTGACAATTGGGTCGATCACCCACAAGTCATCGAACCAGTAGAGGAAGTGGGAAAGACCCCGCGAGAAGGCGACAATCGTGCTGTTATAGAGTTCGTCAATGTAATACTTGTTGTGCAACACCAGCCAGAAGGGGCCAAGCACATTGCGCAGCGGGTCGATCTGACCGGGTTGTAGACCCTTGCCATAGACGACATAACCAGCAGCCAAACCACCCAGCGCCACCAGCACCGAGGCGGCTAACGGGATCCAGCTAAATTTAGGATGGACGCTATGGAACCCCAAGTACTCGGCATAGGGATCCAAGAAGTGAGCGATCCAGTTCGGGATGCCAAACCATTCGGGGATGCCGAACCAGCCCAAGCCAATCGCAAAGGGGGTGATCAAAATCAACGGAATGGTCATGGCGGCGACACTCTCCGGCGCATGAGCGGCCATTTCGGTGCGGGCCGTGCCCAAGAAGGAGAGGCAGATCTGGCGCATGGTGTAGAAAGCGGTCAAGAAGGCCGCAATCGCCAGCGTCCAGAAGACAATCGTGTTGCCGTTGTACCAGGCGCTCGCCAGAATTTCATCCTTTGACCAGAAACCGGCGGTCACAAGCGGGAAGCCGCTTAAGGCCAAACCGCCGATGATAAAGGTGATGGCCGTGCGTGGCATCCGCCCCAGGAGACCGCCCATGTTGCGCATATCTTGCGGATCTTCGGGATCGAGCGCGCCATCCGGGCGTGGAATCAGAACACGGGTAGAATGGGTCTCACCCGGCGCGCCGTGGTGATCGTCGCCATGTTCGCCGTGATGAGCGTCGTGTCCATGATCATTGCCATGTCCATTACCATGACCGCCATGAGCATGAACATGATGCAAGCCATGCTCGACGCCATGAATCACACTACCGGAACCGAGGAAGAGCAACGCCTTGAAGAACGCATGGGTAATCAAGTGGAAGAGCGCGGCAATATAAGCGCCCGTGCCGATGGCCGCCACCATAAAACCAAGCTGGCTGATGGTCGAGTAGGCCAGCACCCGCTTGATGTCCCACTGGGCCACCGCAATGGTGGACGCAAAGATGGCGGTGAAAGCGCCGATAAAGGCGACAAAGGTCATCGTCCCCGGCGAAACGTGACCGGCGGCATAAAAGAGCGGGAACATGCGCACCAGCAAGAAGACGCCGGCGGAGACCATCGTCGCCGCATGGATCATGGCGCTGACCGGGGTCGGGCCTTCCATGGCATCGGGCAACCAGACATGAAGCGGGAATTGGGCGCTCTTGCCGACCGTACCGAAGAAGATCAGGAAGGCAATTGCCGCCACCCACGGCACGGTCTGATTGATGAGCGGGATCGTCACCGTCATCTCACCCAGGCGGTGCAGATTTTCCGGGTTCAAGATGTCCTTAAACATCAAACTGCTCGGCTCGCTGTGAATATACAGGAACATGACGCCGATCAGCATGATCACGTCGCCAATGCGGGTGGTCATAAAGGCTTTGATCGAGGCCGCCTGCGCCGACTTCTTTTCATACCAGAAGCCGATGAGCAAGTAGCTGCACAAGCCCATCACTTCCCAGAAGATAAAGAAGGTGAGCAGCGAGTTCGAGACGACCAACCCCAGCATCCCCACCGCAAAGAGGCTGATATAGGCCATAAAGCGGCTATAGCGCGGATCTTTGCCCTGGCGATAGGCTTCGGGGTAGGCTTCCGGCTTCAGGTGATGCGGGAAGGTCATGTAGCCGCTGGCATAGACAAAGATCATCACCAGCAGGAACGACGACATAAACAACATGAGCGCATTCGCCGGGTCAACCTGATAGCCAACCGAAATCGCGGTGGCGCCGGTCGGGATCGCAAAAAGTTGACCCTCCACCGGATGCTCGCCAAAATGTTCGGTGAAAAAGGCTGAGAAGGCAATCGGCCAGCTCAGTAACAAGCTGACAACGACCCCGCCGATAGCGGTCATGGCGCTCATGGTCTTGTTGCGATTGAGAAAGAGCACAATCGCCAGAAAGGCCAAAAAGGGCGGAACCGGAACCAGCCACGCTAAATTTAAAAATCCATCCATGAGTAAACCCCATTTGTCATGACTGAGCCACCAAATTGGTGACTGCACAATCATTGATTCTGATGACGACGTTTACGTATTTCCCAAAAATTGCCAATCGCAAAGCCCACAAGGGCGCCGACAACGGCAAACGTGATAAACCACCAGTCATTGGGCAGTTGTAGCAAGGTGCCAAAAGCGATAAAGAGAATGGACCCACCCATCACCCAGAAGATCAACCGCCGCTGCTCCGCCTTTTTGCGTTTGGCTTCCGCCAACAAGGCTGCGGCATCACGAAACTTCGGTGCGTGTTTCACAATTTCCTGTAACACATGCACAGCGCCGGTGAAATTGCCCTGGGTCATCTTTTCCTGCGCCATCCGGTAGAGGAACTCACATTGCTCTTCCAGGGTGCCGGTTAGTGTTTGCTTTGGCATTCTTTATCAACCTAGCCATCCAATAACTAATGGAAAACAAATTAATGATTAATTGTTTTTCATTAATTATGGGAACAGCTGCTAAGATTAGGCGTCTTCCCTCACCCTACCCCTTCAACAGATCCAACTCGTCCAGATTAACCGTTTTACGGCTGCGATAGACGGAAATAATCAAGGCTAGACCAACCGCAGCCTCTGCCGCGGCAATGGCAATCACAAAAAGCGCAAAGATCAAACCATCCAACTGCTCTGCTGCTGCGCCGTAGCGCCAGAAGGCGATCAGGTTGATGTTCACCGCATTCAACATCAACTCGACCCCCATCAACACCGCAATGGCGTTCCGGCGGGACAGGGCGGCTAAAAGGCCGCAAGAGAAAATAAAGGCCGCCAGCACCAGATACCAACTTAGAGGAACCATCTCATCATCCCCAATCTTTACTAATAATTAATGATCAATCATGAACGATTAATTATTTCTATTTACTCCCGGTCGCGGGCCAGCATGATTGCACCGGCCAGGGCCACGAGCAGCAACACGGCCATCAACTCAAAGGGCACCAAATAAGTGGTCAAAAATTTGTAACCCAACGACGCAATAATGGCTTCACCGGTTGTGCGGTCCGCGAAGGGGGCCCAGGAAAGCGTGCTTAAATCAAGCGCTTCATTCGACCAGGGCATGTGCGTCACCAGGCCCCCCAACACCACAAAGAGCAGACTGATAATCATGGTTGCTGTGCCGGCCTGACGATTTAAGGGCGAGGTGGCGCCGTACATCATGCCGCGGGTCAACATGATGGCAAAGGTAATTAAGGTCGAGATGGCGCCGATGTAAACAAGCACCTGACTCACGGCCAGGAACTCGGCCTCCAACAGGGCATAGATGCCAGCCACCGCAAAAAGGGTGCCAACCAACGCTAGGGCACTATGAAATAAGTTCCGCGCCAACACCACCAGCAACGCACAGACAGCGGCAAAGATAGCCATCCCCATAAAAACCACTTGTTGCAGCGTCGGCACGGTTGGCGCCGTTTGTGCGATCAATTGCTCGATTAATTGTTGAAACTGTTCTACCATGGATGCACTTACTCTCCAGCAATATGTTAGCAATTAGGTGATTCGGTGATTGAGACTTCGGCGTGAGCCGGTTGCCATCTAGGCGCGAACGCTTGTCGAAATCTCCGAATCACCTAACTCAAATTTCTCAATCACCCGCCGGCTGCATGGTGCCGATGAGCGACTTCGGTTCAAAGGCGCGCTTGGTGCGGATCTGTTCCTGCTTGAAGTGATTGCCCAGAACATTGAACACAATGCCGATGACAATCAAGTTGCCGGCCAGAATCGCCACATATTGCAGCCAGACTGGGCCAAAGAGCTTCATCGCCAACATCTGCCAGAGAATCAGGCTCAACACCAACGGGACGAGCACCTTCCAGGCAAAGGACATCATCTGATCAACACGGACACGGGGGAAGGTGCCTTTGATCCACATGACGACCGTGTAAAAGGCGAAGCATTTGATCAGGAAGTAAACCAGGCCGAGGATCGGCAGTTGATCCACAAAGGGACCCTGCCAGCCACCAAAGAAGAGCATGACGGCAATGGCGCCCAGAAAGAAAGTGTTGAGGAATTGCGCCAGGAAGAACATGGCGAATTTCATACCGGAGTATTCAATATGGAAACCGGCGATCAACTCCGATTCCGCTTCCAGCAGGTCAAAGGGCGTCTGTTCGCTTTCGGCCAGGGCGCTGATTAAATAGATGAGCGCCATGCCCGGCATTAGAATCACAAACCAGCCCAAGCCCAGGTTGAAGCCAAAGATATTGAGTGACTGCGCTTCGGTGATCAAGCCCAGACGCATACTGCCCACCCACAGCACAGGCGCAAACATCGCCAGCACCATGGGAATTTCGTAGCTCAACAACTGCGCCACCACGCGGAAGCCGGCCAGCAACGCATATTTGTTGTTGCTGCTCCAACCGGCCATGAGGGCGGCCATAATGCCAATCGACCCCAACGCCACCAGATAGAGGACGCCAATATTGAGATCAACAGCAATCCAACCGGGCGCCACAGCAATCACGGCCAGGGTCAGAATCACGCCAAAGACCGACAGAATCGGCGCAATCGCATACGCCCAGAAATCAGCGTTGGTTGGGCGAATGTCTTCTTTGGACAGCAACTTCAAGGCGTCGGCCACGGTCTGAAAAAGGCCATAGGGACCAACCCGATTGGGGCCGATGCGATCCTGCATACGGCTGATCACCTTGCGGGTAATCCAGATCAACACTAGCGCCAGCACCGGGCCGACATTCGCTAGGATAAAGGCGCCGATCCCGAACGCAATGATAATCGCCACGACTTCAGGCAGGCCCAATGCAGTGGTTAATCCGGAGATTAGACCACTCAGGCTTTCACTCCATTGCTCCATAAATTGTCTCCACTAAATTTCTTTTACAATCTTTCACCCGGCCTATCAGCCGGATTATCAATAGAATGATCAATTCAGAGGTTATATGGTGACCTTGAATCTTAACTCCACTCCAGAGCGCCTTTGCGCCATTCCAAGAAGAGGCCGAGTAACAAGATCAACACAAAGGTGATGGCTGCCACCACGGCGAAGAGGGAGAGCTGGCCATAGGCCAAGGCAATCGGAAAGAGGAAGATCACTTCAACATCAAAGATTAAAAAGATCAACCCAATCAGATAATATTGCGCACGGAACTGCACCCAAGTATCGCCGATGGTCTCCACACCACTCTCGTAGGTGGTGTTTTTCACCGGATCAGGACGCTTAGGCCCAAACAACCAACCCAACATTACAGCCGCAGCCGGCAACAGAAACGCAAAGGTGCTAAGAATCAAAATGAACCCATACTGAGTGAGCATGACCAAACTCCTAAAGCAGCAGACAAAGCTCGCGGATAATTATTAGCAGTAGTCCGCAGTCGCGTAGTCCAAAGTCGGTCTATCTACTTGGGTTGCGTTACGATCTACTGATTATCAGTGGATCGCAGTGCAATCTGAAAGTAGCGCTGGTCGACTCTGGACTACGCGACTGCACGACTGCGGACTCCTGATTATTCATACGTTTGGCGGATGAACGTTTTCATTTGTGTAGAATTGAACAAATGCTACTGTATGGTAGCATACCTGCCGAACAATAGAAAAATTCGCGCGGCAACAAATCGTAAAATACAAACGGCTTTTTCGGCCTTCTAACGATCAAAAGCAAGGAGTAATACAGCGGGAAAGCAGGGAAAACAAGGCAATGTTCGATTTTTCACAATATCGTCGTCAAAGTTGACACGCCTATTGGCTCATGATAAAATTCACCAACATTCTTAGGTATGGTAAATAGAAACGCTTATATAGAACAGCTTACGACAAAGATTTATAAAAGAATCATAGACAAAGATTTAAAAACAATTGTTTCAACAGTTACAGCGTGACTCAACGAACCAACAGGATAGCTGGCGGTGTTGAGTCGTTATTTTGTCAGTTGTCCTTATCACTCCGTCGGTATTTCACAGGCATATAGAATAGTATAGCTTTGTGTAACCCAGCACAGTGGTGACGCTGGTTATTAGATCTGCGTGTAACACAAAGGTTTACGATACGAGGGATTGCTAAAGGGATAGATGATTTGCTGACCAACAAAGGTTGACCATCAAAAGCGAGAGTCGCAAGGGGAGGAAGCGTCTGTGGCCATTGAATATGTTCCGTTACTCATCTTATTGTTAGTGGCGACCTTTATTGGTGCTGTCGCCGTCGGGTTGCCCGCGCTGCTTGGTCCCCAACGGGCGAACCCGCAGAAACTGGAGCCATACGAATCGGGCATTATTCCCTTTGCCAACGCCCGCCGCCGCTTCCCGGTAAAGTATTATCTGGTGGCAATGCTCTTTATCCTCTTTGATATTGAAGTCATCTTCCTCTATCCGTGGGCGGCGGTCATGCGCACGTTGCGTGACAACCACTCGATTGCCTTTGCGCTCTTCCCAATGGGGTTTTTCCTGCTTGTGTTGGTGATTGGCCTGCTCTACGAGTGGCGCAAGGGCGCCCTGGACTGGGATTAGCCAGTAAGACAGTGCAGCAGTGAGACAGTTTGTCAGTGTCCTACTATAAGATGTGTATTATAAATTCAGTAACCCACACCCAATCGGCGTAGCAGCAATCGACTCTGGACTATGCGACTACACGACTGTGGACTACTGACTGGTACGAAGTATAAGGTGAACAGATGGGCCTTGAAGATCGATTACCTGAAGGTGTATTAACCACCCAACTGGAAAAGTTGGTGAACTGGGGTCGGCAAAACAGTACCTGGCCGTTGTTGTTCGGCTTGGCCTGCTGTGCCATGGAGATGATCGCCACCGGCACCGCGCGTCATGATATTGCGCGCTACGGTTCCGAACTCTTTCGCGCCAGCCCGCGCCAGGCCGACCTGATCATTGTCTCCGGGCGCGTCAGCAACAAAATGGCGCCGGTGATCAAGCGCCTGTATGACCAGATGTCCGAACCCAAGTGGGTCATTGCCATGGGCATCTGCGCCAGCGCCGGCGGTCCGTTTAATAACTACGCCATCATCCAAGGCGTTGATAAGATTATCCCGGTCGATGTCTACGTCCCCGGCTGCCCCCCCCGTCCCGAGGCGCTGCTCTACGCGCTGGATAAGCTGCGTGAAAAACAGGGCAAAGAGACCTTTAGCCAATATCGCCAGCTCGATATTGTCACTGCGCCCGGTCAGATTGATTCTTTAGAAGTGTTACGCAAGGCCGCGTAATGGTTAATTGAAATTTGTTAATAATCGTCGCAGCGACATGAGACGTGATTCGTGCTGCGTGCTGCGTTCCCTGAGCTTGTCGAAGGGAACGCAGCACGCAGCACGAATCACGAATCCCGTTTCAGCCGACGAACACTTTGGAGCGCGCCATGTTAAATGTTTCTCCAACTTATCGACCGTATGAAACTTTGCCGGGTCTGAATGACCCGACGATTCCGGCTGTTGCTCCCTTACCCAATGGAGAGACAGAGGATACCAAGCGCGTTGTCGAGCGCTTTGGCGAAGATGTTCTGGCTGCCGGCGTCCATAACGACCAACAGGTGGTTTATGTCGATGCTGATCGCTTAGTCGATCTGGCGACCTTTCTTAAAACTGACCCAACGCTGGCTTATGAAGCCTTGGTCGATGTTACGGCAGTGGATCGCTCCAAGCTGCCGATTGAAGCCGGTTCCGAGCGCTTTCATCTGGCTTATCAATTGCGCTCCTATACACATAAGAAGCACATCATGCTGGTGGCGCCGGCGCCCGGTGGCAATAACCCAGTGGTGCCGACGTTGACCTCCGTCTTCCAAGGCGCCAACTGGCCGGAGCGCGAGGTGCTGGACCTGATGGGTGTCACCTTCAAAGGCCATCCCGATCCGCGCCGCATTCTCATGCCGGAAAACTGGCCCTATCACCCGTTGCGCAAAGAAATTCCAGAGGGCGGCGAGCCGGTGCCCTTTTCGCTAACCTGGGGCGACCCGGAGTTTGCCACGCTCGGCAAGCAGATTCTACCATCCGAGAGTATTGCGCCCAAGCTGCCCCCCGGCATGAGCCGTGAAAACATGATCATCAACATGGGGCCGCACCATCCCAGCACCCACGGCGTATTACGCCTGGTGGTGGAACTGGATGGCGAAACCGTGGTTGGCCTCGATTCCGATTTGGGCTATCTTCACAGCGGTTTTGAGAAGACCGGCGAGAACAAGCGCTACAAAGACTTTGTCTACTACACCGACCGCATGGACTATCTGTCGGGGATGACCAATAACTACGGCTATGTGTTGGCCGTGGAGAAGATGTTGGGGATTGAAATTCCCGAACGGGCCAAGGTCATTCGTGTGATTATGAGCGAGTTGCAGCGCATTGCGTCGCATCTCTTCTGGCTCTCGACCCATGCGCTGGATGTCTCCGGCACCGGCATGAGTCTGCTCATGTACGCCACCCGCGAGCGCGAACGGATTCTCGATCTCTTTGAGATTGCCGCCGGTGCCCGCTTGACGGTCAGCTATATTCGTGTCGGCGGCGTCTGGCGCGATCTGCCGCCCGCCTTTCTGGATAACCTGAAGGATCTGGTCAAGCTGCTGCCTAAGCAATTTGATGAATATGAAGCCATGTTGAGCGATAGCCCGCTCTGGCGCGAACGGCTGGAAGGCATTGGCCACATTAGCCGGGAAGATGCGATCAACATGGGCTTGACCGGCGCCATGTTGCGCGGCAGCGGCGTCGATTGGGACTTGCGCCGCGATGCGCCCTACGGCGGCTATGAAACCTACGATTTCAAAGTGCCGGTGCTGAACGAAGGCGACTGCTATGCCCGCTATGTGGTGCGCATGCAAGAGCTACGCCAGAGCGTCCGCATCCTCGAACAGGCCATCGCCCGCCTGCCCGACGGCCCTTACAAGAGCGACGAGCGCAAAGTCAGCCTCCCGCCCCGCGCCGAGTTGGACGTGAGCATGGAAGCGCTGATCCACCACTTCAAGCTGGTGACGGAAGGGTTCCGCGTGGCGCCGGGGATGCTCTACCACGGCATCGAAGGCAGCAAGGGTGAACTGGGCTACTTCTTATATAGCGACGGTTCGGGCGTTCCCTACCGCTTGCATGTCCGCGGGCCGAGCTTTAACAACCTCTATGCCATCGCGCATATGAGCAAGGGCCACATGCTCTCTGATGTGGTGACGAATATCGGCTCGATTGATATTGTGTTAGGTGAAGTAGACCGCTAGAGTGACGTTTCGATGGCCGCCAAAGATCTTTACCATGAAGCTGTCGTTAAAGCTTTGACCGATGAAGATTGGAAAATCACCCATGATCCACTTACACTGGAAGTTGGTGATGTAGACTTTGAAATTGATCTGGGCGCAGAAAAGCTGATTGCAGCAGAAAAGGAAAGTCGTAAGATTGCGGTTGAGGTCAAAAGTTTTCTAGGTTCCTCACCGATTTATGAATTTCATGGTGTGCTGGGTCAATTTCTCAATTATCGCGATGCGCTTGCCGAAAAAGAGCCTGAGCGCACATTATACGTTGCTGTACCGATTGATGCATACGAAGAATTATTCTTACGTCAGTTTATTCAACAAGTTGTTCGTCGTTACCAGTTGAAGTTGATTGTATACAGTCCACTGAGAAAGGTGATAGTCGAATGGCTAGAGTAGATGAATACCGTACCCATGTGCAAAAGTTACTAGAACAGTATAGTAATTTTAAGAAACATGACTCAGATGTTGAAACACAACTAATTTTTGATGCCGAACGCGACCATTACCAACTTGTGAACGCTGGTTGGCGCAACGAGGAACACCGAGTCTACGGTTGTGTCATTCATATCGACATCAAAAACGACAAAATTTGGATACAGTACGACGGCACCGACTTCAATGTTGCCAATGAGTTGGTGGCAATGGGTGTGCCGAAAAAAGATATAGTCCTAGCCTTTCACCCGCCCTACAAACGTCCGCATACGGAATTTGGGGTCAACTAGGCAATTAGTAGCAGTTGAAAGGCGGTATGCCAGATGTTGTGCTATACCGCTCAATTGAAACGGGGTTTACCTATGGCGCTTTCCGAAGCGGTACGCACAGAAATTAAGAAGTGGATGGATCTATATCCGGCAGGGCGACAACGCTCAGCGATTCTGCCTGCGCTCTATGTCATCCAGCGCGAGTTTGGCTACTGTCCGGTGGATGCCCAGAACGAATTGGCGGCGATGCTGGAACTCGAACCGGCGGAAGTCGGGGCGGTGGTCGGCTTCTACAATATGTTCCATGAGGAACCCAAGGGCGAGTATCACGTCGAGGTCTGCACCAACGTGCCCTGTATGTTGCGTGGCGCCAACAAGTGTATGCACCACCTGGAAGAGAAGCTGGGCATTCATCACGGCGAAACCACCGCCGACGGCAAGTACACGCTCGATCACATGGAATGTCTCGGCTCCTGCGGCACAGCGCCGATGGTCTCGGTGACGCAGCGCAAGACCGGCGAGAGTCGCTACTTCGAGGAATTACAGAGCGAGGCCGATGTCGATCACTTCTTGAAAGTCATCAAGAGCGGCAACGGTTTTAAAACGCTGGAACGCTGGACGCCCAAGGGTGATCCCAAAGGCGAAGGCAAAGCTGCCGGCCCCTATACCGTTGGCGGTATGGAAGAACGCTTCTTAACCGGTCGCGTAGGTAAAGAGAACAGCCACACCATCGAAAGCTACATGGCTGATGGCGGCTATGAAACGGCCCGCCGCGTTCTCACCACCATGCAGCCGGCGGAAGTGATTGATCAGGTAAAAAATAGCGGTCTGCGTGGCCGTGGCGGCGCCGGTTTCCCCACCGGGACAAAATGGGGCTTTTTGGCCCCGGCCATGCCCCACTATCTGGTGGTCAACGCCGACGAATCCGAGCCGGGCACCTTCAAAGACCGCATTATTATGGAGTATGATCCCCATCAATTGATTGAAGGGATCATTATCAGCTCCTTTGCCATTCAATCGGAGCTGGCATTTGTTTACATTCGTGGCGAATATTACTTTGCCTATACTCGCTTAGTGGGCGCCTTAAAAGAGGCCAAAGAAAAGGGCTTCCTGGGCAAAAACATCTTTGGCACCGGCAAGAACCTGGAGCTAGTCATTCATCGCGGCGCCGGCGCTTATGAGTGCGGCGAAGAAACTGCGCTGTTGACCAGCCTGGAAGGCTACCGCGGCCATCCGCGCATGAAGCCACCTTTCCCCGCT
This sequence comes from Caldilinea sp. CFX5, assembly GCA_021405325.1. The sequence continues at coordinate 22,411 of QWII01000073.1, read as the reverse complement.
GTGGAAGGGTTGTATGCCAAGCCGACGATTGTCAATAATGCTGAGTCGATCAGCAACATCCCGCACATTATGAAGCACGGCGTTGACTGGTACAAGAAACTCGGCACCGAGCAAAGCTCCGGGATGCGCATCTTCTGTCTCAGCGGCAATGTGAAGCGCCCTGGTCTGTATGAGTTACCGCACGGCACTACCCTGCGTGATTTGATCTATCAATATGGCGGCGGGCCGCAAGAGGATAGTGCGCCGGTCAAGGCTATCTGTCCCGGCGGCATTTCCATGAAATTGCTCAAGCCGGATCAGATCGACACCAAGCTTTCTTTTGAAGATGTACAAGCGGCTGGTTCGCTGTTGGGTTCTGCCGGTATCTTTGTCATCGACGAACGGGCTTCAATGGTCGAGGTGGCGCGGCGCACCCTTTCCTTCTATCGGGAGGAAAGCTGCGGCAAATGCACCCCCTGTCGCGAAGGCACAGGCTGGCTGGAGACGATTCTCGAACGCATTGAAGCCGGCAACGGTCGGATGCAAGACTTGGAGTTGATGGAACACATCAGCAAGTTTATCGAACGCAAGACCTTCTGTGTCTTTGGCGATGCGGCGGTTTGGGGTCTGCAAAGCAACCTGGCGAAGTTCCGGGGTGAATTTATTAGCCTGATCGAAAAGACCAATCCGGCCAGTGAAGGGCCAGTCATTCCGATTCGCCCGATCTACCGCCCGGATTCCGGCCAGCCAAGCAAGTTGACCAGCAGCACGTTGAAACCAGTGGGTGAGTCGCCGCTAAATCGTGATACGATGGTCGCTGCCGATTAGTGACTGTTCAGCCAGCAGGAGCTATAGCCGATGACAATCATAGCTGAGAGGCAAGAAGCAATCCGCATCGTGCAAGATTTGCGCAATGCAGCTTTGCGCCTTGTTGCGCCGTTATATGTCACCATTGAGGAAGAAGATGGTACAGTTGTGGCGTCCAATGCCGATCTTGACCTCTTTGGCTATGGGGATACAGAGGCCGAAGCATTGCAAGATTTACGTGAAGTCATTATAGAAACCTATCATGACTTGGCGGCAAATCAAGCAAATTTAGGGCCACACCTGCAAACCATTTGGAATTACCTGAATCGTGTTGTTGTGGAGTTGCAGGTTCATGCAGCTTAAAAAGCGTGAGGCGGAAACTCTTTTTGGCAAGTTGCAACTTGATGTGGAATCATCGCATCATAAGACTGCTACTTTCTACTACAGTGGTCGTGCCATTCTGCGTACACGGGTTTCGCATGGGCGTGGTGACATTCCACCAATCATTGTGGCTAAATTGCGTAGCCAACTCAAAGTTACGGAAGAACAGATGCGTCGCTTGGTCGATTGTTCCATGAGCTATGAAGAGTATGTTTCTTTGCTCATAACAAAAGGCTTGATTACAGATTGAATGAAATTTTGCCGAGAGGTAGTTCATGACCGAATTAGTTAATTTGACGATCAATGATCGTCCTGTCTCTGTGCCGAAGGGTACATTGGTGGTGGATGCCGCAGAAAAGGTGAATATTGAGATTCCCGTCTTCTGTAGCCACCCGAAGTTAGACCCGGTGGCGTGCTGCCGCATGTGTTTGGTCGAGATCAGCGGGCCGCGTGGGCCGATGTTGCAAACTGCCTGCTCGGTACCGGTTGCAGAAGGCATGGTCGTGCGCACCGATACGCCCCAAGTCAAGGCTACGCAAGAAGCCAACCTGGCCTTTATCCTGCTCAATCACCCACTCGACTGTCCCATTTGTGACAAGGGGGGTGAATGTCCGTTGCAGGATCAGACCATGCGCTTTGGCCCTGGCATCAGCCAACTGGTGGAGGCCAAGCGGCGCAAGAAGAAGCATTACATGATCTCCGACACCATTGTATTGGATCAAGAACGCTGTGTTGTCTGCTGGCGCTGTATCCGCTACCTGGAAGAATGGGAAGACAAGCCGCAACTGGCCCTCTTTGAGCGCGGCGGCGAGACCATCATCGACATCCAGGAGGGCAAACCAGTCGACGCCAAGACCAGCGGTAATATTATTGACCTTTGCCCCGTCGGCGCGTTGACCAACCGGGTCTCCCGCTTTAGCTACCGCCCGTGGGAAATTGAACGCACCGCCAGCGTCTGCAACCACTGCGCGGTCGGTTGCAACATGCGGCTCGATACGCGCACCCATCAACTGCGCCGCATTGTCGGGCGCGAGAACATGATGGTTAACGACCAGTGGCTCTGTGATAAAGGGCGCTTTGCCCACGCCTGGGTCAATCATGAAGAGCGGCTGACCATGCCGCTCGTGCGGCGCAATGGCGAGTTGGTCGGCGCAACCTGGGCGGAAGCGTTGCAACTGGTCAAAGAGAAGTTAAGCGCCATCAAGGATAGCAGCGGCGCCAACGCCATCGGCGGTATCGGCAGCGCCAAAGTGTCGAACGAAAGCAACTATCTCTTCCAACGCTTTATGCGCGGGATTATCGGCACCAATAACATTGACCATCGCGACGGCGCTGATGTCGCCGCCTTACCGACCGGTCTGCCGGCGCTGGCCGATGTGATGAAGCCGCAATATGGGCCGAATCCCAAGGTTGATACCATTTTCCTCTTTGGCGTTGATCCCAGTGAGGAATTGCCGGTGCTTGATGTGCATCTCAAGCGCGCCGTGCGCCGTGGCAAAGCCAAGCTGATTATCGCCCACCCGCGCGAGGTCGAACTGACCCGCTACGATGGCCCCTACCTGAGCTACAAGCCCGGCACAGAAGTGACCCTGCTCAACGGCTTGACCAAAGCGGCGCTCGCCCTCAGCAACGAAAAACCGGCAGAGTTGCAGCAGTGGGTGGCGGATGTCAATAACGATGCGTTGACTAAGTTCTGTGGCGTTGATGCGAATGCCGTCGAAGCGGCTGCCAAGTTGTTGGTGGAAAGCAAGAGCGCCTTGATTGTCTACGGCCCGATGGCCGCGCGCGGCGAACATGGCGAACAGGTGGTCAACGGCTTGACCAACCTGGCGCTGCTCACCGGTCACGATGATCGGTTGGCCTTTGTGGGTCTGGAAGCCAACAGCCAGGGCGCCCGTGATATGGGTGTGCTGCCCAACCGCTTGCCGGGCCACCAATCAGCCGAGAGCGTCGATGCCCGCCAGCGGCTGGAACGGCTCTGGAATTGCACGTTGCCCAAACAGGCCGGCAAGAGCTATAAGCAGATGTTAAACAGCGCCGGCAAAGAGATCAAGGCGCTCTACATCATGGGCGCCAACCCGGCCAGTGAACGACCGGGCTGGGCTGAAGGTCTTGACAAAATCGACTTCCTGGTGGTGCAGGATCTCTTCCTGACCGAAACAGCGCAAAAGGCGGATGTCGTGCTGCCGGCGTTGGGCTGGGCGGAATGCGACGGCACCTTTACCAACCTGGAACGCCGTGTCCAACGGGCGCCCAAAGCATTGCGCGACCCGGAAAGCAAGGCGGCGCCGGACTGGATGATTCTGGATCACCTGGCCGGTCGCTTTGGCGTCAACTGGTCCTATGCCAACGAGAAGGCGATCACGGTTGAAATTACCAAAGCTGCGCCCATTTACAGCGGGCTAACCTGGGACGCCATCGGTGACCAGGGTCTACAGTGGGATGCCGCCAAAGTGCGCCCCAAACCGGCCTATCGCGAGGCGGAACAACGGCTGGTGACAACCGAAAATCAGCCCTACGCCCTGGTCAGCGGCACCGTCCTTTTTGATGGCGGCAATCTGTTCCACCTGACCACGAAGATGCAAGATATGGCCTTTGGCGCCAAAGTCGGCATCAATCCAGCCGACGCAGCAACGCTGAAAGTCACCGACGGCGCCACGGTCAAAGTTGCCAACCGCAACGGTGAACTGAAACTGACCGCCAAGCTTGACACCCAGGTGCAACAAGGCACGATCTGGATTCCCGAAAGCTTGCCGGGTGCGCCGGTTGGGGCATTGCTCAACGGCCGCGCAGTTGAATATGTGCGCGTAGAACGAATATGAGATTAAGAGATTAAGAGATTAAGAGATTTGCACCAAGCAATCTCTCAATCTCTCAATCTCTCAATCTCTCAATCTCTTATGAACCGATAACGAGGACTTTCATGGACTGGCTCAATCTCGTTGTTTTCCCACTGATTCGTTCGCTGATTCTGGTCTTTGCGGTGTTGACCGGGGCGGCCTATCTGACCTGGATGGAGCGCAAGCTGCTCAGTCGCTTTCAGGTGCGCTACGGCCCCAATCGCGCCGGCCCCTTTGGCTTGATGCAACCGGCGGCGGATGCGATTAAGGCGTTCTTCAAAGAAGAGATCATCCCCAATCATGTGGACAAATGGGTCTACCTGATGGGGCCGGCGTTGGCCTTGATCCCGGCGTTGGTCATTTGGGCCGTCATCCCTGTTGCTAACGGTGTGCCGGCGATTGCTGATGTCAATATCGGTTTTCTCTGGATTCTGGCGGTGGCCGGCGTCGAGAGCTATGGCATCATCCTGGCCGGTTGGAGCAGCAACAACAACTACTCGTTGTTGGGCGCCCTCCGCTCGTCAGCGCAGATGATCTCCTATGAGTTGCCGTTGGGTCTCTTCCTGGTTAGCATCTTGATGTTGGCGGGTAGCTTTAGCCTGGTGGAACTGGTTAACGGTACACGGGAATGGTGGGAATGGCTCTGGCTCTGGCTCATGTTCCCCTTCTTCTTTATCTGCATCCTGGCCGAGACCAACCGCAGCCCCTTTGACTTGCCGGAAACCGAGAATGAATTGGTGGCGGGCTATCAGACCGAATATGGCGGCATGAAGTTTTCGCTCTTCATGATTGCCGAGTACATCAACATGATCACCACCAGTACGATCATGGCGACGCTCTTCTTTGGGGGATGGCGACTGCCCTTCGGCTTGCTTGAAGATGTCGTCTGGCTGGGGCCGTTTGTCCTGTTGGCAAAGGTGATTGTCTTGCTCTTTGTCTTCATCTGGGTGCGCGCCAGCATCGGTCGCCCCCGCTATGACCAATTGATGAGCTTCAACTGGAAGTTCTTGCTGCCGATGTCGTTGGTTTATATGATCATCACGGCGCTGTTGACGCTGTTTTTTAAGTAATTGATATTAGGTGATTGGATGATTCGGTGATTGAGGCTTCGGCGTGAGCCGGTTGCCTTCCAGGCGCGAACGCTTGTCGAAATCACCGAATCATCCAATTACCCAATACCCAATATCCAGTTAACAAGGATATGAACCTATGGCTGTAAATGACTTTTTCAAGGGCGCAGTGGAGATCGGTAAGGCATTAGGCGTAACGCTCAAGCATTTGACGCGCAAGCCGATTACTGTCCAATACCCCGATGAACCGGTGCCGCTCTATCCGCGTTTCCGGGGCAAACACGAGTTGCGCCGCTATGAAAATGGACTGGAACGCTGCATCGGCTGTATGTTGTGCGAAGCGGCTTGCCCCACCGGCGCCATCTATGTCGAAGCGACGGAAAACGATCCGAATAACCGCACCTCACCGGGCGAGCGCTATGCGAAGGTTTATGAAGTGAATCTACTCCGTTGCGTCTTCTGCGGCGACTGCGAAGAAGCCTGCCCCACCGAAGCGATTGTGTTGGGCCATGACTTTGCAATGGCGAACTACCAGCGGCGTGATTTCATCCTAACCAAAGAGCAACTGCTCAATCCGGGCGAACCGAATGTGGTGATCCGACCTGAATAAAATTTAGGATTGGGTGCTTCGGTGATTTCGACAGGCTCAATCACCGAAGCACCCAATCCTTACTGAATAGACCGAAGGACACGATTTATGTCGTTTTCACTGCTCTTCTTTATTGTGGTTGGCGCCATTAGTCTGGCGGCGGCGTATGGGGTGGTCTCCAGTCGTTTGCCGGTGCATAGTGCGCTCTTTTTGTTGACCCACTTTGCCACACTGGCGGTGCTCTATATTACGCTCGATGCTCAATTCCTGGCAGCGACGCAGATCATTGTCTATGCCGGCGGCATTGTGATTCTCATCCTCTTTGTCATCATGCTGATCGGCAGCGAAGCGATCGAAAACCAGGGCGATCACCGCTCGTGGACACCCTATGTCGCCTTGCTGTTGGGCATTATTCTGTTGGTGACGCTGGGCTACAGCATGTTGACCGGCTATCCCCTCAGCACGCCGACCACCGCTCTGCCGGACGGTGGTGCGCCGCCGGTGGTTGGGTTGGAACTCTATACAAAATATTTGTTGCCTTTTGAACTGGCAGCCGTTTTGTTATTGGTGGCTCTCCTGGGTGCGCTCCTCCTGGCTCGCCGTCCGAAGCTCGAAACAAAGTAAGGTGAGGTCTCTGTGGTCCCAACAAACTTTTATCTGATTTTAGGCGCTCTGATCTTTCTGATCGGCGCCATCGGCGTGTTGACGCGCCGGAGTTCGCTCATCATTTTGATGTGCGTAGAGATGATGTTAAATAGTGTCAACTTAACCTTGATCGCTTTGAGCCGCCAGTGGGGTAATCTCAACGGGCAGGTTTTCGTGTTTATGATCATGGCGGTGGCGGCAGCCGAGGTTGCCGTCGGCTTGGCGATTATTATTGCCCACTCCCGCCATACCAAGACCACGAATATTGACGAAATCAATTTGTTGAAGTGGTAAAGGATCCTTTCATGTTGAACCTTGCCTGGTTACTCTTTACCTTACCGGCCATCGGCGCCCTGATCAATCTGCTCTTTGGTCATCGCTTGAACCGGCAGACGATTGGCGCCATTGCCTCGGGCGCCGTGATCTTATCCTTTGTCGTTGCCGTCGGCGTCTGGATCAGTTTGATGACCCGCAGCGCCGAAGAACGCGTTGTTACTGTTCATCTGTGGAACTGGATCACGATCGGCAATTTTCATGCCAACGCCGCTTTGCTGATCGATCCGCTCAGTGCAACGATGGCGTTGGTGGTCACGGGCGTGGGCGCCTTGATCCATATCTACTCCATGAGCTATATGGAGCATGAAGAGCGCTTCCAACGCTTTTTCATCTACCTCAACTTCTTTATCTTCGCCATGCTCATCCTCGTGTTGAGCGACAACTTTGTGGGCATGTTTGTCGGTTGGGAAGGCGTGGGTCTGGCTTCCTATCTGCTCATCGGCTTCTGGTTTGAACAGCGCGATGACAGCTACGGTTACTACGCCGATGCCGGCAAGAAAGCCTTCCTGGTCAACCGCATCGGCGACTTTGGCATGATTGTCGCCATTGCCGCCATCTGGTCAACGCTGGGAACTGTCACCTTCCTGGAAGTCTTTGAACATGCCGAAACGGGGTTGGCCGCCGGCGCCGCGACGATGATCTGTTTGCTGCTGCTCCTGGGCGCTTCCGGGAAGAGCGCGCAAATTCCGCTCTATGTCTGGTTGCCCGACGCCATGGCCGGCCCGACGCCGGTCTCGGCGCTCATTCACGCCGCCACCATGGTGACAGCCGGCATCTACATGATTGCCCGCACCCATGTCCTTTGGCACTTGGCCGAAGGCGCGATGACGACCGCCGCCTGGATTGGCGCCTTGACCGCCCTGCTGGCCGGCAGCATTGCGCTGGTGCAGGTTGATCTCAAGAAAATTTTGGCTTACTCTACCATCTCGCAGCTTGGTTTCATGATGTTGGGTGTTGGCGTTGGCGCCTATGGTGCGGCGATTTTCCATTTGGTGACACATGCGTTCTTCAAAGCGCTGCTCTTTCTGGCCGCCGGCAGCGTCATGCACGCCACCCACGGTGAACTGGATATCCGCAAGATGGGCGGGTTGCGCAACAAAATGCCAACGACGTATCTTACCTTTGCGATTGGCGCGGCCGCCTTGGCCGGTACGCCTTTCCTCTCCGGCTTCTTCTCGAAAGATGCCATTCTGGCGGCGACGATGGCACACAACCCGGTGCTGTATGTTATCGGTATCTTTACGGCGTTGCTGACGGCTTTCTATAGCGCCCGCATGGTCTTTGTGCCTTTCTGGGGTACGCCGCGTGACAAACATCTCTACGAACATGTCCACGAAAGCCCCGCGTTGATGACGATTCCGCTCTGGATTTTGGCGGGCTTCTCGATCATTGCCGGTCTCTTCAATCTGCCCTTTGTGTTGACGTTGGAACATTGGCTGGAACCGGCTTTGGGTCATCACGAAGCGCCGCCCCTGGCGATTGAATTGGCGGCCTTCGTCTTGAGCATCATCGTGTTTTTCGCCGGTCTGGCCCTGGCTCATGGCATGTATGTGGGTGGCAAAGCGTGGGCCAAGCAGATTGTTGAGCCATTCAAGCCGCTGCAACCGCTGGTTGAACACAAATGGTATGTCGATGAAATCTATATGATGATCATTGTCAACCCGCTGCGCGAACTGGCGAACTGGTTTGCCAAGACGGTCGATAAATGGGGCATTGATGGCCTTGTCAACGGCGCCGGTAAGGTCAGCTTGCTGGTGGGCGAGCAAGTGCGTTATTTGCAAAATGGGGCTGTGCCGACCTATGCGCTGAGTATTTTCATCGGTGTGGCGGTGGTCGTGGTGTACTTTGTGTTTGGCGCTTAGTCAGCCTTGAAATCATTACTGGTAAACTCAAGCTTATGGCAGTAGAACTTTCACCAGAAGCACAGGAGTTAAAACGTCGCTTAGGGGAACCGGATCTGTTACAGATCCGGCTATTGATGCAGGTTGCGCCGGAAAAACGGACAGCAACCATGTTGAATATGCAAAACATCATCTTAAACACTTGGCGTGCCAGATTGCGTGCAGCAAACCCACACCTGGATGATTTAGAGCTAACCAAGCTTGTGTTTAAGAGGTTACAACAAAATGGTTGAACCAGATCTCGATCTCTACTTTCAGGTCTTACGTGTCCTGGAGGAGCAGAAGATTGATTACGTGATTATTGGCGCCTTTGCCGGTTCATCCTATGGCGTAACGGCGTTCGTTTAAGCACGAGGCAGACATTCGGGATATGTTAATTGCTGTGCGACTGCGCGATGATCCCGAAATTGCCAGTACATTTAATGTTGATTATATTGATGACTGGGCAAAGGGGCTTGGCAGTGAAGTTCAGAAACTGTGGAACAGCCTGAAGCAAGCTACCCAAGCGAACTGAGCTGATTTGGTGAATAAACGTAATTAAATTTTAACCATCATTAGCACTATGCATGGTACAGGATAACTTCTATGACGTTTCCGTTACTTTCTGTGATCACTTTTCTCCCGCTGCTGGGCGCGGTTGTGGTTTTGCTGACCCCCAGTGAGGCGACGAAGAAACCGATTGCGTTGGTCTGGACGCTGGCCACCTTTGCAATCAGCCTGCTCCTGTTGAATAACTGGGAACCGGGACAGGCCGGGATGCAATTTGCCGAGCATGTGCCGTGGGCGCCGGAATTTGGCCTGTACTACTTTATGGGCGTCGATGGCATTAGTCTCTTCCTGGTATTGCTCACCACCTTCCTCATGCCGATTGTGATTTATTACAGCAATCTCTATGTGGAAGAGAATGTGGGCGCCTATCTGGCCTTGATGCTGGCGCTGGAGACGGCCATGATCGGCGTCTTCCTGGCGTTGGATCTGGTGCTCTTCTTTGTCTTCTTTGAGTTCAGCCTGATCCCCATGTACTTCTTGATCGGGCGCTGGGGCAGCGGCAACCGGGTCTATGCGGCGGTAAAATTCTTCCTCTACACCTTTGTCGGCTCGGCAGCGATGGTGGCGGCGATTCTCTATGTCTATACGCAGACCGGCACCTTTAACGTGGTGGATATGCAAGCCACCCGGCTGCCGGAGAATGTGCAGACCTGGGCCTTCCTGGCCTTTGCCCTGGCCTTTGCCGTGAAGATCCCGCTCTTCCCCTTCCATACCTGGTTGCCCGATGCCCACGTTCAGGCGCCGACCGCCGGTTCGATCATTCTGGCCGGTGTGCTGCTGAAGATGGGGACTTACGGCTATCTACGCTTTGCCGTGCCGATCTTCCCGCAAGCAGCGGCGGATTTTGGGCCATTAATTGCGACCCTGGCTGTGATCGGCATTCTCTACGGCGCGCTGGTAGCGTTGGTGCAAAAAGACCTCAAGTCGCTGGTGGCCTATAGCTCGGTCGCCCACTTGGGCTTTGTCATGCTGGGCATTGTGGCGATGAATGCGCAAGGCATTAGCGGCGCGGTCTTACAGATGGTCAATCATGGCTTAAGCACGGGCGCCCTCTTCTTGATGGTCGGCTTGCTCTACGAACGGCGCCACACCCGTATGTTGGATGACTTTGGCGGGCTGTGGAAGAGCATCCCCATCTACTGCGGCTTCTTCCTCGTAGTGGCAATGAGCAGCGCCGGTTTGCCGGGGTTGAACGGCTTTATCGGCGAGTTCACCATTCTGGTCGGCATGTATCACAGCCAGCCGGTCTTTGCCGTGTTGGGCGCGCTGGGTGTGATTTTGGCCGCCTGGTATCTGCTGGTCGCTTTCCGCAAGATGGCGCAAGGGCCATTGACCAACCCGGCCAACGAATCGAGCCACCTGCCCGACCTGCGTATCAATGAAATTGCGATGGTGCTGCCGCTGATCTTCCTCTTTGTCATCATCGGCATCTTCCCGAACCTCTTCCTGGACAAGATCAACCCGTCTGTGGAAGCGTTGCTGAATCAACAACCGGCGATTGTGGCGGAGGCCGGTCAGTAAAATAAAATCTCTCCATCGCTGAATCGCTCAATCTCTTGTAGCTAAAGAGATTGAGCGATTCAGCGATGGAGTAAGTTGCAGAGAGGCGCATGACGTATGTCTGACGTGTGGACAACAGCGGGCGTGAACTTGACGGTGATCTTGCCCGAATTAGTATTGTTTGGCTTTGCCATTCTGGTGATGTTTGCCGATATGACCAGCAATGACAAAAAAGAGGGGTTGCGCCCGGTGTTGCCGTGGCTGGCGCTGCTTGGCGTTCTCGTCACGCTGGGGGTTTGCGCCGGGTTGTGGAGTCAACCGGTGACAACGTTCCAGGGTGCAGCCATTATTGACAACTTTGCGATGGGCGTCAAGCTGATCGTCCTGACAGCGACGGCGTTAGCGATTTTGTTGAGCGCCAGTTACATGCCCAGGGTTAACAAACAGGTGGGTGAATATTACACGCTGCTCCTGCTCTGCGCGGCCGGCATGATGGTGATGGGCAGCGCCACTGACTTGATTGTGGTCTTCCTGGCGCTGGAAACTTTCTCGCTGGCGTTGTATATTATGTGCAGTTTGAACCGGTCGAACCCGCGCAGTTCGGAAGCGGGGATGAAGTACCTGTTGCTGGGCGCGTTTGCCAGTGCGTTCTTTGTCTATGGCGCGGCGCTGGTCTATGGCGCCACCGGCAGCACCCAATACGCCGCCATTGCCGCCGCGTTGACGGGTGGCACGGGGCAACTTGGCTTGCTCTATCCTGGCATTGCGCTGCTGGTCGTCGGCTTTGGTTTCAAGGTCAGCCTCGTGCCCTTCCATATGTGGACGCCTGATGTCTACCAGGGCGCCCCCACGCCGGTGACAGCCTTTATGAGCGTCGGCACCAAGGCGGCGGCTTTTGCGGCCTTTATCCGTGTGCTGTTGAGCGCCCTGCCGACCGAACATGCCACCTGGAGCATGATGCTCGCAGTGCTGGCCGTGGTGACGATGACGGTCGGCAACTTTGCGGCGCTGCGCCAATTGAGCCTCAAGCGCATGTTGGCCTACTCCAGCATTGCTCATGCCGGCTATGTGTTGGTGGGCCTGGTGGGTGGTACGGCGGGCAGCGCCAATGCGGCAATTTTCTATCTCTTCACCTATGCCTTTATGAACATCGGCGCCTTTGCCGTGATCATTGTGCTGGAACGGGCGAACGAAGACGATGCGCTGCAAAATCGCGCCGCCGGCATTGGCCGCCGCTGGCCCATGTTGGCGCTGGTGATGGCGATCTTTATGTTCAGCCTGAGCGGCGTGCCGCCACTGGCCGGCTTCTTCGGCAAACTCTTTGTCTTCCAGGCGGCGGTCGATGGCGGCTTTGCCTGGCTGGCGGCAGTAGCGATGATCAACAGCGCCGTGGCGGCCTACTACTACCTGCGGGTGACCGTCGCCATGTATCTGGAAGAACCCAGCGGCGACTCACTGGCCGAAGCGCCGGCGCGGGCCACCATCAACATCGGGCTGGCCGTAGCGGCGATTTTCACGGTTGTGATCGGCCTCTACCCCGGTTTGTGGACCAGCCTCTTCCAGGCGGGAATTGACGGGTTGGGCGGCTGATCGACGGAAAGCGTCACTCCTATCGAACGCCGTTGTGGTAAACCTACAACGGCGTTTTTAATTTCGCAACAAAAGTCTAGAAAGACACAGATCTTCTATGGATTTTATTTTGCATAACCTACGCTTGGCTGAATTAGTTGCGATTGTTCAGGAAAATAAAGCGTTCTATGAAGATTTTGTTCACTTTCTTCAAACAGAAGGATACAACTCAATTCTTGATTTTATTCAAGAACCCGTTGATGAAAAGGCAGCAGCTACACTTCAGCGGTATTTAGAGCGCAAAAGTGAAGTGAAACTATACGATGGTGTGTTACGACCCTATGCTAATGGAAAAGCAAAGTGGTTCTTTTTGGCTTGGCTATTAAGAGATGCGGCAACCCAACGGCTACAACCATTACTCAAAGGTATATCAGGAAAGAATGATAAGAACGAAAAACTTTCCTGCTCAATGAAATTCGAAAATTTGTTGCCCCACTATTTCCAGCACCGGAAAGTTGGGAGTGGCCTGCAATTTCCGAAATTATGTTATCAAGGCTTGAAGGTAGTCGAAGGGCGTTAAAAGGCACGCTATTTGAAGGCATCATCAGGCAAATTTTTGAAGAACTGATTGAACGTCACCATTTACAGCTTGGTGTAGGGGCGGCAGAGATCAAAATTCATGATGAAACCTACGACATACAAATCATCGGGAAAAATGGTACGCTTCTGATCCCCGTAAAAACGCGTGAAACGATGGGAGGCGGACACGCGCTTCTCTTTACACGGGATATTTATAAGTCAATCATGGTAGCTATCGAAAACGGCTATAAATGTGTGCCAATTGTTATTGCTGAATCATGGGGAGGGGATTTGAGTGCGCTAAAGTCGGAATTATACATTTACATACAAGCTAATCCGAATCAGATCGCAATTCTCAAGCCATTACTAACCGAAAAATTAAACGACCTACTACCATTACTCCAAAGTATCAACGACACCTAGTGGCAATGTAGCTTGGGATAGGCGGTTTCTGGCAATCGCACAATACTCTTCATTACTATCAATACCAACGTATTTTCTGTGATAACGTAGTGCAACAACAGCCGTTGTACCACTGCCGACAAAGGGATCAAGAACAATACCGCCTTCTGGACAGCCGGCAAGAATACATGTTTCCACCAGCTTTTCAGGAAAAACAGCAAAATGAACGCCTCTGTATTTGGAGAGCGGGATCTCCCAGACTGTTCGCTTATTTCTGCCTTTAGGGTGAAAGGCTTGATCCCATCGGCCATTATGCAAATTACTGTTGCCTGCGTTTTTGCCTTGTTCGGGTGTGCCATTCACTTTGCCAAAATGATTCCTGCCACCTTTCATACGGCTTTCCGGTGAAAAGGTTACGTGCGGTTCGCGAATAGCGTCAATATCATAAAAGTAATCACTGCTCTTTGTAAAGAAAAAAATGTATTCATGGTCGGTTGTCGGTCGATTTTTCACAGAGGATGGCATTGCGTTAGGCTTATACCAGATAATGTCTGATCGCAACAACCAGCCATCTGCCTTCAAGGCAAAGGCAACACGCCACGGCATACCAAGTAAGTCGCTGTCCTGATATTTATCACCCAAATTCAACCATAACGTGCCATCGCTTTTCAGAATACGATGACACTCTTTGAAAACTTTTTGTAAGTTATTAACATACTCATCGGCGGTTGCTTCATTGCCTAATTGCAAAGTTGTGCTATAGTCGCGTTGCAAATAGTAAGGTGGACTAGTTATAATACAGTTGATTGATGAATCAGGAAGCTGGCGCAATGTTTCTAAAGCATCACCGTGTATGATATGATTAACCCAAGTTGTGTTGCTTGCAATCACTTTCGTCATTCCTCAAATAGCACTAATCATTTTCACTTAACGAGTTTCACTTAACGAATCGAATCTTGATCAACTGTTTCACCAAGATGATATTCCGGCCTGAGTTCACGAATAATCTTGCCTAATTTATCCTGTTCGCTTTGGTTAGAAAGTAAAGCTTGAAAATCGGACACACTTAACAGAATTACTTGGGGAGCATCGCGGCGTTTCACAACATATCTTGTATTATTTTGCGTTATGTCATCAAGAATACGCCCAAAATTATTTTGGGCCTGTGTTGATGAAATTGTTTTTGTATTCATAATACCTTCTCAAGAAATGCCAAAGTAGCTAATGTAGCTATTTTAGCAAACATGGCTATGAGTGTCAACCAACTAGATATTACAATTTTGTTACTGTTCATGTTACTCGATTCCACACGAAAGTCGCTCGAATTATGAGTATAACGATTACACAAGCCAATGCCGAAACCCAAGCCGCCTGGAACGCCAACGCCGCCTATTGGGACAAGCGCATGGGCGACACCGGGAACGACTTTGTCAATCAGCTCATCTGGCCGGCGGTGAGTCAATTGCTGGCGCTGCAACCCGGTGAGCGCATTCTCGATGTCGCGTGCGGTAATGGTCTCTACGCTCGCCGTCTGGCTGCTCTCGGCGCCGAGGTGGTGGCCTTTGATTTTGCCCAAAGCATGATCGACCACGCGGCCCGTTACACCACGGAACACGCAGCACGTATCACGTATCACGCCCTGGACGCCACTGACGAAACCGCGCTCCTTGGTCTAGGCGAAGGTCAATTCGACGCCGCGATCTGCAATATGGCGCTCATGGATATGGCGGCGATCGATCCGCTCATGCGGGCGCTGGCGCGACTGCTCAAACCCAAGGGGCGCTTTGTCTTTGCCATCAGCCACCCTTGTTTCAATCAGGCCAAAGCCATCCATGTGGCCGAAATGGAAGATCGCGAGGGGGAGATTGTCACCACCTACTCGGTCAAAGTGCGTGGCTATATGACGCCAACCACGGCGCATGGGCTGGCGATTGTCGGGCAGCCGCAGCCGCAACTCTATTTTGACCGGCCTTTGCACCAGTTGCTTGGCGCCGGTTTTGCCGCCGGCTTTGTGGTCGATGCGCTGGCAGAACGCGCTTTCTCGCCAGAGACGCCAGCCGGTCGCAACCCGTTGGGCTGGAACGGCAACTTTAGTGAAATCCCGCCGGTGTTGGTAGTGCGTATGCGACCGTTGCGCTTTGATTGAACGTTACCACCAAGCCCGCGCCGCGCCAGTCCGTGACTAGTATCCAAACCCGTCAGTCACGGACTGGCGCGGCGCGGGCAGGCATAGTCGTTACGATTGACCTAGAAAGAGCGTACCCCAATCCTCATCATGACCAATCTGCTCAACCGACTGGGGATGTTGCCGGCACGATGGATCAGCCTCTTGTTGTTGACCATCTATCTCTTCACCTACGCCGGCGTCACCCACAGCATTGATGAACTCGCTACGCTTACGGTTACGGAGTCATTGTTATTCGAACAGCAGTGGCGCACCAACCAGATGGCCTGGGATCAAGCGCGCACACCACCCCAAAATGCGCCCGGCGTTGACGGCAACCTCTACTCCAAAAAGGGGATTGGCATTGCGCTGGCGGCGTTACCATTGTTTGCGCTCAACCGGCTCTGGCCGCATCTAGGCGCGATCCAACTGGCGCTGTTGACCAATGCGTTCCTCACCGCTATAATGGTCTATTTATTTTACCGGGTGGTGATCACCTTCAATTTTTCGACGACGACGGCGGCATTGGGGGCGCTGGCGTTGGGCCTGGCGACGCCCCTTTGGCCCTATGCGCGCACACTCTTTAGTGAACCACTAGCGGCGCTGGGGTTGTGTCTCGCGTTGCTGGGCGTCTTTCAATATCGGCGGCAAGCGGCGCCGGCAAACAAATGGGCCGCGATGAGGCCGCTGCTTTGGGCAAGTTGTGGACTGGCGCTCCTCGTGCTGGCCCGTTCCGCCAACGCCATCTTGATTCCGCCGTTTCTGGCCTACCTGCTGCGCACCGCCCGGTTACAACGCACAACACAACCGCGCCGTGTGTTGACTTATCAAGCCGTCATCGCGCTTGGCTTGCCGCTAGGGGGGGCCGTGCTGGCAACCTTGCTCTACAACTACACGCGCTTCCACACCTGGCTTACCTTTCCGCAGGCGTCCTTTGAAACCTTTAGCACGCCGCTCCTGACCGGTCTGACCGGTTTGCTGGTCAGTCCCGGCAAAGGGTTCCTCTGGTATATGCCGGTTATGTTGCTGCTCTTTTGGGGACTATCCACATGGCGCGCCACGGGGCATTTTGATGAGTACGCCTTAGCCGCCACCCTCTTTCTGCTCACACTGCTCTTCTATGCGAAGTGGTACGACTGGACAGGCGGTCGCACCTGGGGGCCACGGCTGTTGGTGATGACCACGCCGGCTTTACTCCTGTTGTGTCTACCGGCGCTCGATCGCCTGCGTACAAGGCAAGGCGTAGCACGCTGGTGGATGAGTGGTTGTTTATTGCTCTCAATTTTGGTGCAGTTACCGGGGGTCTTGCTCAACTTCGAGTGGTTGGAAGCGGCGCAGATGAAGGCCGGTGTCACCTTCGCGCAACTGGTCTGGTCGCCACGGCACGCTCCCCTATGGACCTACTGGCGCGCTTTCTTTGACAGCGCCTGGCTTGATCCCGCCTGGTGGCAACCCACCTTCCGGCAACAGCCCTGGCCCTTTACTGCTGGTTTTGTACTTGTTGGTATCACCCTTGTCATCGTTTGGGTGGTAGGCAGCCGGCGAGCGCGACACCAACAACCGGAGCGCAACTGGTGGGTCGTCGGAGTGTGTCTTGCGCTTCTCTTTGCGCTCTTGACCGTCTACCTGGCCGCCGCCGATCCACGCTGGCAGGAGAGCAGCGCCAATCCCACTGCTAATCAAGCCGTGCTGGATTACTTACGCATGAGCAAGGCAGTCGGCGATGTCGTCGTCCTTGATATGACTACGGCCACTGACCAACAGGGACGCCAACGCTTCTGGATGAATCGGGGCGCCGGCGCGCTGCCCTATATCGCTTGGGCGCGCAATAGTGGGGTGCTGTCACTCGATGAACAACTGGCCCGTTGGCTCATACCCTACAAGCGCATCTGGCTGGTTATGCAAGAAACGGTGGAGGATGACCCGAACGCCACCACGGAACGCTGGCTGGATCAACATGGCTACCGGGGACGTCAACTTTGGCTCGGCAGTCAACGCATTGTAGAATACATAGCAGCCACCCAAAGGCCGCCGTTACCATCGGCAACAACGCCAAGTGCATTTGGCGATGCCGCTGTTCTAACTGGTTACACTTTGCGTCCCGGCGGTCGCGCTGACTACTTGTTGTTGGATTTGACCTGGCAAAGCAGGCCGGCCGCCGAGTGGCGCTTTTCCGTTCAGGCGCTCAACAGCAGCGGACAAGTTGTCGCTCAACTGGATGATCGACCGGCGCGGCTGCCCGGCTACCGTGACCAAATCGGGGTAACGCTCCCTACGGATGCCCAGCAAGTGATTCTCAAAATTTACCACAGCCAGAGCGGACAAGTGGCGCCGGTTGCCGGGCCGAATGGGCCGACTGAATTGATACCGTTACTCACGTTGCAGTAGAAAGATAGGGGGATGTCAATGCTGGACATTGCAATCAAAGGCGGCACGGTCGTTACGGAGTTAGGCAGCTTTACGGCCGACGTGGGCATTGAGGGCGACAAGATCGCGATTGTGGCGCGCAATGGCGGCTTGGGCGCCGCTCAGCGGGAAATCAACGCCGAGGGCAAGTTAATCCTCCCCGGCGTCATCGACATCCACTTTCATGTGCGGGCGCCGGCCCACCCCAATCGCGGCACCTTTGTGACGGAAACACAGGCCGCGGCCGCCGGTGGCGTCACCACCATTTTGGAAATGCCGATTAGCACCCCCGGTTGCGCGCGGCGTGATATTTTGGAAGCGCGCAAGGCGCTGGGGCTTTCCCAGGCGTATGTGAACTTCGGCCTCTATGGCGCGCCGGGCTTGTTGGATCATGCCGAAATTTTGGGCATGGCGGACGCCGGCGCTTGTGGTTTTAAGATTTTCACCCATGCCGTGCCCAAGGGGCGTGAAGATGAGTTCCTTGGCATCTGTATTCAAAATGAAGGTGACATCTATACAGCCTTGGAGCTGATCAAGGAAACTGGCTTGCTGACCTCTGTTCACGCCGAAAATGAGTCATTAATTCAACTCTTTGAAGGGCGGGTCAAACAGACCGGCGGGCAAGATGCGGCGGCTTACCTCGCCAGCCGACCGCCAGTGGTGGAGGCGATGAGTGTCGCGCAGTTGGGGGTACTTTGCCAGGCCGTGCGCACGCACATCCACATTGCCCATGTCTCGTGCGCCGATGCGCTGCGTGTTTTACAAGCGGCCCAGCGCAACGGCCTGCCCATGAGCGGCGAAACCTGTCCCCACTACCTGCTCTTCAGTGAAAAAGAGATGCTGGACCATGGTCCCTTTGCCATGATCAAACCACCCCTGCGCACCCTCGCCGACCAGGACGCGCTCTGGCTAGGCTTGCAGGATGGTTCACTCGCCGCCATCACCACCGACCACAGTCCCTTCACCCTGGCCGAAAAGGAGCGGGGCTTGAGCAACATCTGGCAATCGGCCATTGGCGCCCCCGGCGTTGAAGGGTTAGTTCCCTTTGTCATGACCGAAGCGCTCACCCACGGCCACCTGACGCTGGAACAGGCCGTTCAATTTGTCTGTAGCGAACCGGCGCGCCTCTTCCGTCTCTACCCCCGCAAAGGCACGATCCAACCCGGCGCCGACGCCGATGTGTTAATTTATGACCCCAGCGAGAGCGGCGTCATCGACAGCAGCCGTTGGTTCACCAAGTCCAAAGTCACCGAACGGCTCTACCACGGCCGCCCCCGCCAGGGCCAGGTCGATACCACCATCGTCAACGGCATCATTGTCTACGAAAACAACCAGATCGTCGCCCCGGCAGGAACCGGTCGGTTTGTGCAGCCGCCGCGCGGGTAAAGACAGGTAGATAGGTAGACAGGTAGACAGGTAGACAGGTAAATAGGACGTATCTTCCTGTCTACCTATCTACGCCTTACACAACACCAACTCCGTCACCTCCGGCGGGCAGTTGAAGCGGATGGGCAGGCTGACCATGCCGACGCCGCGGTTGGTGTAGAGCCAGCTCTGGTTGACACGGTGAAGGCCATGGACATATTTCTGGCCGAGTTTGGGCAGGACGGGCGTGCCGAAAACGGGCAGGCGCACCTGGCCGCCGTGGGTGTGACCGGAGAGTTGGAGATCAACGCGACCATCCCGGCTAAAGCAGTCGATGACATCCGGTTCGTGAGCCAAGAGAATGGTGGTGGCGTCAGCGGGACGTTGGGCCAGGGCGGCATTGAGATCCGGCTGGCCCCAGAGGCAATCATCGACGCCGGCCAGGGTCAACTGACCGCGACCCACATCAAAGGTAATGCCTTCATTTTGCAGCAGGAGGACGCCCGTCTCCTCAATTGCTTTCCCGATGAGCGCCTTGCCGGAGCGTACATCATGATTGCCCAAAACGGCGAAGACGCCATAACGCGCATCGAGCGAACCAAGCAGATCGCTCAAACCAAAGATGGTATCCGCTTCATGGGTCACAAAATCACCGGTCAACACAACAAGATCCGGTTTGAGTTCACAAGCGCGCTCGGCGGCGCGAGCAATGACGGATAAGGGGGTATGGGGCAGAAAATGGAGATCGCTCAATTGAACAATCTTAAATCCTTCCAACGCCGGATGTAGCCGACAGAGCGGCACTTGCACACGCTCCACCGTAACAGTTTTGCCAAAAATCATGCCAACTCCATGCAACGGCGGCTGCGCCGTTGGCGTAGTCGCGTTGCCCAAAACAGACTGTTCCGAAACACAAGCATACAGTTTACCAAAATCCAGCCCAATCGCCCTAACAGAAGGTTGTCAAATGCAAGAAAGTTACCACGGGTTGGAACGAACAGGGGCACTTTTTCAGCAAAAGCGCCTACTGTTCATTGTACAGTCTTTGGCCTGGTCGGCGGGGTCTTGCACTTGGGCGAAGAGGGGGTTGCTCTTCCCCTGACCATACGCTGACAGCAGACCGCAAGCACCCGCGATCGCCGCCACCCTTGACAGCCTTACCCTCCTGTATTAAACTGCTCGTAATCCAACAGTTAACATCACGCCTCGTCGGGGCACGAACTATCGTGCCCCGACGAGGCGCAAAGAGGAATGCACTGATGCTCACCGGCGAAATCCGTTCGCAAGTTGACCGGGTCTGGGATGCCTTTTGGACCGGCGGCATCTCCAACTCATTAGAGGTGATCGAGCAGGTCACCTACCTGCTGTTTATCAAGCGGCTTGACGAAATCCACACGCGCGACGAGGCCAGGGCCAACCGCTTTCAACAACCTATGATCAATCCGATCTTCCCGCCCGGCCTCTATCCCAGCGCGCCGCCAATCCCCTACGACGATCTGCGCTGGTCGCGCTTCAAACATCGGGAAGCGCGGGCGATGTATGATCTCATCACCGGCGCGGTCTTTCCCTTTGTCAAGAGTTTGGGGCCGGAGAAGAGCGCCTTTGCCGTCCACATGAAGGACGCCCGCTTTACCCTGCCGCCGGAAAAGGCCGGGTTGCTGGCCAAGGTGGTCGAGATGATCGACCGCATCCCGATGGAGGATCGGGACACCAAGGGCGATCTCTATGAGTATATGTTGAGTAAGCTGGCGCAGGCCGGGCAGAATGGGCAATTTCGCACGCCGCGCCACATTATCAAGCTGATGGTCGAGATGGTGGCGCCGACGCCGCAGGATGAGATTTGCGACCCGGCCTGTGGCACCGCCGGTTTTCTGGTGGCCGCCGCCGAATATCTCAACGAACACCAGCGCCGTGACATCTATGGCGACGACCGGCTACGCGCCCGCTTTAACGGCCCCATGTTTCACGGCTTTGACTTTGACTCGACCATGTTGCGGGTAGCGACAATGAATATGTTGCTGCATGGCGTGGAGCAGCCCGACATTGCCAACCGGGACAGCCTTTCGGAAGACCACGGCGGCGTAGAAGAGCAATTTACCCTGTTGCTGGCGAATCCGCCCTTTGCCGGTTCGCTCGACTATGAGAGTACAGCCAAAGATCTGCTGACGATGGTCAAGACCAAGAAGACCGAGTTGCTCTTTGTGGCGCTCTTTTTACGGCTGCTCAAACCTGGGGGCCGAGCGGCGGTGATTGTGCCCGATGGCGTCCTCTTTGGTTCCAGCAATGCGCACAAGACCTTGCGCCGCCTGCTGGTGGAGGAGCAGAAGCTGGACGCCATTGTTTCCATGCCCTCCGGCGTCTTTAAGCCCTATGCCGGCGTTTCGACCGCCATTCTCTTTTTCACCAAGACCAACAGCGGCGGCACCGATCAGGTCTGGTTCTATGATATGCAGGCCGACGGCTATTCGCTCGACGACAAGCGCACGCCCCTCGACGCCGGCAAACATGAACAGAACAACCTGCCCGACATCCTGGCCCGCTGGCGCAACCGTCCCGCCGAGGCGACCCGCCCGCGCACCGCCCAATCGTTCCTGGCGCCCAAAGCCGAGATCGCCGCCAACGACTATGACCTGAGCATCAATCGCTACAAGGAGATTGTTTACGACGAAGTCCAATACGACCCGCCCGCCATCATCCTGGCCGAACTCGAAGCCCTCGAAGCCGAAATCCAGGCCGATCTCAAGACCCTCCGCCACCTCATCGTAGGGGAGTGGTAGCGTGCGTGGCACTGACCAAGACCCCTCGCTCAACACGCCAATCGGCTGGTCAGTGCCGCGCACGCGGTGGTGCGCGACAGGGGGGAGCGCAGCGGTGACTGACCCGCGTGCGCGGCACTGACCAGAAGCCCGTAGGATCGACAAAGTGGTCTTGGTCAGTGCCACGCACGCTACCGCCGACGCTAGACAGCGGAGCGGCACAGAAGAAGGGTAGAGATGAACGACCCACGTGTGCAGGCAGCACTAGCGTGCGTGGCACTGACCAAGACCACTCGCTCAACACGTCAATCGGCTGGTCAGTGCCGCGCACGCGGTGGTGCGCGACAGGCGGGGAGCGCAGCGGTGACTGACCCGCGTGCGCGGCACTGACCAGAAGCCCGTAGAATCGACAAAGCGGTCTTGGTCAGTGCCGCGCACGCTACCCCCCGACAACGAATTCAACGCCGAATGGCGCAAAAAACGCAAACGCGGATCGTGACGGCCACAATATATCATGCCTCATCGTAGGGGCACGATATATCGTGCCCCTACGATGAGTTCACAAATTACCGC
>QWII01000072.1 GCA_021405325.1 Caldilinea sp. CFX5 | reverse complement strand
AGAAGTAGGTCAGCGCCTCCGGCGTGACAGGTGTCAAGAAGTAGGTCAGCGCCTCCGGCGTGACAGGTGTCAAGAAGTAGGTCAGCGCCTCCGACGTGACAGGTGCCAAGAAGTAGGTCAGCGCCTCCGACGTGACAGGTGCCAAGAAGTAGGTCAGCGCCTCCGGCATGACAAACCGATTAATGAACCTGTCACGCCGGAGGCGCTGACCTACGTTATACGGCCCTTGTACGACGATTACGATAAGACTGTGTGAGCTTTCTGTAAATAAGTTATGGCTTGGAGGGACGATGACGAAACGCAAGAAACAACAAAAGCCCGATGATTATACATATTATGTGATGGATGAGTTTGGCTATATAAGTGGCACGGGATCAGTCAATAACGACGCCTTGACCGACATAGGCGTCAAGGCAACAAACCCTGTGGGTCAAGAAGATAACAAGAAGGACAGCCATGTAACGCCTTCTGTATCGTCACCCAAACTCGATGAAATTCCAGAATCAACGCCGGCGGGTTACCTAGATCCTCTGCATTTACCCCCTGTGAAGATTCTCATGCCAAAGTCATCAATGGATAATATGCCGTCACCGCACAACTCTCCCAGTCCATCGCTCAATCCCAGGGAAGGATTTTCTATAGGGAAGGTAAAATGCAACGAGTGCGGTGCAATCATGGACGCGCATCGGCTCCAGCGTCACATCGTCAAGATGCATCAACCAAAACCAAAACAGATAGTCTGTCCACACTGTCATGTTCTGCTTCAACCTGAAAACATCAAGCGGCATATGAAACATGCACATGGCAAACTGGATGTACAATCGAAATCTGGTAAATCATCGACGAAAACGCGTTCGGCAATGCCAGCCAAGTCAGGTAAGACAAGCCAGCCGCTCACCGCATGTCCAGTTTGTGGTGTGGCTGTTGGTGAACGGCGGTTAGCAAAACATCTGCGCAAGGTTCATCCAACACATGCATCACAAGCGCATGAGGCGAAGGTTGTAAAACAGAAGACGCCGCAACAAAATGAGCAATCACAGCGGCAATCAACAACGAGGCAACAGCAACTGGCTGAGTTTGAGCAAGCCTTTCACGAAAGCCGCTTTGGTGACAAATACGTGGGTCTTTCGCGCCGTGAAGGGAATGGCCGCTTTGGCTCTTTGCCACTGTATGATGATTATAGCGATGATGCTGATACTGATTAACTTGCGCGTGTTTAACGATTCCACTAAACTACTAACGAGAGAACTGATTCCTTCATGACAACACCGGAACAATTTCAGGCATACCTGGCAGCCGCCGAGGGTACACGGATCGAATTTAAAGAAGCAAAGAGCAACTTCCATTTTGATGAACTGGTGCGGTACTGTGTGGCCTTAGCCAATGAGGGCGGCGGCAAGATTCTCTTTGGCGTAACCGATAGGCGGCCACGAACAGTGGTGGGGACACAAGCCTTTGCCGAACCGGGGCGGACGGAGGCCGGTCTTTATGATCGGCTACAGCGCAGAATCCCGGTGGAAGAGTATTTTCATCAGGGGCAGCAACGTGTACTCATTGTTCACGTCCCGGCACGTTTGCGCGGATCGGCCTGGAACGACAAAGGTGTCTTTTGGATGCGCGCAGGGGACGCGTTACTGGGCATGAACGATGAACAGTTGCGGCAGATTTATGCCGAAATCGATAGTGACTTTTCGGCGGAGATCTGCGGGCAAGCGCGCCCCACTGATCTGGATCCAGCCGCCATCGATCTCTTTCGTTCCTTGTGGGCCAAAAGGACGAACAACCAACGCTTGCTGACCCTAAGCGACGAACAGTTGCTGACCGATGCCGAATTATTGGTGGACGGGGGCATTACCTATGCGGCCCTGCTCCTTTTTGGCACCCATCGTGCGCTGGGGCGATTGCTGGGACAAGCGGAAGTGATCTTTGAATATCGATCTTCGGAAGCCTCCGGGCCGGCGCAGGATCGGGCCGAGTATCGCCTGGGCTTTCTGCTCTTTCATGATCTGCTCTGGGAACGGATCAACCTGCGCAATGACCGGCAGAGCTACCAGGATGGCCTTTTCCGCTTTGAGATTGCCACCTTTGATGAAGCCGTGATTCGCGAGGCGGTGCTCAATGCGGTCTGCCATCGTGATTACCGACTGGGCGGCTCGGTCTTTGTCCGTCAGTATGCCCGCCGTTTGGAGGTAGTTAGCCCTGGTGGCTTTCCTGCTGGGGTGACCACGGAGAATATCCTCGATCAGCAAAACCCGCGCAATCGCCGCCTGGCCGAAGCCTATGCCAAATGCGGTCTGGTTGAACGATCGGGTCAGGGTATGAATCTGATGTTTGAGCGCAGTATTCGACAGAGTAAACCGCTGCCCGATTTTCAAGGCACTTCGGCCTATGATGTGCGGCTGACCCTGCATGGCACGGTGGGCAATCCGGCCTTTATTCGCTTTTTGGAGCGAATTGGACAGGCACAGTTGCAAAGCTTTTCTACCCATGATTTTTTGATTCTCGATTCTATCCATCATGAACGAACCGTGCCGGAAAACTTACGCCCCATGCTCAAACGCCTGGTTAACTTGGGTATTATTGAAACAATTGGTCGTGGTCGCAGCGCAAATTATATTCTCTCTCGTTCACTCTATGATGCGCTAGGGCAACCGGCTACCTATACACGGCGGAAAGGCTTGGATCGATTGACCAACAAAGAGCTGTTGGTAAAACATTTGGAATATCGCGCCCCTGATGGTTGTGCTTTAGATGAATTACAACTAGTTCTGCCCCATGTTGCCAGACGCACCATCCAACTCTACCTGACCGAATTGCGTGATGAAGGAAGAATCCGGTTAGCTGGTAAGAATCGCGGGGGGCTTTGGTATTTGGAACAGAAGAACGCTTAGATTAAAAAATGCGCATGTGCCAAAGAGTTACGCATTGTTTGCGCATTTATTTGCGCATTGTTTGCGCATTTACGTTGATAACCACTTGCGCAAAGGGTGAGTGGGACTGACGCGACAGCAGACTATCTGTACGACAATACGCAATTTCGACGCAATTCATTTCGTTAAACGCAATTCGAGTATAGCTAAAATTTATGAACCAACCCAAAAAACTCATCGAAGTCGCCCTCCCCCTGGATGCCATTAACGCGGCCAGCGCCCGTGAAAAGTCGATCCGCCACGGCCACCCGTCCACCTTGCATTTGTGGTGGGCGCGCCGACCGCTGGCCGCTGCCCGCGCCGTAATCTTTGCCCAACTGGTCGATGACCCCTCCAGCCACCCCGACCTTTTCCCCACCGCCGAGGCCCAGGAACAGGAACGCCAACGACTCTTCCGCCTGATCGAACAATTGGTGCTCTGGGAAAACACAACCAATGAAACCATCCTCCAACAAGCCCGCGACGAAATCTGGCAAAGCTGGCGTCGCACTTGCGCCCTGGGAGCGCCGGCATCCCTGCCGGCCCACCTCTTCGACCCCGACAAACTGCCCGCCTTTCACGATCCCTTTGCCGGCGGCGGCTCGTTACCCTTGGAAGCGCAGCGTTTGGGATTGGAAAGTTACGCCAGCGATCTCAACCCGGTGGCGGTTTTGATCAACAAGGCGATGATTGAAATTCCGCCCAAATTTGCCGGTCGTCCGCCGGTCAACCCTGCCGCCAGGGATGGCGGCGCTCCCGGTGGCGCGCCCAGGCTCATTCCTCAAACATGGCGCGGCGCGCAGGGGTTGGCCGCCGATGTGCGCTATTACGGCCAGTGGATGCGCGACGAAGCCGAAAAGCGCATCGGCCACCTCTACCCCACCGTCGCCGCTATCCAAGAAGCCGACGGCGCCTGGCGTCACGCCACCCCCAGCGAAATCGCAAATCCAAAATCTAAAATCCAAAATTTGACCGTCATTGCCTGGCTCTGGGCGCGCACGGTGAAAAGCCCCAACCCCGCCTTTGCTCATGTTGATGTGCCGCTGGCGTCTACGTTTATGCTCTCGACCAAAACGGGCAAGGAAGCGTGGGTGGAGCCGGTGATTGCGGGGGATCGCTATCGTTTTGTCGTTAAAACTGCCGGCAGGGATGCCGGCGCTCCCAGGCCACCAGAAACGGCCAAGGACGGCACCAAGTTGGCGCGAGGGGCAAATTTCCGCTGTGTTATGTCTGGTGCACCAATTTCCGGTGATTATATCAAGGCTGAAGGTGTCGCTGGTCGTATGGGAACGCGCCTGATGGCCATTGTTACCGAGGGTGAGCGCGGACGGATTTATCTTTCACCTACATCGGAGATGGAAGCCATTGCGCAAACAGCAGAACCAACATGGAAGCCAGAAACGCCGTTACCAGATGATCCCAGGAATTTCTGGACACTAAGTTACGGGCTTACCAAGTTTGGCGACCTCTTCACCCCGCGCCAACTTGTGGCATTAACCACCTTCTCCGATCTGGTGCAGGAAGCGCGGGCGCAGGTGTTACGCGATGCCCAAGCCTGGGAGCGCCGTCATCCTGACGGCAGCCAGCTGGAAGCCGGCGCTTCCAGTGCCGATGACCGCGAGCTTGCTGCTGGTGGCGTTGGCATAACGGCGTATGCGGATGCGGTAGCGGTGTATTTAGCGTTTTCAATGTCGAAGCTAGCAGACAGAGGCTCAACTATTTGTACGTGGTTTACTGATAGAGATTCTACACGCAATACATTTGCACGGCAGAGTATACCTATGACCTGGGATTTTGCCGAATTAAATACATTACTCGATGGTACTGGTAGTTTTGCAGGGGCAGCAGAATGGACAGCCGAAAGTATTGAGGGTGTTGCAAGTGGTTACGGTTCAACCTTCGGCATAGCTGAACAGGTTGATGCAACGGTACAAAGGATATCAAAAGATAAAATCGTTTCTACTGATCCACCCTATTACGATAATATAGGCTACGCAGATCTCTCAGATTTCTTCTACGTATGGCTCCGCCGTAGTTTACGAACAATTTTACCGAATGTGTTTTCTACATTAGCTACCCCTAAAGCTGAAGAACTTATAGCAACCCCTTATCGTCATGGCAGTAAACTAGAAGCTGAGGCTTTTTTCCTTGATGGTATGACACGTGCCATGCAACGTTTGGCAGAACAAGTACACCCACATTTCCCTATAACTATCTACTATGCCTTCAAACAAGCCGAGACTGCAAGTGCAGGCACATCCTCTACTGGCTGGGAAACTTTTCTCGAGGCTGTTATTCAAGCTGGACTTGTATTGAGCGGTACTTGGCCGATGCGCACCGAACTCGGCAATCGCATGATCGGGAGCGGTAACAATGCTCTCGCCTCCAGCATCATCCTCGTCTGTCGCCCACGCCCCGCCACCGCCCCCACCGCCACCCGTCGCGAATTTCTCAGTGCGCTGCGGGCGGAACTGCCCACCGCCCTCACCCATCTCCAGCGGGGCAACATTGCGCCGGTCGATCTGGCGCAGGCGGCGATTGGCCCCGGCATGGCGGTCTACACCCGCTACGCCAAAGTGCTGGACGCCGCCGGTCGCGCCCTCTCCGTGCGCGAGGCGCTGGCGCTGATCAACCAGACGCTGGACGAAGTGCTGGCCGAACAGGAGGGCGATTTTGACGCCGACAGCCGCTGGGCGCTGGCCTGGTTTGAACAATTTGGCTTTAACGACGGCCCCTTTGGCGACGCCGAAACGCTCTCCAAAGCCAAGAACACCGCCATGCAAGGCTTGGTCGAGGCTGGGCTGGTACTCTCGCGGGCCGGACGAGTGCGCCTCCTGCGTCCCGCCGAACTGCCCGCCGACTGGAACCCCGCCACCGACGCCCGCCTCACCGTCTGGGAGATGGTTCACCACCTGATTCGCGCCCTGGATACCGGCGGCGAAGGGGCGGCGGCGGCATTGGCGGCCGGTTTGGGCAGTCGCGCCGAAACGGCCCGTGAACTGGCCTACCGCCTCTACACCCTCTGTGAACGGCGCAAACGGGCGCAGGAAGCGCTGGCCTACAACAGCCTCGTCCAAAGCTGGCCGGAGATCCTGCACCTGGCGGAAGAGGCCAAACAGGCGACGCCCTCTGCAGCCGAACAACCGCGTTTGTTTGCGTAGGTCATCGCCTCCGGCGTGACAGCTTCACAAACACCCGTAGGTCATCGCCTCCGGCGTGACAGCTTCATGGTAGGTCATCGCCTCCGGCGTGACAAATCGATGTGTTAATCCAAACTTGTCACGCCGGAGGCGATGACCTACGGGCGTGACAAATCGATGCGTTAATGCAAACTTGTCACGCCAGAGGCGATGACCTACGGGCGTGACAAACCGATGTGCTAATGCAAACGTGTCACGCCAAAGGCGATGACCTACGGGTGTGACAAACCGATGCGTTAATGCAAACGTGTCACGCCGGAGGCGATGACCTACGGGCGTGACAAATCGATGCGTTAATGCAAACGTGTCACGCCGGAGGCGATGACCTACGGGTGTGACAAATCGATGTGCTAATGCAAACTTGTCACGCCGGAGGCGATGACCTACGGGTGTGACAACCAATGGAATTGGAATGATAATTCATGAATTTTCGGCGTTATTATATACCCAATGCGATTGTCTTCATCACCAACGTTGTCAACTTGCGCGAACCGATCTTTGCGAATGAAACTTACTTGGAACTCTTTCGGTCAACGCTACGCAACACCCAAAAACTGCATCCTTTTGACATGATTGGCTATGTTTTTCTCTGGGATCATATGCATCTGTTGCTGCGGCCAACCGGCGCCAGTAATTTCAGTCAAATCATGCATTCCGCCAAGTCCTATTTTACCTATAGTTATAAACAGCGACTGGGGATTACCGGCAGCATGAAGTTTTGGCAGAAACGTTTCTATGACCACATTATCCGGGATGAAGAGGACTTTGCGAACCATCTCCATTATATCCATTATAACCCGGTGAAGCATGGGTATGTCACCCGTCCCGAAGATTGGCCGCATAGTAGTTTTCTGACTTGGAAACAACGGGGGGCTTACCCTGATGGGTGGGGGTGGTCGTTGCCTGATGCACTTACGGCTTGCCAGATTGGCGATGTGGAGTGAGAAGGTTGTTGGATGAATTGTGTCATGCCGGAGGCGATGAGCTACGGGTGTTTGTGAAGCTGTCACGCCGGAGGCGGTGACCTACAGAGGCTGTCACGCCGGAGGCGATGACCTACAGAAGCTGTCACGCCGGAGGCGATGACCTACAGAAGCTGTCACGCCGGAGGCGGTGACCTACAGAGGCTGTCACGCCGGAGGCGGTGACCTACAGAGGCTGTCACGCCGGAGGCGATGACCTACGGGTGTGCTTGTATGAAGTGAGAATGAA
The DNA here is from genome assembly GCA_021405325.1 of Caldilinea sp. CFX5. Next base: position 108,086 of record QWII01000072.1, on the reverse strand, counting down.
GTGAGGTGTTTTGATGGCGATAACGAATTATGACCGGGTCGGGCGGGCCATGGATCTGCTCAAGGAGGGGTTGCGCCCCTTTGTCGAGCGCGAGTTGAGCGCCCAATATGGCAAATATTGGATCACCCAGGTCACCGCCACCTGGCGCAATGAACTGAGCTGGCCCGAAGGGCAGGCCGAACCCCACCTGGACATTGCGCTGCTGCTGCGCATGATGTGGGATCAGTGGAATGAGGTCTTCCGCAAGACCTTGGGCCATGCCGAACGCTCGTTGGTCAGCGAATTGCGCGAGGTGCGCAACAAGTGGGCGCATCAAGAAGCCTTCTCCACCGACAACGCCTATCGCGCCCTCGACTCGGCCGGTCGCCTGCTCAGCGCCATTGCCGCGCCTCAGGGGGATGAGGTGGAAAAGCTCAAGATGGAGCTGCTGCGCGTGCGCTTTGATGAACAGGTGCGCAACGAAAAACGGCGTAGCGCCGGCACGGCCATTGAAAGCCAGGTGACCGGCGCGCTCAAGCCCTGGCGCGAGGTGGTCAATCCACACCGCGATGTCGCCAGCGGGCGCTATCAACAGGCCGAATTTGCCGCCGATCTCTGGCAGGTCCATCTGGGCGAGGGCAGCGACGAGTATCGCAACCCGGTGGAATTTTTCCGGCGCACCTATCTCACCGAAAGTTTGCAAGGACTGCTGGTCAATGCCGTGCAGCGCTTGACCGGCCAGGGGGGCGACCCGGTGGTGCAGTTGCAGACCAACTTTGGCGGCGGCAAAACCCACTCGATGTTGGCGCTCTATCATCTCTTTTCGGGGGTGAAGCCGACGGAGTTGCTGGGCATTGAAGGGGTGTTGAAAGAAGCGAACAGCCGGCAGGATGCCGGCGCTCCCAGGGACGCCACCGGGAGCGCCGGCATCCTGCCGGCTGTTCGCCGCGTCGTATTAGTAGGCAATAAGATTTCGCCGGGCAATCCGAGTGTCAAGGCCGATGGGACGGTGGTGCGCACCTTGTGGGGGGAGTTGGCCTGGCAGTTGGGCTTTGCGGCCGGCGGCCTGAGTGAAGCCAAACGGGCCTTTAGCCGCATCCAGGCCGATGATGAACATGCCACCAGTCCGGGCGATGTGCTGCGCGAGTTGTTCAACGCCTATGGCCCGGTCTTGATTCTGATCGATGAGTGGGTGGCCTATGCCCGTCAACTCCATGATCAGCACCTGCTGCCCGCCGGCGCTTTTGAGACCCACTTTACCTTTGCCCAGGCGCTCACCGAGTCGGCCAAGCTGGCCCAAGCCTGTCTGCTGGTCATCAGTCTGCCCGCTTCGGACACCGCCGGTTCGCCCCATACCCGCTCCACCCATACCGGCGGCGATGATGTGGAAGTAGGCGGCGAACGAGGACGCGCCGCGCTCGATCGCTTGCGCAACGCCATTGGCCGGGTCGAAGCCTCGTGGCGACCAGCCAGCGCCGAAGAGGGCTTTGAGATTGTGCGGCGGCGGCTCTTTGAACCGCTGATTGAGCAGAGTCAATTTCTGGCGCGCGACACCGTCGCCCGCGCCTTCTATGATCTCTACCGCACCCAGCATCAGGAGTTTCCCCCCGAATGTCGCGACAGTGACTATGAAAAACGGCTGCGCGCCGCCTATCCCATCCACCCCGAAGTCTTTGACCGCCTCTACACCGACTGGTCAACGCTGGTGAAATTCCAGCGCACGCGCGGGGTGCTGCGCCTCATGGCCGCCGTAATCCATAGCTTGTGGGAGAAGGGGGATCGCAACCCGCTCATCCTGCCGGCCAACATCGCCATTGATGACCCGCGCGTCCAATTTGAGTTGACCCGCTACCTTTCCGACAACTGGGTGCCGGTCTTGGAAAAAGATGTCGATGGGCCAAATGCCCTGCCCCTGCGCATTGATGGCGAAGTGCCGAATCTGGGTAAATATGCCGCCACCCGCCGGGTGGCGCGCACCATCTATCTTGGCTCTGCGCCCACGGCCACGGCGGCCAATCGGGGTCTGGAAGATCGGCGGGTCAAGCTGGGCTGTGTCATGCCGGGCGAATCGCCGGCGGTCTTTGGCGATGCCCTGCGCCGGCTGGCGACGGCGGCCACCTATCTCTACCAGGATGGTCCCCGCTACTGGTATTCCACCCAGCCCACCGTAACCAAACTGGCCGAAGATCGGGCCGAACAACTGAAGCGCGACGCCGATGCCGTCCTCCGTGAACTGGACAAGCGGGTGCGCGCCGATCTCAAGGAGAGCCGCAAAGGGGATTTCAGCCGGGTGCATCCGCTGCCCCAAAGCAGCAGCGACGTGGCCGATGATCTCGATGCCCGGCTGGTGGTGCTAGGCAGTGAGCATCCCTACAGCAAAGAGCCGAACAATCCCGCCGAACAGGCGGCCAAGGCGATCTTGGAGAGTCGGGGCCATGCGCCGCGGCTCTTCCGCAATACGCTGGTCTTTCTGGCGGTTGACAAGGCGCGGCTGCAAGATCTGGATGAGGCGCTGCGCCGCTATCTGGCCTGGGCGTCGATCCTGGATGACAAAGATCTGCTCGATCTTTCGCCCCATCAGGTGAAACAGGCCGAGACCCAACGCCACAGCGCCGACGGTGCGGTGACGGCGCGCCTGCCGGAAGCGTACCAGTGGCTCTTAACGCCGATTCAGCACGCACCCCAGAAGCCGGTTGAATGGCAGGTTGCACGGCTGACCGGTCAGGATGCCCTGGCCGTGCGCGCCAGCAAGAAGCTGCGCAATGATGACCTCTTGGCGACGGCGCTGGCCGGCACGGTGTTGCGCCAGGAGATGGATCGTGTGCCGCTGTGGCGGGGTGACGCCGTGTCGATCAAGCAGTTGATCGAGGACTTTGCCCAATATCCCTACTTGCCCCGCCTGCGTGATGCCAGTGTGTTGTTGGCAGCGGTGCGGGAAGGGCTGGGGCTGCTCTTGTGGCCGCAGGAATCCTTTGCCTATGCCGACAGCTTTGACGCCGATAGTGGGCGCTATCGTGGCTTGCGTAGCGGACAACACCTCAATATCACCGCTGATAATCAGCATGGATTGCTGGTGCGTCCGGCGGCAGCGCTTAAACAACAGGAGGCCGAGGCGGCAGTGACCACAGCGGCTGTTGCCGCCGCCAGCACAACCGCGGTAACGAACAATGGTCACACCATTGAGCAAGTTGGCGTCCCGCGTACACCCGAAACAGCGATTCCAGGGAAAAGTCCAGCCGGCAGGGATGCCGGCGTTCCCGGAAGCACCCCTGGGAGCGCCGGCATCCCTGCCGGCCCGGCGGTGCCAAAGCGTTTTTATGGAACAGTGAACCTGAATCCAACACGCGTCGGCATGGAAGCAGGGAACATTGCCGCCGAGGTGATTGCCCATCTGGCCGGCCTGGTGGGGGCTAAGGTCAAGGTAACGCTGGAAATTGAAGCGGAGATTCCAAGTGGTGCGCCGGATCAGGTTGTGCGTACCGTGACGGAGAATAGCCGCACATTAAAATTTATCACGCAGGGATTTGAGACCGAGTAAATGATCTGGGAGCGCCGCCAGGATGGCGGCGCTCCCAGACGATGCCTACGACCAGCGCCTGTCGCCAATCTGCACCGCCCTGTATGCTTGGTTACGGTTGCCCCAACCCATCTCGGATAGGGTGTAATGGGGACGGCTTGCCGGCAAAAGGCTTGCAGACAATGGATCGTCAAGACAATGATAACGAAAATTTTAGTGGTAGAGGATGATGCTCTCCTGCGGCGTAGTCTGAAGTATCAACTGGAGCGGGAGGGCTATACAGTAGCTACGGCGGACAATGGGCTGGCGGGCATCAGTGCAGCGCGCACGGATCGACCGGATCTCCTCTTACTCGATATTGGGTTGCCCGATGCCAATGGGCTGGATATCGCCCGCACGCTGCACCGGGAGTTAGCCACGCCGATTATCTTTCTGACCGCACGTGACCAGGAAACCGATGTCGTCATCGGGTTGGAGTTGGGCGCAGAAGATTACATTACCAAACCCTTTGGGATGCGCGAACTGCTGGCCCGGATCCGCGTGGTCTTACGGCGGGTGACGCGGGCGCCGGTTGCTGCCGTCGATGCGCCGCTGGTTGTCGGCGACATTACACTTGACCCGCGCGCCCACGAAGTCCTCGTGCGCGCACAGCCGGTCAACTTGCCGCCGAAAGAGTTTGCACTCCTCCGGCTGCTGATGAGCAATGCCGGCGCCGTCCTCCCCACGAGTTATCTGCTCGATGCCGTGTGGGGTGAGGAGTTTGCCGGTGCGGTTCAGGTGCTCTATGTCCACATGGGCTGGTTGCGCGAATTGATTGAGGAAGATCCACGCCGCCCACGGTACATTCAAACGGTGCGCGGCGTAGGCTATAAGTTTGTGGTAAGGACTGCCGCCAATGCTGCGTAGTTTGCGGCTGCAACTGGCCTTGAGCAATGTGCTGCCGATTCTCCTCTTGATGCCGCTCCTGGGCTTATACCTGCTCTATTCGCTGGAAAGTTTCTTGACCCCCAAATTGCTTCAACAACTGGCCCAACAGGCGCGCCTGCTCTATGATCAGGTCGCAGCGGATCCTACGCTGGTCGAAGACCCGTTGGCCGCCCAACGTTTTGCAACGGATATTGCGCGTAAAACCGACGCCCGCGTCCTGCTCTTATCTAAGCGCAGCGTCGTATTGGCTTCGACGCGGCCGGAGGATGCCGACCGTATCGGCCTCCCCTATCCAGACCCGGCGATCACCCAGGCGCTGCAAGGCGCCGTAGTGCAAGGGATTGGCCCCGGCTTTACCACCGAAGTGATCTATGTGGTGATGCCGATCCAAGAGGCCGGTGTGACCACCGGAGCGCTGCGCTTGTCGTATGAAGTGGCCGATATGCGTCGTCAATTCAGTCAAATGTGGCGGATCATCTTGGGCGGGGTGGCGCTGACGGTGCTGCTGGGCTTAGGCTTAGGGGCGGGGCTGGCGCTCACCATTACGCGGCCTCTGCGTCTCCTGAGTGAACGCGTCCAGGCAATTGCCGGCGGCGACTATCAGGTGCGGGCGGAGCTGGTGCGCGCGGACGAGGTGGGGATGCTGGCGCAAAATATTAACCAAATGGCGGCTCGGCTGGAAGAAGCGCGGCTGGCGCGCCGCCAACAACTGGCCGCCGTGGTGCATGAACTGGCCCGCCCGCTTACCGGGATGCGCGCCGCCGTAGAAACCTTGCTGGACGGCGCCGCCGAGGATGACGTCATGCGCACACCCTTGTTAACCGGCATGGCGGAGGAAGTGGTGCGGTTGGAACGGTTGATCGGCGCCTTGCACGATGTCCAACGGCGCGGTCTCAAACCGTTACAGGTCAAGCGTTCCTGGCTTGCGCTGGCGCGTCTGATGCAGGCCAGCGTTACGAACTCTGAACCGGTTGCCGCCCAACTGGGGGTGACGCTCACCCTGAAAGTCCCGGAGCGCTTGCCCCTGGTCAACGTCGATGAAGATCGGTTGATCCAGGTGTTGACCAATCTCCTGGACAATGCCCTCAAATTTACCCCCCGTGGCGGCGCGATCACCATCCAGGCCGCCGAGCAGCGGGACGCGGTTTGGGTCACGGTGGCGGATACCGGCATCGGCATTGCGCCCCATGAGATGCCCTATCTCTTTCAACAGTTCTACCGTGGCGATGAAAGACGGACGCCGGAGAAACAGGGGATGGGGCTGGGCCTGACCATCTGTCGGGAAATTATTGAAGCGCACGGCGGCCAAATCTGGGCCGAAAGCACACTTGGGCAAGGGGCGCGCTTTACCTTCACCCTGCCCAAAGGATAGCGCCACGGGACAGGCCCCGATCACAAGGGGCAGCGGCCTTCTAGGCGCCTACGAGATAATTACCGGTTTATTTTCGTAACCTGCATTAGTCAATTACAGCTACTCAAAGACGACCATGGCATGAATATCCAAACGACTGACCTCGATTTCACAGCGGCCATCGCGCTCGGTAACGGTGAGCGGCTCACCCCCCGGCGCCAGATAGACTTGTTGCCACGGGCCGCCCTTGCAAGCCAGCAGGTATGCCTTGTCCCACGAAAGTTGCAGCCGCTCGATGCCATCAGACGCCCGAAACGGCTCAATCTCATTGGTATAATGGTTGACCAGGTGAACCACCAGCCGCCCTGTCTCGGCCTGACGCACCAGGGTCATCTCGACGCGACGCGGGTGGCTGGTGGTGGCGACCGGGCGTGAGTTCTGCGCCGTCAAGGTGCGGATGATCTGCGCCGCGGTGTAGCTCTTGTAGACGAAATATTCCCGCCCCAGGGGGACGGCAATGTAGATGGCGCGCCCTCGCCCATAGTTCCTGGCCGTCATCGCCGGATAGAGCGCCGGCGTCCGGTGATCGGGGCCGCTGGCCTCATGAAAGTAGAAACGGCTCGGCGACCGTTGGGAATCGGGCCAGCGCAAGGTGGCCAGGATCGCCGTGTCGGCGTGCGCCTTGACTTTCACGGCGGGTTGGCGGGCCGGCGTCACGCTTTCATGCAACAGGGTTGCCAGCGGTCGCCCTGCCATGTCCAGGTAGTGTACGTCGAAATGAGAGAGATCGAGATAATCGATGCCAAAGAGATCGGCGAGGGCAAAATTCGGCGCCATCTCCCCGGCTTCGTTGTAAAGGGCAGTGCGATGGGTGGCGATGAGGTTGCCGCCGTTGCTGACAAAAGTGCGCAGCTTTTCGGCTACTTCCGGGGTCAGGTAGCGTTGATCGGGGAGAATGACCAGGTCAAAGGCGGCAAGCCGGTCGATGCTGTATTCGTTGATGATCTCATACTGGGTGTCGGTGGGCAGCAGGCTGCCGTGAAAGCCCAGGGCATCGAGAATGACCTCACGCGGGTAGGCTTCCAGCGGTTCGCCCAGCTTGGCCGAGCGAAAAACATCCTGATCCAGACCAGGGTTGGCATGGCCGCCAAAGAGGCTCACTTCGGTGCTAATCGACTGTAAAATGGCGACATTGCCAAGGCGTTGCGGGGTGGCGCCCAGCCAGGGTGCGCGTTCCTTGAGCCAACCATAGGCTTCACCCAAGGCGCGTCGTTGCGCGGCCATGGTGGAATCGGGGCGCGCCGTGTCGCCGCCAATCGGTGGGTTGGCGCCAATGGTTGCCGTCCCGCCGTGACTGGCCGTGATGGCTAGCTCCAATTTCATGGTGTCGGCGGGTTTTGCCGTCCAGGAACTCCAGCCAACGGCCGTGCCCGGCGTCAGAATCTCCCACGGTCGGCGCAGACCGGCCAGATAGCGGCTCTTAAACGATTGATCGACATGCTCCGGGGCGTGGCTCTCGACATTGTGCCAGTCACAGCGGTCGTTCCATTCCTTTGGCGTCAGAAAGCCAAGCCCGTTGAAGGTGAAGGGGGTTGGGCCGACGGCCAGGCGAATCTCTTCCAGAAACGAAGTGACCGTATGTTGCAGAAAGCGCACATAGCGCCGGTAGGCCGGGTCGCGATAGTTGATACGCGTAGGCATCTCCGCTGCCCCGGCAGCCAGAAACTTGGCCCGACAGCCCGCACAGAAACAAGCGTGGAAGCCCATCTGCGGATAGCGCAAAATGTCCAGCCAGAGCGCATCGACCTGGTACTGGGCCATTTCATGCAACTGCGCCAGCATAAACTCCCGGTACGGCGTGTTGTAGCAGAGATAGGTCCAGAAGCCAATCTTGACCGGCTCCCCCTCCGGCGTGCGCATGACCCAATCGGGGTTACGTTCCGCCATCCAGTTGTCCCAGCCGACGCTATAGTAGGCCAGCAGTTGGATGTTACGGGATTTGGCCGCCTTGACCAGTTCGGCCAACAGATCCCCCTTCATATAAGCGGAGCGCTTGCCCATCTTGGTCTGATAGTAGGCGACGCCATGATGATCCTTAATGTATATTTGCAGCGCGGTGACATGGGAGTCCGCCAGCGCTTGGAGATACGTTTCGGCGTTTAGTTCAGCGGCGGCGCCGTCATACCATTCGGGAGCGACCAAAATACAATGTTCGCCCCGATACTCGCCCGGAATGATCATCTTCTCTGCATCCTTTCTTGTGCGTTTTGGGCTGAAGCCGGGTCAGGCGTTGTTTTGAATGTTGCGCATACGCGGGTCGAGCAGGTCGCGCAGCCCATCGCCCAGCAAGTTAAAACTGAGTACCGTCAACGAGATCATCACGCCGGGGAAGAAGAGCAACCAGGGCGCCGTGCGCACATAGGTGCGCCCATCGGCCAGCGAGGTGCCCCAACTGGGCGCCGGCGGCGGTGTGCCAAGCCCCACAAAAGAGAGACCGGCCTCCACCAACACGGCCCAGGCAAAGCAAAAGGTGATCTGCACCAGCAACGGCGAGAGGCTGTTGGGCAGAATGTGGCGTAGCAAGATGCGCCGGTCGCGCACCCCCAGCGCTTTGGCGGCTTCGACATACTCCATCACCTTGATCTCTAGCACCACCGCCCGCACCAGGCGCGCAATGCGCGGGGTGTAGACCAGGCTCATGGCAACGACCACATTCGACTCCGCCGGCCCCAGCGCCGCCATGACCACAATCGCCAGCAGCACACCGGGAAAAGCCATCAGCCCCTCCATTGTCCGCATCAGGATCGTATCGGCCAGCGCATAGTAGCCGGCCAGCGCGCCGACCGCAACGCCGGCCAACGAGGCGGCCAGGGCGGTCAGCAGGCCAACACGCAACGAAATGCGCGCCCCATAGATGACCCGGCTGTAGACATCGCGCCCAAAGTCATCTGTCCCAAAGATGTTCTCAGCCGAAGGCGGTGCAAAGCGGCGGGCGGCGTCGGACTTGAGCGGATCGTGGGTGGCCAGCAGGGGCGCACAGAGCGCCATCAACACAATGGGGATGAGGACCACCAAGCCGAGGATCAGCAGACGGTTGCGGCGCGCGGCGCGCAGATTTCGTCGCCACGGCGCTTCGTCCACCATTGTTTGCGGGGCAGTCAGCCCTTGTTGCACATGCGAGACAGTCGCCACGGGCAATCCTTCCTATTCGGTAACTACTCACCCCTCCCTAACCCTCCCCTGAGAAGGGAGGGAACTGTGGTACGCTCGACCGTTCCTCCCCTTATCAGGGGGAGGTTAGGAGGGGGTGAGTAGTTACCCTATTCGTATATCAGGGGGAGGTTAGGAGGGGGTGAGTAGTTACCCTATTCGTATATCAGGGGGAGGTTAGGAGGGGGTCCTATTCATAACGAATGCGTGGATTGACCCACCCATAAGCAATGTCGATCAAAAAGTTCACCAGCATGTAGACCAGCGCCAGGTAGACGACCACCCCTTGGATCACCGGATAATCGCGGCGGGTGGCGGCAGAAACGACCAGTCGTCCCATGCCGGGCAGGGCAAAGACCGTCTCCACAATCAAGGCGCCGCCGAGCGAAATGGCAAAGCTGAGGCCGATCACCGTGAGGATCGAAACCAGGGCATTGCGCAGGGCATGGATCAGAACCACCCGCACCGCGGGCAACCCTTTGGCGCGGGCGGTGCGTACATAATCTTTTTCCAGCACCTCCAACATGCCGGCCCTGGTCATGCGCGCCACCAACGCCATTTGGGCAAGGCTGATGGTCAGGACGGGCAGGGCCAAATAGCGCAGCCAGGGCAAGACGCCCTCGCTCAAGGGCTTATAGCCAAAGGTCGGCAGCCAGCCCAGGTTGACGGCAAAAAGCATGATCAAGAGAAAGCCCAGCCAGAAGTCTGGGATGGAGATGCCCAGCACGGAAAAGATCATGGTGGTGTGGGCGGTCAGGCTGTTCCGTTTGAGCGCCGCAATAATACCCAGCGGCACCGCCAGCAAAATGGTCAGCGTAATCGAGAGGACAGCCAGGCTGAGGGTGACGGGAAAGGTCTCGCGGATCGCCTGGGCGACCGACCGATCCAGAAAGAAGGAGTCGCCAAAATCGCCGCGCACGGCGTTTGCCAGCCAGTCAAAATACTGAACCACCACCGGTCGATCCAGCCCCATGCGCTCCCTGGTCTCCGCGATCCGATCCAAGTCGGCAAAGGGACCAAGCAGGATGCCGACCGGGTCGCCCGGCACCACATGGGTCAGGATGAAGATGATGGTCACGACGATAAACAGCGCCGGAATGGTCTGTAACAATCGGCGCAACGCATACGCCGCCATAGTCTCACCCCCTCACGTTCAGGTGACAAGATGACAAGGTGACAAGGTGACAAGATGACTGCGCCTGGAGGACTCCCGCCGGAGGACATAGTCATCGCGTTTGCTTCTTCACCTTGTCACCTTGTCACCTTGTCATCCTACCTACTCTGCCAGCCAGATGTTATGCAAGGTCGGGACGCCGAGGGGCAGTGTGCCGCCGGGGTCTTGCACTTTGGCGCTCATTGCCAGCAACTGGTGCTGGAAGCCGATATGACCAATAGCCAGATCTTCATAGACCACCTGTTGGAGGTCGGCGACCAGGCTCTTCAACTCTTCGTCGGTCTTGGCGATGCGCATTTTGGCAAAGATGGCGCTGGCGCGCTCGGAGCTATACCAGCCGGGGAACGAGCCGCCAAAGGGGGTGGCAAAGTTGAGCGGGTTGGTATTGGGGCCGCCGGTGATAAAGAACTCAAACTCGGTCGGCTCGGCCCGTTTGGCCACCCAAGTGGCGAGATCAAAGACGAGCAGTTCGCTGTTGAAGCCGGCGGCTTTCAACTGCTCGTCAATCGCCACGCTGGCCCGGTATAAGGCTTCCTCGGTCTGCAAGGTCAGGATGCGAATGGGTTCATTGTTGTACCCCGCCTCTGCCAGCAATTCTTTGGCCTTCGCCGGGTTCTTCTGGTTGTAGATCTCCTCGGAACCAGCCGCTGTCGAATAGACGGAAGTCGAGGGGAAAAGACCGCCGAACGCCTGCCACATGGCCGGATCGGACTTGACCTGCTTCAGCACCGTCTCCATGTCCAGCGCAGCCATGATCGCCTGGCGCAGTTTGAGATTGGTCAACGGCCCTTGCTTATGGTTAAAGAACATCCAGAGATAGGCCGGCGGCAACAGCACAACCGGCTCCATCCGCTCATCTTCCTTCATCCAGCCAAACTCGGTCTCCGGCAGGCCGACGATGATGTGGAGATCGCCCTGTTCCAGCCCGGCGACACGGGTTGACGCTTCCGGCACAATCTGGAAGATGATCTCATCGACATAGGCATTCTTCTTGCCGCCCTGGTAGTTGGATGGGGTGTCCAGCGGCTGGTACTCTTCATAGCGGACGACCTTCACCAGTTCATCAGGCCGGTATTCCACAAATTTATAGGGTCCTGTTCCCACAATCTCGGTGAGATCGCCCTGGGGCGAAGCTTCGGCAATCTCCTTGGGCATAATGACCGCTTTGGAGCCGTCGTCGGCCAGCAGACGGCGCAGAATGTCGCCGATTGGCTCGCTGAAACTCAACTCGACTGTATAGGGATCGACAACCGCAATCCCGGTCAGGATCTTGAGACCGGCAGCGCGCGGCGAGACAGTGAGCCAGCGCTCCAGCGACGCCTTGACATCCTCGGCGGTCAATTCCTTGCCGTTGTGAAATTTGACCCCCTGGCGGATCGTAATCGTCCAGGTCTTTTGGTCTTCCGACGCGGACCACGATTCGGCCAATTCGGGCACTGGTTCAAAGTCCTTGCCATAGGCAAACAGCCCTTCCCAGATGGTCAAGGCGACATGGGGCGTGGGGTGCGCCGTGGTAGATTGGGGGTCGAGCGTCTGGAGGCTCTGTTGCAGACCCACCACTAACGTGCCGCCCCGCCGGGGTTCAGCCGCTTGTCCAGCGGTGGCCGTTGTGCCGGTATCCGCGCTCGCCGGTGCGGAAGTGGCGCCGGTCGGCGCCACCGCACAGGCCGTCAGCAGCCCCATGACAAGCAGCAGATGGAGCAGGATGATGAAACGACGGATCATGGTAATTTCCTTTCTGATCTTTGGTTGTGTTGCGGTTTGATCGTAGGGGCGACCGCAAGAGTACGCCCCTACGGAACTATTCAAAGACAATGATCTCATGCAGTTCCAGCCGCGGGATCGTCACTTCCAGCCAACCGTCGGCCTCGTGCAGCGTGACCGGTCGCCGCCCTGGCGCCAGGTAGACATGCCACCAGGGGCCGCCGCGCGCAGTTTCCAGAAATTGGCGACTCAATCGTACTGTAATGTTGTGCAGCACGTCCCACTCGCACAGTTCTTCCAGCTTGTCGGAATAGACATTGACCAGATGCACCAGCGCGCGACCGGGATCAGCCTGCCGGGTCACATTGACCTCAAGGCGCTTGGGGTTCGACGTGCGGACAACGCCGGGCGACACCAGTGCGACCAGATTCTGCAACACCCGCCGGGCGACATGGCTCTTGTTCGCATATAGCTCGCGGCCCAGCGGCAATGCGATAAAGTAGGCGCGCCCGCGGCCATAGCGGTGGGCTGTCACTGCGGGGTAGAGGGGGGGCAGCCGCACCTCCGGCCCCACCAGATCAGCGACCTGATAGGTCTCAAAATCCGGGTTGCGCAACCAGGCCAGCACCTCGACGCCGGCGTGAAGCTCCACCTTCACCGCCCCCTGCGCAATGCGCGATACAGCGTCCAACGGCCCTGCCGCAATTGGCCCATCGACCAGATCCAGAAAGTGAATAGCAAAGTGCGACAGGTCAATCAGATCGACGCCAAAGAGATCGGCCAGGGCAAAATTCGCCAGTTGCCGGCCATCGCTGTCCAACAGGGTGGTCTGGTAGGTGGCAATGAGATTGCCGCCAGCGGTGACAAAGGTGCGTAGCGCCGCTATCACGTCGGCGCTAAGATGGCGCTGGTCCGGCAGGATCACGGTATCGAACTCGGCCAGTCGGTGCAGACAATATTCATTCATGATCTCATACTGGGTGTCGGTGGGAAGCAGCGCACCGTGCAGCCCCATCGCTTCGAGGATGACCTCACGAGGATAGTCTTGCAGCGGCTCGTTCCGACGCACGGTGCGGTAGAGATCCTGATCCAGCCCGGCGTTGGGATGTCCGCCGAACATGGCCGTATCAGTGCAGAGCGTTTGCAGGATCGCGACATTGGCGACGCGGCGCGTATGGACAACCCACTCCTCACGCTCCTTGACAAAGCCCATGACCTCAGCCATGTTGCGCCGTTCGTAAAGCAGGGTGGCCCGTTCCTGGTGCAAATCGCCGTTGACCGCCGGGTTGGCGCCGATGGTGCAGATGCCGCACTGGCTCATCGCCAGCGCCTGCTCCAATTTGAGCGCATCGGCCGGTTTGGTCGTCCAGGAAGCCCAGTTGCTATGGGTGCCGGGGGTCAGAAACTCCCACGGCTTCTGCAAGGCGGCCAGATAGCGCCCCTTGTATGACTGGTCGAAATACTCCGGCCCATGCGACTCCACATTGTTCCAATCGCAGAGATCGTTCCATTCCCTGGGGGTCAAAAAGCCGACGCCATTAAAGGTGATGGGGATCGCGCCCGTTACCTTGCGTACATCTTTTAGAAAGCCGGTCAGGCAGCGCTGCTGGAATCGTTGGAACCGCCGGAAGAGCGGGTCGCGGTAGTCTAGGTTGGTGGGCAGATTGGCTTCACCGGAAGCACGGAACTTAGCCCGGCAACCATCGCAGAAACAAGCCTGTAACCCCTTTTGCGGAAAGCGCAAGATGTCCAACCAGAAGGCGCCCACGCCGTCGTACTGGGCGATCTCGTAAAGCTGGGCCAACATAAACTCGCGGTAGGGCGTGTTGTAACAGAGGTAGGTCCAGGGGCCGGCCACCACATCCTCGCCGTGGATGTTGCGCATTTTCCAGTGTGGATTAGCTTGACAGGCCCAGTTATCCCAGCCGACGCTGAAGTAGGCCAGCAGCATGACATTGTATGCCTTGGCCGCAGCGCACAGATCGGCCAGATAGTCGCCCTGCATGTGGGAAGATTTGTGGCCCACCTTGCTGTCATAGTAGGCCATGCCGAAATGATCTTTGATGTAGAACTCAACCGCCGTCACATGCGACTCGGCCAGTTGCCGGATATAGGTGTGGGCATCAAACTGGGCGCCGGCGCCGGGAAACCACTCCGGCGACATAAAGATGGTATGCTCACCGCGAAAACGACCAGGAACGATCATGCAAAACCTCTTTAAGTAGGTATTGCGAACCGGGTTCAGCGGTAGCAATGAAAATCTACCCCCGCAGAACACAAAGCGCGCAAAGATGAGTTTTTACTCCAATGGGCCTGACGAAGCTACTGCTGGTCAGGAGTAAAAACGTCTGATAAACAAGAGTTTTTAGGTCATATTATCCTACAATAACATAGCCTGATAACTCTGTCAAACAACAAATGGAATTTTGCCCTGGATTGCGCGCCAAGGCTCCAAAAATTGGTTTGACAGGTAACTCTCACATTGAAGATTTCTATCATCCCCAGCAGCAACGGAATATCATCCACACGTTCGTTTTCGGTTCTTTCGATTTGTTCTATCATCTCCTCAGTTTGCTATCTTTTTTTACCACTTTGTAAATCAGCGAACTGAGAGCGATAATAGCTGATAGCGCAATTTGACAAGCCAGCGCATCCGTGCTATAATTTGGACATACTGTCATCTCCGGTATCCCGTTACCGGTACGATTTTATGGGGAAAGCCGCCACGTTAACCTCGTAGAAGTCACTGGTTCAAGTCCGGTATTTCCCACCTATATCCCACTGCGTTGATCAGGACAAGTAAGAAGCACTATTCTTCTCAGAGAGCAAAGACCACGGCTGAAAGTTTTTGCAAGAAAAGCTTCTGAAAACCACCTGAGAGCGGAAATGGCAACAGTAGCTACTTCACTGAAGTAGATTCACCCAGTAACATTTCCCGGCTCGCCTCGTTATCGGCGCCACAAGTGGCCCTTGTCGCAAGGGTAACATGGGTGGAACCACGAGCCACACGCTTCGTCCCATGCCGGGACGGGGCGTTTTTGTTTTGGCGAAAAATTATGGTTGAGTTAAAGAATTACCCGGAAGTGCTGACCGCCATGGCAGCCTTCGAGCAACAGAAAAGCGCGCTGATTGACCTCTGTATTCAGATCCAGCAAATCGCCGCACCGACCGATGAAGAAGCGCGCCGGGCCGCCTGGGTTGAAGCCTATTTCCAGCGCTTACGCTTGTGCGACATCACTATCGATGCCCGCAACAATGTCTATGCCCGTTTGCCTGGGCAACACAGCTATCCGGCCTTGCTGGTCAGCGCCCATACCGACACCGTCTTTCCCAGCGAGACTGATTTGACCGTGCAGGTGCGGGAGGCGGAAGATCGGATCTACGGCCCCGGTCTTGGCGATAATTCGACCGGCGTTGCCGGGCTGCTGTTGCTGGCCGCTACCTTGCGCCACCTGCCGTCGCCCCCGCCGGTTGACATCTGGTTTGTCGCCAACACCGGCGAGGAAGGGCTGGGCGATCTGCGGGGAATGCGGGCGGCCGTGGATCGATTAGCAACGCAGATTGGCGCCAGCATTGTTTTGGAAGGCATGGGGTTAAAACGGGTTGTCCATCGCGCTTTAGGCTCGCGGCGCTATCGCATTACTGCCAAAGCGCCCGGCGGCCATAGTTGGAGCGATTTTGGCGCCGCCAGCGCTCTGCATGTCTTAACCCAGTTGGCCGCCGAATTAGTGCAGATGCAACCAATGAGCGAACCACGCACGACCTTTAACATTGGCCGTTTGAGTGGCGGCACGTCGGTCAATACGATTGCTCAATCCGCCTGGCTCGAATTGGATTTACGGAGTGAAGGGCAAGCCGCACTGCAAAATATTGTCAACCAGACCTTAGCCATCGTCGCGCGCTACCAGACGGCCAGTTGGCAACAGAAGGGGGTTCAGGTCGAAGTTACCGTGATCGGTGACCGGCCCGGCGGCGCCATTGGCGATGATCACCCGTTGGTCAAGGCCGCTTTTCGTTCGCTGGCCTACCACGGCCTTGACGCCAACCCGCAACTCCGCATCAGCAGCACCGACGCCAACATCCCGCTCAGCCGCGGGATTCCGTCGGTTTGCATCGGCATCACCGAGGGGGGCAATGCTCACCGGCTGGAAGAGTGGATCACGCCATCGCTGCTGACGACCGGGATGAAACATTTGCTGGGCATTACGTGGTGGTCGGCGTTGTGGCTGGCCGGTGAGGTGCAGGGGTAGCAGTCAATGGGTGATTCGGTGATTAGCCTAGCCAGCGGTATAACTTGTCAACAACATGATCAACAAAAGTGTGTGGAGCTATTCCGTGCTCAGACCAAGGGGTCGGCATAGAGCCAGGTATATGGCGTTGGCGGTACTGTTCGTTGCGTGGATCTAGTAGCTCAGTAGTAAGCGGAACACCAGCGCGGCAAAGAATATATTCAGCCCAAACAGCTTGTCGTTGCTTAACACAAAAGGCTATTTCGTTTGGATCGGTTATCTCACGTGCCCAGATCCGAACACCGTACTGGCGTAACAGCATTTCAACTTCGGCTCCAGTAAAGGCGCCAAGCCTGGAAAATGCGAAACGATGCATGGGACCGTGAGTCAACTTGCCGATCCAACCATCAATCGCATCAATAATATCAATATTGTGTATCATAGGTAGACCATTTCACTGATTAATGGAACAAATGTTCTAATTATAGTACTATCTTAGCTTGTTTCAAAACTTTAAAGGAAACTTTTACGTTTTGCGGGTAAACGGCATCTTGCAGTTGTTGTGATTTATCCGTGGAGGCTAATGTGCTAAATTCCCCGTCAGAGGATTTCTGGAATGGCTTTCTTGTTGGTGCAGTTATAACAGCAGTGATTCTAGTTGTAATTAACTGGATATATGGTTTACTTATGGATTATGTTCGTAGAATGCTGGCAGCAGACAAGCCACAAACTGTCGTTCACGAGACTGACAGGACGCCTCAGGATGTGGTTGATGATGCAAAGCGCGCAAATCGTCAATTTTGGATGCTACTTGGAGCCATATATGTGCTGTCAGTCCTGGTTCTTGAATTACTGCGGCCCGGAACACTACTGGATGTCGTATCGCTGGCAAGAAGAGCGATTGAGCGATTTTGGTAAGCGCTCAAATATATTTATCAATAATTAGGCGCATTCACAATTGGTACCTCGTGGGGTTGTCCCCTTTATTTCCTGAAATCATATCAACAGCAACGATTAACAAATCCTAGTTCTTTGGTAAGGATAGAGCGATTATGAATAAGCTAAATCAAGTTGACGATCAACTCTATAAGATTCGTCACAGCGCCGCCCATGTGATGGCGCAAGCGGTATTAGAACTACACCCGGCGGCCAAGATCGCCATCGGCCCGCCCATCGACACCGGCTTTTACTATGACTTCGACCTGGGCAAAGAGGAAAATGGCCGCCTGCGCACCTTCTCGCCGGAAGATCTGGAAGCGATTGAAAAGCGGATGCGCCAGATTATTTCAGGCAAGCACAAGTTCAATTACCGCCAGGTGACGGCAGACGAGGCGCGCCAGTTGTTCCACGACCAACCCTACAAGCTGGAATTGATCGCCGGCCTGGAAAAAGGGGGCGTCGATGAATATGGCAACGCGGTGGCCGAAAAGCCGCCGATCAGCACCTACAAACAGGATACCTTTGAGGATCTCTGTCGCGGCCCCCATGTTGAACACACGGGGCAGATCCCGCCCGACGCCTTCAAGTTAATGAGCGTGGCCGGCGCCTACTGGCGCGGCGACGAGCATAACCCCATGCTCCAACGCATCTATGGCACGGCGTGGCGCAACAAAAAAGAACTGAGCGAACATCTCCAGATGTTGGAGGAGGCCAAGAAGCGCGACCATCGCAAGGTGGGCCGTGAACTGGACATTTTCATCTTTGACGAAGAGGTTGGCCCCGGTCTGCCCCTCTGGTTGCCCAACGGCACGATCCTGGTCGAACAGTTGGAGCAACTGGCCTGGGATCTGGAACATGCCGCCGGCTACCAACAGGTGCGCACGCCGCACCTGACCAAGGAGGATCTCTTCCTGCGTAGCGGCCACCTGCCCTACTATGCCGACCGCATGTACCCGCCGATGGTGTTGGATGGCGACACCAAGTATTATGTCAAGCCGATGAACTGCCCGTTTCATCACAAGATCTACGCCAGCCGGCCGCGCAGCTATCGCGACCTGCCGGTGCGTCTGGCTGAGTATGGCACCTGCTATCGCTATGAAAACAGCGGCGAACTCTTTGGGCTGATGCGCGTCCGTTCCATGCAGATGAACGATGCCCACATCTACTGTACCGAAGACCAGTTCGAGCAGGAGTTCATGGGGGTGATCCAGCTCTACCTGCGCTATTTTGACATCTTTGGCATCGACAAATATGTTATGCGCCTGAGTATGCACCACCCCAAAGGGCTGGGCAAGAAATATGTCGATAATTCGCGCCTCTGGCTGAAAACCGAAGACATGGTGCGCAACGCCATGCGCAATGGCAATGTCCCCTTTGTCGAGGTGCCGGACGAAGCCGCCTTCTATGGCCCCAAGATCGACGTGGAAATCTTTAGCGCCATCGGTCGCGAATTTACGTTGGCAACCAATCAGGTCGATTTTGCCGTGCCGCCCCGCTTTGACCTCAAGTATGTCAACAGCGAGGGCAAAGAGGAGACGCCGCTCTGCATCCATCGCGCCCCGCTGGGGACACATGAGCGCACCATCGGCTTCCTGATCGAACACTTTGCCGGCAACTTCCCGGTCTGGCTGGCGCCGCAACAGGTGAGCGTGGTGCCGATCACGACCGACCACAATGGCTATGCTGATCGCGTGGCGACCCAACTGCAAGCCGCCGGCGTCCGCGCTCAGGCCGATCTCGGCGCTGACCGCATGAACGCCAAGATCCGCGCCGCTCAGTTGATGAAGATCCCCTATATGCTGGTCGTCGGCGACCAGGAGATGCAGAACGAAACGGTCTCCCTGCGCCGGCGTGATGGTTCCCGTCAGAATGACCTGCCGGTGGCGGAATTCCTGGCGACGATCAGCGAACGGATTCAGAGCCGCTCGAAGGAGTTGTAAGGAGTGGATAAGACCCTAAGGGTTTCTGAAACCCTTAGGGTCTGGCCTCTACGTTTGAAATAGGAACACTATAGCTGTGTAAATAATCCTCATTTGATAAGTGAAAGAAATAAGAAAATGAGCAATGCGGAGACAGTTTTCACCGAAGTTAAAAAATCGGTGGTAGAGGCATGTAAGGCAAAGAAATACTTGCTTGTAGAGGATAAGGCTATACAACTTGGATTTTCCAAAACGGATAATTCTCAAGGGCTTATGTTGAAAATTAATTTTTTATATCAGGTGGGAAATAATGAAAGAGTGGAACTAGAGTTTAGGAGCTATGACCAATCTGGGCCGTTTCAACACCTTCCCGATATGAATAAATTTGAAGTTAGGTTATATAAAGCTGACTCATTAAGGGATTCGTATAGCGATTTGTGTGAGGATTGAGTGACGCAAAGCTAAGACAACTACAATTGCCTATAAAGCCAGTTACCCCTAAAAACGGCAATGAGCATAACCCACCTCACTTTCATGCGATTTACGGAGAAGAGGAAGGACAAATCGGTATTTCCCCCCTTGCGTTGATTGAAGGCAGGCTTTCGGGGCGAGCGTTAGGGTTGGCGATGGAGTGGGCGGCATTGCATCAAAAGGCTCTGTTGGAAAACTGGGAATTGATGCGTAAGGATCAGCCACCCCATAAAATTCCGCCCTTGAAATAGGAGTTGGAACGATGTTACCAAGAGTAAAAAGTGTATCATATGTAGATGGGTATCGTTTAAAGCTTCGTTTCACCGATGAGAAAGAAGGGATCATTGATTTTCGCCAAAAGGTTGTTGGCCGCGGCGGTGTCTTTCAACCCTTAGAGGATATTGCCTTTTTTAAGCAAGTTGCGGTCGATCCGGTGGCGGGGACGTTGGTTTGGCCGAACGATGTTGACTTTTGCCCAGATGTTCTTTATCATCTTGCCATAAGTAATCTAGGACCTATCACACAGGGGAAAGAAAAGGCATCTCTCGTTCCACAACTGGCGTAGGTGACAAACACGGGCAAAACGCACCGCCATTGATCGCTGCTTTTA
Source organism: Caldilinea sp. CFX5 (assembly GCA_021405325.1). The sequence goes on along the minus strand of QWII01000072.1, from coordinate 88,056 downwards.
CACCCAATCGCAAGTTGCCTAACTTCTTTTATCAATGACACATTGAGTTTGACATCTGCGCCATCGCCCGTTATACTTTTTGTATCAACTTTGTTGTAATCAATCGTTCGATTTGCTCAGTATACCGATTTACCAACCATGTACCACTTACCCTGTTGTTTCTACGGGAATAGCGCCTTCTACGCAGCAGCATGTGCAGCAGCGGCAGCTAGACGCGCGTCCCGGTAAGTGGTTGGTTGACCAACGCCGTGGGCGCACGCCACGGCGTTTTTGATTGGGCCAAAGCAGCCGTCAAGCGTCGTGGGGAGAAGACCACGACGCTTTTTTATGCACAAAGCTCCCCGCTCGTCGCCGGTCCGTGACCGGCGTTTGGTGTACCGGTCACGGACCGGCGACGAGCGGGGTACTGATAATATACAAAGGGAGCCACCCATGCAGTTGACCACCGACGAGGTACGCCATGTGGCGGAGTTAGCCAAGCTGGCGCTGACCGAAGAAGAGATTGTCCAGTATACGCAGCAACTCTCGGCCATTCTGGACTATGCCGCCCTGTTGCAACAGGTGGACACCAGCACCGTACCGCCGACGCCGCACATTTTGCCCTTAACCAACATCATGCGCGCCGACGAGGCCCGACCCTCGCTGACCAACGCCGAAGCGCTCGCCAACGCCCCCGACAGTGCCGATGGCTTCTTCCGGGTGCGCGCCGTTTTTGAAGAGTAACGTGATTTGTGCTGCGTGATTCGTTCCCTGAGCCTGTCGAAGGGAACGAATCACGCAGCACAAATCACGCACCAACTACGAAAGCTTTTGACCATGTCCAAACTGTTGCACGAACTGACCATCCACGAAGCGCTGACCGGGATGCGCGCCGGTGAGTTTTCTGCTGTTGAGCTGACCAACGCGCTGTTGGCGCGCATTGACGCCGTTGATCCGCAAGTGCAAGCGTACTTGACGGTGACACGGGAAGTTGCGTTGAGCCAGGCCCAAGCGGCGGATGAACGGCGCGCCCGTGGTGAAGAAGCGCCATTATTGGGTGTGCCGTTGGCGATCAAAGATGTGCTGGCGACTGCCGGTGTACAAACAACCTGCGGCAGCAAAATTCTGCAAGGCTTCAAACCACCTTACACCGCCACTGCCGTCAAACGGCTGGAGGCGGCGGGCGCAGTGATGCTGGGCAAGGTCAACTGTGACGAGTTTGCCATGGGGTCCAGCAATGAGAACAGCGGCTATTTTGTCACCCGCAACCCGTGGCACCTGGAACGGGTGCCGGGGGGCAGCAGCGGCGGGTCGGCGGCGGCGGTGGCGGCGCAGGCAGCCTTGGGCGCCCTTGGCACCGACACCGGCGGCAGCGTCCGTTTGCCGGCTTCGTTTTGTGGCATTGTCGGCTTGAAACCATCCTATGGCCGCATTAGCCGCTACGGTCTGGTCGCCTATGGCAGTAGCCTCGACCAAATCGGCCCCATGACCAAAGATGTGCGCGATGCGGCATTGCTCTTACATGTGATGGCCGGCGCTGATCCGCTGGACAGCACTTGTCTCAATGCACCTGTCCCTGATTACAGGGCGACGTTGAGTGACTCAGTAGCCGGGTTGCGCATCGGTCTGCCCAAAGAATATTTTATTGCCGGTATCCAACCCGAAGTGGAGCAGGCGGTGCGGACGGCGATTGCCCAGTTAGAAAGCTTGGGTGCGCAGATTGTGCCGGTTTCACTGCCCAACACTGACAAGGCGCTGCCGGTCTACTATCTAGTAGCGACCGCCGAAGCCAGCGCCAACCTGAGCCGCTATGATGGCGTCCGTTTTGGTCATAGCGCTCAGGCCGATAGCATGTTTGACAACTTCCGCCAGACGCGTGGTCAAGGCTTTGGCCCGGAGGTCAAGCGGCGCATTATGCTCGGCACCTACGCCCTCAGCGCCGGGTACTATGACGCTTACTATTTGAAAGCCCAACAGGTGCGCACCCTGATCAAGCAAGATTTTGAGCGCGTCTTTGCCGACGTGGATCTCATTGCCTGTCCCGTCTCGCCCTCGACGGCCTTCCGCATTGGCGAAAAGACCGCCGACCCGCTGGCGATGTATCTGACCGATGTCTTCACCATCAGCATGAATGTGGCCGGCATCTGTGGCATCAGCGTGCCTTGTGGTTTTGACAGCAATCGGCTGCCCATTGGTTTGCAACTGGTCGGGCCGCACTTGGGTGAAGCGCCATTGCTCCGTGCCGCCTACGCCTACGAACAAAGTACTGACTGGCATAAGCAACGGGCGGAACTTACATAAAGCATCATGCGTACTACCATTAGCCGCCTTTTTACGCCAAAAGACGCAGGTTCGTCCCCCCACGAGTGTGGTACACTAGCGCGCAGCACAACATTTCGCTCATTCCTACTGCGCATCGAACCCAACCCTTTTGCTGTCGAACAAAGTAGAACTAGCGCTCGACTTGTCACCATGACGCAACACGCAACACGCCACACCCTTCGCGCCCAATGGTCCCCCGGCTCAGGGCAAGCGCAACACACTCCCCCTGGCCGCGGCGCTACCGGCTTCGGCGTTGGGGGCATAGCCGTCGCACGCCGCCGGCAATCTACAAGCGCTGTCGGATTGTAGATTGCAATCGGCTCTCCCCGGCATGATCTATGCCAGCCTTGTCCTCAATTTACAGCAGAATCGTTCACAGCGGTTCGCAGAGGTGACACAGAGATCCACAGAGAGTTTTGCTCTGCGTCGCTCTGCGCAAACTCGGTGTCGCTCTGTGAACCGAAAATCGTTACACACAAACTGAATAAAACCCCAACACGGGTAGGGAGATATTGTCTTATGCAAAGCTTGATCCAAACACCAGCGTCAGGTGGGAAAGAACACTTGGTGACGCCGAACGGGAACGGTCAGCACCGGCTGTTGCGTGCGCATCACAGCCGGTTGAGCAAACGGGTGCAACGGGTGCCGCCGTCGGGCATTCGCAAATATTTTGATATTGCGGCGACGATGGATGATGTCGTCAGCCTGGGCATCGGCGAGCCGGATTTTGTCACGCCCGAACCGATTTTGCGCGCCGGCATTGAGAGCCTGGAGCGGGGCAACACCGCCTATACCTCCAATTCGGGGATGCTCGAACTGCGTCAGGCGGTTGTGCAGAAATTAGCCGAGCGCTATGGCGGCGCCGCCTACAACCCGGAGACCGAGGTGCTGATCACCGTCGGCGTCAGCGAAGCGATGTATCTGATCATGCAGGCGATCCTCGACCCCGGTGATGAAGTGATTGTGCCGCAACCCTGTTTTGTCAGCTACACCGCCAGCGTCATTCTGGCCGGCGGCGAAGTGGTCGATCTGCCCACCTATGCCGACAACAACTTTCAAGTGGACCCCGACGCCATTGAAGCCTTGATCACGCCCCGCACCAAAGCGCTCCTCATCGGCTTCCCCAGCAACCCGACCGGCGCCGTCATGAACCGGGAAGGGATGCTCAAAATTGCCCACATTGCCGAAAAACATGATCTGATTGTCATCTCCGACGAGATCTACGACCGGCTGGTCTATGGCGACCACCAGCATGTGATGTTTGCCGCGCTGCCGGGTATGGTTGATCGCACCGTCCACCTGGGCGGCATGAGCAAAGACTACGCCATGACCGGCTGGCGCGTGGGCTATGCCCTGGGGCCGGCCGATCTGCTGGGCGCCATGCGCAAGATCCACCAATACCTGATCATGTCGGCGCCGACGATGGGGCAAGAGGCGGCCCTGGTTGCGCTCACCGATCCGCGCGCCGAAGGCTATGTCGAGCAGATGGTCGCCAGCTATGACCAACGCCGTCGCCTGATTGTCAAAGGCTTAAATGAGTTGGGGCTGGATTGTGTCGAGCCGAAGGGGGCCTTCTACGCCTTCCCCAGCGTCCGCAAGACCGGCATGAATGAACACGAGTTTTGCGAACTGTTGCTGCGCGAAGAACGGGTTGCCGTCATTCCCGGCAGCGCGTTTGGCTATGGTGGCGAAGGTCACGTCCGCTGCGCCTACGCCGCCAGTTTGGAAAACATTGAAAAGGCGCTGGAACGAATGTATCGGTTCATGCAGCGGCATGGGTAGAGCAGTTTAGGCTACCTTGTCCCGTAGGGCCACTTGACTTTAGGTACATAGATAGGGAAGAACACTGATCTTTTGTGGCGTTGGTGTTCTTCCCTGCACCCTGTTTATCATTGCTTTTGGTTTAACCCGCCATCTTGACGATCTGCTTGTTATTGTGTGCTTCACCTTGTCGCCCTCTTTTAGTGCTTGCTTTTTCTTTACACCTCTCCTATACCTTGGCTATCTTCGTTATATGCTTTCTACTGATTCACTTGCCTGCTTATTTTCCATAGCCTTCTCAGTTACGGCCAATAAGCGATATGCGGTGGCTCATTGTCCTAGGTGAGTTCCAGACTTTGCTCGTTTTACCATCGCATATCGCTTAGTTCGTTCGGATGCGTGGGTAATATGAAAGGAAGAGTTAAGGAAAAATAGTGACTCCAACTTTATACTTTGTGAAATCTCTTGACAACAACTTTAATATCTGCTATACTAAATTGTAAGGTGACTGCTAAACGTTAAGGTAGCTCCATTGCTGCATATTTTTCCACTGCTGCCCACAAAAAGATCCCGCACAATTGCATAAACCTGTTGTTTAGCTGCATCTGTTTTGCGAAAGATATATCTAATTTGTATTCCGCAAAATTGTACTATACTTTGTCCTGGAATAGGGAGGGATTATTATGTTTTTGCGCCCTCGATTGCTTCACTTCATTACGCTGCCAGTTGTATTTGCTCTCACGCTTTTGTTTTTAGGATCAGCCCAAGCTAAGCCAGCCGCAACCGAGATAAAAGGTGGGAATATGTATGGGGAAACCGTGTGGATTCCCGCTGGCAACCCATATATTCTGTCTGGCGATATCAATCTCTGGGGTTCGCTGACAATTGAGCCTGATGTTGTTGTTCAGGTACAACCTGGTTCACGATTAAATGTGTATGGCACTTTAACTATCAGTGGCACTGTCGAGCATCCTGTCTATTTTACCTCAATCAAAGATGACGATACGCCCCTCGGCGATGTGAATGGTGACGGCAACGCTACAGTTCCCCAACCTGGTGATTGGCAATGCATTTGTATCAACGGTGTGGGAAATTTCAGGTACGCTATCATTCGCTATGCGGGAGAGGAGATTGCAGACAATGCGCCAGGATGGGATGAAGGAACTCATTCTTACAAAAGGAATGCCAACCCTTATTATCCTACCCTGTATGCGGCTGGAGGTACAACTTTGACCCTAGACTATGTGACGTTACAGGCGGCCAGCGTGGGCATCCATGCTGTAGGGTTGGGTGGGCCTAACGTAATGATCTCCAACAGTCAAATCATAAGCATGAGCCAGGCGGCAATCATGACCGGCATGTGGAAGGGGGCAGAAGATTCCTATAGCGATCAACGAATTACCATGACCAATTCGGTGCTGCGCGCCAATGGAAGTGGGCTGTTGCTAGAGAAAGCGATTATAAGCAGTACAAGCAGTACGATCATTAACAACGAGTATGGTATTCAACTGAAAGAAACCACCGGCACGCTTACCCGCAACTTGATTTCCAATAACCGCGTGGGCGTCGTTGCCGAATCCATTGCCCAGCTTGATCACAATTCGATCTTAGGGAATCAGGATTTTGGGATCATAGCAGACTTCTTGTCAACAGATCTCGATGCCCGCAATACATGGTGGGGTCATGCATCAGGGCCACAACATATAAATAACCCATCTGGGCAGGGTGATCGAGTCAGTGATCATGTCACCTATGTACCGTGGTTAACAAGCCTATCGGATCCTGGTGGTACAGGAGTTATTGAGGGGCAAGTTGTTACGCGTAAGGGTGTGCCGCTTGCGGAAGTAACTATTTCTTTAAGCAACGCCCAAACCACAACGACCTTATTAAATGGCACTTTTCGCTTCGACGGCTTATTACTGGGCGACTATCAAATGTCAGCACAGAAAGATGGATTTATGTTTGCCCTAAAGGATGACTCTGGGACAGAAGCCTTTTCACCTGATTTTCGCTCGCTCAACAATATATCACTTACTTTGTCAGACAGTATCTCGCCCATTCTTGCAGCGATAATAGCGGTTCCTGAGCCGGTCATTTTTGTACCGGGTGTAGCAGGCAGCGAGCTATTTGAAGTATCACAAGGAATACACGAACATTTTGAATTTGGTAAAATTAAGCTTGATCCACCAGTACAAGTTTGGCCTAGAATCCTCTTGAGTCAATATGCACTACTCGACCAAGAAGAGGTTGTACAAGCTCTAAGCCTAGCTCCATGCCTAGGTGATGATGTGTGTCCCAACTACATTGTAACAGCAACAGATTCGATTCGTCAGGTCGCTACCATGGATTTTTATGCTCCGCTAATTCAAGCTTTTAGGAGGGCAGGATTTACTGAATATACTGTCAATCTACCTGCTGACCGAACCTCTGACCATTGTGATACAACTCAACAAAGTTCGGTTCCTTCGCTGTTTATATTTGCCTATGATTGGCGCAAGAGCAATGTAGAATCTGCCCAGGCACTTAAAGAGTACGTAGATTGTATTCGTCAAATCTATAATATAAATGGCATGCAACGGATTGGACAGGTCAATATCGTTGCCCATAGTATGGGTGGACTTGTTACCCGCCGCTATATACTCGATAATCCAGAACAACATCATGTAAAGCGAGTAATCACAATCGGCACACCATGGTGGGGTGCGCCGAAATTGCTCCATGTATTAGATCAAGGCAGTTTTTTTGATGAGCTTTTTAAGCCTACATTTATTGATTTTGGATCCCCAAGTCGAAGATGGTTTATTTTATCAAGAGATAATCAAAAAAAATTATTACAATACTTTCCTGGTGCGCATGAGCTTTTACCCTCAGAACCATATTTTCAAACTCGCTCCCCCATAAACCCTGTTCTTACTGTATGGAGAGAATATCAGAGCGAATATGGTGCGAACACAGCAGTCAAAACTTACTCCTACGACGAAATGGTGAGTTGGGTTAACCAAAATTATGCGCCGCACAAGTTAGAGAATTGTCCTGATAACTCTTCAGAACCGATTGTATATTGTCCAGGAACAAATAGTCGTCGATTTCATGCTGATCAACCAGGACAAGATATTTGGGATGCTACGACCACAGGGGATGTCGAGTATCATCACTTTGTTGGACGCCAAGGCATTGCTATGGCAATGGGAGGCGTAGAGTTTGCTATTATACCCACATGCGCTAAGTCCGATCCAAGTACAGGACCGGGTTCGCAGCTAAGTGCCTGTAGTACTGAGCAAATCGTTAAACCGCTACCTACTATTGGAGATGGTACAGTGCCCATAGAGAGCGCCATGCGAACCTCTGCAACTAGATACCCACCTGGAGAGAATATATATTTGTATAAAGTTATCTCTCCGGTTGATGCTTCATTTGATGCAAAGAGTCATGAGCAGGCTGACCATATAGGGATGACTAAATATAGCGATGTCCAGGACTGTGTGCTATCTATTTTGAGTACAGGATCCTGTCAGACGGGCGCAAACTCATCACTCAAGATAATTACGCCCTTTACACATCAATCGGATTATGGCGTAAAGCCTGCTGCGAAGTCATTGATACAAAACGAGGTAACCACTGACGCATATTATGTGACAGTGGTTGGAACACAACAAGGTTTGATCAGTGATTTCGCTGATAACGTCACAGGGATATTAAGTGATACCTATATGGCTAATGAAGTTGCTGGCGTTAGTTATTTCCCTATGAATGAACACTCCTTCTTGGCCATTTTGCCAGTAAATAATCCATACACGCTTACTGTAAAAAGTATGGACAGGCCAGTTTTAATTGAGATTCGCAAAGGCACCCATGAGAACACAACTAACGCCATTCGCTATCGCGACGTTACCCTTCCCGTGAACACGATTGTTCAACTCCGATTTACGGACTCAAACGTTGAATCTCTTGAATTCGACAGTGATGGGGATGAGAAATTGGATTCATTGATTGTGCCAACACATGTTGTGAGTGGAGTTCTCGCTGAAGACATAAGTCCACCAGCTATCCGAGTTACAGAATCAGTTAATGGTGTCGACCTTTACATAGAAATTCAAGCTTCAGATGACAAAGCTGGTTTGGACAAAATCTACTACTCACTGGATGGAACTTACTTCCAGGTTTACACTCAGGCAGTCCGTTTTGCTGGTGCTAATCAAGCGTTATACGCATTTGCCGATGATCGAGTCGGAAACCGCTCTAGCTTGACTGTATACAGAGTTGAACTCAACCCAGTTAATATCAACAAAATTAGCTTGGTCGCACCGTCGGTGGCATACATAGGGCTGCCATATACCTTGACAGCTTCCGTACAGCCGCTCACGGCGACAGCGCCGTTTACCTACATTTGGCAGGTAGGCGGTCATGCACTTGTGACACGTGTAAGTGGCCGTTCCGATTCTCTCAATGTTTCGTGGTCAGTGCCGAGCGTTCAGTTGGTGAGTGTAACTGTGCAAAATGCTGTGAGCCAACAAATAATAACTACCCAGATTATAGTACAGGATGTTCCCATTGATCAAACTCATGCTATGAACAGTAGTCCCACCCCACTAGGCAATGCGACTGCTTTCACGGCTACGGTCAACGCAGGTACAAATGTGACTTATGAATGGAATTTTGGCGATGGGAGTACAGGAGTTGGCGCTCATCAACTTCACACTTATGTTGCGCCTGGTATCTATACAGCTACGCTAACAGCTACAAATTCAAGCGGTAATGCCAGCACTTCTACAACTGTCCAGATTGTCAGCCCGTTCGATCTTCCGCCTGATACCCACATTGACAGCCACCCGAACAATCCAACCGACAACACAACGGCAAACTTTATCTTTAGCGGCACGGATGATATCACACCATCCAATCTTCTGACTTTTGCGTGTGCATTGGATGGGGCAGCCTTTGTTAGGTGTAATAATCCACAGCTATATAGCGGTTTGGGCATTGGTAGCCACACATTTCTAGTGCGTGCTGTAGATGCTGCCGGTAACATTGACCCAACCCCCGCCTCTTACACCTGGCAGGTGAACGATAAGGGCAGTAATAATCAACTTTATCTGCCATATGTGAGCCAGTAGCTTAGTATGTGTGGCTCAATTGAATAAAGAAGCCCCCTGGCGCTAGCGAGCAAGCCTATTGCCAAATCTCGCTAGCGCCAGGGGACAAGCAACCAGGGCTGTTTCCGTCGACAAAGCGTTACTGCTCATCCAGGATGGCCTGGGCGCGGGCCATAAGCGCACTGAGTTGCGGGTCGGGCAGATCCACTTCCGCTTCTTCCAACTTTTTGAACCCTTCCGCCAGCAGCGCTTGCGCCTGTTCGTCGTCGCCGAGGTTGGCGTAGGCAATCCCGCCGCCTAACAGCGTATAGGGGGAGCGGAAATCCTTGCTGTAGGTCTCTTCATAATCGGCTTGGGCCTTGGCAAAATCCGCCATCATCAGGTAGACAAAGGCGCGCGTGTCAAGAGCGGAAGGCGGCAACTCATCATCGTTGAGCGCCTGATATTCGGCCAGATCGGCCAAGGCGCCCTCATAGTCACCGAGAAAGCTTTTGATCAACGCCCGTTGGTTGTAATGATGCCCCTGCTCCGGCGCCAGTTCAATTGCTTGATCAATCATGTCCAGGGCTTCTTCGTGCTGCTGTAGATTCCAGTACAGCATGGCGCCATCGTTATAGTAGCGGTCATCCGCAGGGGCAAGCTGAATGGCTTGTTCCAGATCGGCAATTGCCTGCTCATGCGCACCCAGGCGGTAGTTGATCCACGCCCGCCCGGCGTAGGCCTGAACCAGTTCGGCGTCTAGCTCAATGCTGCGATCATAAGCCGCGCGGGCGCCTTCATACTCTTTGGTCGCGCTTAAACGGTAGGCGCGATCCAGATGGTAGACGGCGTCCAACTCTTGCTCTTTGGTGTTCCAGTTTCTAAAGGAATCAAAGATGAAGGTGATCATCGGCTCATAGAGGGCGTAGGCTTCGGTGGGCAGAACGATGGTAACACTGAAAGCAACCTGCTGCTCTTCATCGACATAGATAAAGCGCTTGCCGGTGGCGCGGCCAGCCTGCGTTGTAAATGAAAGCTGGTCGGCGGCTAACTTTTGCAAGGTTGCAATCTCTTTGACTTCTTCTAACTCAACCGCCGGATTTAACTTGATATTATCCTGCAACAGGGTTAGATACCCTGTGCGATTGCGCTCCTTTTTGGGTAAAGCCGCTAAAGCCTCCTCGGTGAGGATGATGACGCCAGGGCCAGTGTAACAAGCCGTGGCGCCAGGGGCGCACCGACTGCCGTCCACTTCTGTCCAGACGGTAGGGTAAAGTACGGCGAAGTTGTGTTCTTCGCTTTTAAACCAGGTCATCGGGCCGTAGCCGGTCGAAAAAAGCTCACGGGTGACGGCGGGTTCGGTAAGTTCCGCATCTGCCGCCGCTTCGGCAACTGTCAAGAAGTAGCTGCCGACACTGCCATAATCATAGTTGCGCACTACCAGGGTATAGGTGTCATCCGCCGGCGCTTTGTAGGTCAGTTGGGCGTTGCTGCCAAAGATGCCGCCGCCACTGTCGTCATCGCTCACCACTTCTTCCAAACTGTTGGAGCGGTAAGACAAGGTGAGTTCGGGATCAACTTCCAGCGCATCCACCGTGATCTGCACAATTTCATCTTTTTTCAGCGTCAGCTCGTAATGGTCAACATCATTGGAGGTATCCATGCTGGCTGCCACCGTGTCGCCAATGGCGACGGTGCGGTTATCGTCAGGGTCGATGTACGGGGCAAGCGGGTGGGAGCTGGTTAGCGCAAATTTGTTTTTGTTTTGGGAAGCTTGTTTGACTTCAATGACATAAAGACCTTCCTCTTCCACCGTAAAGTTTAAAGTGGCGACCGGCGTGTCGGCCTCAGCTTCGCTGGCGTCGATAAAATAGCCGGAGAGCGTATGAACGGTCAGTTGCGGCTTCCCAAAGCCTTCGAGGCTTAATTCAACCTCCGTGTCAATGGGTTCATTCAAAATATAGAGGCGCGAATCCCAATCGCCCTGCAAGGTATCGCTCTGCGTTGTTGCACTCGCCCCTGTATTAAATTGCCGCATATCCAGCGTGACATCAGTCGGGTTGCCAAGCATGGCATTGATGCGGGTAATGGTGTCCGCCACTGAACCGGCCAGACCAAAGCTGCGGTAGTAGAAGGTGGAGACCCCCACCACATCGCCGGCCTGCGTCACCATAATGCCGCCGCTCTGACCGCCAACGGTGGTGGCATCAACCTGAAAGAAGCGGTAGTTGATCGCATCCCACTGGCGCACACGCGATAGAATACCGGTCGTAATGGCCGGTTGCGGAAATTCATCAACCTCCGCCGGATAGCCGATCAAATAAATGTCGCTGCCGATCTCTAAATTGCTGCCATCCACTAACGGGACAAACGGCAGGTTGACATCCAGTGGACCAATCAAAGCCAGATCGGCCATCAAGTCCCAGGCATAGACCGGCGCATCCACATACTCGGTTTTATCGGGAAAGACAACACGCACTTTATCAAAGGGCCAGACCACATGCGCATTGCTGAGCAAATACCCGTGCTCGATCAAAACGCCGCTGCCGGTGCCGGTTGGTGTTTCAATAAAAGCCACCGACGGGGAAATGCGCGCAAAAATGTCAGCAGTGGCAAGCTTTGCGGTCGTAGCGGCGGGCTGGAGGACAATTTGAACCGGCTCGACAAGCTTCTGTTGCGTATCAACGATTAGTGGTTGGCAGCCGACCAGGCTAACCAAAAGAAACAATGGTGCAACGCGGACGAACAGTCGTTTAAACATATAGTTGCTCTCCTCGGAGGAACGTCTGTTGCTAATCACGCGGTTGATGCTTGGGGTGGCAACAATGAGAGCAACAGTCGAAGAGCGTCAACGGAGACGATTAGCCATGTAAAGGTGAGTTACTTTGCGATCTAGCCCTCTCAGCTTGTACAAAGAGCGAAGAAACACCAGATAGTGAGCAAGCTGCTAACCCGCTCACAGCCGGTCCGTGACCGGCGCCCCAACGCCGGTCACGGACCGGCTGTGAGCGGGTTAATAGCTATTATACAACCTTGCTACCGCTAACTATCAATGGCTTCGCCTGCGTACTGCTCGTGAAGAGCGGCAGTGACAGCAAGACCAACCAGCATAGTGATCGGGCTAAATTCTACCACTATCTATCTTACACCATTTGTTTGCATTATGCAATACCCTACGGCAAAATTACGGAACTCAACGGTTACTTGGTTGCCGTCGCCGTTCCCTGCCGTTTGGTCCCCCTACCGGCACGCCTCGCCGACATACTCAATGGTAATCCGGTCAATCGACGCATAACCACCCGTGCTTTGGGCGATGGTCTCAAAGCCGTAGCCACCGCTTTGGCGCCCCGGCCAGCAGAAGGTGAAACTGCCCGGCAGTTCCAAGGTCTGTTGGGTGAAGCCAAAGAGTTGATTCGTCGCGCCATAGTCGGTGGCGCCGGCGCGCACATCCCCCGTCCCCTGGAAGGTGACGCGGTACAACCCCGGCTTGATATAGGGATAATCGCTTTCGCGACAATATGGCCCCCAGACCAGGCGGTAGTTTTGCGGACAGCCGGCAAAGTTACACTCCGACTCAAAGCCGCTACAGAAGTAGGCATTGGCGCCGCGCCGGTTGTTGCGCGGATCGTCGTCGAAGAGGATGTTGCCCGTGCTTGGGTTGGGGGTGGCGGTGGGCGCCGGCGCGACGGTCAAGGCGTCCAACTGCACCTGTACGCGTGCATCGCCTGTCGCCTCGTAATACTCGACTCGCACCTCATAGTCGCCGCCACCCAGATGAAGATCCGTGGTGAAATTTTGGATGCCGGCGTTGTTTTGCCACTGATCCAGCACCAATTCTTCGTCCACCCAAACGCGGATGCCGTCATCGGCGCTGGCCGTCAAGCGATAGGCGCCGCCATCCAACGCGAAGCGCCGGCTCCAGCGGGCGGAGAAGTTGTCGTTGTTGACTCGTGGGTCAGGACTGCCGTTGCCCCAGGTAAAGTTGAGCGCCGAGTCATACCGTTCCAGCACCGGCGCACCGCTGAGGTCGCTGTTGTTATAATAACTGCCGCGCCAGCCAAAATCTTGCCGGCTCCAGCGCAGGTTGACCAGCGCTTCCCCCTGATTTTCAAAGTAGTCCAGCCGGATGGTGTGTTGCCCGGCGGTCAGCGGGTAGTCGATGCTGAGGCTACGCTGGGAGCCAACCTGCCAGCTTTCTAGGATCAGCCGCTCATCGACAAAGAGGCGCACCCCGTCATCGGCCTCGACGGCAAAGCGGTAGGCGCCGCTCTCAAATTGCACAGAGCGTGTCCAACTGATGCTAAATTCATCGCTGGGCAGGAGGGGATCGGGGCTGCCGCTGCCCCAGTTAAAGCGGATCGCCCCATCCTCGCGCACCAACACCGGCTCGTCGCGCAGATTCGGATTGGCATAGTAGCTGCCGCGCCAGCCGGGGGTGCTGCCCACCCCCGGCTGGGGGGTGGGCGTCGGCTCGACATAGTCAAAGCTGGCGCTGGCGCGCACGCTAAAGTCGGCGGTCGCCACCAGGAGCGCCAAGCGGCCATTCTGGATGGGGCGCTCATTTGGCCAACTGCTGGGCATGGTAAAGGTCAGGCGATAGTTGCCGGCGCCGTCGGTCGTGGCGGTGGCATAGCTGTTGGGCGCCGCGGCAGCGCCGGAACGCCCGGTGACGAGACCGGAGAGATAGAGATTGAGTTGGGTATTGGCCGGGAAGCCGCCGCCTTCCACCGTCACCTGAGTGCCGGCGCTGCCTGCCGCCGGTTGCACCCGCGCAGATGGGCTGTTGCTGGGGGTCGGCGTCGGCGTGCTGTAATTAAAGACGGCGCTGGCTTGTTGCGTAAAGTTATTCGCCTCGACAAAGATCAGCAGCAACCCGCTTTCCACCGCCGTGCCATCGGGCCAAAGCGCCGGCAAGGTGATGGCGAGCGTGAAATTGCCGTTGGCATCAGTGGTCGCGGCGCCATAGCGCGCCGGCGCCCCACTGCCGCCGACCTGGGCATCAAAGGTGCCTAAATGAATGTTAACCGTTGTATTGGCCGGGAAGCCGCCGCCACGCAGCGTGACTTGCGTATTCGCACTGCCCTCTGCCGGTGTGGCTTCGACAAAGGGATTTTGCGCCGGTGGTGGGACTGGGGTGGCGGTTGGCGTTGGAATGGGCGGTGGCGCTGCGGTAAAGGTGGGCGTTGGTTGGGGCGGCGCAGCGGTCGCAGTGGGTGTTTGCACCGTCGGCGCAATGTAGTCAAAGGAAACCGTGGCGCGCGTGGCAAAATTCTGGGTTGCGACGAGAACGGCCAACCGCCCGGTCAACAGCGGCTCGCCGCTGGCCCAGGTGGCCGGCATGGCAAAGGTCAGGCGATAGTTGCCGTCGCGATCGGTGGTGGTATTTGCATAGCTCCGCGGCGCTTCTCTGGCGGCGCTGGCGCGCACTAACCCCGCCAGGTAGACATCGACCCGCGTATTAGCCGGAAAACCGCTGCCGGCCACTGTGACCTGCGTGTTGGCGCTGCCGGCGTTGGGGCTGATGGTGGCGGAGGGGCCTTCACTCAGCACCGGCGCCGTGGCGGTCGGCCCGACGCCGGAACGCCCCTCGGCGCCACCGGCCGCGCTGACCGGTTCCTCTTCCGTCGTGGATTGAAGTTGCTCGACGGCCGCTTGCAAGGCCGCCTCGGCGGTGCTTTCCGGGACGGTCAGCGGTGCTGCGTCTCTTTGCCCCTGTTCGGCGGCTGGGGGTGTTTCAGGCGCCTGCTGCATCGTAGCGCCAGTGTTACGATCACAGGCCGTCGCAAGCAGAAGAACAGTAGTCAGCGCAATAAACCAGGAGCGTAGCCGGTGGGCTTTTCTGTACATAGGATTCCCCTCCAGGGTAGGCAGTATTGATGTAATAGGATTGAATATACGCAAGTGGCAGGTTTGATATATAAGCGAGACAACATTATCTGGTAATGCAGACGGAAACGCGCTCCGCAATTGTTCCCACAGTGCGGCAAGTTAACCGATGCGACGGTCAATGACATCACAGACATTTTTCTAACATTGCTTGAATATATTTCAGACAACGCACTAATGCTCCGCTGACGGACGCGCAGTATACTAAAATTGTAAAACGAAACCGCAAGCCAACGCCCCGGTTCTGGTTGCGGCGTGAGTATAGCGCAGATTGTGTGTGCTTGACAAGACTTTTGATGAGTGGAGGTAAAACTATGACAACCTTAACCCGCTGGGAACCTTTCCGCGAGATGGCAAATTTGAGCCGAGTGATGGATCGCTTCTTTGACGAACCCTTTGGCGAAATGCCGGTCCTCTGGCGGCGTGGCGACGGTTATAACCTGGCCCTTGATGTCGCTGAGCAGGAGGACAAGTATATCGTCAAGGCGTCGGTGCCGGGGATCAAGCCGGAGGATGTCGAGATTACCCTGACCGACAATGTGTTGACGATCAAGGGCGAGACCAAGGACGAGCAGGAGGTCAAGGAAGAGAATTATCACCTGCGCGAGCGCCGCTTTGGCAGCTTCATGCGCAGCATCGCCCTGCCCAACAGCGTTGACGCCGACAAGATCGAGGCGGTCAACGAGCATGGCGTCCTGACCCTGACCCTGCCCAAGGCTGAAGCCGTCAAGCCGAAGCGGATCGAAGTCAAGAAGATGATCGAGAGCAAGTAAGCGGCGGCGTAGCGTCTTCTGGCAATCGCCCGCCTAAGTGAATGCCGCCTGCTGTCAGAGTATTTTACTCTGACGGCAGGCGGCATTTTTTGTAACTTTTGCCTTCATAACAGTTTGACAGTCGCTATAATACTGTCTACAATAGAATCATTATGATTCTAAATGCGTCATTAGATACCTCTTTTTGGACATATGCTAGTCAAGTAGGAGTTGCCCCTTATCTTTTTAACTTTTTTGGCGTCCATTACTGTCAAGCGGTAAGAAATGAAATTATTACGACCAATCCAAAAGAGACAACGCTGGTCTATCCGCAGGCAATATTGTTCATGGTCTTTGAGGAGGATGGACGGCTTCAACAAATTGAGCCGCAAAAACCACTTACGCTTTTTGGTGTGGGGGAAGCCCATGCGATTGCACTAGCGAAAGAGCGGCAGTGGGTCTTATTAACCAACGATGCCCGCCCACTGTTTTATGCGCGGTCATTAGGTATTACTGCCGTAAGTGTAGCTGGTTTCTGTGTTCTTTTGTACGCGGAAGGGATAATTACGTTGAACGCAGTTACTGGTTTTGTCAAACGTCTAAGTGTCACAACCAGTGCAACCCTCATTGCTGAAGCTACACATACGATTGCTGAAGTTGCTAGAGAGCGCGGAGAGGAAAATGAGTCAAACAACCATCACTAAATCGATTCGATTATCAACAAGTGAATCAGACGAAATTGCTCGCCTGAGCGCAAAGTTTGGAATGTCCGAAGCAGCGTTGATGAAAAAATGGGTGTTAGATGGCATTCGCGCCCAAAACTTAGAAATTGCATTACAGGCATACATGCAACGCAAAACTGATCTCCGTGGTGGTGCTGTACTTGCTGGAATTTCATACAATGAGTTCCTACAAGAAGTCGAAGCGCGTAATATTGTTGTGTTGGAGAATGATCAATTTTTGGACGAATTGGAGTTTTTAGCGAGTGCTTTCGCCAATGAAACGTTACATAGAGCCGTGCAAAAAGTACGTAACAGTACCACGGAAACCCCAGCGACAAATCCATACATATAAGATTATCACGCAGCCAAAAGGAGCCTACCCTTGACCACCGACCGCATCCGCTTGCGCCAACAAATCCACGCCCTCTACGCCCGCGAACATGCCGAACTGGGCGAAGCCGGCGCCTACCGCCAACTCGATGAAGCACGAAAATGGGATCTAGCGCCAACTTTGCGCGCTGGGGGTGTTGTCGTCTTTCCTCATGCCGGCGTTTTGGATTGTGGGCATCAGATCGCCGCAGCAGTCAATGCAGCGTTGGACAGTGGTGCGGAGCGGGTGGTGGTGATTAGCGTGTTGCACGCCTTTGGCGAAGCAATGGATCAGGCGCGCATTCGGGTGGCGAATGGCGGCACGCCGTCCGATGAAATCTACTGGGGCATTCAAGGGCCGGGCATCGACGGCGAACGACAAGAGTGGCGACATGACCATGTGCTGATCAGTTGGCGCCACTTCTGGGCGGCGGAGACCAAACGACGCGGTATCAAAGGGCCGACAGTGATCGAACGCTACCCTTATCTGGCCGGCGGCAAGCCCGACCAATTGCCCGGCATCGACGAACTGGCGCGCCTCTGTGAAGACGCCGTGATCGTCTCCACGGCAGATGCTTTTCATCATGGCCTGGGCTATGGGTGGAAGCCGGAAGAGTCGCTGGCGCCGGCGGCGGGCGGGTTGGATCTAGCGCGCAAGACGCTGGAAGAAGGCATCGCCATTTTGTCTGAAGGCGACTATTGGGGTTACAACACACACTGTGTCCGCGCCCGTAGTGACGCACGCGACGCCGGTCAAGTGTTCCGCTATCTCCGCGGGCCGATGCAGGGCGAAATTTTGGATCTGACCTACACCGATGCCACCGGTCTCTACAACGCGCCGCCGCCGACGTGGGTGGCGGCGGCGCTGTTTAACTGGCAGTTGGCAGTATAAGAACGAAGACTAAAGTCTTTACTACACCCAGGTTGATGATATGGCTGCCATGAATCATCTCCTCGCCACTGATTAGCGGCAATCCGGGCGCGCCGCAGATACGACAACGAGCGGAGGGGAACCATTCTTCCGATAGACAGCCTCTTGTCAGACAAACGACACTCTTTTTTTGCTATAATGAGAATGCGCCTATCCTAATCCTAGTTTTATCATAGGCAGAAAGAGAGAAGAATGATGGAACAACCGACAAAACAGAAGCGGTCAATCAAAGGACAGTATACAAAGCTATTACTGGCAATCGCGCTGGCTTTCACCAACTTGACACCCCTCATCGCCAATGCTAACGCTATTCCGCCGAAACCGGGTCAGCCGGGCATTGTTAAACCACCGCCAGAGCCACCGGCGCAGCCCCAGGTGAGTTGGAACACATAAGCCAGTTGTCGTTGAGGCGCCCAGGGAGCGGCGCCATTGCACGCCCCCTGGGCGCCTCAACGGCTTTATGAAGGTTACGAAAATAAAGCGGTAACTGGAGGTCATCGCCGCCGGCGTGACAAGTTCCAAGGATTACCGAAACAATTCGCTACCCTTCATCAAGCCGTAGTTGTACCACGCTTTCGTTAAAACGTAGTAATGTAGATTGCGTCATTCCACATAGAGCTTTTGCAGAGTGATGCGCCGGTTAGACAGGGATCTGTCAGACAAAACGCTTCTTTCCTCTGGTATAATGGGATGCAACCCAAGCTATCCTAAGGCATTATTGATGAGAGAAAGAGAGAAAGTTATGAGTAAGCAAACAAACCACAAACAAGCGTATAAACGTCGTCTGGCCCAACTCATTCTGCTGGCTGCGCTTGCGTTAACAACCCTGGCGCCATTTACGGTAAGCGCCAACTCTACCCAGCCCTCTGCATCCACCCCGACGCCAACGCCGACGCCGGAGCCAATAAAACCGCCCAGCGAATTCATGGTGAGTTGGAATACGTAGAGCAACCACCACTGCCGCGCTTCTCCCCTATCAAGGTAGCCCAGTACAAGCATCGCAATAAAAAAGGAGACGCACTGTGCGTCTCCTTTTTTTAAGGTATCCCCGTGTTACACGGCTAACCAACTGCCGCAACAATCACTTATTCAGTTCACGCAACACGCATCACGTTATTTCGCCGCCGCTTCCACATTGTCCTTGTTATAGACTGTGAACGGCCCCATCAAAACGCGCAGCCCATTCTCGCGGGTCGGGTCTTTTTCGATGGTGTAGGCGCCCATGCGCCCGGCTTCAAAGGTGACGCCTTCGGTCGCTTCCATTTGGCCAGTGGCAAGCAGATAGGTGGTGTAGTAGGTCAGATAGCCCAGATCGACAAAGCTCCAGAGGGCAAATTCCGGGGCGCAGCCGTTCATGGTATAGGAGACCATTTCCGAGGGCAGGCCCAAACCGCTCACCTTGACCTGATCGCACAATTCTTCATCCTGCATCGCCTTCGCCGCGGCCACGATACCCACCGAGGTCGGCGCCATGATCAACTTCAGATCCGGGTGCTTGTCGATCAACGCCAGCGCCTGATTGTAGCTTTCTTCTGATTGATCGTTGCCGTAGACCGTATCGACCAGCTTCAGACTGGCATACTTGGGATCTTTCAGCGCTTCGTTGAAGGCGGCAATCCAGGCGTTCTGGTTAGCCGCATCCGGCGAGGCGGAAAGAATGGCGAATTCACCGCCGGCTTCACCCAGGATACTGAGGGTCATATCGGCCATGACCACGCCGATCTCGTTGAAATCGACCTGCGCCACAAAGACATCTTCGCCTTCACCGGTCGGAATGGGCGAATCCCAGGTGACGACGGTGAGACCGGCCTCCTGCGCCGCCTTTGCCGCCGGCACAATCTGGTCGCCGGCATTGTTGGAGATCATGATCGCAGCCACCTTTTGGGTAGTGGCCGCGGTCACAGTTTCAATCTGGCCTTGGACGCTGTTTTCGGCCGTGGGGCCGGTGAATTCGGGAGCCGGCGCGCCCAATTCGGCGGCGGCTTCCTGCGCGCCGGTGTTGGCCTGATCAAAGACGGCGATGCCGACAAACTTGGGCAGCAGAATGGTGCTGATCTGTTCGCCGGTCTTCGCCACAATCGCCTCACCAGTGGCAGCGGCAGCCGTTTCGGTCGTCGCTTCGGTGGCGGTGACGCCTTCGGTCGCGGTGACCGCTTCCGTGGCGGTGACCGCTTCCGTCGCCGTCACGGTGTCAGTGGTGGTCACTGCTTCAGAGGCGGCTGGGGCTTCCGTGGGCGCTGCGGTTGGGGCCTCAGTCGGCGCTTCGGTTGGCGCTTCCGTTGGGGCGGGCGCTTCGGTCGGCGCGGCTTCTTCTTCGCCGCCGCCACAGGCCGCCAGCACAAAGAGCATCATGGCCGTCACCAGCAGGAGCGCAGTGAGCTTACGCAATTGATTCATCTTGACTCTCCTTATCGGTTGAACGATTGAGTGAAACAATGGAAGGAAACTACTCAGCCTACGCAAATCGTACAAGGGCTGAATAGAAGCAAACAAATCATCTTTATCCGTGTCCCCCTCGCCGTTTAAACAACGTGCGCAGCCCTTGCGCCCCGTTGGGGAGCAACACCGAGAGAATGAGCAGCAGACCGATAACGCCGGTTTGGGTGTTTCCGGTGATATTAACCAGAGACATGCCATTACGCAAATTTAAGATGATGAGAATCGACAGAAAGACGCCGGTTAAAGTGCCGGAGCCGCCAAAGATACTAACGCCCCCCAGCAATACCATTGTGACAATATCCAATTCAAAACCATCACCCGTATTGCCCCGCACCGCCCCCAACCGCGCCGCCAACAGCAATCCGGCCAACGCCGAAACAAAGCCGGAGGCAATAAAGAGCGCCATCTTCACCCGCCGTACATTGACGCCGGAGTAGGTCGCCACCGACTGATTGTTGCCGATTACATAAATATAGCGGCCAAAGGCGGAGGATTGCAAGACGATAAGGGTCAGGATCAATAACAGCACGAAGAGCAGCAGTGCCAATGGAAAAGGGCCGATCAACCCTTGCTGGCCTAGCCGATTAAACCACGCAGGAAAGTCGCCAATGGACCGATCTTCTAACAGAATGCGCGCCACGCCGCGGTAGCCGATCAAGCCGGCCAAGGTCACCGCCAACGAAGGGAGACCAACATAGGCGATCCAAAAGCCGTTAAAGGCGCCACAGAGTACTCCTGCTGCCAACGCCACGGCAATGCCAACCCCAACCGACACCCCTTGTTCATGTAAGGCCGCCAGAATGCAAGCCGCCAACCCCATGATCGATGCCACGGAGAGATCGATCTCCGCGTTGATGATGATCAGGGTCATCACCAGTGCGATCATAATCTTCTCAATCGACAATTGAAACAGATTGATCTGGTTATTCAATTGCAGGTAATAGGGCGAGAGGTTGACATTGATCACCAGCACCGCCGCCAGAATGATCACCAACAGACTCTCCCACCGGCGTACTGCTTCCCACACACGCGTCATAACATTCTTCTCTACTTTTGTAAAGCGGCTCGCGCTGAAGAGTGATTGGGTGATGCGGTGATTGAGCTTGTCGAAATCACCGCATCACCGCATCACCGCATCACCGCATCACCGCATCACCGCATCACCGCATCACCGCATCACCGCATCACCGCATCACCGCATCACCGAATTTATTGCTTCTGCTGTGCCCAGAAATTGCGCAGCCGATTGATGATGACGGCATCCGACGCCACGGCCAGCAAGATGAGCAAGCCCAAAATGGCATCGCGCCAGAATTCGCTGACCTGATCCCAGCGCAATAGACTCTGTTCCAGCGTGGCGATCAGCACCGTGCCAAGCAGCGCGCCCACCATGGTGCCGGAGCCGCCAAAGATATTAACGCCGCCGACGACCACGGCCGCCACCACTTGTAACTCCAACCCCTGGCCGGCCACCACCGTGATGTTGCCAAAGCGGGCCAGAAACATAAAACCGGCCAGCCCACAGAGGGCGCCGCATAGGACATAGGCCCCCAACAGCGTCGATTGGACGGGCAAACCGGCAAAGCGCGCCGCTTCGGGGTTAGAGCCAATGGCGTAGAGCCGTCGACCATAGGGCAGGTAAGTGACGACCAGATGAAAAAGGATGACGACCACCAACGCCATCGCCACCATAAACTTAATGTCAATTTCACCAAAGGTCAGAAAATCGCGGCGCGGCAGTTCCAGCAGCCACTCCGGCAGGGCATCGGTGGTGATGGTCTTGGCGTCCGAATAATTGACCAGCAACGACCGATAGATCGCCAGCGTCCCCAACGTGGCAATGATCGACGGCACACGGCCATAGGCGATCAAGACCCCATTCAACAGCCCCATCCCGGCGCCCAGACAGACGGCAAACAAGACCACCACCACCGGCGACCACTGGTTATAGACCGCCAGTTGCGCGCCGACAAAATAGGCGGTGCAGCCCACAATCGAGCCGACCGACAGATCAATATTGCGGGTCAACACCACCAGCGTCTGCCCGACGGCCATAACGACGAGGATCGCCACGCTGGTGGCAATGCGGTTAAAGGTGCGCCCGCTATAGTAACCCTCAATCTGCGAAGCAAAGAAGAGGACGGCCAGCGCAATCAACAGCACCAGGCTAAATTCACGAATCTGTTCCGGGCGCAAGACCCTTCGGATAAAGTTCATGTTGATTGCCCCATCATGGCGGTCAAAATGCGCTCTTGGTTGGCCTCTGCGCGGGTAAAAATGCCCATTTGCCGCCCCTCGCGCATGACCAGGATGCGGTCGCTCATGGCCAGCACCTCCGGCAGGTCGGAGGAGATCAGGATCACGGCCATGCCTTGCGCCGCCAATTCATTGATCAGATGATGCACTTCGGCCTTGGCGCCGACATCAATACCGCGGGTTGGCTCATCGAGAATGAGGATACGCGGGCGGGTGTTGAGCCACTTACTCAACATCACCTTTTGTTGGTTGCCGCCGGAGAGTTTGCCCGCTTCGGTTTTGACCGAAGGGGCGCGAATGGCAAAGCGTTCGCGATAACGTTCCGCCGTCGCCACTTCCATGCGCTGCTTGATCAGCCCCAGTTTGGTCACATATTCATGCAACATGGGCAGCGAAATGTTGGTGGCAATCGACATGGGCATGGTCAAGCCTAGTTGGCGGCGATCCTCGGTAACATAGGCCAGGCCATAGCCCATCGCCTGCTGTGGTGAACGAATCTGTGCCGGCTGGCCAGCCAACCAAATTGTGCCGCTGTCCGCCGGTTCAATACCAAAGAGCGCCAGCCCCACATCAGTGCGCCGCGCGCCGACCAGACCGGCAAAGCCCAAAACTTCGCCGGCATGAACCGCAAAATTGATGTCATGGAAGACATTCTTCTTGCCCAGGTCGCGCACGGCCAGTACCTCGGCGCCTTTGGTTGTCTGGCTCTTGGCGAAATAGTCGCCCATGTCGCGACCGACCATGTCGCGAATGGCGCTTTCAATGGTCACTTCGGCCCTAGGTTTGGAGGAGATCAATTTGCCGTCGCGCAGCACAGTAACGCGGTCGGCAATCCGAAAAACCTCCTCCATACGGTGGCTGATAAAGAGAATGGAGACCCCTTGTGCGCGCAACGTCGTCGCCAGGTTGAAGAGTTGATCGACTTCATGGGCGGAGAGCGAGGCGGTCGGCTCGTCCATGATCAGGACGCGCACCTGTAATGAAATGGCTTTGGCAATCTCCACCGCCTGTTGCGCCGCCAGCGTCAAGCCACGGGCCGAACTGCGCACATCCAGATGAATGTCGAGCTTCTGCAAAATGGCTTCGGCTTCGCGCACCATCCGCCCCCAGCGCAAAATATGGCCGCGGTTGCGATGGCTGATAAAGATATTCTCCGCCACATTGAGATCAGGAAAGATCATCGGCTCCTGGTGGATGGCGGCGAGCCCGTGCGCTTGCGCCTCAATCGGGCTGCGCACGGTGATGGGCCGACCATCGAGCAGCATGGCGCCGCTGTCCGGCGTGTAGATGCCGGTCATGATCTTGATCAGCGTAGATTTGCCGGCGCCATTTTCGCCCAGCAGCGCCTGGATCTCACCTGGATACAATTGCAGCGAAACGCCATCCAGCGCTTGTGTCATATCAAAGCGCTTACTGATGGCGCGCATTTCAAGAATTGGCGTTGTCATGCCGGTTGCGGCTATTCCTGGTTGTTTTCTGGTTCAACAGGACGGCTGCCCTGTCGATTGAGGCGCAATAGGGGCTATTATACTGCGGTTGACACGGTTCCCCAAAAAGATTAGGCGGGAAGTGTAAAGAGTGCTACAATGATCATAATGACGCCGCTCCCAGCTACATCCGGCGGGAGCGGACTTGGTAGGTATCTGACGCAGACGAAGCGGAGTCGCCTATGTTTTACCCTTACACCGAACGCCAGCAGCGCTTTATCGCCATTGCGCAAAAGCTGGCGGCTACTTTTGCCGCACGGGCCGCTGCGTATGACCGTACCGGCGCTTTTCCTTTTGAAAATTATGCCGACGTACGCGCCGCCGGTCTGCCCTCCTTGATTGTCCCGGAAGCCTATGGCGGATGGGGCGCCGGCTTGCTGGAAACCGTGATGGCAATGGAGGCGCTGGCGATTGGTGACGGCAGCACGGCGCTCAATGTTACCATGCACATGCAAACCATCGGCGGCGCACTCGAGGCGGGCGGCTGGCCGGAAGCGTTACTGGCACAGGTTTGCCGCGACGCCGTGGAACGGGGGCTGATGATCAACTCCGTCGCCACCGAACCGGAACTAGGCAGCCCTAGTCGCGGCGGCAAACCGAAGACACGGGCCAAGCCCATCTACGAAGGGGGCGATCAGCCAGTGGCCTGGTTGCTCAATGGCCGCAAAAACTTTGCCAGCATGAGTCCCACCCTCGACTATATGATCATTCCCGCCGTTCTGGATGACGGCAGCGAAGATGTAGCCCGCTTTCTCGTGCCGGCTAATCCGGCGATAGAGATTGTCGAAACGTGGGATGCCATGGGCATGCGCACCACCGGCAGCCATGATATTCTGTTGCACGATGTCTCTGTGCCCAACCACTATATCCTGGGCCGCGGCGCCACCGACAAGCCCCACCAGAAGGGCAAGGCCAACGCCTGGTTCGCGCTAGGGGTGAGTGCGGTTTATCTGGGTGTCGCGGTGGCGGCGCTCCAAACCGCGGCCCGCTATGCTCAAGAACGGACGCCAACGGCCTTGGGCAAACCAATTGCCGAACTGGAAAGCATCCAACGGCGGCTGGGTCAAGCGGAACTCTTGATCCACCAGGCTGAAACCCATCTCTACCACAGCGCCGCGTTGTGGGAACGCCATCCCGATCAACGCCTGGAACTCAGCCCGACCATCATTGCGGCCAAGTTCACCGCCACCAACAACGCCATTGAAGCGGTCGATCACTGTATGCGCGTCGGCGGCGGCGCCAGCATGACCAAACAACTGCCGCTGGAACGCTACTATCGCGATGTGCGGGGCGGTCTCAGCCACCCCATGAACGATGACCAGGCGCTTGTCCTCTTTGGTCAACTGGCGATTCGCCAGACGGCAGCGGCGTCCATTCAAAATCCGCCGTGATGTGATAGAGATAAAGAGATTGAGAGATTCAGAGATTATCCTACCCAATCTCTGAATCTCTCAATCTCTTTATCTCTCAACCACTTTATCTCCCAATCTCCCAACATTCAGCAGCGCCAAGTTCCGTCAATTGTAGCTTGTCGCTGCTTTATTTTTTGTTACGATGGAGGCATTCACCAACCTTACAATTAACTACACCATGAAGACAAGCTATGAAACAGGCAACGCCATCCGCCCCTACAGATCCATTGTTCATCGTCGGAACAAACCCGGCGCCGCCAACTATTGCACAAAACACTACCGCCCAACCAACAACCGTTTTCCACGGCTTTTCCTACTTGCTCGGCCTATTGACCGCCCTGGTGCTGGTCGGCGGCAGCACGCTGCTGTTGCGTCGCGTTGATCCGCCCCCCATTGTTCTCCACCCGCCGCCGACTGCCGCGCCGACTGCCACCCCATTGCCGACCGCCACGGCGGCGCCGATCATTGTCTTTGTCAGCGGCGCCGTTGTGCGCACCGGCATCTACAGCCTGTCACCAACGGCGCGGGTCGCGGACGCCATCACCGCAGCCGGCGGGGTTACAGGTGAAGCCAACGCCGCCATTGTCAACCAGGCCGAACCGTTGTGGGATGGGGCGCAGGTGCATGTGCCGAGTCTTGCCACAACCGCCAATATCGCGCCGGAACCGCCGACCGGCGTCTCCGGGGTTGCCGCCGACAGCGCCCCTGCTGGTGAGCAAAGCAGCGGTGTAAGCGCCGGCCTGATTAATTTAAACACCGCCACAGCCACCGACCTGGAATCATTGCCCGGTATTGGCCCCAGCAAAGCAGCCGCCATCATTGCCAACCGGCCCTATACCACGGTGGATGATCTGGAACGGGCGCCTGGCATTGGGGCGCGCACCCTCGAACAGTTGCGGCCGCTGGTGACAGTGCAATGAGTGTAACCACAAACCAGCTTTCTGCCAGAAAGCTGGTTTGCCGCGCAAGGTCGTTCCAGTCGGCTCAATATGCTGCCGGGCTATGGCGCTACCGCCATGACGTTGGTGGCATCAATTGGTTGGTGATGTCCCACGGGTAACTTCGCCAGGTCGCGCCAGCGTTGGGCCGCGCCATAGCGGAAAAAGCCAGGTTCGAAATCGGCCAAAAATTCCCACCCTTCGAGGGCTAACCCTTCCTGCAATTCCTTTGTCAAATCGAATTCGAGGATACGACCGTCAGTCCTGACTTCAAAGTGCAGTAACTCATCGTTACCATCATCAATGACATCGACCACACAAGGCCGATCGGTACCTAACGGATGCTGGAAAAACGCGGCCGAACAGCGGGCGCAAAAGGAGAGCGCCGCATTACAGTAAGCACGATCCAGTACGATTTTCATTGGTCCACCTCCACTTGTTTGGGCACCCATCAAGGGAATTGACACACGTCATCCGGATCAGAGGCTATAGGGTTTGTCGCTGGTCCTGACTAAAAGGGGGAAAAGTTGAAATGATGATTTACTTTATCATAACTTACCTCTATCGCACATAGGCATCTGGGTAGTTGTCGCCTGGTCAGTTGACTAGCCGCGGCGGCGCCATGGCAGAACTGGGAGCGTGAGCTGAAGTTGAAATAGACCCTCTGGAAAAGCTGTTGGCTTTTTGCCGCAATCCTCGCTATAATAACCGGGGTAGATGCCGACCAACCGCGTTACCCATTGTCTACTTCTCTTTTCAACCAACCGAGGCGCTTTTATGAATGCTCTTACGACACCGTGGCCCAATGCTTGTCAGGGCGCGCTTTCCTTAACCTTTGACGACGGCGTTCCTTCCCAATTAAACATTGCGCTTCCCCTGTTAGATAAGTATGGCCTCCATGCCACCTTTTATGTCAACCCGCGCGAAAACTACCAGGAGCAATTGCAACCCTGGCGCGCCGCCGCCTTGACCGGTCACGAGATCGGCAACCACACCGTCAGCCACCCCTGCTCGAAAAACTTCGCCTTCATCTCCGATAGCGGTCGGCGCGGCCTGGAAGAGATGACATTAGATGACATTGAAGCAGAAATCGTCGAAGCCGGTCGCCGCATTAGCGCCGTCATCCCCGAACAGACGGCCACTTCCTATGGCTACACCTGTTACCAGCCCTTTGTCGGGCGCGGGGCGACGCGGCAGAGCTATGTGCCGGTGGTGGCAAAACATTGTGTCGCCGGGCGGGGGCGCGGGGAACGGCCCAATGATCCCCGTTATTGTGACCTCTGGTATCTCTGGTCAACCCCCTGTGAACGGATGACCGGGGCGGAGTTGGTGGGGCTGGCGGAACAGGCGGCGGCGCAAGGCCGCTGGGCAATCCTGACCTTTCACGGCGTGAATGACGGCCATTTGCATGTGGCGCAGGGTGATCTGGAAGAGCTATGCACCTATCTCGCCCGCCAGCGCGACCGCATCTGGACGGCGCCGGTGGCGACGATTGCGCAGCGGGTGCAGAAGTATCAGGAACAATTCGTTTGAGGGTAACTACTAAGCCGTTACACAGAGAGCACGGAGAATCCACAGAGAACAAAGAGAAAAAACTCTGTACCCTCTCGGTGATCTCTGTGTACCTTGGTAGTTACAAATTTTGAAAATAGGCAAAGGATTTGCGGATGACTACAATCCCAACCGGCCGCTATCGGCATTACAAAGGCAAAGAGTACGACGTGATCGGCGTGGCGCGCCATAGTGAGACCGAAGAAGCCTACGTGGTCTACCGCACCCTGTACGGCAACTTCGATCTCTGGATTCGCCCCCTGACCATGTTTTTGGAAGAGGTGGTGGTGGATGGGGTGACGATGCCCCGCTTTCGCTATATCGGCGAAGCGGCAAGCTAGTCACCCCTCCTTATACGCTATATTTCGGTTTGTTGGGGCCGCGACTCCGTTGCAGACGCAAGGCGCGTTCTTGCACCGGCAGCATCACTTTGGCGCCACCTCGTCGGTGCGACTCGATCAGGGCAAAGATCAATTCGGTGCTGGCAAGCGAAATGCGTGGGCCGCCGCGGGTCGGTTCACCAGTGTCGAGGGCGTGAACCAGGTCTTCGATCAGCCGCAAGGTACTGCTGACAATCGGCGGTTCAGCAAAGGGCGCGGTCACCAGACCCGTGTGACCATGCGTCTCTTTGGCGGCGCGGCGACGTAAGTGCCATTCCAGGCCATCGTTGTAAGCGGTAAGCGCGCCGTTTTCGCAGATGACTTCAATATCGCCGCCCCGTGGCGTGACCAGCAGGTAGCCGGTGACGCCGTTGGCAAAAGAGATCAGCCCTTCGCCCACCGGGTCTTCGTGCAGAATGTCGCCATCAAAGATCTCATCTTTGGCGCGTAGATTGCCCTGCGCCCAGAGCGCCGGTTGGTCGCTGTTGAGCCGCATGACCAGATCGATGTAGTGGCTGCCGGTGTTAAAGAGGGTGCCATTGTTGTAGATAATCACGGTCTTGAGCGCGCCCAGTTCACCGCTATCGACCAGCGCCTTCATCTGGTCATAGGCCACCGACCAGCGGCGATTGGTGCCCAGGTTGAAAAAAACGCCGTGCCGTTCCAGCGCCGCCACCATGTCGTATGCTTCGCCCAACGACGCCGACATTGCTTTTTCGGCATAGATGGCTTTGACGCCATGTTCCGCCGCATAAATCGTAATCTCGGCGCGCTGTTCGGGTTGGGTGGCAATGCTGATCATGTCGGGCCGTTCCTGGTCGATCAGCGTCCGGTAATCGGTATATTGACCGGCGGGCGGAATGTTGTATTGCCGGCCAAATTCCGCCATCACATCGGTACGCAGATCGGCACAGGCGATCAGATCCGTCCGTGGGCAAGCCATAAAGCCTGCCGCGTGCGAATAAGGCAACGCCGCCTTAGGCGAACCGACCACCTCGTTATCAATAAAGCCACCCATGCGGCTACAGCCGATCACCGCGGCGCGGTAAGTTTTCATGCAAAACCTTTCTGGTAGACAGGTAGACAGGTAGACAGGTAGACAGGTAAACAGGTGACAATTCCCTGTCTACCTGTTTACCTGTTTACCTGTCATTCATTAATAAACCACTGCGCCGGCACCGCTGGATACCACTCGCCGGCGATGGACCAGGTGACGACATTGCGCAGCCGGTTGTGGACGACGGTCAACTGGCCGAACTTGGGGTCATCGACCACAATGCCAACCGACCAGAGGTTCTTCATGTGAATCTCAAAGACCTCTTGCAACATCGCCGTGCGTTTGGCTTCATCCGGTTCACCCATCACCAGTTCGCGAATTTCGCGAATGCGCTTGACATCATCCGGCGGTTCAGAACCTTCGGCGCCCTGGGTGTCCAGCCACTTGGCCCATTGCGGCGCCCATTGCCAACCGCTGAGGGCAAAGGTATTGCCGTTGAGCGTCGGGTGGACAGGACCGCCGCCAAAGTGTGCGCCACGCACGGCCATATCATGTTCACCGGCGTTGTGACGCGTCCCCCACAATTCGCCGGCTTCCGGGGTGATTGTGGCCTTGATGCCGATCTCTTCCCAGTAGCCGCGCACCACTTCCATCACCTCCGGACATTCAGCCGGCCAGGAGGTATTGACATAGACAATGAGCAACAGTTCGCTGCCGTCCGGGGCCAGGCGGAAGCCTTCGGCGTCGCGCGCCGTGAGACCCAGTTCGTCGAGCATTTGATTCGCCACCTCAGGGTCAAATTGGGCGTAGGATTGGAAGAGATCGGATTCGCCGTGGTACGGCTCGCCGCGCAAGGGGGCGACCTGTGAGGCGAAGACGCCCCCTTTGTAGAAGAGCTTGATAATCTCTTCCCGGTTGATCGCCACCGAAAGCGCCTGACGGAAGCGCACGTCGTTGTAGAGTGTCTTTTTGGCCGCTTCCGGACTATCGTAGTTAAACATGATGTTACAGAAGGCATTGGGCATCCAGTCGGCATAGGCGAAGCGATAGTTGCCCTGCTCCTTGTTATCGGTCATGAGCGGCAGGTCGATGCTGCCCATGCGCGCAAAGTCGAGATCGCCGGCAATGGTCTTGAGCAAGGTGGCCTGGCGGTCGGCGGTGCGGGTGCTTTGAATTTCACCGATATAAGGCAGTTGATTGCCGGCGCTGTCCACTTTCCAGTAATAGGGGTTGCGCTTGTGGATCTGGAGCGGCTGCGGCGGCCACTCCTGGGGGATCCAGGCGGCAATCGTTGGCTTCTCCGGGTTGGTGACGGCGCTCTGATTCCTGAAGAAATCGACCCAGGTGTCAAAGCTCTGTTCTTTCATCGCCTTCTCAAGTTCGGCGGCGTCGGTGTAGTTGGGGTGGAACTTGGTCAGGTAGTGCTTGGGGTGGCTGGTCGGGTCGGCGCGTGGAAAGCCCCAACTGCCCAGATAGGTGGTGAAGAGGGCATAGGGTTCGGCAAAGGCGAATTGAATGGTGTAATCGTCAATTTTGGTCAATTCCGCCACTTGCCCGCCACGAGTTAACAGCGTATGAGGTGTTGGCGTCAGATCGGTGTTCAGCACCACATCTTGCCACCAGAACATGATGTCGTCGGCGGTGAAGGGGACGCCGTCGCTCCACTTGATGCCTTCGCGCAGCTTGAGGGTGAGGGTCTTGTAATCCTCTGACCATTCCCAACTGGTGGCGACATTGGGGACAATCACCCCTTTGGGCGAGTGAATGGTCAGCGGCTCCATCGACCACCAGGTGCCGACCTCGTTGGTCTTTTCGTTCTGGCCGGTGATCGCCATGCGTAGGGCGCCGCCATACTTGCCGATGGCCTCCTCCGGCTTGACGACAATCGGTTCTGCCGGCAACCGTTCGGCTACCGGGGGCAAGTCGCCCTTAGCGACGGCCTCGGCTAGTTCGGGCGCCTCGCCAAATGCGGCGATCTTTTCGCCGGTGGCCGCTTCATACTCAGCCGGCGAATTGTACAGATCGGCCTGCACCGGGCGCTCACCGGCGTCGGCCGGCTTGTCGGTGAGAATAGCGCCGGCCGGAGCCGCCGCTTGTTGCTCACCGGCGGGAGCGGCGGCCTGCTCACCGCCCCCCTCGCTGGCCGCCGGCCCGGCGGGAGCGGCGCACGCGCTGACCAGCATGGTCAGTATCACGAGCAAACTCAGTACACGAAACAGCGTTGTTTTCATCTCGTAGCCTCCTGTTGATCTGCTCTCCAAAACATGAATTACATACGATGATCAGGATCTTCACCAGTCCTGTAGGGACGCCTGAGTTTCAAGAAATTCGAGAATTTTTTCCATGTTCCTACCCTAAACTCAAGCGTCCCTACGGGGCGGGTTAGCTTGGTGTTACGCCTTTTAAGGACAGGCTCTCGGCAAAGTGACAGCGGGCGAAATGGGGTTGTTCGCCGGTCTGGGCGACATTCACCAAGGGCGGTTCTTCGCGGCGACAGCGATCTTGCACATAGCTGCACCGGGGGTGAAAGAAGCAACCACTGGGGCGATTGGCCGGATCGGCAATGTCGCCGGCCAGTACAATGCGTTCCCGTTTGTGGCCGTGCGCGGTCTCGATCACGGGGACGGCGGAGAGCAACGCTTCGGTGTAGGGATGTTTGGGCTGGGCAAAGATCCGCTGCGTCTCGCCCAGTTCGACAATCTGCCCGACATACATCACCGCAACCCGATCGCTGATATACTCGACCACCGCCAGGTTGTGGGCGACAAAGAGATAGGTCAAGTTGCGTTCGCGTTGCAACTCCTTGAGCAGGCTCAAAATTTGCGCCTGCACCGACACATCGAGCGCCGAGACCGGTTCATCGGCCACGACAAAAGGCGGGTTGAGCGCCAGGGCGCGGGCAATGGCAATGCGCTGGCGCTGACCGCCGCTAAAGGCATGGGGGTAGCGGCGCATGTAACTGGGGTCGAGCCGCACGCTTTGGAGCAGTTCCGCCACCCGCTCTTCCAGTTCACGCTTGCGCGTCACTAGCTTCCGGTTGAGAAATGGTTCGCCGATAATCTCCAGAATCGTCATGCGCGGGTTGAGCGACGAGTAGGGGTCTTGAAAGATCATGCCCATGTGCCGCTGCATCTGCCGCAGGTCAGGGATGGCCAGCGTGGTCAAGTCCACAGTGGACTCAGCGTCAGTAGGGCGAAAGAGAATATTGCCGGCGGATGGCTCAATGGCGCGCAGAATGCAACGACCTGTAGTCGTCTTGCCACAGCCGCTTTCGCCCACCAAAGCCAACGTTTCCCCCCGCTTCACGGCGAAGCTAACATTATCAACGGCCTTCACCTGCCCCACTACCCGGCGCAAAAAGCCGCGCTGGATAGGAAAGTGTTTATGCAGGTCTTTCACTTCAACAATTGCGTCTTGATTGATCATGGCTTTACTGAATTACGTAGTAACGATTCTGGCATCGATTTTTGCCGCCGCCTGCCGCCAAGGATGGCGGCGTTCCCGGCTGAATAGTTACATCATGGATACAGATGACAGCGCACTGTATGGCCGGCGCCCACTTCCACCTGGCGCGGGAAGTGGACATCGCATGTCCCCTGGATCGCTTGCGGACAGCGCGGGTGGAACGGACAGCCGCTAGAGCGTTCACTGGGCGTCGGCACCGTGCCTTGAATGGGTTCGATAATCTGCGTTTTGCCGGCGCCGAGTTTGGGCACGGAACTGAGCAACCCAATCGTATAGGGGTGTTTGGGATTGCGAAAAAGCTCCTGCGCCGGGGCGCTCTCCACATCCGTCCCCAGATACATGATCATCACGCTGTCGCACAACTCGGAAATAACCGCCAGATCATGGGTAATGACAATGAGCGCCATGCCCAACTCGCGCTGCAACGCCTTCATCAGGTCAAGCACCTGGGCCTGGATCGTCACATCGAGCGCGGTGGTTGGTTCGTCGGCGATCAAGAGACGGGGGTGACAGGAGAGCGCCATCGCGATCATCGCCCGTTGGCGCATCCCGCCGCTTAGGGCAAAGGGGTAGGCGTCGATCGTCTGTTCCGGTTTGGGCAGCCCCACTTTGCTCAGAATATCGATGGCCCGTTGGCGCGCCTCCTTTTCGCTGCACTGTTGGTGTAGCCGGATCACCTCGCTGATCTGGTTGCCGATGGTGTAATTCATGCTAAAGGAAGTCATCGGCTCCTGAAAGACCATGGAGATAATGCCGCCGCGAATCGCGCGGATTTGCGGGCCTTGCCAGTCGAGCTTGACCAGGTCGATGATCTCATTGTTGTGATAGAGCGAAATTTCGCCATCGACAATGCGCCCGTTGCCCGGCACAATGCGCAGGATCGACTGGGCCATAACGCTCTTGCCACAGCCGCTCTCGCCGGCAATGCCCAAGGTCTCGCCCCGGCGCACGGCAAAGCTGACGCCATCGACGGCTTTGACGACGCCTTCGCGGGAGAAGAAATGGGTGGTTAAATTTTTGACATTGAGTAAAACGTCGTTACCGGTCATCGTGACTTTCATTCGTTTTGGGACACAACGCTGTCAGCGGATTCAGGGAGCGGATTGAGCGGATACATCGCATAATCCGTTCTACGATGCCATGCTGAGAACGGATTACAGACAATAATTCGTTCAATCTGTTCCCTGAATCCGTTGACAGCCCTACACCGTCGCGTACGGATCTGCCGCATCGCGCAGCCCATCGCCGACAAAGTTAAAGGCCAGAATGGCGATAATGACAAAGACCCCCGGAATCAGCAGCCAGGGCGCCTCGGCCAGCACCCGAATCTTCTGCGAATCTTTGAGCAGCACGCCCCAACTGACCGCCGGCGGTTGCAAGCCCAACCCGATAAAACTGAGTGCCGTCTCCCCCAGGATCATGCCCGGCACACTTAGCGTGAGCGAGGCGATGACATGGCTGTAGAAGAGGGGCAGCAGATGCTTGAAGATGATAATCCGTTCGGTGGCGCCGTTGAGTTGGGCCGCCATGACAAAATCTTCCTCACGTAGTGACAAGAACTTCCCGCGCACCACGCGCGCCAACCCCGTCCAGCCGACCAGCGAGAGGATGATCACAAGGCCAAAATAAGCTTGGACAATACTCCAGGTCGGCGGCAGGGCCACACTCAGCGCCATCCACAACGGCAGGGTGGGAATGGAGCGGATAAACTCGATGACGCGCTGGATGATCATATCAATGGCGCCGCCAAAGTAACCGGAGATGCCGCCGATCACCACGCCGATCAACGAACTAATGGCAATGCCCACCAACCCAATCGACAGGGAGATGCGCGCCCCATAGATAATGCGTGAAAAGAGATCGCGCCCCCGGTCATCGGCGCCAAGGAGATGAACTTTGCCTTCGGCTACGCCAAACAGACGGCGCTCCCCCGCAAACCCCAAGAGATTGTACGGCTCTCCCTTGACCCAAAAGGCCAGGGGAAACTTGCGGCTCTCATCGACCTTATAGGTGGTGCGGAAAGTGTTGGGGTCCAGTTCGGCGGTGTAGCCATAGACAAAGGGACGGAAGCGCCCTTCATCAACCCAATGAATACGCTGGGGCGGGGCCAGGACATAATCAATGTCGTAGTCATCGGCGGCATAGGGTGCGAAAAACTCGGCAAAGCCGGCGACCACATAGAAGATGATCAGAATCACTAGCGACAAGACCGCCACGCGATGGCGCGCAAACTTCCAGCGGATCAATTGCCACTGGGAAGCCACCAGAAACTTTTCATCTTTCTTTGTGAGCTGCGTTTGCGGACGCAACAGTTGTTCATCTGCAATCATAATCAACCCTATGACAAACTATTGGGACACAGAGTACGCAGAGGCGGCGCAGAGAGTCCAGAGAAAAACCGAAGCATTGTCTGACGCTGTGTCCTCTGTGCATTCTCTGTGCTCTCTGTGTTCCGGCTCTTAGATCGCCTCGCGGATCCGCGGATCGAGCCAGGCGAGCAAAATGTCGGAAAGCAAGGTGCCGATCAGGGTGAGCGCGCTTAAAATCAAAACGATGCTGCCGGCCAGAAACATATCCTGGCTCATGAGCGCCCCAACAAAGAGCGGCGCCACCGTCGGCAACCCTAAGACCAGCGAAGTGAGCAATTCG
The DNA here is from genome assembly GCA_021405325.1 of Caldilinea sp. CFX5. The sequence goes on along the minus strand of QWII01000072.1, from coordinate 52,688 downwards.
CCATTAACCAACCCCGGCAGCGCCCACCCGATGGTGCTGGCGACTGGATTCATGGCGGTACGCAAGGGGTATTTATAGAGCAACTTCGATTCGGACAACCCCTTGGAGCGGGCCACCATGACATACGATTTGCGTAGCTCATCCAACAGATTGGCGCGCACCACCCGAATCAACCCGGCGGTGCCGGCCAGCGCCACAATGATCGCCGGCATCCAGATGTGCTTGAGCAGATCGATCACCCGGCCCACGCTCCACGGCGCATTTTGATACTCCGCCGAGAAGAGACCGACTGCCACATCGCCCGTTGCTAGAAAATAGAGCCATAAGATAATGAGGGCAAAGAGAAAATTCGGGATCGCCAGCCCAATAAAGCCGATCAGGCTAAAGAGATAATCCAGCGCCGAATATTGATTGGTCGCCGAATAAAGGCCAATCGGGATACTGACCAGGTAGACCAGCACAAAGGAGAGCAGCGAGATTGTCAACGTCCAGGGCAAGCGGTCGGCGATCAACTTGGTGACGGGCTGATTCCATTCGAGCGAGCGCCCCAAGTCACCCTGCAAAATCGATCCCAACCAGCGGAAGTAGCGCACATAGCCCGGCTGTCCCAACCCATAGCGCGCGCGCAACGCCTCCACTTCGCTTGGGTCAATCGTCTGTTGCTGCGCCGTGATGCGATCAACATACACATCAATAAAATCCCCCGGCGGCGCCTCGATGATCACAAACGAAACCACCGTAATCGCCAGCAGCGTGGGAATCATGATGAGAATACGACGTAGGATAAAGAGCAACATAATTGGTTCCTAGTGATTGGGTGATTAGGTTATTGGGCAGTAGGCAGCAATGACCTAATCACCCAATCATCTAATCAGTCTTCAAGCACTAACTCCGCCAGATAAATATGACACGGCGCTAGACTCGTCCCGCTGCCTTCGTGGCTGGAATAGTAGGAGAGCAGGCCGCGATTGGGGGCGATTTCCACAAAGCCGGGGTAGGAAGTGTCACCGCCGCTGGGTAGTTCCAGCGCTTCGACCAGTTCGTCATTCACCAGCCAGTAGAGGGCTGTCACCGGCGCTTGTTTGTTGAGGCTTTTGCGTCCGCCTACCAGATAGCGGTCGCCCCAACGCGCCAGCAGCGGTCCGCCAACCGCGCGATCCAGGGTTTTGTGGGTCCACTGTTGGTAGGGTGGCGCAGCGCGTGCGAGCCACGCCGGTTTACCCGCCTCGGCGCGCACCACGGCGACGGCACGCCCGTCATTTTCAAAGAGAAACGCGGTCTCATCACCATACGCTTCCTGAACCAGCGCCGCCCGTGACCAACTCAAGCCATCCTCACTTTGGTGTAGACCTGCTCCCACTGCTGAGCATCACGGCTGCGTAAGATCACAATACGCGAGGAAGCAAAGATCATATGGCCTTCCGGACAACTGCGGAAGGTGAGATAATAGGATTCGCCAAAGCGACAGAGATCGGTAAAAGCATTGTGATTGCCATCGTTGTAAAGCTGGCGTAACGATGCAATACGCATGACAGACATCAACAGCCTCCAGGGCGCAAAAAGGATAGCATGTTTGGCAAGGGTGTGTAATGGATCCTCTGATCGGACAGTGAGTAAACTATGCCATAACCTGAAAAAGCTGTCAAATGGCCAAAAAGTATCAGATTGTCCGATAGATAAGCAGCGCGGCGAAAATAAATCACCACTGGATAGAGAAAGCGCACAGAGGTTTTCCTCTGTGCGCTTTCTCTATCCAGTGGTGAACGGCTCGCCCTTCTCAGGAAATAATGATCTGTAGTAAAGCCTAATGAACGTTACGAAAATAAAGCGGTAACTGTAGGTCATCGCCGCCGGCGTGACAAGTTCCAAGGATTACCGAAACAATTAACTAACCTTCATTAGTCTTCCCAGGGCGCCTCGAAGACTAATGAACATTTGCGGTTTGTAACCGCACTTGCTCCCTGGGAACCGTGCGGTTACAAACCGCACCTACGATTACCGAAACAAATTCCTAACTCCCATAAGTCTTTACTACTTTCAGCGTTACCGATTGCGTGACCGCCGGCGGCGACCACCCCGCCGTCCTGACTTACCGCTGCGCTCCTCCTGCCGCGGGTTGCGACTGGCGCGCTCGCCGCGTTGCGGCAACTTGGCATCGGCCGGCGGCAGGGGTGGGGCGTGGAGCGATTGTTGGTAGAAATCATCGACCAACATGGCAAGGAGCACCTGCCCTTCTTCCGTGCTGCTCCACTCAGCAATCGCCGGGATAAAGCGTTTCATGCGTTCGGTCTTCAGGTTGTCACGGCTGCGCAACTTGGCTTCCAATAGCACACTCACCCGTTCGGCCACACAGGCGGTGACATCTTCTTCCGTCGGCAAGGTGCGCTCAGTGAACTCGATGTTAAAGCGTTTGGCAATGCTTTGCAACTGAATGCGTTCGGCAAAGTTTTCGATCTGCGTGATAACCACGCCGGTGGCCCCGGCGCGCGCCGTGCGCCCGGCGCGGTGGATATAGGACTCCGGGTCTTCCGGCGGCTCGTATTGAAAGACATGGGAGAGTTCGGGAATGTCGATGCCACGAGCGGCGACATCAGTCGCTACCAGGAAACGCAATTCGCCGTTGCGCACCCGGTTGAGGACGCGGTCGCGGTCTTGTTGGTTCAGGTCGGAACTGATCTCGTCGGCGTCATAGCCAAAGCGTTGCAAGACGGTGGCGACGTAATGCACCGTGTTCTTGGTGTTGCAGAAAATAAAAGCCGAGGCCGGGTTTTCGATTTCAATCAACCGAATCAGGCTGCGATCGCGCTTTAGCACTGGCGTGACATAAAAGATGTGTTCCGCCGTGGTCACATGCACCTTATCCCGGCTCAGGCTGAGAAATTCCGGGTTGGCGAGAAATTCATAGGCCAGGCGCATGACGCTGCTGGGGTAGGTGGCCGAAAACATGTAGGCGTTGAGGCTACGTTGGGGTAGATAGCGTTGCAACTCGCGCATATCCGGGTAGAAGCCCATCGAGAGCATGCGGTCAGCTTCGTCAAAGACCATCACGGCCAGATCATCCAGGCGCAAATTGCGGCGCAGGAGATGGTCGAGAATACGCCCCGGCGTGCCGATGACGAGGTGGACGCCCTTCTTCAGCGCATCCAACTGCGGGCCATATTTAACGCCGCCGTAGATGGCAACGCTGCGCACCCCCGTGCCGGCGCTCAGGGTTTCCGCCTCTTTGGCGACTTGCTGCGCCAGTTCGCGCGTCGGCACCAACACGAGCGCCTGACAGACATCCTGCTTGGAGTTGATACGGGTCAAAATGGGCAGTAGGAACGCGCCGGTTTTGCCGCTGCCTGTGCGCGATTGCACCATCAAATCGCGCTCGGCCAGCATATAGGGGATCGCTTTGGCCTGCACCGGCATTAATTTATACCAGCCGGCCTTGGCGGCAGCGGCTTGTAACGCAGCCGGGAGTTCGGCCAGCGTGATTTCCGGCAAGGCATCTTCCGGCTCGACCAGATCCTCCTCGTCGTTGGCGGCGTCCTCGTCAGCGAGTTGATCTTCGTCCTCCTCCCCGTCGAGTTCGTTTTGATCCAGCCCCTCATCGGCGACGGTAGCGGTTATGTCGGCGGTTCTGTCTAGGGCGGTTACGTCGGCGTCCGCTTCCGCAGCGGTTGGTATAGCTGGCGAGGAAGGGGGATTGGTCGTAGTTTGTTCTTCAGTTGCGGTTACTTCACGCTCAATGCTTGGTTCTATCATGGACCTGATCGTTATCCTTATGCGACAAAAGAGATGTTTCTATACGCTATTGTACACCTTTTACTGTCAGAAAGGATAATTTAGCTACACGCAACTGCTATTTGGATCATGGCACATTCAAGTACGTGCGTCGGTTGCGCGGTCGTACCATTAAGATGAGGACTAACAAATCTTCTTCGTACACACGATAAACTAAACGCCAACCGTCAATCTTAATTTTGCGCCGATCATGGAGTTCACGCTCTAGCCGTTCTGAGTAAGGCGGATAGGGATCAACTTGTAGGTTTTCCATTTCTTCACGAAACTGTTGCTTTAATGCGTAAGGGAGGCGATTATAATTCTGTTTTGCCTCATTCGTTCCCCATCTAAGCCGGTAGCGCATCGACTGCTACCTCCGCCTCCAATGCGTCAAAGTCGATCGCTTCTGGCTTATACTTACCTTGTGCAATCGCTAACTCCGCCTTCAAGGAGCCAATCAGATCCTCTTGATTTTCCAGACGGTTGAGTATCTGATCCCATAAAGTAGCTGATAGCAACACGGCTGCTGGCTTACTACGTTGTGTTAAATAAACCGGGCCGTTGGTTAGCTTGTCTAGCACTTCGCTTTGATGAATCCGAAAATCACTGACAGGTACAATTTGCTCAGTTGCTGTCATCATACACCTCACACTTAGCAATTCAACGCTACATCGGTTGCTAAGTATAGTCTTTGGAGAAAAATCTGTCAATCCGAAATTCAGCAAGATCGCACATCCTATCAAGACAAGTCCGCCAACCTTCTGGTATACTACCCGCCATGTATACAAGCGACGCCATTCCGCAACTCAAACACGCCATCACCCATCTGGAAAATCACCTGACGGCGCCGACCTCCATTACAGAGGCAGCGGCATCAGTCGGCTATTCGCGCTATCACTTTAGCCGGCTCTTTCTGGCGGTGACGGGCATTACACCCGTGGCCTATCTGCGCAAACGGCGCCTGACCGAAGCAGCGCGCGAACTGGCGATCTCATCAAAACGCATTCTCGATATTGCCTTGGATTACCAGTTTCAATCACAAGAAGCCTTTACCCGCTCGTTCAAACAGGAATTTGGCGTTAGTCCGGGCTTCTACCGTATGCAAAAGCGGTTGCGCCGGCTTTTTGAGCGGATAACGCTTGGCATATCCAATTTGCTTTATCCTGGAAAAGGGGTTGATGTCGCGCCGCCGCTCGTTGTCCCGGAGCGCCAGATCGTTGCGGCCCTGATTGTACCCTATGTGCGTAACCGCCAACTGACGTTGCCTGTGCAAGGAGTCACACCGATGACCAAAGAGTCAGTAAAAATCCGGCTGGCCCATCGCCAGGATTTACCGGCCTTGTGTCGGCTCTATCACGAACTGCACGCGTTTACCGTTCAAGGGGTCCCGGATCGCCTGCGACGGTTGGATGACTTTGATTATTTTGGCCCCTCCTGGCTGTCACTGACCCAGGCCAAGCTGCTCGATGCGGTCAATGTCGCCATTTGGGTGGCTGCGGTTAACGGGCAGGTGGTCGGGCTGGCCGAAGTCTATCTGCGTGAGGATGAGAGCGACGCCCAACACACGGCTTATCGTTATGGTTATCTGCAATCGCTGGTCGTCGACAAAGCGTGGCGGGGATTAGGGATTGGCCGGCAACTGCTGGCGGCAGCGGAGGAGTGGTCACGCCGCCAGGGTGCGACCGAGTTGCGGCTGGAAAGCTGGGAATTTGACCAGGGGCCGCTGGGCTTTTATGAACGCCAAGGCTACCGCACATTGCGACGCACGTTGGTGCGCACATTGCAGGACAAAGTGCATGAAGCATAATTGCTACAGGTGGAGGTTGTATGAAGGGACCATACGTTGATTTGGTTCTCGAAGCGGATGCTGTGCGACTGCGGGCGTGGCAACCTGCTGATGCGAAATGGTATGTTGAAGCACGCGATGACCTAATTTATCAATTCACGACAGAGAAACAAACTTTAACGGTCGAAGAGACTGTGGTTGCAATCAACGCTGCTAACATATCAAATGGCGCTATTTGTATGGCAATTACCGATCAAGCCAGCGATGAGCTACTCGGCAATCTTTATATTGATCCCGCTCAGGTGAATCAAACCGGCGAAGTTGGTTATTGGTTGGCAAGGCAGGCGCGGGGCCGCGGTATAGCGACGACCGCAGTCAAACTTTTATCAGCCTGGGCATTAGCGCATCTTTCGTTAAAGCATCTATGGCTGAAAGTGATGGCAGAAAATCGCGCCTCGTGCAACGTCGCCGAACGCGTGGGTTTCCGCGAAGTTGGGCGCCAAGAAGCAGACGGCGTTCAGTGGGTCATATATGAGTTTAAGCAAGATGACCTGAGTAACCCCTGAAAGCCTGTCTTTATGAAACACAAACTCATTCTCTTTTACGGCTCCAGTTCAGGCGCCGGCAGATCAACTCTATCCGCGCAACTCCATCAAGCGTTAAAGCAGGCCGGCTTACGGGCGCAATGGCTCTATGAGGATGATGTGCAGCACCTCTATCATAGGCTTGAAGCAACAAGGGATTAACAAGGGTGACAGTAGACAAAGCCAACCTCTGGCGTAACCCTGATTTTGTCAAGCTCTGGAGCGCCCACCCCATTTCGGCCATCGGCTCCAAGGTGACATTTCTGGCCTTGCCCTTAACGGCTGCGCTTGTCCTGCAGGCGACACCCGTGGAAATGGGCTATCTCGCCGTAGCCGGGTCTTTGCCGGGGCTGTTGTTTGGCCTGCCGGTAGGGGTCTGGGTGGATCGACGCAAGCGCCGTTCGCTGCTGATCTTGGCTGACATAGGGCGAGGGCTGTTGCTCCTGTTGATCCCGCTGGCGGTCTGGGTTGGCTTGCTTCAGATGCCGTTGCTCTATGGGGTGATCTTTTTCACTGGCATCCTCAGTCTGCTCTTTGGCGCTGCCGATCATGCCTATCTGCCCACTGTCGTGCAGCGGGAACAATTGGTCGCAGCCAATAGTCGGTTAGCGATCAGCCGGTCGGCAGCCGAAATTGCTGGCCCAACGCTGGCGGGGTGGCTGATCCAGGTCGTCACGGCGCCGGTGGCGATCCTGGTGGATGCGCTCTCTTTTCTGTTGTCAGGGCTGTTGCTGGGGCTGATTCGTCAAGCGGAGGCGCCACCAGTACGTCACGCTGATGATGGGCATTTTTTCCAGGAGATTAGCGCCGGTTTCAAGCTGTTGTATCAAGATCGCACCCTCTGGGCCATTACCATCGCGACGGCCATCATTAGCTTTTTCAACGCCGCTCTGGAAGCGATCTATCTGCTCTACATGACGCGCAACCTGGCGTTATCAGCGTGGTGGATTGGCATCATCTTTGGCGCCGGCAGCGTCGGTTTTCTGGTCGGCGCCCTGCTGCCGGGCTATCTTGTCCGGCGTCTTGGCCTGGGGTCGACAATGATCCTGGGGCTACTGCTGTTGGCTGTCGCCGATATTATTTTTCCCTTGGCGCGCGGACCACAACCGGTAATTATTGCGCTGTTGACCCTGGCGCAAGTTGGCTTCGGTTTCGGCATAACCTTTTATAATGTCAGCAAAGACTCCCTGCAACAGACTATTACCCCCGAACACATGCTGGGACGGATGAGCGCAACCCTCGATTTTACGGTGGCTGCGCTCATTCCCTTGGGCGCGTTAGCGGGCGGGCTGCTGGGTGAGTGGCTGGGTTTGCGGACGACGTTGCTCTTAGCCGCCAGTGGTGAACTATTGGCTGTCGTCTGGTTGTTCTTTTCACCAGTCCGCACCTGGCAGCACGATGTTTTCAAGGGATAACCGTTGACTCACTTGACTTTTTTTCTTTCTTCATGTTGAAATAAACACTCTGCACTTTCTTTATAGACATACCCCAGAAAAAACGCGTAGGATTTTTGCACCTTTTCGCCACATGGTAATAGACAGTGATCAATGGTATGATGATAGATGGCGTCAAGCCAGGAAAATCTGGGGGTAGATGTGATTAGCACACAGATAAGTGACACACGCACGATAGAAGCTGCGCTCTTGACCCAACGGCAGCGGCTTGTCCGTCTCTGCACCCAGTTGACCGGTGACACAACACTGGCTGAAGATTTAGCCCAAGAAACGCTGCTGGTCGCCTGGCAAAATACGCATCAACTGCGTGATCCGGCGCGCTGGGTGCAGTGGTTGAATGGCATTGCCCGCAACCTGTGCCGTTACTGGTTGCGCAAGCAACAAACAGCCGATCGTTTGCTCAATAGAGGCGGCATTGACGATCCTATCGCAACAGATAACCTAACGGAAATCCCCGCTCCGTTTGATCTGGAGGTCGAATTAGAACGCCAGGAACTTACCCTCCTGCTGGATCGGGCGCTGGCGCAATTACCCGCTTTGACGCGGACGATTTTGATCGAACGCTATATCCACGAAGCTCCCCAAGCCGAAGTCGCCCAGCAATTGCAGATCAGCGAAGGCGCGGTAGAAGCGCGCATTCACCGGGGGAAATTGACCCTGCGTCGTATCTTGACCACAGACCTACAAGCGGACGCGGTTGCTTTGGGGGTGGGCATTGCCCTGGCCGATGAGTGGCAGCAGACCCGGCTCTGGTGTCGCAGTTGTGGCGAACGCGCTTTGCAAGGGCGCTTTCCACAAAATGACAACCAGGCATTGATGCTCCGCTGCTCCTGCGGCCTCAACAGTTGCACACGCAATGTTGATGGTCTGTTCGCCGGCCTTCACGGCTATCGCGCCGCCCTGACGCGCGCCGACGATTGGCGCCACCGCTATTGGCAAACCGGCTTGCAAGCTGGAACCCTCCGCTGTCTTGGCTGTCAGCGACCGACGCCGTTGTATGCGGTCAGCGCGCCAAACCTGCCCACCTGTTTTGCCGAAGTGGTGTCAGCCGATGCGTTTGGGCGCTGGGCGCAGTGTCACTACTGTGGCTGGCGGCAACAGGTTGATCTGGAAGCGCTTGCCGCTTTCTTCCCGGTGGCCCAAAGTTTTTGGCGCCAACACAAGCGTATCTGCACCATGCCACTTCGCCACCTTGAGTACGCCGGTGCGCCGGCCCTGGTCGTTGGCTACCAAAAGCGCAACGGCCCCAATCAACTTGACCTTCTTTTTGATCAGCAGACCCTCTCTCTCCTTGCTGTTCATCAAACTTAAATCTCCGTAAATAATCAAGTTGCACCGCTCATGGCGAGTCCGTGACTCGCACCAGGCTGGCCGAGTCACGGACTCGCCATGAGCGGATGCGGAAGCGCCTTATCAGCATAGGAGAAAATGCCATGCAACCACAAGCCGATGGAACGTCCCTGCGCGCCTTCCTAACCCTCTGGCTGGGTCAACTGCTCTCCGGCCTTGGCTCCAGCCTGAGCGGCTTTGCCCTGGGCGTTTGGATTTTGCAAACGACCGGCTCGACCACCCAATTTGCCGTCACCACGTTGACCTATGTCCTGCCCTTTGCCCTCCTGGCCCCCGTTGCCGGCACGCTGGTGGACCGCTGGGATCGGCGCTGGGTGATGATCGGCGCCGACAGCGGTCAAGCGCTGGTGACGTTGGTACTGGCCGGCTTGTTGTTCACAGAGCATCTAGCCGTCTGGCATATTTACGTAGCGACAACGGCCGGCGCAATTTTCGGTTCTTTTCATGGTCCAGCCTACGGCGCGTCGATCCCGCTGCTCGTGCCCAAAGGCGATCTCGTGCGCATGGCCGGATTGGGGCGGCTCACGGGGGCGGTGCTGTCTTGAGTGCATGGGGCGGCCCCAAACGCTTGATGGTCGTCGCCTGTGGTTGGCTTGCGCTCAGTGGCGTCGGCTTCCTGTTGGCCGGCTGGGCGCCCCTCCTCATTGCCGTGACCATTGGCCATTTCATGGCAACGTTCGGCGGCGCCACCGCCGGCAGCTTGATGGGCGCACTCGAACAGCGCAAGGTCGATCTGGCCGTGCAAGGACGGGTCTTTGGCGTCGAAGGAATGATCGTTCTGCTCTTTGCAGCCAGCGCTTACCCGGCTGCCGGTCTGTTGGCCGATCGCGTCTTTGAGCCGGCCATGCGTGAAGGCGGCGTGGCGGCTGATTATCTTGGCCCGCTAATCGGCAGTGGCCCTGGGCGAGGGATGGGGTTGTTGACTTTATTGATGGGGATCTGTCTCATCGCCATAGCGTTGGCAAGCTACCTCACTCCCCGCCTACGTAGCGTAGAGGATGATCTGCCGGATGTGATGGGTTGACTATTGCTCTTCCTTCGCCACCGGCGCTTTGTCATACAAATAACAAGCTACCACCCGCCGCGCATCGGTCTGATAGAGCGGCGGCATCTGTTTGCGACAGACCTCCATCACCTGCGGGCAACGGTCAGCAAAGCGGCAACTATCAGCGGCCAGTTGGCTGCTGTTCTGGCGCGCCTGGATCTCCCGTTGACCCCAGTGGAGTTTGGGGTTGGGCAGCGGAATGGAGTCGATGAGCAGTTGGGTGTAGGGATGCTGCGGCGCTTTGATCACCAGATCGACATCCCCCGCCTCGACTACATTGCCGCGATACATCATCAGAATGCGTTCGCTCAGTTGGTAGGCGGTGGTAAGATCATGGGTAATGTAGATGATCGAAATACCAAACGCCTTATGCGCCTTGAGCAAGCTTTCCAAAATCGTCGCCCGCAACGAGGCATCGACCATGGAGACCGGTTCATCGGCGACGATGACACGCGGCTTGAGCAGCAGCGCACGCGCCACCATGACGCGCTGCCGTTGACCGCCGCTCAACTGGTGCGGGTAGCGACCGAGCGTCTCTTCCGGGCGCAAACCGACCGCTTGCAACGCCTCTTCCATCATCCGGCGTGTTTCGGCGCCCGATGCTTTTGGGAAAAATTTGCTGATCGGTGCGGTTAAAGCATGATCGACTTTGTAGAAAGGGTTGTAGACCTCAAAAGGGTCTTGAAAGACGGCCTGCACTTCACGGCGAAAGGTGCGCCATTGCACCCCGTCAAGTTGACGCAGGTCGCGGCCTTGGTACAAAATGGCGCCGGCAGTCGGTGTGGTAATGCCCAGTAAAAGGCGGGCCAGCGTGGTTTTACCGCTGCCGCTCTCGCCGGCAATCGCTGTGATCGAGGGGGGCGCATCGTCGATTGTCACCGAGGCCGCTTCTAGGGCGATGGTCTGTTTGCGCGTTAAGAACCCACCGCCAAAAATTTTGCTGACATTGCGTGCTTCTAAAAGAGGAGCCATAGGATTTGCTAGTAGAGATTGTGAGATTGAGAGATAAAGAGATTGAGAGATTAGAGAAGATAAATCTCTCAATCTCTTTATCTCTCAATCTCAAACAGGTTAATACAATAAACAGGAGACCCAACGACCGGGCCGCACTTCCTGCAACACCGGGACCTGTGTCTGACAGCGGTCCATCACACGGGGACAGCGCGGGTGGAAGGCGCAACCGGGCGGCGGTTTGAGCAGCGAGGGGGTGATGCCGGGGATGCCGCGGAAGACTCCCTTGCCCTCCAGCGACGGCAGGCTGGCAATGAGCAGTTGGGTATAGGGATGGAGCGGCTCTTCAAAAATATCGTTGACCGGGCCAACCTCGACCAGCTTGCCGGCATACATGACACCGATGGTGTTGACAAACTGCGCCATCAACCCCATATCATGGCCCACCAGGATCAGCGAGGCGCCGATCGCCTCCTGCACCTTGCCCAGCGTCTCCATGACCTGGCGCTGCACCACCACATCGAGCGCACTAGTCGGCTCATCGGCCAGAATCACTTGGGGTTGCAGCGAGATGCCCATGGCGATACAGACGCGCTGTTTCATGCCGCCGCTCAATTCATGAGGGTACATCTCCGCTACGCGACGATTTAATCCCACCGACTCCAACAATTCGTGAATGTGGGTCGTAATGGCCGCCTGGCTCAAATTGCCGTTGCGATTGTGGTAGCGGATGGTGTCCGTCAACTGGTTTTTAATCCGCATCACCGGGTTCAGCGAGTTCATCGCACCCTGGGGAATCAAGGCGATCTGGGCAAAACGGGCGGCGCGCATTTCCGTGTCAGAGAGCTTTAACAGATCCGTGTCGCCCAATAGCACCCGCCCCGCCGCAATCCGCCCCGGCGGCTTGATCATGCGCAGCAGCGCCAACACGGTGGTCGATTTCCCCGACCCTGACTCACCGACCAACCCCAACCGTTCCCCCTTTTTGAGGGTAAACGAAACCCCTTCCACCGCCCGCACCAGTCCCGCCGGTGTGCGATAGTGGACCCGTAAATCTTCAACCCGCAATACATCTGTCATACGTTGCTTCCAAAGCTCAAGAAAGAGGGTAATCGCTTCTACTGAGTACGACAACACTACAACGGATTCGGAAAGGACGGGTTTGTTTTTTTTCTAACAAATCCGTTCCTTTCCGAATCCGTTGTAGTGCTGCTGTTTTCCTTATGCCGTCCGCCGCGCTCGTGGATTGGCAATGGCATCCAGCCCGGCGGCGACCATAAAGAGACCGATGAAGAGCAAAATAATCACCGTCACCGGCGGCGCCCACCACCACCACATACCGCGCGGCAGGGCATTATAGTAGCGCGCCCAGTAGATGGTCATGCCCAGGGTCGGCTCACTTTGCGGGCCAAGGCCCAGCACTTCCAGACCAATCGCGGCCAGAACAGCGGCGCTGACGGCGCTGACAAAACTGGCCGCCAGATAGGGCAACAAGTTGGGCACCAGCTCCTTAAAGATAATCTCAAAGTTGTTAAAGCCATTGAGCCGCGCCACCTCCACATAAGCCCGTTCGCGCATGGTCAACACCTGGGAACGAATGGTGCGCGTCGGCCACATCCAGGCCAGCGAAGCGATAATCAACGCCAGAATCTCCGGGCTGAGCGTCTTGGTAATGACTGAGGCAATCACCACCAGCACCGCCAGCGCCGGCACCGTCAGCGTCACATCCGCCATCGTACGGATGACTGAATCGACCACCCCGCCAAAATAGCCGGCGGTAAAGCCCAAGATCGTGCCGATGGTCAAGCCCAGCGCGCCGGCAATCAGCCCAATCTTCAAGGTGGTCGGCCCGCCGGCAACCATCACCGCCAACATCTGCCGCCCGGCGCTGTCCGTCCCCAGCGGATAATCAGCCGAAGGAGGCATATCCGGGCCGGCCGAGAGGGGCGCCGCCTTGGAAATGTCCACCGACTGATAGCCGATCAACCAGAGGACTGCCATACTCAACAAAATCAACAACCCAAGGAGCAATGTCCCGTTGCGTCGAATAAAAAAGAGCAAGCTACCCACAATCACCCTTCCTACGTTCAAACAAATTCAACGATTGTTTTGTCAAAGGTGACTATTCAGCCATAGGGTCGGCTGCCCGCTATCACCGCGAATCATAGGATTAGCGAATAACGTCGAGATGATTCGCGGTGATACAGTTGACGGCGCTAACAATCAATCAACATTTCTCTGACAAAACACGCTTGCGACTCCGATGACCACGCGACCACTAGACCATGCGACAGCCCGCCCCTGTATCATGATTTTTGGTAACGAATGCGCGGGTCCAACAGCGGATAGATCAGATCCAGAATCAGCGTCGTCGTCGCAATGGTCACGACAATAAAGAAGACCACGCCATAAATGGTAAAGTAATCAAAGCCCGTAATCGCCCCAAAGAAGACCGACCCGATGCCCGGATAGCCAAAGATCACCTCCACCAGCAGCGAACCGGAGAGAATGGTGCCGAGGGACAACGCCAGCGCCGTGGTCTGCGGCAGCAGGGCGTTGCGCATGGCATACCAGAAGAAGATGCGCCCGTTGGGCAGCCCTTTGGCCTCGGCCAGGGTCACATAATCTTCACCTTCCACCGTAATCATCATCCCGCGCATGGAGAGCGACCAGAAGCCGACCGCCGCCAGCACAATCGACAGCGCCGGCAGCACCGAGTGATAGACTAGTTCAAGCAGATATTCAATGGTAAAGGTGGGCAAAGTCAACGTGCGCGAACCGCCCCCCAGCGGGAATAACTTGAGGCGAAAGGCCAGCACATAGATCAGGATCAGCCCCAACAGATAGGCGGGAATCGACGAAAAGGTAAAGAGCGGCGGCAAGAGAAAACGCAAAATGCGCGGCGACCCCTGCCAGGCCAGCAACCCGCCTAATAACGTGCCGGTGGCAAAGGCGATCAAGGTTGACACACTGAGCAGCGCAATCGTCCAGGGCATGGCTTGGGCAATCAAGGTGCTGACACGCGTGGGGAACTTTGCCAGCGAATAGCCCAGGTCGAGCCGGGCCATATCGCGCAAATAGTACAAATATTGCTGCCAGAGCGGACGATCCAGCCCAAACTTTTCTTCATACGCTTTGGCCAGGGCTTCAATGCTTTCGGCGTTGATCCCGCCGGTGGCCGCCATCATCCCCAAGCGTTCACGCACCGGGTCGCGACCGGGGGCCAGGCGCGGCAAGAAGAAAATCAAGGTGATCCCGGCCCAAACCACAATAAAAAAGAACAGTAAGCGACTGAGCAAGTAACGCAGACTCATACAGACCCTCGATTAACTTATGGACGTACTGCTGGTGCATTCAAATCAGCATACAGCTGCGGATACCCTTACACCATCGGCATCGGGGCGCCTTACCCCTCGGTGGATTCGTCAGCAGCATTTTTAGCATATGGGATACCAGTTTCGGCATTGGGAGCCTGTCATCACTCTACCATAAAGCCTTGAACCCTGTCAAACAGCCCACAATGGCCCGAATTACTTTATGAAAAATTATAAATTTTTACACCGATTATATCATTTTGACATGATTCGTGGGCTGATCTATACTGTTGTCGCTCCAAGCTTCCCAAGTCATCGGTTTATGAATCAACGCTTGCGCCTATTCCCCGCCGGCAGATTGAGGCATGAACCAATGGCGTGGGCCAGCACAGGTAGGGCTAAAAGGCTGGGCTACCGGAGCAGCAGCCCCATTTATCCCAAATTCTAAAACATGTTCTGACAGAATCAACATTGAGGAGGACTCTATGACCAAAGGTCGGTATACACCCCTGGCGTTATTGGTGATCCTGGCGTTGTTGCTGGTGGCGTGCGGCGCCCCTGCCGCCGGTCCAGCCGCACCCGCCGCTGAAAGCGCCAACGCGCCGGCGCAGGAAGCCGCTGCTCCTGCCGCCGACGCCGCTGCGGCCGGCATTCCTGATGTGCCGCGCAATCGCACGCTGATTGCCGCTGGTCTCGGTGGTGAACACCCTGGCGGTTTCACCGATGTCGAGTTGTTCAACTCCTATGTCCCCGGCACCTCGCGCAGCGGCTACTACCAAGCCTGCGTTGAAGGGCTTTTCTACTACAACATGATCGGCGACGAATTTATCCCCTGGCTGGCCGAGGGCTATGAGTACAACGCCGACTTCACCGAGGTTGTCGTCACGCTGCGCGAAGGCGCGGCGTGGAGCGATGGCACGCCCTTCTCGTCCAATGATGTGGTCTTTACATTAAATATGATGCTGGAGACGCCAACGTTGTTGCGGGCTGCCGAAATTGTGGATACGGTCAAGAGCGCCGAAGCGGTTGATGAACGCACGGTCAAGATTACCCTGAATGGCGCCAACCCGCGCTTTATCTTTGACAAGCTGACCTTCCATGCCGACCTGGGCATTCCGATTGCGCCGGCCCATGTCTATGAAGGCGTCGAGGATGTTTCGACCTTTGGCAACTACGACCCGGAAAAGGGCTGGCCGCTTTGCACCGGTCCCTACAAACTGGTTTATACCGATGTCCAGCGCAAAATCTGGGATCTGCGCCAGGACTGGTGGGGCGCCACTACCGGCTTCCAAAAGCTGCCGCGCATTGAACGGTTGGTCTTCCTGCCCGGCATGGATGAGAACAGCATGGTGCAGTTGATCACCAACAATGAGATCGACATGGCCTTCTCCTTCACCGCCACCAACATGGAATTGGCCAAGAGCCAAAATCCGGCCATCACCACCTTTAGCGATCAGCCGCCCTATGGCTTCCTCGACTGGTGGCCGATTGGGCTGGGCTTTAACACCACCGTCGCCCCCTTTGATGACCCGGAAATTCGCTGGGCGATGAGCTATTCGCTCAACCGCGATGAGATCATCCAGTTTGCCTTCAAGAATACGACGACCGCTATCAAGCTGCCCTATCCGAACTATCCTGGTCTGCAACCCTTTATGGATCACATTAGCGATCTGCTGGAGCAGTATCCGACCACCGAGTTCAACTTGGATAAGGCTGCCGAAATCATGGAGGGCAAGGGCTACACCAAGGATGGCGAAGGTTTCTGGGTGAAAGATGGCAAGCGCATCACCTTTGAGATCATCACCTTCCCGCAACACCCGTCGGCCACACCGCAAGCGCCCATTGTCACCGAGCAACTGCGCAAGGCCGGCTTTGAAGCCAGCTTCCTGCTCCCCGCCGACTTTGTCACCCGCATCCAGACCGGTTCGGCGTTGGCCTTCCTCTGGGGCCACGGCGGCTCCATGCGCGACCCCTACGCCACCCTGGAACGCCTCTATCACATCAAGCATGTCAAACCGACCGGCGAAGCGGCTTCAACCAACTACTACCGCTGGTCCAGCCAGGAACTGAGCGACATCACCGACCAGATGACCGCGCTCGCTGAGGATGATCCCAAGTTGAAGGATCTCTTCCGCCAGGCGATGGAGATCTGGCTGCCTGAATTGCCCGACATTCCGTTGGTGGAGACGGTGATCCTCCTGCCGCGCAATACCACCTACTGGACCAACTGGCCCAGCCCCGACAATGACTACATCCACGAAGGCTTCTGGCACCGCACCGCCATGCTGCTCTGGGTGAATCTGGAGCCGACACAGTAGATGGAACGCGGATAACGCGAATTTTTGTGGAGAACCCCGCAGGGAACTGTGGGGTTCTTCTTTGGGAGATGGGTACTCAGCGTCGAAAAAAAAGGTTGACGAATTGGGTTTTCGCCGGTATCATAGATATAGGGAAAATAAGTGAGGCGATCAAATAGCTTTATAAAAGTGTGCTGAAATGGTGCTTGGGGAAAATGGTGCCGAGATGCTAGAGCAAACAATTACAGTAACGTTACCAGACTTGTTGGTGCATAGGTTACAACGCGCCGCTCAGTTAACGTACCGCACCGTTGATGATGTGTTAGCCAGTGTCGTGGATACAACTCTACAAGCGCCACCGGGTTTACCGCCCGATCTTGCCGATGAGATTGCCGCCATGGCTCTCTTTACGGATGATGCGCTTTGGTCGGCAAGCCAATCTTCGCTTTCGCCTGCGCAACAGCACCGCTTGCGCCAGCTTACCCAAAGCAGCAAGGAACGTCGATTAACCCAAGCCGAATCAGCGGAACTTGACTATCTCTTAGAACAGTATGACATTGCGGTTTTGCGCCGCGCCCATGCGTTAGCACTCTTAAACCAACGGGGTCATCAACTTCCCGATCAAAATCAACTTCCCAAAAACAGTGAGGATGACGGTGAAGATCCCGAAGCATTTGGATGAAGTGGTGCGTACCCGCGCCAAGCATCGCTGTGAATATTGCCAGGCAGCAGAAGTTTTGACTGGGCAGCGCTTCCATGTGGATCATATCATCCCACGCATACTTGGCGGCGAGACAAGTTCAGAGAATTTATGCGTAGCTTGCCCTGCCTGTAACGGTTCCAAGCAGGACCGAACCCATGCCATTGATCCCCATAACAACGATCTTGTGTCCCTGTTTCACCCTCGCCAAGATCAGTGGCAGCAGCACTTCATGTGGAGTCATGATGGTTTACGAATCCTGGGGCTTACTCCTGTAGGCCGTGCAACTGTCGGCATTCTCAAAATGAATCGTCCCTTGTCGATCTCAGCACGGGCTGTATGGGTTAGCGTAAATCGTCACCCACCCACTGAGTAGAGCCAGACGCGGATGCTGTGTAAGTCCTACATCATTCGAAATCCTAACTGTTGATGAATAGCAAAGGAATTTTATGAAACTCAAAGGTAAAGTCGCCGTCGTCACGGGCGGCGGGCGTGGGTTGGGGCGGGCGTATGTGCTGCATCTCGCCAGCCTGGGCGCGGATGTGGTGATCAACGACATTGATCTCAATGCTGCCGCTGAATACAACGAAGAGTTGACGGCGCCGACCGTCATGGCCGAAGTCGAGGCAATGGGTTGTCGCGCGCTGGGCATTGCCGCCGATGTCATGAACAAGGATGCCGTTGATGGCATGTTCGAGGAAGTGATGGGAACCTTTGGCCGAATCGACATTCTGGTTAACAATGCCGGCGGTGCGCTCAAGACGCCGCCCAACAATTCCGCCGCCGAGGCCGACATGGCCCACTATCAGTACATCATGGATCTGAACCTGACCGGCACGATTCTCTGCTGTCAGGCTGCCAGCCGCCCCATGAAAGAACAACGGTCGGGCAAGATTGTCAACGTCTCATCCCAGGCTGGGCTGTGGAGCGGTCACGGCGGCGGCGGCATGGCCTACAAGGTCGCCAAAGCCGGCGTCGCCCACTACACCCGCGTCCTCGCCGCCGAGTTGGGGCCGTACAACATCAATGTCAACTGCATTGCGCCCGGCTGGATCCTCTCTTCGCGCGCTGTCGCCGGTGGCCGCGACAGCGAAGAAACCCGCGCCAAACTCCTGCCCCAAATCCCCCTGCGCCGCATGGGGATGCCCGAAGATTGCGCCAAAGTGGTCGAATTTCTCGTCACCGACCTCTCTGATTATGTCACCGGCCAGTGCATTCCCATCTGCGGTGGCGTGGTGGCGTGGTAGTTGAAATTGATTGGTGGATCCTCCTTGCTTCACCTTTTGCTCTATGGTAAAGTATTGCCAGGAAAGCTTTGCGCAATGCGATTTGCATTGGGAAGGTGAAAAGTGATGAACATCGAATATACGGTTCAGATCTGGCAAGAAAAAGGTCAATTTGTTGCCCATGCCATGCCGCTTGATGTGATGAGTTCAGGCGCAACACCGGAAGAGGCTCGTCATGCCTTAGCAGAAGCGGTTGAGCTTTTTTTGGCAACTGCAGATGAAGTAGGGACATTGGCTGAAATTTTGGAAGAAGCCGGCTACGAAAAACGACAAAGAAGTTGGGCAAGCCCTTTATGGGTTTCAATTGAACGCCGCTTTGCAACCGTTGGGAATTAAAGATGCCGAAAATGGTGACAGTACACTGGCAGACACTGGAAAAAGTCTTCCTGGCTGCCGGGTTTCGTTTTGTACGTCAGCAAGGCAGCCATCGCTCCTATGTCAAACCAGGCATCCTTAGACCAGTAGTCATTCCTACCTATGCCGAAGTGCCTGTTTCAATTATCCGCACTAATCTCAAAACTGCAGAAATCTCACGCGATGAATACTTTGCGCTACTGGAACAAGTGCGCTAACAGATAGGAGTAAGGAATGCGTTTAGCAGGTAAAGTTGCTATTGTGGCCGGCGCCGGCTGGGGTGGCATTGGCGGGACAAGCGCCTATCGCTTTGCCCAGGAAGGCGCCAAGGTGGTGATCAATGCCTTGCCCGATGAGGAACGACTCTTTGAAACCGAGAAGCAAATCCGCGCCATCGGCGGCGAAGCGATTGCCATCCCCGGTGATGTCAGCCAGGCCAGCACCTGGCAGGCGCTAGTACAGGCGGCGTTGGACAATTTTGGCAAGCTCAACATTTTGATGAACAACGCCGCCCACGCCTATGTCAAACCGGCGATTGAATTTACCGAAGAAGAGTGGAATCGCGCCATTGCCGTTTCGCTCACGGGGCCGTGGCTGGGCGCCAAACATTGCATCCCGGCGATGATCAAGGCCGGCGGCGGCTCGATTGTCTTCACCTCAACGGTCAACTCGCTGATTACCAACCCCGGCTTTGGCGTCTATAGCTCTTCCAAAGCCGGTCTGAATGGCTTGACGCGCAGTTTGGCCATGGAATATGGTCGTAGCGGCATTCGGTGCAACGCCATTGCCCCCGGCCTCATTGTCGGCGCCCGCCAACAGGATGCGATGAAACAAGACCCGCTGGAAGACCAGATGAACACGGATCTCTACCCTGTGGGCCGCTATGGCCGCCCGGAGGATATTGCCAATGTCGCCCTCTTCCTCGCCTCCGACGAAGCCGCCTTTGTCACCGGCATTGTCCTGGTGGCCGATGGCGGGTTGACCCTGCAATCGCCCGAAGCCATTGCGCGCCCGGCCTTCCGCAAACGCTGGCGCGATGACATCCTCGTGCCACAGCCGTTGTCATCATAGTCTGGTAGAATTTTACAGACACGGATAGGAAGGAACACCGATTGATGATTCGTGTTCCTTCCGATCCGTGTCTATTTTTTTGCAATTTGTGCACCGTTGCCGTTTGGGGCAAGCCGAGAACGCAGCGACCGGCGGTTATGGTATACTAAGCGCAGAATTCCTTGTGATTGGTAGAGGGAGCTTAAACCCATGACTGTTTTGCGCCGCGTCCCCCTTTCTGTCCTTGATCTAGCCATTGTCAGCGCCGGCGGCACCAGCGCGACCGCCCTGGCTGATACTACCGTCCTGGCCCGTCAGGCCGAGGCATTAGGCTACACCCGCTTCTGGGTGGCCGAGCATCACAACATGCCCACCGTCGCCAGCACCAACCCGGCGGTCTTGATTGCGCACCTGGCGGCCTCCACCAGCAAGATCAAAGTCGGGTCGGGCGGGGTGATGCTGCCAAATTATCCGTCATTAGTGGTAGCCGAACAATTTGCCATGCTCGAAGCGCTGCATCCTGGCCGGATCGACTTGGGCATTGGCCGCGCTCCCGGCACCGATCCGGCCACCGCTGTCGCCCTCCGCCGTGCACCACAGGCGTTGAATGTAGACGAATTTCCGCGCTACCTGCTTGATCTGATGGGGTTGCTGGGCGACCGGCGCGGTAATGATGGCTTGTGGACACGTTTCGCTGCAACACCGGTGGCGGAATCTACGCCGGAAATCGTGCTGCTCGGCTCCAGCGGCTATAGCGCCCAATTGGCCGGCCAGTTGGGCTTGCCCTTTGCCTTTGCCCATCACTTTGACACCGGCGGCACCTTGCAAGCGCTGGCGCTCTATCACCAGAACTTTACGCCGTCGCCGGTGCTGGATCGCCCCTATGCGATTGTCACTGCCAATGTCCTGGTCGCGCCGACGGCAGAGGAAGCCGCCTGGTTGGCCGCCTCCGGTCAGTTGATGACCTTTGCCATCCGCCGCGGGCAATTTATCCCGTTGCTGCCACCGGAAGAAGCGGCTGTCCACCCCGATCTACCGTTGGCGCGCCAGATGCCGACGAATCGCATCGTTGGCACGCCGGAGGAGGTCCTCGCTGACCTGGAGGAACTGGTCGCCGTGACGGCGGCGAACGAGTTGATGATCTTCACGGCAGCCTATGGCATCGAGCAGCGCGTGCGCAGCCTGGAACTGCTGGCCCAAGCTTGGCATAGCTAAATCAAGGGCATTTTCCACGCTTTTACCCTAAACCTGGACAGACCAGAGCCAAAGCAGGTAACACGGATAGGGAAGAACACGGATAGAAAAATTAAAATCGGTGTTTCTCCCTATCCGTGTTACCTAAAATTCTCGTCTGCTGTTCAAGCTATTTACTCATTAATGATAGTAAGGTATACCCATGGTAAGAATTTTAGATCGCGCCTTCCCCGCTACCGCAACGCGTCTACCGGTTTATCTGGCCGGATTTAGTCATTTTACGTTGGAACTCTGTCACAACTTTATGCCGGTGCTCTACCCCTTGTTGACGGCGCAAATGGGGTTGAGTTTCACCCAGATTGGCTTATTAGCGCTGGCGAATAACTTGATCACCTCCGCCTTCCAACCGCTTTTCGGTTTTCTGCCGGAACGTTACGGCGCAGAGCGGGTAGTTGGCTTGAGCATTCTCTGGCTGGGGATGTTGATGGGGTTGGTCGGCTTTGCGCCCAACTTCTGGTTGCTGGCGCTATTGATCGCGCTGGCGAGTCTGGGATCGGCGGCCTATCATCCGGCGGGGGTGGTCAATCTTACCCGGCAGAGCAGTGTGCGGCGCGGGACGGCCATGTCGATCTTTTCGGTGGGCGGCTCGCTGGGCGCGGCGCTGAGTCCAACCTGGATTTTGCTTTGGCTGGGCGGCATGGGCACGCAGAGCGCGCTCATGGTGATGCCGATTGCGTTGGTGATGGGCTTGCTGATGTTGCAACAGGCCCAGCGACCACCAGCCTTTGCCACAACGGCACACACCCAAGCGACGCTCACGGGTCGGCAGAGCTATGGGCTGGGGCTGTTGCTGATTGTGCTGGGGACCATGGCGCGCGCCTGGTTTCAGGTAGCTTTTGTCACCTACCTGCCGGCCTGGGTGCAGAGCAATGGCGGCTCATTGGAGCAGGGTGGGCAATTGTTGTCGATCTTTCTCTTTGCCACGGGGGCCGGCAGCCTCTTGGGCGGGATTGTGGCGGATCGGGTCGGGGTCTGGCCGGTGGCGATGGTGATGAATCTGCTGATCGCGCCGGCCTACTGGTTCTGGCTGGGGGCGACGCCGGGGGTGCAAGTTCTCTTGTTGATCGTGGTGGGTTTTGCTCTGGGCGCGAACTATCCGACGGTGATTCTGCTGGCCCATGATGCCTGGCCGCAACGGCTGGCGCTGGCGTCGGGCTTGGTGATGGGGCTGGGTTGGGTGCCGGCGGGGTTGGGGGCGTCGTTTACCGGCTACTTGGCGGATCAAAGTTCGCTGGCGACGGCAATGACGGCGCTGCTGGTGGCGCCGGTGCTGGCGGTGGTCTGTGTGGGGCTGTATCGGGTGTGGTTACGGCCGCGGGAACATTACATCTGATTTGCGCGAAAACGGATTTTTTACGGGGCTGGAAAGCTGGAGAGACAAAAAAGCCCGCAATAGAAATGAATCCCCCGTAGGCGCCTACGGGGGTATTATTGTTTGCAAGCGTCTTAGACGCAGCTTATGAACCTCGCTCTTGCGGCAAAGGGTATGAGTACGTTGGTTGGTAGGCAGCAGGAATTGGGTGAACGACAGGCGCTGGCCTACATCAACCCCGAAATGCGATCTTTCGCCAACGCCAGCACCGCTAACTGTCCACAGTCGCGTACCACTTGATCGAGTTTTGCAAAGCGCTCGTCTTTGGTGTGGCCCTGACGGTAACGGGCGTAAATTTGTTGAATGATGACGGCAATCTTGAACAGGCCATAAACGTAATAAAAGAGCGGTTGTTTGACCGCCCGTCCGCTGGCGGCCATATAGCGTTCCAACACCTGCTGCCGGGTAAGATTGCCGGGGAGCGCCGTCAACCCGAACATGCCGATCAACGCCGGCGGATCATTCGCCTCGATCCAGTAGCCGAGCGTCGTCCCCAAATCCATCAACGGATCGCCGAGCGTACACATTTCCCAGTCTAACACCGCAATCACTTTGGTTAGATCAGCCGGATCTAGGATCAGGTTGTCATACTTGTAATCGTTGTGGATCAGAGCAGCCCCACTGTCACCGGGTAAGTTCTGTTCCAGCCAGGGCATGATCTGCTCAAGTGTGGGAACTGCATCAGTCTGCGCGGCCCGGTAGCGGCGCGTCCAGCCGCTGATCTGCCGTTCGGTGTAGCCTTGGGGACGGCCCAAGTCGGCCAGCCCCGCCGCGACAACGTCCAGGCCATGCAGCTCGGCCAGGGTGTCGATGGCCTGTTCGGACAGGCGGGTCATGATCGGCGGCGTTAACGCCACTCCTTGCGGCGGCTGGGCGCGCAAGACCATGCCGCGCACCCGTTCCATGACATAAAAGGGGGCGCCGATCACTGCTTCGTCTTCACAATAGAGCAGCGGGCGCGGCACTTTGTTGTAGACCCGCCGCAGCCCGGTCAACACCTTATACTCCCGTCCCATATCGTGCGCCGATTTGATGTTGGCGCCAAAGGGGGGCCGGCGCAGGACCAGTTCCTGTTCACCCAGGCGCAACAGATAGGTTAAATTTGAATAGCCGCTAGGAAATTGCTCCACCACCAGCGGCCCGCTGGCGTCAGTCAAATGCTGGATCAAATAGTTGGCTAACCGGGGTAGATCCAATTCTTCTCCAGCGCGTACAGTGGTCGGTTGGTCGATCAACGGTATACCCTCCGTCAATTGTAAGAGATTGGGAGATTGAGAGATTCAGAGATTGGAGCTTGCTCCCAATCTCTGAATCTCTCAATCTCTTTTTTTATCGTGGTGCGTCGTTCGCTTTTGATGTATACTTCTACCTGGCGGTCGCAGCCACCCGCCTTACCAAAACAACCGGTGTGTATGGTGACAGACAACTGTTCCCTTGCACACACACCTAAAGGAACATTGTAACGTGAATACACAAAACCAGACAAACCGCACACAAGCCGCCACAGGCATCCCAACGGCCATCTCAACGGTCATCCCAGTGGCAGCGGTGATTGTGGTGGCCGCTTATGCCGCGGCGCAGATGCTCTCTGACATTGCCAGCCTCAAGATCGGCGTCGTTGCCGGGCTGGCGGTGGATATGGGCACCTTTATCTATCCGATTACCTTTACCCTGCGTGATTCCGTCCATAAATTGTTGGGCAAACGGAACGCCCAGAGCTTGATTATTACCGCCGGCGTCATCAATCTGCTCATGTCCGCCTATCTGATGTGGGCCGCCAGCGTCCCCAGCGATCCCTCGTGGGGGCTGGGCGACGCCTTCACGGCGATCCTGGCCCCGGTCTGGCGCATTGCGCTCGCCTCGATTGCGGCGGAACTGGTCAGCGAATTGCTCGACACCGAAGTCTATCACTGGTTTGTCACCCGTGTTACCCGGCGCTTTCAATGGCTACGGGTGCTACTCAGCAACAGTGTCAGTATCCCGGTCGATAATGCGATCTTTGTCGTCGGCGCTTTCGGCTGGCTGCTCCCCTGGTCGGTCGTCTGGGAGATTTTTCTCTTCAATCTCATTCTCAAATATGGTGTAACTTTGATCAGCCTGCCGCTGATTTATATCGGCCCCGACCGGGATTGGGGGCAGGATGAGTGAATCATGATACGTGCTGCGTGATTCGTGTTGCGTGAACTGTAGTAAAGACTTCAGTCTTTTCTTACTGCGGGATAAATGGTTCTTTAGCCGACCAAAACCCGCTAGCTAGTTCACGTAACACGAATCACGCAGCACGCAACACAAAAGGAGACATTCCATGCAACCCAACATGCTCGGCGCTTACGGCGCGTGGGCTGCCGACTTGATCAGTGATGCCCCCGGCGAACTTTCGTTGCGCAACCCGCGCTGGGACGATCTGGAACTTTGGCGGGCGGCGGGTCATGATCGCTTGCGGCACCGGCTGGCTGCGCCGGTGGTGCAAACGCCCCCCGCCGTGACGGTGGAACGGCAATTTACCTACGATGGTCTGGACATGGAAGAATTGTCCTGGCAACTGCCCTATGGGCCGCGCACGCACGCCCTGCTGTTGAAACCGGCCAATGCCACCGGCAAATTACCGGCCATCGTCGGCTTGCATTGTCATGGCGGCGTTAAATTTTTCGGCCATGAGAAGATCACGCGCAGCGGCGACGACCAGCATCCGCTCATGGCCAACCATCAGGCGAAATATTATGAAGGCAACGCCTGGGCTAATGAACTGGCCAAGCGGGGCTATGTCGTGTTGGTGCATGACGCTTTTCCCTTTGCCAGCCGCCGTATTCGCCTGGCTGATGTGCCGGAGGTGATTCGCAATGGCGCCACCGACCCGGCGTGGGACGACAGTGCCGGGATTGAACGCTATAACCAATGGGCGGCGGCGCACGAGTCGATTGTGGCAAAGTCGCTCTTCTGCGCCGGTACGACCTGGCCGGGCGTCTGGTTGACTGATGACCAACAGGCACTAAATATCCTGGCGGCGCGGCCCGAAGTCGATGCCAGTCGCATTGGCTGTTGCGGTCTCTCCGGCGGGGGGATGCGCACCACCTTTCTGGCCGGCCTCGACAACCGCATTGCCTGCGCCGTCTGTGTCGGCATGATGACCACCTGGCGCGACTATCTGCTCCACAAGTCCCATACCCACACCTGGATGATCTACGTGCCGCAACTGCCCCACGATCTCGACTACCCAGAGATCCTCGGTCTACGCGCCCCCAAACCGGCGCTGGTGTTGAATGACATTGACGATCAACTCTTCACCCTGCCGGAGATGCAGCGCGCCGACACTATCCTGGGCGAAGTCTACGCCAAAGCCGGGGCCAGCGATCACTACCGCTGCTCTTTTTACCCCGGCCCCCATAAGTTTGACCGGGCGATGCAGGCGGAGGCGTTTGCATGGTTGGATCAGTGGTTAAAATGAAGCGTGATTCGTGCTGCGTGATTCGTTCCCTGAGCTTGTCGAAGGGAACGAATCACGCAGCACGAATCACTTGTGACAGGATAAACAAGCATGACAACAGAAAATTTACAAGTCGGCTTTATCGGCCTGGGCGCGATGGGCTTGGGGATGGCGAAGTCCCTCTTGCGCGCCGGGTTGGCGGTGAAGGGGTATGATATTAACCCGAACGCCGTGACGCAATTTGTCACCGCCGGTGGTCAGGGGGTCACAACAGTGGCGGAAGCGGCTAGTGGCGCTGATGTGTTGGTCATTGTTGTCCTCAATGCCGACCAGGTGACCGATGTTCTCTTTGGCAAGGGAGCGGCGGCAGCGACGTTGACGCCAGATAGCGTGGTGATGGTCTGTAGCACGGTCAGCCCGACCTTTGCCAAGCAAACGGCCGCAAAGTTGGCGGAACGGGACTTGCTGATGCTCGACACCCCAATCAGCGGCGGCACGGCACGGGCGGCGGAAGGTAAATTGAGTATCATGGTCAGCGGCGCTGAAGAGGTCATTGCCAAAGCGCAACCGGTGCTGGCCGCGATGGCGGCCAACATCTACCGCATGGGAACCGAACCCGGCCTGGGATCGACCATGAAATTGGTCAACCAGATTTTGGCCGGTTCCCAGATCGCGCTGGCGGCGGAGGCGATGGCCTTTGGCGTGCGTGCCGGGCTGGATCCCCACCAGATCTACGAGGTGATCTGCAACAGCGCCGGCAACTCCTTTATGTTCCAAAATCGCGTCCCCCATATGCTCAATGACGACTACACCCCCCACAGCGCCGTGGACATTTGGGTCAAAGACCTGGGCATTGTGCTGGAGACCGGCAAAGAACTGCGCTTCCCCCTCTTCTTCGCCGCCCTGGCCCACCAACTCTTTATGAGCGCGTCGGCTTCTGGTCATGGCCGGTTGGATGATGCGGCGGTGGTGAAGGTCTTTGAACAGTTGACGGGCATTTCGGTGAGTGGGAAATAGGTGAGTGGGTGATTCGGTGCATCGGTGATTGAGCCTGTCGAAATCACCGATGCACCGAATCACCCACTCACCCAACAAAAGAGGAGGCAACCGATGGAACTCGATTGGCGCGCGATCGACCGCTGGCTGATGGGGGAGGCGTGGACGGGGTCGCGGATGAATCAGCATTTGGTGGAACTATGTGACCGCATTGGGCCGCGCTGGTCGTCATCCCCGGCGGAGTGGGCGACGGTAAATTATATCCACGAGCAGTTTGCCCAGAGCGAATTGAATTACGTGGCGTTGGAGCGCTATACACTCAGCACCTGGGATTATATTGGCGCCGACGCCTTTCTGCTGGAAGAAGAGCGGGCGGTGGACATTCTGCCTTTTTTGCGCTGTCCGCCCTGTCAAATCACGGGGTTGTTGGTGGATGTCGGCTTTGGCACAGACCATGAGTTGGCTGAACAACAGGCGAATCTTCCCGGCGCGATTGCCATTGTTGCACTGGGCTATGAACCCTTTACCGCGCCCGTCCCGCTGCCCTACCGTTTGCAGGCGTTGGCGGATGCTGGCGCAGTGGCCGCCATTGTGGTGGATCGCAAAGAGGGGGGCCGGAAGGAATATCACAGTGCCAGCGATTGGCGTTATCCCGGCCTGAATGAACACCCGTTGCCGACGGTCACGGTTTCGCGGGAAGATGGCGCGTTATTACGTAGTCGGGCGCGGGCCGGCAAACAATTACGGTTGGTCGTCGAAAGCCGCTTTTACGAAGCGCCCTCCTGGAACGTGGTTTCGGAACTGCGGGGGCGGCGCTGGCCCAACGAACATCTGCTGCTGGGCGGTCACCATGACACCGTCTTTGGCGCACCGGGCGGCAATGATAACACTTCCGGCATCATGGTAGTGATGGAGACGGCGCGCGTGCTGGCCGAGTTACAGCGGGCGACGGGCGTCACGCCAGGACGCACTATTCGCTTTGTCACCTTTAGCGCCGAAGAGCAAAAGTTGCAAGGGGCCGATGCCTATGTGCAAGAACACTATGGCCCCGAACCACCACCCCGTCTGGCGATCAACCTTGATGAACTTTCGACCGGGCCGCTCAAGGGGATTGTGCTGGCCTTTCCTCACCTGCGCAAGGTGGTACAGAGCCAGTTGGATGAAATGGGCGACGGACTAAAGTGTCATGTCATGGCGCAACTCGACCCCTCCTCTGACCATTTCCCCTTTCTGCGCGCCGGTTTGGATGCCGCCCATCTATGGCGCTGGCGTTTTGTCGGTCGCCGGCCTGATGCGGATTTTCACCATGAGCCGGGCGACACGATTGATAAGGTCAATGTGCGCGAATTGAAGGAGTATGTGGGTCAACTGGCCCGTTTGCTCTTGCGCCTCTCCCATCTGCCGCCGGAAGCGTGGCCGGTCAACCCGATGACGCGGGAACTGGTTGGGCAACGCTTAGAGGCAGAGCGGGGTCAGGTGATTCGGGTCTTTTAGGGGATACCTCTCGCTCACCTGCGCACCCCAGTGCTGCCATCATCCAATCGATGTGGTGTGAGCTACCCAACGCTAAAGCGGTTGGGCTTCCAAGCGTGTCGCTTGGAACTTTTCGAGGGCCGAGCGTCCTGGCCCAGAGGGCACCCCACGACTCGTATCTCCCGTCGCGTGACTTTCCCTGGCTCCCAGGGTAGTTGAAGGCTTATCTTCAACCCTTGGTCGTTGAACATTTTACACACCGGACGATTTCCCGATATAACCGGCAAGATTCAGTTTGCAAGGTACTTTTGTTTTGTAGATGGGCAATCTTGATTATCGAATTACCCGACTACAGGTATAATTGTACCACAATTCCCAGCAAACAGCAAGTGGTCACATTGTCGTCTTTTGTTGGAATTTGGTCGAGCTAAAGCTCACCTCACTACGTTCGGCCAGCGAGTACGCTGGTAAGCCCTTATATCCCAAGGCTAAAGCCGTTGGGTTTTACGGGCTTTTTCTATAAAGGAGAAAAATATGCCACAGCGCGTCGATCCGGCGATCATCACCGGTCTCCGTGAATTTGACTCAGCGACGATTTTCAATGCAATGGTGCAGAAGTTGGGCTTGCCCAACGAGGAATATACCGACCACACCATTCGTTGCCTGCTACCAGAGCTAGGCACAGCCGTTGGCTATGCTGTCACTGCCGAAGTAACGACCAATGATGCCGACTCCCCGGCGCTCGATTGGATGGATTATTATGCCTATATCGAAAAGCAAGGAGGACCGCTCATCGCCGTGATGAAAGATGTCGATGCGCGACCGGGTCGCGGTGCGAGCTTTGGCGATGGCATGGCGACGGTTCACGCCCGGCTTGGCGTCGTCGGCGCGCTGGTCGATGGCACGGTGCGCGATCTAGTTGGGATTCGCCGCGTCGGTCTGCCCATGTGGGCGTGGGGGACGGTGCCGGGGCATGGCGTCTTTCATGTTACCCGCATTGACACGCCGATTACGGTGGGTCAACTACGCATTCGCCCTGGCGATCTGATCTTTGCCGATAGCGACGGTTGTGTGCGCATCCCCACCGAATATGCTGCCGACGTTCTGCGGCTGGCGGGGGAAGTGCGCCAGCGGGAGACGGACATTTTCGCCTTTTATAAATCACCGGACTTTAGCGTCCAAAAGATGCGCGAACGCCGATAGATGTTAGGCAAGGACACAGAACCATGCAATTATCATCCCAAACCATTTTAGCAAAGCTGGGCGCTGGCGCGTCCATTGCTGCCATTTGCGCCGATGCTGGCCTCACACAAGAAGAATTTCTCGCCTGGTGGCAAGCAGAGTGCGCTACCCGTGTCCCGACCATGACCGGGACAATACCGGCTACCGTAACGACGGCCGTAGACATTCTGCGTGACCCCAACGGCATCCCCCACATCTTTGCCGACAATGACCAGGATCTCTTTCTGGGGCTGGGGGTGGCGATGGCGCAGGATCGCCTCTGGCAACTGGACTATTTGCGCCGCAAGGCCAACGGTCGGCTGGCGGAAATTTTGGGCGCAGACGCGTTGCCGCTCGACCTTCTGGCGCGCACGGTCGGTCTCAATCGCATTGCGGCTGAGGAGGTCAAGCGACTACCGGCAGAAACGTTGCAACTGTTGGAAGCCTTTGCCCAAGGTGTCAATCTGGTGATCGAAGCGAGCCGCGACCGGTTGCCGATTGAGTTTGCGCTGCTGGACTACCAGCCGGAGCCGTGGCGACCGATTGATTCGGTCGCCGTTTGGGATGAATTTCGCTGGTATTTGACTGGGCGTTTGCCGGTGATTGCCCTGCCAGAGTTGGCGCGCCGCACCCTCAACAATGAAGCGCTGTTTCAAGCCTTTCTGCTGCCCGAAGCCGGCGACGAAAGCATTCTGCCGCCCGGCTCTTACGCGGCGGCAGCGGTGGGATCAGAGGCCGTCGGCGGGGTGGTGGGCGACCCAGAGGCCGGGATAGGCAGCAACAACTGGGTGGTGGATGGCAATCATACTCGGAGCGGCGCGCCATTGCTGGCGAGCGACCCGCACTTACCCTTGGGTACGCTCTCCTGGTGGTATGAAGCGCATCTGGTCGGCGGCTCCTTCAACCTGACCGGCGCAACCTACATCGGTGTGCCAAGCTTCCTGCTGGGGCGCAACGAACAGATGGCCTGGGGCTTTACCAACAATATCTGCTCACAACGCGATCTCTACCAGGAACGGACTGATCCGGCTCATCCTGGTTGCTTTCTCTACGACGGGCAATGGGAGCCGGCGCGTGAAATCACCGAAACAATTCTGGTGCGGGGTGGTGCGCCAGTCATGAAAACCATCCGTTTCTCCCGCAATGGTCCCATTGTCGATGAACTCCTGCCAGCGCCGGCCCAGAACACCGGCCCGGTCGCCTTTCGCTGGCTGGGAGCGACCATCTCGGATGAGATCACGCCGCTGCTCAACGCTGTGCGCACGGCCAATTGTGACGCCTTCCGCACCGCCCTCCACGACTGGCGCTCACCAACCTTTAGCTTTATCTTTGCTGACGCCGCCGGTGGGATTGGCTATCAATGCTCTGGCCGCATCCCCATTCGCCACAATTGGGAACGGGGCTATCGACCTGGTTGGGACCCGGCTCACCAGTGGCAAGGGCTGATCCCCTACGCCGGGATGCCGGCGCTCACCAATCCGCCGCAAGGCTGGATTCGCACCGCCAACAACCGCACCGCCCCCGCCGACTACCCCTATCCCCTCTCCGGCACCTGGAGCAGCGGTCATCGCGCCGAGCGGATTCGACACATGCTGGAAGCACAAAGCCACTTTGACCAAGCCGACTTTGTGCGTATGCACTATGACACGCGCGTGCAGCGGGCCGCTGAGGCGGTGCCGTTGTTGCTGGCAGTACTTGCGCCGGTAGACGATCCACAAATTCAGGCGGCGGCCACCATCTTGCAACGCTGGAATTACGGCATGGAACCGGAGGAAGTAGGGGCCGCGCTCTTTGAAGTCTTCTTCCGCCAGTGGAGCCGGCGGGTGGCGGCGGCCCGTTTTCCGGCGGAAACAGCGCCGCTCATGGCGGATGTGATCGGCGGGTTGGCGCTGGCGTTGCTGACCGCTGATGAAGCCGGTTGGTTTGCCGTCGGTGATCGCAAAGCGCAGATCGTTGCCGCCTTCCAGGCGACGCTGGCTGAACTGGCGACGCGCTTGGGCGCAGAGATGCACCAATGGACGTGGGGTCGCCTTCACACGATTACGCTGCATCATCCCCTGTCCAACCGTGGCGACCTGGCGCAGTTGCTGGATCGGGGCGGTTATGCCCTCAGCGGCAGCGCCTTCACCATTTGCAACACCGGCTCCGATGCGAATTACAAATCGGTTCTGGGCGCCAGCTACCGGCTGATCGCTGATTTGAGCAGTTCGCCGCCAGTCGTCTGGGGCATGGACACGGCTGGTCAGTCCGGTCATCCCGGCAGCAAACATTATGGCGGTCAACTGCGCGGCTGGATTGATCGTGACTATCACTCGCTGCCGCTTGCCCAGTCAGAAATCACCGTAGAGGAGCGCCTGATCTTGCAACCGTTGCCGTAATCCGCTTGCCAATGGGTTACAGCGTACCAAAAAGAATGAGTGGGGAAAGGAGGGATAACGCAATGCCCAAATTACAAATCAACCTTGACGAGGTCGCCGATGCGATGGAGCAGCACTTTATGGAAGTACACAACGCCTTCCTCAATACCGCAACGGGGGAGGTGTCTATGTCAGCGCCGGACCGGTTGGGCGATTTTGCTCCCGACATTCCTGAGCACCATCTGCGGCTGCCGCTGGTCGATAGCGGCCCAGAGTATGGGGATATGGTGGCCTTCATCGCAACCCTGAACGATCAGGCTTGCCAAAGTCGCTTGACGCGGGCCATCGAAGGGCGCGGGGCGTTTCGCCGTTTCAAAGAGGCGTTAGAGGACGACCGTCGTATTCGCGAACGCTGGTTTGCCTTTCTTCATGGACTACGACGTGAACGAGCGCGTGAGTGGCTAGAAGAGCAAGGGGTTGATGCTGAATACACCTCCTGGCAACCAGTTGCGCCCGACCCCAGCGAACCGACACCGCGCCAGCGTCTGATTGCCGAAACGCTGCACTTTGTCCAAGCCGCACGTCAACTGCCCGGCGTCACCCGCATTGCCCTGATCGGTTCCCTGACCACCGATGAACCCGACCCGAATGATACCGATCTACTTGTGACCGTCACCGATGAGGCCGACCTGGAACCTCTGGCAGCGCTGGGGCGTAAACTGGCCGGCCATGCCCAGACGTTTAATCGTGGCGGCGAAGTTTTTCTGGCCGATCCACGCAATACCTACTTAGGGCGCACCTGCCATTGGAAACGTTGTGAACCGTTTGCCCGCCTGAGGTGCGCTGCCCAACACTGTGGACGGCGACATTACCTCTATGATGATTTACAGAATCTACGGTTGGCGAAACATCTCATCGCCAAGCCGCCGCTTGTCCTATGGCCGCAAATTGTCGCCCATGGCCCCATGCCAGCCGATATTCAAACAGGGCTACTCAATTTACTCACCGACGGAGCGAACAATGACCACACCAACACATGATACCCTTGCTGACTTTACAAGCGGAAGCTTTACCTATCAAAAGGAAACAAAGCCGCTCTATCGCAAAGGCAGCGGGCCGGGCGTGGTCATCATCCATGAGATCCCCGGCATCACCCCGCCGGTGGCTGACTTTGCACGCCGGGTGGCGGACGCCGGCTTTACCAGTGTGATGCCGGTTCTCTTTGGCACGCCGGGCAGACCGATGACGGCTGGCTATGCGCTTGGGCAAATGGTACGCGCTTGTATCAGCAATGAGTTCTACTGCTTTGCCACCAAACAATCCAGCCCGGTGACGGAGTGGTTGCGGGCGCTCTGTCGCCAGGTTCACACCGAGTGCGGCGGGCCAGGGGTGGGCGCGATTGGCATGTGTCTCACCGGCGGCTTTGCGTTGGCGTTGATGGTCGATCCCAGTGTGATGGCCCCGGTGTTGAGTCAACCGTCGTTGCCCTTTCCTATCGGCCCGGCGCGCCGGGCGGCGATTGGGCTTTCGGATCAAGAGTTGAGCGTCGTCAAGGAGCGTTCGGCAATGGGTTGCACGGTGCTGGGCTTGCGCTTCACTGCCGACCCCGCCGTCCCCGCCGACCGTTTTGCCACCTTGCGCCGCGAACTGGGCGACGGGTTTATCGGCATTGAAATCGATTCCTCGCCTGACAACCCGCATGGCATTCCCCATGGCGCGCATTCGGTGTTAACGGCCCATTACGATGACACCCCCGGCCATCCCACCCGTGACGCGTTTGAACAAGTGTTGGCTCATTTTCGCAAGCGGCTACAGCTATCAACATGAAGATAAAATTCAACAAGTGTATCCTGACAACAGATTCACATCGCTGCATGTCTCTGTATGTCTCTTTATCGACAAAACGACGCTTCTCTGCTATACTCGACGGTATGTAAGCCGCCAGTCGTGCCGATAGAGGAACCAGAGCCGCATGAACCCGTTTCGTAATCGCAAACCGATTTTGGCGCCGACCGCCTTTTTCGGTCGCAGCGTCCAGGTGGCGACCATTGGTCAGCAACTGGCGGCGCAACCACCGCAATGTTGTGCAGTGGTGGGGTTGCCGCGCAGTGGGAAAACGTCTCTGCTCTACCACCTGCAACAACAGGCGCACCTACCAGTCCCCCAACGCCAACTCAGTTTTGGTGACAAGCAGCAGGTGCTGGCGGTCTATGTGAATGCCGGCCCCTATAGCGACCTGGATGGCAATCACCCGGAGGGGGCGCTCTACTTCTGGCGCGATCTCTACCGGGCGCTGGCGCAGGAATTAACGGCCAGCGGCGTCCAACCCCTGCCGCCTGATCCGGGCCATAGCGATCTCCCAGTGCTCGAACAACTGCAAACGCTCTGGCACAGCATGGCTGACGCCATTCGCAACGCTACGGCGGATCTGGTTTTGTTGCTGATTGATAACGCCGAGGGCATTGCCCGTCTGCCGCGCGTCACTGGTAGCCTGTTGCGCACCCTGACCCAAGATCCGACGCTGGGCGAGCGGGTCGCCTTTGTCGCGACCAGCTCGCGACCCCTCCACGAGTTTTACGAGCCAAACACCTGGCAGGCGTCATCCTCCTTCTGGAATCTCTTTGCCGGCACGGTCTACTTGGGGCAACTGGAACCGGCGGCGGCTCAAGCGTTGATGACCCGCAGTCCAACCGCCGAGAACGCTGTCCGTTTTAGTGCCCAGGAGCAGACCCTACTCCTGCGGTTGGCCGGTCGCCACCCGGATCTGCTGACGATGGCCTGTGCGTTGCTCTATGAACACCATGTCGCCTTGCCACGCACGACGGTCAACGCACAAGCGTTGGAGCAACAACTCTTTGACACCGCGCTGCCCCTCTGCCAAGCGATTTGGCAGGCATTAGGGCAGATCACCGGGGCGCAAACGTTGGTGCAGCGGGTGGCCGGCGGTGGCCTGGCGGTGGCGGGTGAGCCGCCACCACTGTTGACTACGCTCACCCGCCTGGGTGTGGTGGAGCAGGATGGTGTACGTTGGCGCCTCTTTGCCACCGTCATGCAGCGTTTTGTTCAGCAGACGAGCGCACTCGCTACGCCAGGCGTTGCCGCGGAGTTGACCAGTAACCACGCATCGACGCCACCTACCCCGGAGCCAGTCACGGCGCATCCCAATCACGCCTTGCCGGGGCCGGCCTTTACCCACTTAGAAGGCGCCCTCTATGCCTTTCTCACCGCCCATGCCGGTGTTGTCTGTGACCGCGAGAGTATCAAACGCGCTCTGTGGACCGATGACGCGCCCTCGGATAGTGCGCTGCAAAAATTGATTGAGCGGATTCGCGAAAAGATTGAAGTTGACCCCAAACAGCCCCGCCGTCTGCTTGCCGTGCGCGGGCAAGGCTATGTCCTCTACCCGGAAAGCGCCGCCTGACTTCCGCTTACGCGTCGGCCATCCTGCCCTGAAAATAGAACGGGGATTTAGCCGATCAGGCCGATCAAGGCGGATGAGAATCCGTACAAATTCGCTAAATCAGCCGGGAACCCACTGGGTGCCGCGTGCTATTTTCATTTGCCGTGGCGAGTGCAACGCATGGGTCTCTTCCGGGAAGAGGCAGTTAACGTTTGGTTATACCGAACGGTTCTCGCCGCTTCTCGGAAGAGACCTATGCGCCTTCATACACCACAGCCGATGAAAACAACAGGGATTTCGCAGATTGCGCCGATGAAAACCTTAGAAAAATCTTTGAAATCTGCAAAACCCCTGTTGTTTTCAGGACAGGGGGCCGCGAGCTGAGTACGAATACGTCTTATCGCTTTCCGACAGATTCTGACAAAAGTTAGTTTTGAAAGTTGTATCATTGGTGGTCAGTATGTTATTATCTCCGAATAAAGATATAAAAAGATACAAAAAGAAGTTTGGAGAAGATGAATGCACTACCAAAAGACAGGGTGGGTCGAGTATAGCCTGCTGGCGCTTCTCGGCGCACTCACATTGCTCTCAGCTGTTCTGTTGCTGGCCGAGGCGCTTGTGCCGGAGGCAATTCGGTTGCCGGGGATCACCATTGACCGTTTAAGTACTGTGATCGCACTGCTGGTGGCCGGCGTCGGCATCACCGCGTATGGCTTTTCGCTCCGCTATCTCGATGGCGAGCCGGGCCAGCGCCAATTTCTGCGCTGGCTTTTCTTTACCGTCTGTATGGCCTACCTGCTCATCTTTTCGACCAACCTACTGCTGCTCTTTGCCGCCTGGTTCTGCACTAGCATGGGTCTGCACCGCCTGCTCACCTTCTACAGCGACCGCCCCGAAGCACAACGACCTGCCCGCAAAAAGTTTTTGATCAGTCGGCTGGGCGATCTTGTTCTCTTGCTGGCAATCTTCTTGATCTGGGTGCATTGGAACACGCTCGACCTGCCGACCTTTCTGGCAAACGTAAACACGCCTGTCACCTGGTCATGGGCGCCAACGGTGGTAGCCTTACTGATCGTCAACGCGGCCTTGGCCAAATCGGCCCAATTCCCCTTCCATAGCTGGCTGCCGGAGACAATGGAGGCGCCCACCCCCGTCTCGGCGCTCATGCACGCCGGCATTATCAACGCCGGCGGCGTTTTGCTCCTGCGCTTTGCCCCCCTGCTGGCGACGGAGCCGGTGGCGCTCTCCCTCCTGGTGCTGGTTGGTACGTTGACCATGACGTTCGGCATGTTGACCATGTGGGCGCAGACCAATGTCAAACGCACCCTGGCCTGGTCGACCGTCAGCCAGATGGGCTTTATGATGATCCAGTTGGGGTTGGCGGTCTTCCCGGCGGCGATTTTGCACATTGTCGGCCACGGTTTTTATAAGGCATGGTCATTCTTCCGCACGGGTGATCTACCGGATGTTGTCACCCTGCCGGCCCATGAGCCGCCCCGCCGCGCCTTTGGCTACGGCTTGTTAGGGGTTGCCGTAGCCGTGCCGGCGCTGGCGCTGGCGGCATTGATCACCAGCTTCAACCCTTTCCACTCGCCAGGCGAACTGGCGCTGACGACGTTGGTAGCGCTGGGGATTGGTCAATTCTGGTTGACCTTTTTCCGGGCGCCGGTGACTGGGGCCGATGCTGCGTTGACCCGCAATCTGTACGCTGTGCTGACCACCTTTGCCCTGGCGCTGCTGGCCTTTCTGCTCTATAAGGGCGCCTCTATCTTCTTCGCACCGGTGGTTGGCCCAACGCCGGTGTTGAGTGGGCCATTGGCCTGGATGGCGGCGCTGTTGCCGGTGCTGGCCTTTGTGTTGCTCTCGGTGGTGCAGATCCTGCAACCGGTTTGGCGGCGCACACCAAGGGGACGGGCCTTTGCTATCCATGCACTACATGGTTTCTATTTCGGCATTCTGGCCGACCGCCTGGTGGCAACTGTCTGGCAAAGCCTGAGCGGCAAAGGCGAAAGCTCACCGATCAAGCAGAGAATTCAAGTAGGAAACAAGAACGAAATCAAGCAGGGGATGAAGAACGAGGTGGAATATGCTTAAAGAGAGTGCTGTGCTGACTTTGACAGCAGACGCCCCAAGCCGCGGAGAAACAACCGTGCCGGAGAATTTGCGCACCGAAATCGAAGCGGTCTGCGCCCGCATTCCACCGTTGTGGGATCTATCAAATTACGTTGCCGTCAATCCCTTTTTAGGCTTTGCCGGCGAAACAATGCCGGCGGCGGCGCAAGAAATTTGGGACGGCATCGGCGGACGGCTGCTGCCGGGCGTAGCCTATTACCGCCAACGCTACCATGAAGGCGCCTTCGACCAGCAAGATTTGGCGCAGGCTGCCGCACGCGTCGGACGTGATGCCGCCGCGCTGGCAGCAATGCTGACCGACGCCGCGCCCATGCCCATGCGCCCGACCAAGTGCGTCTTGACCTTTGCCGAACGTTATGATCAGCGCACCGGCGGCGACTGGTCGAACACGCTGATTCGCCATGCCGCGCTCTGGTGTAGCGTACAAGCGGCGAAGAAAACAGCCGACACCAACGCTCTTTATGCTTCCTGGCGGGAAGCGGCTCAGGTGGATCGCTCGCTGGAGGCGACTGGTTTAGCAGGCTGGCGCGCCTGGGCGCGCACCCTGCCGGCCACCGCCGAAGAAGCGATCGCTGTCATGTTGGAACGGCTGGCGGTGACGCCGGCCGAGCGCAGCCGCTATCTCTACCGCTTGTTAGGCGGCGTCTTTGGCTGGGCCTGTTACTGGCGGCGCGCCAGTTGGGCCGTCGGTGCGCCCGCCGCCGCGACGCTGGCCGATCTGTTGGCGATGCGGATTTGTTGCGAGGCCGCTTTGGTTGAGCTGCTGGTCACAACGCCGTTGCCCAGTGCCACCACCGGCGCTCTGGTCGAAGATGAAACGGTGCTGGCCCTCTTGCAAGAGGCGCTGGAAGATGGCTATGCCGGCCGGTTGCTGGGGAAGATCAAAGTGGTACCCAGAGAAGAGAGCAACGCCGCTCGCCCCGTTCTGCAAGCCGCCTTCTGCATTGATGTCCGTTCAGAACTATTGCGCCGTCATCTGGAAGCGCAGCATCCGGCCATCCAGACCATTGGTTTTGCGGGCTTCTTTGGCGTGAGTCTCGATTGGGAAGCCAACGGCGTGAAGAGCGCCCGCTGTCCGGTGTTGTTGCAACCGGGGCTGAAGTTGCAATCGCTGGCGCCGACGCCGAACAACCTGAGCGCCGTGGTCAAAGAGATCCAGCAGACGCCGGCCACCTTCACCTATGTCGAATTGCTGGGACTGGCTTACGGGCTGACCCTGGCCGGCGACGCCTTGCAGTGGCGGCACAACGCCGACGATAATGAAACCCATGCGCCCTTTACCCTGCAACCGGTGGTGCAGGGCAGCGGCGTGCCACTGGCGAGCCGGGTGGCGATGGCCGCCGGGATTCTCAAAAACATTGGTCTACGCCAGCGCTTTGCCCGCTTGATTCTGCTCTGTGGTCATGGCAGCAGCAGCGCCAATAACCCTCATGCCGCCGGGTTGGATTGTGGCGCTTGTGGTGGCCACAGTGGCGCGATCAACAGTCGGGTGGCCGCGCTGTTGCTGAACGATCCCGATGTGCGCGCCGGGCTGGTGGCGCACGGCTGGATGATTCCTGAGGATACCTATTTTGTGCCGGGGTTGCATAATACGACGCTTGATGAGGTGGCGCTGCTGGACACCGAACAGATCCCCGCCAGTCACCAGGCGGATCGCCAACAACTGGAACAGTGGTTAGCGACAGCCGGGGCGGCGGTCCGCGCTGAACGCGCCGGCGGGTTGGGGTTGGGCAAAACGACAGGCAGTTGGCTTGACCGACTCATCAAGCGTCGCGCCCAGGATTGGTCGGAGGTGCGCCCGGAGTGGGCGCTGGCGCGCAACGCCGCCTTTATCGCGGCCCGGCGCAGTCGCACACGGGGCGTCGATCTGCAAGGGCGCACCTTCCTGCATGACTATGACTGGACAACTGACCCCGACAATTCGATCCTGACCCTGATCCTCACGGCGCCGATGGTGGTGGCGTCGTGGATCAATCTGCAATATTTTGCCTCGACGGTCGATAACGAGAGGTTTGGCTGTGGCACCAAGGCGCTGCACAATCGTATCGGCTCCTTGGGCGTGGTGCTGGGCAATGGCGGCGACTTGCGCACCGGGCTGGCGCGCCAATCGGTACAGGCGCCTGACGGCAGTTGGTATCATGAGCCGCTGCGCTTGCAGGTGGTGGTGGAAGCGCCCTGTGAACGGATCGACGCTGTTCTGGCCGCCAATCCTGGCGTCAAAAAGCTGGTGGAAAATGGGTGGGTGCGCCTCTTTGCCCTGGATTGCACAAGCAATCGGGTGCAACGGCTGACGCCCGATGTCGGCTGGCAAAACGCATAAGTAAAACGTAGGGGCGCACCCTTGCGGTCGCCCCCGTTCTCCGGCGAGCATAGGGCGACCGCAAGGTGCGCCCCTACGCAATCTCACGCTGCTCTCCTCTGCCCAAGTCGGAAGGAGGGCAGCGTGTCCCTGCAATCCACCTTCCGCATCAAATCAACCAACTAACCAACCACCCTCCGCCTTTTCAACACGTTGGCAACTTCCACAACTTGGTTTACAATAATGGCGTTTGTTGCCCATGAATTTTATGCACAGTCACAAGGACAGGAGTTAGTTGAATGGCAAAGGTACGCCAAAAGGTGCTGGTGCTTTATCTCGCCAACTCGGCGTTGGATAGCCCGGTGAAGGGCTGGTCGCTCTATGATGGCACCGGCAAAGAACATCACACCACCGGCGATAGCGACGTTCCCCCCTATCGCACGGGGATGGACGCGCTGCGCGACGGCTGGCGGGTGATTCAATTTCCCCAATTGATTCCGCCCTACCCCAACATGGAGTATACGACCTCATTTCAAATGTATGAGTTTATCTTTGAGCAATTGGAGGAGATCAATGGCTGAACAGCTTGATAAGAAGCATCTGTTAAATTCCAAGCAGATGGCGAGCTTTGTGGCGCGCGGCTTTTTGCGCTTTGATGAACTGGTGCCCCAGTCGATCAATGATGCCGTCATGGCCGAGATCGACGCCGGCACGATCAAAGCTGCGCCCGCCGGCACGCCCCTTTCGCAATGTTACCCGGAGCCGTCAGCGCTTGGCCGCATGATTCGGATGCCGGAGATCCAGGGCATTATCCAAAGCCTGGTTGGCCCCGACCCGCTCTTTGACCATCACGCCATCCATGTGCGCCAGGCCAACGAGGGGCAAGCGCAGGGGATGCACGGCGACTCCATTATCGACACGCGCATGCACTTTGATGTGCAACTGATGTACTTCCCCCACGATGTGCCGCTGGAAATGGGCGGTACGTTGTTGGTGCCGGGCAGTCAATACCGTCGCATCAACGAGATGGACATTGCCCGCTACCAAAATTTCCTGGGGCAGATCCCGATGGTCTGCAAGGCCGGGTCGGTGTTGGCGCTGCATCATGGCATCTGGCACTGTGGTCGCCAGAACAAGACCAGCCAGCGGCGCTACATGTACAAGATCCGCTTGAACCCGCGTGTGCGCCAGATGCGCCTCTGGAACACCGATGATCTGCCGTCCGATCATGGCAAGCACAAGCCCATCTTCACCCGCGAGACCAACGCCATTGAAGATGTTCAGACCATTCTGGGCAAACAGGAACCCTGGTTCGAGGACGCCTCCGGTCGCCTGGAAGTGGTCAACCGCGTCAAAATGTGGCGCTTCCTGACGGGTGATAACAACTTTGATGTCCACTACTGGCTCACCCGGCTGGAGAACATGCCGGAGAATTTGCCGTTGGCCGCGTAGATCACAAACCAAAGCAATCGAACGCGGATCGAGCGGATTTTGGCGGATTTTGGCGGATTTTTATGAGATTCGCTTTTATCCCAGGACTTACGCAAGACGAATTACTGCCGGGCACCCAGAGGGTGCCCGGCGTCTTGCGTAAGTCCTGTATCCGTTAAATCCGCCCAATCCGCGTTCGATTGTTGTTACTTGCGCCCCTTCACCCCCGTCACCACCAGCACACCCACAAGGATCGCCAGGCCGCCGAGTAACTGCTGACCTGTCGGCTGGGTGCCAAAGAGCAGCACCGCCCACAAAATCGCCGCCACCGGACTGAGCGTGGTGATCACCGAAAGCAAGCTCATATCCAGCCGGCGCAACGCCAGATAGTAGAGAATGCGGCTGATGGTGACATCCAACGTTCCCGCCAGCAGAATCACGAGCCAACCTTGCAGCGAAGGCCAGGCCAGCACTTGTCGCCCCGCAGCGGACAGAAAGAGCACCACGGTTGTACTCAGGACACGGTAGAAGAAGAAGTTGAGAAAGTCAATCTGGTCGCCATGCCGCTTGACCACGGCAAAGTGGAGCGAGTAGCAGAAGGCGCCGACGATGATCAACAAGGCGCCCCATTGCAACTGCGTGTCCGGCTGATACGCGATCACAAAGCTGCCGATAATGGCAATCGCTGTTCCCAAGAGTTGAATGGAGGTAAAGCGTTCGCGCAGCCAGAAGAGACCAAAGGCGACGCTAAAGACCGTTGAGATCTTATTGAGCATGGCCGCCGTGCCGGCGTCAATATAGCCGACTGCCACAAA
The DNA here is from genome assembly GCA_021405325.1 of Caldilinea sp. CFX5. The sequence goes on along the minus strand of QWII01000072.1, from coordinate 10,577 downwards.
GCCGAGATGAGTGCTGATGCCGATCAGAATGCCGATAATAAGAAAGAAGCGCCAGTGGTCGCGCAGCGCAGCCAGGCGCAGTTGTCCGGTCACCCAACCATAGATCCCCACTTGCACCGTCGCCACGCCGATCACATACATGGCCGAAATATCAGGGCTGACATAAGGCAACAAGAGACGCGCAAAGATAAAGTGCATACTGTCAAAGAGCAGCACCAACAAGAGCAGCGGCAGTTGCCCCGCTTCAATCTGATTGGCCGAACCCGTGAGTGTTTTTTGCATGATCCGATCGTTTCCCATAACGGTCGGGGCGCACCCTTGCGGTCGCCCCAGCTCACCGGAGAACCGGGGCGACCGCAAGGGTGCGCCCCGACGAAAAATACGGACGATTACCCTTCGGCGATCACCGTTGCCAGCTTTGCCACCTCCGCAGCGCAGCCCCATGAGAGCGTATGCCCAACCGATCCGTGGCCGTAATTGTGGATAACTGTCTGACCGGAGGGTAAGCGCTCCTGTTCCAATCGCACAAAGTGGCGACCGGGACGCAACCCCACTTTGTGTTGCAGAATTTCCGGTTGGGCAAACGCCGGATGAAAGACGGCGCAGCGCGCCAGAATCTGTTCGGCAATGGTTGGATCAACCTCGACATTGCTGTTGCCATATTGATAGGTGCCGCCGAGCAGACAGTCGTGGCTGCGGGGGATGATGTAGGTGGTGGTCGTCGCGTCATTGGCGTAGATGATGGCCGGCGAGAGTCCCGCCGGTTTGCGCACGCTCATCACCTGGCCGCGAATGGGGTACATGGCGTCGCCGGTTAAGGCTTGGGCGCCCAGCCCCGTGCAGTTGACAATGACGGGATAAGTGCGATCAATCTCGTGTAAGCTTTGCAAGGTCTGCACCTTTACCTCACCACCCAGGCTCTGCACATGCGCCAACAGCCAGGGCATGTAGATCGGCACGTCGATACGCGGCGCCGGAGCGCACCAGCCCGACCAGGGCGCCGGAAAGACGCCGGGCGGCACTTGGCGCATGGCGCCGCCGCTTGCCATGTAAGACATATCAGTCGGGGTATCAGCCAGGCTGTAGAGATCAGTCAACAAGATGCCACATGCCGGATTGGCAGCCAGTTGTTGAAAAGTGGCTAAACTGGTCATCGCCCACTGGCGCGCCCTGGCCTGATCCGCCGTCGCCGAGGGCGACCAAAAGGCGGCGGCAATGTCGGAGGTAGTATGAGGCGGCAGGGCGCGGGCAAACACCGTAACCGGAAAACCGGCTTCCAACAGACGGGCGGCGCTCGTCAAGCCAATGACGCCGCCACCAATGAGGGCAACCGGGGTTTGGGATTGAGACATAGTTACTCCCGTAAATTTTTCAACAATCCTTCAACTTGCTCGCAGCCGGTCCATGACCGGCGACCGACGCCGGTCATGGACCGGCTGTGAGCGGATTAAGCTTACTGCCAAAGTTTTGTAATCTCGTCAGCGGCAAAGTGTGGGAACGGCGTCGGCTGCCCCTGGCGATAGGCGGTGATCCCCTCCGTTTTGGCAACCACGCGTCCCACTTGCGCCGAAGACCAACCATGCGTCAGCCAGAGTTGCTGCAACTGCTCAACGTTGGCTGCCGGCGCCGTGGCAAGGAGCGCGCCGGAGGCGATCACCCCTAGCGGGTCGAGACCAAAAGCGGCGCACAGACGCACAGCCAGATCGGAAAGCGGCAGGGCATCCAGCGCAACCACCAGCCCCACCTCCGCCGCTACCGCCAATTCCAGCAAGCCGGTGACGACGCCGCCTTCGGTTGGATCGTGCATCGCCGTGACCAAGCCCGCTTCGGCAGCCAGCAACGCCGGTTGCAAGACGCTAATTCCCGGCGTGTAGAGATAGTTGGCTGCCTCTTCGATCTCTGCTGCCGACCACCCTTGTTGACGCAATTGCGGCCCCATCTCGCGGGCAATGATGCTTGCTCCCTCCACCGGCGCCTGGCCGGCCATGAGAACCAGATCACCCACCTGGGCACCCCGGCTGGTGACAACTTGTGTCCGCTGAACGGCGCCCAACATTGTTCCCGCCACCACCGGCTGGGTGACAGCCGGTGTGATCTCGCTATGACCACCGGCCACCACAATGCTCAACCGGCGACAGGCGGCGCCGATTTGTTGAAAGATTCGTTCTGCCAACGCCATATCGGTCTGGCCCGCCGGCAACAGAATGGTCGGCAAATAAAAGAGCGGGCGCGCGCCGGTGACGGCCAGGTCATTGGCGCAGACATTGACGGCATAATAACCGATCTCATCCGTGGCAAAGGTGATGGGGTCGCTCTTGGCCACGAGTAGCTGATCGCCATCATTTCCCCAGGTAATGACGGCGGCATCTTCACCCACTGCCGGGCCAAGCAACAGTTGCGGGTGATGGGTCGGCAAATCGCCCAACAGGCGAGTGAGCAGAGAGGCGGGTAATTTGCCGGCGGGTAGAATCTGGTGATTGGTCATGAGACGATCAGTGGGTATTGGATATTGGGTATTGGTCATTCATGACCAATACCCAATATCGGTTAATGAATAATATGCACCGGCATCCCGATGTAGGCCATCGCAAAGAGAATGGCGGCGTCGCGATCGTCAAGCATGGCACAGCCAAAGGTAGCCGGCTCGCCGATCAGCCGCTCCCAAATCTTTTTGCCAGTGTCCCACTCAACCGGCAGCCCGTGAATGCCATTTTCATACTGGCCCACATTGTATATGCCCAGCCAATAGGGCATATCGAGCCGGTAGGCGCTGCTCTTGGCATTTTCGATCTTGCTCTGCACCGCAAAAGAGCCGACACGGGTGATCCATTCGCCATAGCCCGTGCTACAGGTCCATGAATAGCGAACGCGATCACCCTGGAAGAGCCAACATTGTTGGCGGCTTAAACTAACCTGGAAATTGGTGCCGGAGGCCGGCGTCGGCGGGCGTTGGTTGGGTGGCGCCGGCGGGCCATAGGGAACCCGAATTTCCAGTCCGGCATAGACTGTCTCTTCATCGGGCAAACCGTTGTATTCCAAAATCGCCAGTTTGGTCGTGTTCAGGGCATTGGCCAACGTTGAGAGAGTGTCACCGGGCTGCACGGTATAGTAATAATAGCCGCGACGCAACGGCCCAACTTGTTTTGCCGACGCCTCATCCGACACCTTCCCGGGAATCGCCAGCCGTTGCCCGACCACAATATTGTCCGGGTTGGTGATCCAGTTTGCCGTCAATAGATCGGCCAGTGTTAGATCAAACTGGGCGGCAATCGACCCCAAACTATCGCCTGGCTCGACGACATATTCGCGCTCTTGTGTGCGCACTTGCAGATCGGCGCCGGTCGCCGGCAGGATGAGCGTCTGCCCGGCGGCCAGATTGCCAATGTCATCCGGGGCAATGCCATTCAACTGGCGCAAGGTGTCGAAGTCAACACCATTGCGCAAGGCGATGCGCGCCAGCGTGTCGCCGGAACGGACCGTGTAGACGCTGTTCAGCGAAGTGGTCAGCCGCGCCACATCGACCGGCTCAGCGGGCGCCGCGGTTGGCTCAACCGCGCTTTCGTCGTCTGTAGTTTCCGCCGTGGTTGCTGTCGCTGTGGGTAATTCAGCTGTGGTAGCAATGGCTGTCGGTTCAGGCGGCGCTGTTGCCGGCGGCGCCGTCGTTGGGGTTGGCGCTTCCTCATCCTCCGGCGGCGGAATGCGGAGGCGTTGTCCTTCGTAGAGGGCGTTGGCGTCGCGCAAGCCATTGAAGAGCATCAGCCGGGTGAGGGAAACATTGTATTGTTGCGCAATTTCGCTCAATGTCTCCCCGGCGCCCACGGTATGAACCGGCAGCGGGGTGGCTGGCGGCTGTTCAGCGGCGGCTGCCGGCAACAACAATTCCTGGCCGATCACAATGGCGTCGGGGTCGGTGATGCCGTTCAGGGTCATCAACTCGGCTAGGGTCACACCGTAGCGTTCGGCAATGCTGCTTAATGTTTCACCGGCTTGCACAGTATGGGTGGGGGTGTCATCACTTTGGGCCAATGCAGGTTGTAGCCGCCACGACCCAGGTAGAAAGAGTAGGCAAGCGATGAGAAGGCATAGGGGGAGCGCCAGCTTAACAAATTTGTCACAAGAGCGAGAATCCTGGGAAAAGCGCTGTGGCTCCATAAGTTCATTCCTGCGGGTTACATTCATTTTCGTGATATGGTGTGTCTTCTGGGTCATAGTGTAGCAGAACAAACAAGCTTGTCAAAGTATCCTCATCCATGCGATTGCCCTTCCGGCAACCTTAGCGCCATTGTTGTCAAGTGATACATGTTATTTTTGCTCTTTTGCGTTCCACCCCTTACAATGTAAGGTATGTTTTTTGATAAAGCGAAAATCTATGTTAAAGCGGGTGACGGCGGCAATGGGGTGATAGCCTTCCGCCGGGAAAAATATGTACCAAGAGGCGGCCCCAACGGCGGCAATGGCGGGCGTGGCGGGCATGTCTACCTCGTGGTCGACCCGGCGCTCAATACGTTGCACGCCTATCAGACGGGCATCCACCATCGAGCAGGACGTGGCGGTCATGGCAGCGGCGCCAATCGCACCGGTGCCATGGGGGAAGATTTACGCCTGCCTGTCCCGCCGGGAACGCTGGTCTACGATGCTGAGAGCGGTGAGCGCTTGGCCGATCTGACGCGCCCCGGGCAAGAACTACTGATCGTGCGCGGGGGCCGTGGTGGACGGGGCAATGCGGCCTTTAAGTCGGCCCAAAACAAAGCGCCGCGCGTTGCCGAAAATGGCGAAAAGGGCGAGGAACGCTGGCTGGCATTAGAACTGAAATTGGTGGCGGATGTGGGTATCATTGGCGTCCCCAATGCCGGTAAATCGACCTTGCTCAGTGTTCTAAGCGCCGCCAAACCCAAGATTGCTGATTATCCCTTTACCACCGTGACCCCTAATCTGGGCATGGCTGAGGTCAATCACCAGCAGATTTTGTTCATCGACATTCCCGGCCTGCTGGAAGGCGCGCACGAAGGAGTGGGCTTGGGGTTGGAATTCCTGCGCCACATTGAACGCACCCGCGTCCTCATCCATCTGCTGGGGGGTGACAGTCCTGATCCGTTGGGCGACTTTGAGGTGATCAATCAAGAATTGGATCTCTTCAACCCCGGCTTGCGCGAGAAACCGCAACTGGTGGCGCTGAACAAACTCGACTTGCCGGTGGCCCAGGAAGTGTGGCCGGCGGTCGAGGAAGCAATGACCAAACAGGGGCAGCCGGTGATGGCGATCAGCGCGGTGACGCGGGAAAATGTCGATCAGTTGCTCTACCGCGTCCAGGCCATGTTAGCCGCGCTGCCGGCGGTTGAGGCGCCGGAAGAGGAAGGCTTACCCGAAATCACGCCGGAAGAAGATGAAAAAGCCTTTGCCATCTATAAAGTGGCTGACCATGTTTGGTGGGTGGAAGGCAAAGCCATTGAACGCACGGCCCAAATGACCAAGTGGGATTATTACGAAGCCGGGATGCGCTTCCAACGCATTCTCCGCGCAATGGGCATTGCCGACGCCTTGCGTGATGGCGGCATCCAAGATGGCGATACGGTGCGCATTGGCGATGTCGAGCTGGTCTGGGGCTTTGAGAATGCGTTTGGAGAGTAAGGACTTGTGACAGCCCAACGCATCGGCCTTTTTGGCGGCACCTTCGACCCGATTCACATTGGTCACTTGATCCTGGCCGAAGAGGCGCGTTTTCAGTTGGGGCTGGATCGCGTCTATCTGGCGCCGGTTGGTGATCCGCCGCACAAACAAGGGCGCGCCCTGACACCGGTCGCCCACCGCTTGCAGATGGTGGAGTTGGCCATTGCTGATATGCCGGGGTTGTGGCTCAGTCGCATTGATGTGGATCGACCGGGGCCGCACTACACCAATGATACGGTGCAGTTACTGCGCCAGCAGGTCGGTCCGACCGCCGAGTTATACTTTCTCATGGGGATGGACAGCTTGCGCGATCTGCCCCATTGGCGTGCGCCGCAATGGTTGATCCAGCAGTGTACGCTCGTGGTGTTGACTCGCCATGATATTGAATTGGACTGGCCTCAGTTAGAAGCGGCGTTGCCTGGCCTCCGTGAACGGGTGGTCCTACTGGATATGCCGGAGTTAGAGATTGCCAGTCATACGCTGCAAGAGCGCATCCGGCGCGGCGCCCCTATCTGCCATCAGGTGCCGCGCCTGGTGGAGGCGTATATGCGCAAGCATGGGTTATACCAGGAAAGAACGTGATTCGTGGCCTGAGCCTGTCGAAGGCCACGAATCACGTTATCATTGCCCAAGCGTAGCCAAGCGCAACCAGAGCAGCGCCGTATTAAATTGGGTATCTTCGGTGCGGACCGGTTGGTCTTGGGGCAGTTCTTGCAGCGTCGTTGCGTCGATCAAGGGAACCGACGCCTTTTGGGTCACTTTGATGTCAGGTTTGATGCCCTCATTTTTGATCAGGTGGAGCTTGGGGGTCAACCAATTGGTAACACCTAACCGGATAACGGAGCCGTCGCTCAGGGTAAAGGGATGAAGAACGGTGCCTGTCCCCAAGGTGGTTTCGCCGAGCAGTTTGCTCCGCTCGTTTTCTTGCAAGGCGCCGGCCAGAATTTCACCAGCGCTGGCGGTGCCCTGATTGATGAGGGCGATCATGGGCAGGTCACGCGCCAGCCCGCTGCCAAAGACTTTATGGCTTTGGATTTCGCCCTGGGCATTCCGTTCATGTAACACGATTTGCCCAGTGGGCAGAAACTGCCCGCCCACCCGAACGGCTTCATGCAAATAGCCCCCCGGATTATTACGTAGATCGAGTAAGATGCCCTGGATAGCATCACCGTTTGTTGCTTCATTACGAATCGCTTCCAGGGTGCGCATCAATTCAAAATTCGTATCCCCGGCAAATTGGGTAATTTGGACATAGGCCAGGTTGGTGGCAGGAATGCGGGCCCAGGCGACGCTCTCTAGTTCAATGCGAGCGCGCTGCACAGTAATTTCGACTGCTTCCTCGCTATCAGGATGCAGTACGGTCAGGACGACCGCGGTGCCGGCAGGGCCACGAACGCGGCTAATGACATCCCATTCCGGCAGACCGGCGGTGGGAACGCCATCGACCGCCACAATGACATCACCGGGCAATAAGCCGGCGGCTTCTGCCGGTGAACCGCGAATGGGGGCGATAATGGTGAATTGGTCATTTTCTATGGAGACATGGGCGCCGATTCCCTCGAAAGAACCTTCTAGGGCGCTTGCTTGTAGGCGCGCCGTCTCCGGGTCAAAGAAGACCGTGTGATTGCTGTCCCCCAATGTATCTAACATGCCTTGGATGGCGCCGTAGGTCATCCGGCGAAAGTCAATTTTATCTTGATCAACAAAATTGTTGAGAACAACGTCCCAGGCTTCCCAAAAGACGGCAAACTCCGGCGGTGCATCGGCGGCAATGACCGGGCGCACAAACCAGCCGGTGACGTTGCCTACCAGAAAGGCAAGCGCAATTGCGCCGATATAGGCTACCTTTTTAAACTTTTTGGTAAGCTCTGTTGTCATTTCGTTAACTCCTTACGCCCATTACTAGTCATTTTGTAACGATTTGTAACACAAATTCATACCTATGTCTGATATAATCTAAACAAAACTGTAAACGGGCAGGCCAGCCTTTGCACTAGTAAGCAAATTTAGCGCTTTTTTAGTCGATCGATAACAACCTTTAAAAAGTATGGCATAGCACAGTTTACGCAACAATTATTGTAGTATAATTATCTTGATATTCTGAATTAATTTCAAATCACGAATGATTACCAATTCTTGCTTATAGTAGTTCTTGCTTATAGCAGAGTCAGAATGTTGTTGGCGAAACATTGGCTGATTGCTATCCTTGGGGTTACACTGGCGTTCTCGCCAGTTTACCAAGCGACTCATTACAAAATAGATGGTTTAGGCGGTAATTGTAATGTAATTGATAAGAAAAATCGTTGCTATCCAGTGTAATGTAACGTCTATGTAAATAATGCAATTTGCCATACATCTAACCTAGACATCTAACACTGTGACGTTAATTCTGTACCGCAAAGCGCAATCATAGAAAATTAACAGAACAGATAAATTTGTGTGAATGAATTGGTAATTGTAGATGCTGCACCTTGCGATTAGTTGGGTAACTTACTATAACGCTAGTACATCATGAACCTGGACATCTACTTTTCCCAAGTTGACGTTAACTGGTGGCCATCGATTACCGGTTTATAACGCTGGTCTGAGAGCTGCCAAACGTAAGGTCACCAGTTGACGGCGCAACTTAGTTAAAAGTCAATCTAACAAAAAGGAAGTGTGTAATGAGTGAACAACAAGCTGTAACCACGGTGAATGACCCTAAACGCATTTTGGTGGTGGATGACGCAGCCGATACACGGCTGATGCTCAACCTGCGCCTGCAACGCGAAGGCTACACAGTCTACGCAGCCGGCAGCGGCACCGAAGCGTTGGAGATCGTTCAGCAAGAAGGGTTGCCCCATCTGGTCATTCTGGATATTATGATGCCAGGCATGGATGGTTTTGCGGTGGCGGCGGAATTGCGCCGCATGGGTGATATTCCGATTATCTTCCTCTCGGCCCTCTCCGACACCAACACCAAGGTGGAAGGGTTGAACCGCTATGCGGAAGATTACATCACGAAGCCCTTCGCTTTCTCTGAATTGCTGGCCCGTGTCCGTCGCGTGCTGTTGCGCGTGGCGTCGGATCAGGTGGTCGATCCGGAATTAGTCATCGACGATCATCTGCGCATTAACTTTGCCCAGCAATACGCGGTCGTGGACAATGATCAGATCATGTTAACCCCGACCGAGAACCGCTTGATGCACATTCTCTACAACAACCGCGGGCGTGTCCTTTCGCCGGGCTTCCTCCTGGCCAAAGCCTGGGACCCGGTGCGCAAAGGGACGGTCGAATCGTTGTGGGTGCATGTGCGCCGGCTGCGCAGCAAGATTGAACCGGATCCGGATAATCCCCGCTATGTCGTCACCGTGCGCGGTCAGGGTTATTGCCTGCCCCAACGGCACAACATGGAGACTTTGCGCTAAAGCGGAAGAGCACCTGGTGACAGGCGCTCTTCCATCAGCCAAGCCGAACAACCCCAACAAGCATGCGCAAAGTGACAATGGCACAATGATGAACAGGGCAAGGCTCCCAGCCTGATGAAAGCTAAAAAGCGACGTAATTTTTTAACTTTCATCAGGCAGGAGCTTGACTGGTAGCGCCCATCAGGTTGAGGTTTGCTTGACCAAGGGGTGTTTGCAGCTCTAGGAGTTGCGCAATCGACTCGACAATCTGCAAGGTTGCCTGGGGTTTCCCCAACGCACGTGCGCGCATAGTCATCTGCGCTAATTGGTCACAGCCATCGGTAAACCAATAATGGACCGTGTTAGCAATTTCCTGCGGGGAGTGACCATAGCTTCCCACCTGATTTTGCAAGACATAGGGAATGTTGCCCTCTTCCTGGCCCGGAATAAAGCCGCTTAAGATAATGGGCAGCCCACTGATCAGCGCTTCGGCAATGGTGCCGGGGCCGGCTTTGGTGACAATACAGTTACAGGCTGCCATCCACTCCGGCATATTCTCAATAAACCCATGCACCAGGGTGGGAATACGCCATTGGTGATTGGTTAATTTCTGCCGCAGGCGTGCGTTCCTCCCACAAACAACCACCATTTGGCCCACCGCTTGCCCTGACTTGGACAGCGTTTCATCGAGTTGACGGGCAATGGCTTCAACCGGGCCAACGCCTTCGCCACCACTAATCAACAAAACCGCCGGCAGATCGGCTTGCAAGCCCAGGCGCTGACGTAATTCTGCGCCATTGGGCGGCGGCTGGGCAAAGGCTGGTCGCACCGGTAAGCCGTAGAGGTATAGTTGCTTGGGGCGCAACCCCACCCGCCGAGCGAGCGAGTAGGCTTCTTTGCTGGCCACATAGCAGGCATCCACCGCGGGGTTAAACCAAAGCGGGTGCGCCGTCGCCAGATCGGTGACAACGGTGACAAAGGGAATCCGCCGTTTCATCCGCCGCAGGGCATAGAGGGTAAACTCCTGCACAAGCGGATGGACGGAGACAATCAGGTCAGGTTGATAGGCCAGAAAGGTGCGCGCCACCGATTCCCGCCCCAAATGGGCGACTACCGTGGAAAGACGGCGGATGGTGATAGGGTGATTGCCGGTCTTCCAGAGCAATTTCCAGAACCAGGCCGCTTCATTGACCAGAAAAGAATAGGTGTTCGGGAGCAGGTTGAGCGGTCGCGGCAGGTGATCAATCAGCAGATCGATAATCTCCACCTGAAAACGTTCGCCATACAACTGGGTAAAGCCGGCTTTTAATGCTTCCGCACTGGCGCGATGACCGCCACCGGTGTTACTCATTAAGATGAGGATTCGTTGTGGCCGCATGAAATTCTCAAGTCCAGAGTCCGCAGTCCGCAGTCCGCAGTCCAGAGTCCAGACTAAGGACTGCGGACTCCTGATTACACTGATGGAAGAATGCCCTAATAGGCGCCGCGTCCTTTGATCACCGCTGGGAGCGAGCGTAACAAAAT
>QWII01000071.1 GCA_021405325.1 Caldilinea sp. CFX5 | reverse complement strand
TCAAAGATTTACCTATCCATTTTCTCGGATGCAATCCGTTGCTGACAGCGAGAAGCCGCCTCAGCGGCTGGATATTTATTTCTCGGAGAACGCCTTATTTTTAGATGATTATTTGGAATACTACGATTTCTTTGTCTACAAATTCTCACACCTATCGGCAAAAATGCGTAAGTTTAAAGTAACTGCCACTTTTCTACAACATTCCTCGTATAATTTACGACAAAAAGCAGTTGTAATTTTGATTAATTTAATGTAATGTTGGTAAAACTTGGAATCAATCAAAAGAGACGTTATCGCTCTCCTGCACTAGAAGCTTACAACTTCTATGAAATACAACCACCAACTATATACCTTTGCCACCCATCGTCGCAACACATTCAGTGAATCAAAGCGAGTTTTGATATCATGAGAACGGTCCGCGATGCTTGTCATCTTCAACCGAATGCCCTTGCCATCAAGATCAGCGATCAAGTGGAGCAACTTGACGAGTTGATCTGTGCTGAAGGCGATGGCGTTGCCTTTTTTGAAAAAACCTATATCACCCAAGGGATGCAGGATCTGATCAGCGAGGGAATCGCCCGGCTGGCCGGCGCCTCGACCCAGGCGATTTTTCACCTGAAGCAGGCCATGGGTGGCGGTAAAACCCACCTGTTGGTCGGCTTTGGCCTGCTGGCCCGTCATCCCGCCTTGCGCCAAAAATATTGCGCCGGGATGCCCTACGCCAATGCCTTCCACTGCGCCCAGATTGCGGCTTTCAATGGCCGTAACAGCCCGCCCCACTTCTTCTGGGGCGAAATTGCCTGTCAACTGGGCAAGGCCGAGCATTTTCAAGAGTATTGGGCCTCCGGGCCAAAGGCGCCGGATGAGCGCGCCTGGCTCAAATTGTTTGCCGGCGATCAGCCCATCCTGATCCTGTTGGATGAGATGCCGCCCTACTTTGAAGATTTGGCGACGCGCCCCATTGGCGCCGGCACGGTGGCCGACATTGCCACACGCGCCTTTGCTAATTTGCTCACCGCCGCCAGCAAGAAGGCCAATGTCTGTGTCGTCATCTCAGATCTGTGGGCGGCCTATCAGACCGGCGGCGCCTTGATCAATCGGGCGCTTGAGAATGCCCGCCAGGAGCTAGGGCGGCAGGAGCGGAATATCACCCCCGTCGATCTGGCCGCCAATGAGATCTATGATATTCTGCGCAAGCGCCTCTTCAAATGTCTCCCCGACCGCGCCGTGATTGCCGACATTGCCGATGCCTATGGGCGCAAGCTGGAAGAGGCTGCCAAGGCCAAAGTAGCCGACCGCGGCGCCGAGGCGATTGCCGATGAAATTGTGGCAACCTATCCCTTCCATCCCCGCCTCAAGAATATGATTGCGCTCTTCAAAGAGAACGAGCAATTCAAACAGACCCGCGGCTTGATCGAACTGATCTCCCGGCTGCTTCGTTCGGTCTGGGAGCGACCGGCGAATGATGTCTTTCTGATTGGCCCGCAACATTTTGACCTGAGTATTAGCGAGGTGCGCGACAAGCTCACCGAGATCTCCGGGATGCGCGATGTCATTGCCAAAGATCTCTGGGATGCCAACCAGTCGGCCCATGCCCAACTGATTGATCTCCGGCGCGGCAGTGAAGCGGCCACTCAGGTCGGCGCTTTGCTCTTTACCACCAGCCTTTCCACCGCCGTCAATGCCGTCAAAGGCTTGACCGCCGCGGAGATGGTGGAATGTCTGCTCTCGCCCTTGCATGAACCGAGCGATTTTCTCACAGCCTTTGCCGAGCTGGAAAAGTCGGCCTGGTATCTCCACCACAACGCCGAAGGGCGCTACTACTTTGACCGTCAGGAGAACTTGACCAAGCTGTTGCAAGGGCTGGCGACCGATGCCCCGGAACCCCAGGTGGCTAACCTGATTTGCCATCGCCTCGCTACCATGTTTAAGGCCAACCGCAAAACCTGCTATGAAGAGGTGCTCGCGCTGCCGCGGCTTGACGAAGTGGCTGACCGGGTGCGCCGTGGCCGAGTGCTGCTGGTAGTTAGCCCGGACTCCAAGATTCCGCCAGAGGAAGTGCAGAAGTTCTTTGAGACGCAGAGCCAGAAGAACAATTTCTGCGTGCTGACCGGCGACAAGACGGCGATGGGCAGCGTCGAAAAGGCGGCGCGCCACGTCTTTGCCGCGCAAAAGGCCGATAGCCGCATCCCCAAAGGCCATCCCCAGCGTGAGGAGTTGGAAAAGAAACAGCAGAGCTACGAGCAGGACTTTAACGCCTCGGTGCTGGGTCTTTTTGACAAGGTGCTCTTTCCGATCCAGCGCGCCGGTCGCCCGCCCCAACTGATCGCCAAAGCGCTCGATCTCACGCGCGACGGCGCCAAAGCCTTTGATGGCGAGGCGCAGATCGAAAAGACCTTGACCGCCCATCCGCTCAAGCTCTATCTCGATGTAGAGCAGGAGTTTGACGCCATCCGCGACAAAGCGCAGGATCTGCTCTGGCCGGAAAATCTGGATGAGGCGCGCTGGTCCGATCTTGTTGACCGCATGGCGGAACAGGCGGGGATGCCCTGGCTGCCGCCCAAGGGCTTGGAAACGCTCAAGGCGCTGGCCTGTAACCGGGGGTTGTGGGAAGATCTGGGCAACGGCTATGTGACCAAGAAACCGAAGAAGAAGAAGACCGCCGTACAGGTGATCGTTGAGTACGGGCCGGATGATCAGGGCGAAGTACGGCTGCAGGTCAACCCCCAGTATGCCGGCCCGGCCCCGCGCCTCTACTATGCCGAAGATGCCCCGGTCAGCGAAAGCAGCCCGCAACTCAAGGAGCAGACGCTGACTACCCGCGCCTTGCGCGTCAACTTCCTGGTGGTGGATCCCTCCGGTCAATATGAGACGGGCGACCCCGTGACCTGGACCAACAAGCTTGTCCTGCGCAATCTGCTGGTTGACAAGGAGGGCCAACGCTTTGTTGAACTCTTGGTCGCACCCACGGGCGCCATCCGCTACGCGCTTGACGGCAGCGAACCGCGGGAAGGCATTGCCTACAGCGGGCCGATTGCGATTGGCGAGGGCGAGGTGCTGCTGCGCGTCTTTGCCGAGGCCGCCGGGCTGGAAGCCAAAAGTGAGTTTCGCTTTGGGGCCAGGGGCAAGAAGGGCATTCAGCTTCATGAAAGCAAACCTGGCTATCTGGTCGCGCCGCGCGCCCCCCATAAGCTCGACTCTCGCACCAAGACCTTTGCAGGGCTGAAACAGGCCGGCGACAAGGCCGCTACCTTTGAAGGCATTGTGTTGACCGTGGGCCAGGGCGCCCAGATGATCGGGATCAATGTCGGTGAGGTTGCCGTTGATAGCGCCTTTCTGGAGACGCTGCTCAAAATGGTCTTGGAAAAGTTCACGCCGACCACGCCGGTCTCCATGACCTTCCGCAAGGCCCACTTTGCCTCCGGCTATGATCTCAAAACCTTTGCCGACACGCTGGGCATTGAGTTGCAGAATGGGGATGTGGAGCAATGAGCGAACAGAGCAAAATGGGGAATTCACCCCTCCCTACCCCTCCCCAGCTTGGGGAGGGAACCACGGCTCCTCCCCGGCTTGGAGAGGGAACCACGGCTCCTCCCCCAAGCTGGGGGCGGGGGCCCACTGGGCGCGGAGGGGGTGTAACGCTAGTCGGGGGTGGCTTATGTTGACCAAAACCGTCGATTTCGGCGCGCCTGAGGCGTTTGGCGCCCATGTGTTTCGGGTGGAGATTCCCCCGGCCCGCACGGTGCCGGTGCGCATTATTGAAGATTTCGGCTACCGCGGGCTGGAAGGGGGTCGCCCCAGCGACGAGGTGCGCGTTCTCTTGAGCCATGCCGTGTGGTCGGCGATTGCACCGGTGGCCCGGCGGGAATTCAACCTGCGCCTCAAGAGCGCCAAAGCGCCCACCGCGCGCTGGCGCACCGGCCCTACCCTGGTGGATCGGCTGCTGGGCAAGGAGTTGTGTGTGCTGGCCTGGGCTGCCGAAACCGCCACCCCCGCCCAACTACCGGTGATCGGCAGCAAATGGGCGGCGCTGCGCCCCGAAGAGCGCTGGTGGCTCTTTGCCATGACCGTGGCCGAGGCCGGTCGCGCCGAAGATACGGGCCGTGGCTGGCGCCGCGCCCTCTTCCATGCCCTCTCGGAAGGCGAGCATACGCCGGTTGCGCACCCGCACCGTCAAGGGCTGTCGGCGCCCCGCCGCGTCGTTGAAGAAGAATCTGTCAATTTGCCACTATTTCAGGAGAGCCGATGAGCCGCACTGTGATCCCCTTTTCTCTCAAAGACGCCCCCGCCCTGATTGAGCAACTGCTGCCGGTGCAAAAGCTTTCGGCGGAGGCGTACAAGGAGCAGATGGCCGGCAGTGGCAAGACGCTGACGGCGCTGGGCAGCTATTGGAAGGGGCGCAAGCCGCTCATTCTGGCCAAAGCCTGTATTCTGGGCTGTCTGCTGCCGGCCACCGGCAACCTCAAACGCGATCTGGAAATCTTTGAAAAGCTGATGGCCATGGATGATGAATCTTTTGTCGCACGTTGGCCGCGCCGCCCACGCCCCAAGGAGATTCTGGCGACCCTCTCCATTGCCCGCATTACCGACTACTTCACCGTTGAGCCAGGTGGCATTTTACCTCCATCGGCGCCAATCGATTGGTCGCAACCGGGCTATGAGAAAGTGAAGGTCGCCTGGCGCACTGATATTGCCGAACTGGAACGCCGCCGGTTAGAGACGCAGATGTTGCCCAAGACCGGCTATCGCGCCCGTGTGGAAGCGGCAAACCGTCCAGAGGAAGTGATGGAAACCGTCCACGACCACATTTGGGACGCCGTCAACAGACATCTGGGCACCCATGCCTGTTCCTTTCCCGAACTGGTCGAACAACTGGGGATCATGCGTTTCGGCCACCGCCCCCGCCTGGCCGATACCTTCTGCGGCTCCGGCCAAATTCCCTTTGAGGCTGCCCGGCTGGGCTGTGATGTCTATGCCTCGGATCTCAACCCGGTGGCCTGTATGTTGACCTGGGGCGCGTTCAACATCGTTGGCGGCTCGCCGGCGAGCCGGGAGAAACTGGCCGCAGATCAAGCAGAACTGGTACGCCGCGTGCAGGCAGAGATTGACCGGCTGGGCGTTGAATGCGATGGCAAGGGTTGGCGGGCTAAGGTCTTTCTCTACTGTGTAGAAACGCGCTGCCCGCAAACTGGTTGGCTGGTGCCGCTGCTGCCCACCTTGATTGTGAGCAAGGGCTACCGCGTCGTTGCCGAACTACGACCGGATGCCAGGAACAAACGGTACGATATCGCCATCCGTACCGGTGTATTGGATGAAGAACTGACAGCGGCGGAGAAGGGAACTGTACGCGCGGATGGGCGTGGGCAAGATCCGTACTTATTTCACACGGTTAACGGCGTCGAATATCGCACCAAGATCACTACGCTGCGGGGTGACTACCGCAAAGCTGATGGTAGCACGGGGAATCAGTTACGGCTCTGGGAGAAACACGACTTTAAACCCCGCCCTGATGACATCTTGCAGGAACGTCTCTACTGTGTGCAGTGGATGCGCCCCAAGCCGAAGGGGAAGAGCGACGAGTACGAATTTCGCGCCGTTACAGCCGAAGACCAGGAACGTGAGCAGGTTGTTGAGAATTTTGTCGCCGAGCATCTGGCTGACTGGCAGGCCAAAGGGTGGGTGCCGGACATGCGTATTGAGCCTGGCGATGAGACGGAACGCCTATATCGCGAGCGCGGCTGGACACACTGGCATCACCTGTTCAATCCGCGGCAGTTGCTGATGGCAAGCGTTTCTAATCGGCATAGTGATGAACATCTGAAGTTTGGCGTAACACGTATTCTGAACCAAAGTTCTCGCCTGAGCCGATGGGATTACACACAAGGTCCTGGCAAGGTTCAGGGAGTTTTTGACAATCAGGCACTTAACACTCTTTACAACCTTGGAACAAGAGGCATCTCCTATGCGGGGGATCTCGTACTCGCCGATTTCAAGCGCTTTCCAATTACTCATAGTAGGACATTCGTTAAATGCTGTTCTGCAAATCAAATTACCGAAGAATGCGAGATATTCATCACTGATCCACCATATGGTGACGCGGTGAAGTACGAAGAGATTTTAGAATTCTTCATTGCCTGGCTGCGCAAGAACCCACCACCTGAATTTGCCGATTGGGTCTGGGACAGCCGCCGTTCCCTCGCCATCAAGGGCGAAGGGGAAGATTTCCGGCGGGGCATGATCGCCGCCTACAAACGCATGGCCGAATGTATGCCCGACAACGGCATCCAGGTCATCATGTTCACCCACCAGTCCGGCGCCATCTGGGCTGACATGGCTAACATTGTCTGGGCGGCCGGTCTTCAGGTCACGGCGGCCTGGTATGTGGTCACTGAAACTGACAGCGCGCTGCGCGAGGGCAGCTATGTCAAAGGCACGGTGCTGCTGGTGCTGCGCAAACGCCGGGGCGCTTACAAGACCACGCGCGACGAACTGGCCTGGGAGATCCAGGAAGAAGTTGAACAACAGGTGGCGACCCTCACCGGCCTCAACCAGCAAGCCAAAGGTCTCTATCGCGACGAAAATGTCTTTGAAGATGCCGACCTCCAGATGGCCGGTTACGCCGCCGCCCTGCGCGTTCTCACCCGCTACGCCATCATCGACGGTCGCGATATGACAGTCGAAGCCAGCCGCCCCCGGCTCAAGGGCGAAAGCACCTTTGTCGATGGGCTGATCGAATTTGCCGTTGCCACCGCCAATCAATGTCTTGTGCCGCCGGGTCTGGCCAAAGCCTACTGGGATCGCCTGGGCGCGGCGGAACGCTTCTATCTCAAGCTGATCGATCTCGAAGCCAAGGGGCAGAAGACGCTCGACAACTACCAGAACTTTGCCAAAGCCTTCAAGGTGCGCGATTTTCGCCCGCTCATGGCCAGCCAAAAAGCCAACGCCGCCCGCCTCAAAAGCGCCGTCGAACTGGGCAAGAGCGAGATGAATGAAAGTTCCGAACTCTATCAGTCCGCCTTGCGCGCCGTCCTCTATGCCATGCTGGAACTGGTCAAAAATGTGGACAGCACCGAAGTGCTGGCTCACCTGATGTTGAATGTGCCCAACTACTACGGCGACTTGACCCAGCGCGACCTGGTGATCGAACTGGCGGCCTACCTCGCCAAACATCTCGAACACCTGCGCCCCGAAGAAGCCAGCGCTGCGCGTGTGCTGCGCGATCTGGTGCGCAATCAACGATTGGGGTAAACTGCCAAGTCACCAATCTGTGCAAGATGCAGCAATTCTATCTCTTTTTTCCAAATCGAGACGCACCGCGTCTCGATTTGAGCTGGCAACGATTGGGATGACTTGTGTAGCAAAAGTTCATTCCTTGCAAGAGGTAACCGTTATGAACGTGATAACCCTTTATGCCGATCTCCTACGTGACATTAAACAGCGCATTCGTGCGGCGCAAACCCGTGCACTGGTAGCAGTCAATGCCGAACTAATCCAACTCTACTGGGATATTGGGCAGCTTATTGCGCGGCGGCAACAGGAGGAAGGATGGGGCGCTGGTTTTATTCCCAGGCTTGCCGCCGATTTGCATAACGAACTGCCTGAAGTCAAAGGATTTTCAGAACGCAACATTGGCTATATGCTGCAATTTGCGCGCGAGTATGGTGAACCTCTAATTTTGCAACAAGCTGTTGCAAAATTACCCGATGCAACTGACGCAGCAACAGAGGCCGACAACCGGCTGATTTTGCAACAGCTTGTTGCAAAAATTCCCTGGGGACATAACATTCTCCTGCTGCAACAAATCAAAGACCGCACGATTCGGCGTTGGTATATGGAGCAGACCCTGGCCCAAGGATGGAGCCGCAACACCCTCGGCATGATGATCAAAGCACGGGCCTACGACCGGCAAGGGCGATCGATCAACAACTTTGCCACCCATCTGCCTGCCCCTCAATCCGACTTGGTGCAACAGACCCTCAAAGATCCCTACCTCTTTGACTTTCTTACCCTGGACGAGCCTTTTCACGAACGTGAATTGGAAACTGGCCTGATTCGGCATCTAGAAGAATTCTTGTTGCAACTCGGTCAAGGCTTTGCCTTTGTTGGGCGTCAATATCTGGTGAGTGTGGGTGATGAAGATTTCTACATCGATCTGCTCTTCTACCACCTACGGCTACGCTGCTTTTTCGTGATTGAGCTAAAGCGAGGCAAATTCAAGCCTGAATACGCCGGCAAGATCAATTTCTATTGCAATATTGTCGATGATCATCTCAAACATCATACCGATCAGCCAACCATCGGGCTAATTCTCTGTCAAAGCAAGAATGCCGTCGTCGCTGAGTATGCCCTGCGCGGGATGAACAAACCGATTGGCGTATCGGAATATGAATTAACGCGCGCCCTCCCGGAAAGCCTGCAATCAGCCCTCCCTAGCATTGAGGCCATTGAAGCCGAACTTCAGCAAGATTTAGACAAGATTGCTGAGGAGGGTAAGCCAGCACCATGATCAACCGTTTCTCCTCCCGCCGCCAACGGCTTGACCATGCCTTTCTCAACGCCAAATTACAGGGCGCCCAATCATACAAGCGCATTGCCGGTTACTTTCGCAGCTCGATCTTTGAATTGGTGGGCGAGGCCATTGCCGCCATCCCCGATGTGCGCATTGTCTGTAACAGTGAAGTGGATGAGGCCGATGTCAAGGTCTCGCAACAGGTGCGCGAAACAGCCTTAAAAGAACGCTGGAACAGTGCGTCCCCCGAAGTCGAAGCGCTGTTACACCGCGAACGTTACCGCAAGCTCCACGAATTGTTGACCAGTGGTCGCGTCCAGATTCGCGTGGTGCCGAAGAACTACGTCTTCTTGCATGGCAAGGCCGGCGTTATTACGGGCGCTGATGGCGCCAAAACGGCCTTTCTCGGCTCCATTAATGAGACCAAAAGCGCTTTTACCCAAAATTACGAAATCTTGTGGGAAGATCAGTCGCCCGCCGGTGTGGCCTGGGTGGAAGAGGAGTTCGAGGCGCTCTGGCAACTGGGCCATGATTTGCCCAACGCTATTATTGAAGAGGTGGCGCGCGTGGCCGGCCGCGTCGAAGTGCGCTTTGACGACGTGCGACCGGATGAACTGGCCGCCGCCGCCTTGGTCGAAAGCCCGATCTACCGGGGCGGGGAACAACTGCAACCCTGGCAGCGCGCCTTTGTCACCCTCTTCCTCAAGCACCGGGAGAGCTATGGCTGCGCCCGTCTCCTCCTCGCCGATGAAGTGGGGGTCGGCAAGACGTTGTCGTTGGCGGCCAGCGCCATGGTCGCCGCCTTGCTGGATGATGGGCCGGTGCTGATTCTCTGTCCTTCCACCCTCACCCTGCAGTGGCAAGTGGAGTTGAAGGACAAACTGGGCATCCCCAGCGCGGTCTGGCTTTCCAACAAAAAGCTCTGGATCGACCCCAACGGCCACATCATCAAAACGCGCGGGGTGGAAGACATTGCCCGCTGCCCCTATCGCATTGCCATTGTCTCCACCGGTCTCATTGTCCAGAATGCCGACGAATGCCGTTACCTGCTCGAACGCAAATTGGGGACAGTGATTCTCGATGAAGCGCACAAAGCGCGGCGGCGCGGCGGCTTGGGGGAAAAGCGGGAGGAGGCCAACAATCTGCTCGACTTTATGCTCCGCATCGGGCCGCGCACCAGGCATCTTCTGCTGGGCACGGCGACGCCGATCCAAACCGCCGTTGCCGAGCTTTGGGATCTGATGCAGATCCTCAACGCCGGCGCTGATTTTGTCCTCGGCAAGGAGCCGGCCACCTTGTGGGCGGATTGGGTGCGCGCCCTGCCGGTGGTCAAAGGCGAGGCGACGCCCAACGATGAGCGTGCGGCCTGGGAATGGCTGCGCAACCCCTTGCCGCCCGGCGATCAGGATCTGCTCATTGCCAACCTGCGGCTCCAACTGGGTCTGCCCGACCATCTCTTTTTCACCGATCGCGGCTTTGGCGCGCTTGGTTATTTTGAACGCCAATCTGTGCAGCAAACCCTGGAACCCGGCTTTTACCAGCAACACAATCCGATTGTCCGCCACACGGTCCTGCGCCGTCGGCAGACGTTGGAAGAGGCAGGGCTGTTGGCGCGCGTCGGCGTCGAGGTGCATCCCAATCCCACTGCGCCGGCCCGCACCTATCCTGGCGTCAACTTTACCGACTTGGGTTTGCTCACCAATCACCCCTTTGACCTGGCTTACCAGGCCGCCGAGGAGTTCACCGCCGCCCTACAAAAGCGCACCAAAGCGGCCGGCTTTATGAAAACGTTGTTGCTCCAACGTATCTGCTCCAGTTTCGCCTCCGGTCGTGGCACGGCGCACAAGATGTTACATGGCGAACTGCTGGACGATGATGAGGACGCGCCCCGCCTGCTTGAGCCGCTCAGTGCTTTGACGCCAACCGAGGCCAGCCACCTGCGCGCCATTGTGGAAGAGTTGTCACGCCCGGAGGCACGCGACCCCAAACTGGCCGCCATTCATTACTTCCTCACCGATCACCGTACCGACGGGAAAAGCTGGCTGGAACATGGCTGCATCATCTTTAGCCAATATTACGACACCGCCTTCTGGATTGCCGGTGAGTTAGCCAAGAGCTTACCCAATGAACCGGTGGCGGTCTATGCTGGTCTGGGCAAAAGCGGTCTCTTTGGCGGTGAAGCCTTCTCTTCGGTTGAGCGTGAGGCGATCAAGCAGGCGGTTAAAGAACGCAAGCTGCGCCTGGTCGTCGCCACCGACGCTGCCTGTGAAGGGCTTAACCTGCAAACGCTGGGGACGTTGATCAACATTGACTTGCCGTGGAATCCCTCGCGGTTAGAGCAGCGGTTGGGGCGCATTAAACGCTTTGGGCAAGCCCGGCGCACGGTGGATATGCTCAATCTGGTCTACCACGAAACCCAGGACGAAAAGATCTATAGCGTCCTCTCTCAGCGCTTAAAGGATAAATACGATATTTTCGGCGGTCTGCCCGATACAATTGAAGATGAATGGATTGAAAACATCGAAAAACTGGAAGCGATGATGGACGAATATATCCACCTGCGTAAAAAGGCGCGTGATGTCTTTGAACTGCGCTACAAAGAGACCATCGACCCGGATCAGAACCGCTGGGAACTCTGTTCGCGTGTCCTGGCCCGGCGCGATGTGGTCGAGCGTTTGTCAGCGCCGTGGTGAGCTAGAACGCCAGCATTATCAAGCCAACAGAATATTACCAAAGTTGCACGAGTATATCATTTGTAGCTGTTGAAGAGCGAATCGCCGAATTAGCAAAAAATCACAGTTCTAGCGGGGCGCCTCAACCTGAACCAAACGAACAACATGCGTTGTTTGCGAGTGTTGGTTTACATCCAAGTGCGCCGGACTTTCTAGTGAAAGCAGCTAGAACAGCGTACCGAAAATATTATCATCCTGATCAATATCCCCCTGACAAAAAAAGTGCAGCAGAAAACATCTTTAAAGAGGCAGAAAATATTTTCGATGCCATCGAAAAACTACGCGTCCACTAGATTGATCATTTGGGGAGTTACGCAGTTGGGAACGCCGGCATCCTGCTGGCCTGCCGCCAGAGATAGCGATGCTCCCAACTGCGTAACTCCTATCATTTGATAAAAATTAGCGACGGGTGATGCAGGCCGGGCAGGTGCAGGATGGATTATAGGTTTGTTTGTGGACAGCGCAAGCAAAGGTGGTGATGTCGGGGTAGGCTTTCCCCATGACGCCGAGAACATTTTTGATGATGTCGATGCGTTTTTGTTTTTCGGTGATGCTTTTCCAGTAGCCGGTGCGGCCACCGAAGACTTCGGCGGCGTGAAATTCGACCAGTCCCGGGTTGGTGGGATCAATCTGTTGGGCGAGGAGTTCGATTTGGTGAGAGAGCCAGCGGATGCTTTGTTCAGGGACGGCGACGCCACCAAGGACGAAATAAGCTTCGTTGGCGTTGTGAACGGAACCGGAATCATCAAGATAGAGAATGTACATATTTCGGGAAGTCTCTTTAGAAAAGGCAAGACCTCTTAGGGTGTTACCCCTAAGAGGTCTTGTTTGCGGCAAATGCGGCCGGGTGAGATTCTTCTCTCAGCGGATCGCTTATGCAACCCTCCCAACCACCAGTCATTATACTACAGTTTTTGCGAAAGGTCAAGAGGGCATTTTTTGCCTTTTCTCGGAAAATATGTTTTGTTACCAACGATGTATTATTCCAACCTAATCTGTAGAAAGCACCGCTCGCCCTCTCACCCCTCGCCGAACAACAGCGCATCGTCGCTAGGGTGGACGAACTGCTGGCGCTGTGCGATGAACTGGCGGCCAATCTGGCGACGGTCACGGCTACGCGGCGGCGGTTGTTGGAGGCGGCTTTGGCGGAAGCGCTGGCGGCGGCGTAGCGTAATCCCGTAGGGGCGTCCGCTTGCCGGCGCCCCGGTTTGCCCGTGAGACGGATAGGGCGCCGGCAAGCGGACGCCCCTACGGGTGGTATCTTCTTTGGAATGGCCGAATTGCGAACGGTTTACCCGAAAAATTTATCGTGCAAAGGAGAAGAGGATGCAAAGCAAAACACAATTTACGCCTCAGGAAGCCGAGCAGATCAAAAAGCTCCTTCGTCAAAAATGGGGGGCCGATCGGGCAACCCAGAAGCGGTTGCGCACCAAATTGCGTGATTATAGGTTTGTTTTCGCGGTGATATTGGGCAAGGAACCCCACGCCCTAGCTCCCGCCCCGTCGCGCCCGCAACATGCGCAGATTCTCCTCCGGTTGTAGATCGGCCAGGGCGCTCTTGGGGTGATGGACCCGTTGTGTCATATAGATCCCCCGGTGGCCCGACGCCAGGTAGGCCACGACACAGCCGATAAAGAGATAGGGCGTGGCGCCGCTGCCAAAGAGTTCGATGCCCATGATGGCGCAGGCCAGCGGTGTGTTGCTGGCGCCGGCAAAGACCGCCACCAACCCCACCGCCGCCAGCAGACCGGGCGGCCCGCCCAGCAGGCCGCTCAACGCCGCGCCCAAGGTCGCGCCGATGACAAAGAGCGGGGTCACTTCGCCGCCCATATAGCCCGTACCCAGCGTGACGGCGGTAAAGAACAGCTTGAGCGCAAAAGCCCACGGCGCCACCCCTGTCCCCTCGACGCTGGCGCTGATCAACGGCAGGCTCAATCCCAAATACTCTTGCGTGCCGACCAGCGCGGTCAGCGCGATCACCGCGCCGCCGCCGATCACCGGCGCCAGCGGCGGCCAGGTGGTGATGCGACTCATGATGAGCTTGATCCCGTGGGTCAATTCGACAAAGAGCAGGCTGGTCAAGCCAAAGGCAATGCCGGCCAGCCCGACCTTGAGCAGCAGCAACGGTTCCAGCGGAATCGGGTCAAAGTGGGGATAGTGGCTGTGGGGCGCGCCCCAGGCCCGGCAGACCAGATCGCCGATCACCGACGCCGCCAGACAAGGCACAATCCCCTCGTAGCGAATCCGCCCGATGCCCTGCACCTCCATGCCGAAGACAAAGCCCGCCGCCGGTACGCCAAAGACGGAACCAAAACCGCCGCTAATGCCGGCCATGAGCAATAAGCGCCGATCCTCACCGGTCAGCCCCAGGAGGCGGCGCAGCCCATCGGCCAGACTGGCGCCCATCTGAATCGCCGTCCCTTCCCGCCCCGCCGAGCCGCCGCCCAGGTGGGTGAGAATGGTTCCCAAGAGGACAAAGGGCGCCATGCGCAGCGGAATCTTCGCCCGGTTGTTGTTGACCTCATCGATCACCAGGGTGTTGCCCAGCGCCGCCGTGCCGCCAAAGCGGTGATAGAGCCAGCCCACGCCCAGGCCGATCAACGGCAACGCATAGCGTAGTTGGGGATAGGCCAGGCGTGTCGCCGTCGCCCAGGCCAGGGCGCTCAGAAAGATGTACGCGGCTGTTCCCGCCAGGACGCCCGCGGCCCCGCCCAAGACGGTCCACTTGATGATGAGTTGCAAGGAATCCCAGAAGTCTAGCGGCTGTAATACAAAGAATTCGTGCCAACTGTGATAGAGCAGCCATCTGCGCCGACGCGGTTTGGCCTGTTGGCTACCTTGCCCGATATCGGTTGTCGCGGCGGACATCCTTTTGGGGCGCCACCTGGTTAAAAGACGTTCAATCATGCTGCGCGTACTCCCGTTTCGCTCCATGGTTGCCGGATCAAAAATAGCTTCTATACAACCAATCGCTTATCGGCGGTCAGTCATATAGAAGCTATCAGCCTGCTCGTGTCAGGCAAATGGTGAGCCTCATCACCTGTCGGAGCAACCGTTGCTCACGACGATTTTTCTCGCTGTCGGGAATCGTATCACACGGTCATGGTCGCGTCAAACGCTGGTGGTCATAGGGGAAATGCACCCGGGTCATGGCGCGAGGGATTGCACCAGATAGCTCAACACCGTCAGCAGCAGGACAATCCCCAACAGCCGCCGCAGCCACAGCCCGGAGAGATAACGGGCGCCCAACCGGCTCCCTAGCACGGCGCCGATCAACCCTGCCGGTAACAGGGCCGCGCCCATCATCCCCAGCACAAAAGTGCCGCCCAGGACGCGCCCCAGCAAACCGCTGGCAGAATTGACAACAATAAAGGCCGAGGAGGCGGCGGCGGCCTGTTTAGGCGTTCCCCACCCCGCCAGCACAATGAGCGGCGAGAGAAAGATGCCGCCCCCTAAGCCGACCATGCCGGAGAGCAAGCCGATCACAAAGCCGCTCAGCAGGATCACCAACCAGGAAAAGCGCCTGGGGGTGACGGCGGTCTGCACCCGTGGCTCCCAAAAGAGCAGTTGCAGACCGATATAGCCCAGCACGGCATACAAAATGAGCAGATAAATGGTCTCAGGCAGGCGCAGATAGCCCCCCAAAAATGCCGCCGGCAACGAGGTCAACAGGAAGGGCCAGAGCAGCGCCGGTTGAAAATAACCGCTTTGCCGGTAGGTGAGAAAAGCAATCGAGGCGGCCAGAATGTTCAACGTCAAGGCGGTGCTGGCAATCAACGGCGTGGCGACGGCAAAGAGACTCATGGCGGCCAGGTAGCCGGAACCACCGCCCAACCCCACGCTGGCATAGAGAAAGGCGACGGCAAAGGCGAGCAACACCAGCGGCCACGGCGGCAAGGCATTGGGGTCAAGCATGGGGCGGTCGTTGCTCAAGCTGTGCCGGGTGCGTCGACTCTGTGCGACAGCGGGCTAAGCGATCGCCGGGTAAGGCTAACCGGTCGTGGTTGTCATCGCTACCGCAGTCAGGATGGACAACGGTATAGTAGCCGCGACCGGCGCAGGTGCGACAAAGAATTTGCCCAGCAACCAACAGTTCGCGCTCATTGATAATTTCTTCGCCACAGTGGATACAGTTGACCCGCGCGCCCGGTCGGCTGACAATGGCCTCAATTGTGGGGGTGAGTGTAACGGCCCGGATGGTGAGCAACGCGGCGTCCGGCATCACTTGATAGGCGTGAAGTTGGGCGAAATAGTGCCGCTGTTCGCCGGGCGCATACTGGTAGGCGCGTTCACGCACATCCAATTGGGGCGCCACCCGCACAGCCACCCCACGCTGCACATTGACAAAGGTCGCGGCCACCTTGCCGCAATCCTCAACGCGCAAGGTGCGATGGCCCACAGTGCAGCCGGTGGCCACTTCGACGCCGTCGGCAAAACAGCCATCGGTCTCGACGATTGTCAACAAGCGTTTGTCGCACCGGGGAACGGTGAGATCAACGGCGGCGGCGCCGGCCAATCCGATGCGCGCGCCCAAGACCTGGCGCGGACAGAGATGTTTGTGGCGCGCCGACGATTCCTGCAAGATCGCTTGCAGATCAAAACTCATGCTAAATCTCCTTTCCAAGTCGGTTCCGGCGCCAGTGCCGAAACGTCGGGAGGTCACCCCGTTTCCGGTGGCGGCCCGGCCCTCAATCCGCTGCTGCCGACAAGACAATTGCGACCTTACACCGCTCCCAGCGAGTCCGTGACTCGCAAGGCCCTTGCGAGTCACGGACTCGCTGGGAGCTATCCTGGTGCTTTTCCGTAGGCGATTGCCCTGCTGCTGCTGGGGAGGGCGGTTGGCAAACCATAGCCCATGTGTAGGTCAGCCAACTCGGAGCAATGGCCTTTGATTGTCGCATACAAGGTCGGCTTTGCTCAAATTGCCGGTATGCTAAATACGCCGACCTCCTACTGTCGGTGCGGTACAAATCGCACCTACGGTCAATGCTTTGACACTAAGCCAGCTAGACAGTACAATTTACTTATCAAAATGGTCTCTTTCACTTTTTATAACGGAACCAACCATGACCCTACTTGCACTCGACCTGGGCACGACCTTTATCAAAGGCGCCGTTCTTGATCTCGACAAGCTGCAATTGCGCCATATCCGTCGCCAGCCCTTTCCCAAGCCGCTGCCTAACCGGCCGCCGCTTTTCTATGAGGTCGATCCGCAGACCATTGTGACGACGGTGCGCACCTTGTTGACGGAGCTACTGACCGCTGCCCCCGCCTGTGAAGGCATTGTCATTTGCACCCAGATGCACGGTATGGTGCTTTGCACCGCCGACGGTCAGGCACGCTCCAATGCCATCACCTGGCAGGATCAACGCAGCTTGACCCCCCACCCCAACGGGCAAGGCGCCCACCTGGCCCAATTGCTGG
This sequence comes from Caldilinea sp. CFX5, assembly GCA_021405325.1. The sequence continues at coordinate 34,141 of QWII01000071.1, read as the reverse complement.
CGACCATCACGCCGGAGGAGCGCCAAGAGACGGGCCGCGAAGTGCAGCCCAGCCGCCCCTTGTCTTATCTCTACTGGATGGCGGTCAATGGGCAACTGCCCCAGGCGGCAGTGATCCCGGCGGCGCTGGCCGACTTTGTCATCGCCAACCTGGCCGGCAGCACCCCCACCATTGAGCCGACCAATGCCGGCGCGCATGGTGCGATCAACCTGACGACGATGCAATGGCACACCCCCATGCTGGCGCGCCTGGGGCTGGATCAGCTGCGCTGGCCGACAATTCAGCCTTTCGGGCCACCCGTGGCAATGGTGAAGATCGCTGGCCAAACGTTGCCCTGTTTTGCACCGGTGGGGGATCATCAATGCGCCGTGGTCGGTGCGCTCCTGGCGCCCGATGAGTTGTCGCTCAACATCTCCACCGGGTCGCAGGTCAGCCTGATCACGCCGCAGCTAACCCTGGGCGCCTACCAGACACGCCCCTTCTTTGATGGCCGTTTTCTCAACACCTTCACCGGCATTCCCGCCGGTCGTGCGCTCAACCATCTGGTGGCGCTGCTGACCGAGTTGGCGCAGATGCAAGGTAAGCCGCTGGATGATCCCTGGCCCGCCATCGCGCAGGCCGCCGCTAATGTCGGCCGCAGTGATCTGGCGGTCAACCTCTCCTTCTTTGATAGTGTGGGTGGCAGCAGCGGTTCGATTGCCAATATTCGTGAAGACAATTTAACCGTGGGCCATCTCTTCCATGCCGCCTTCCAGAGCATGGCCGGCAACTACTATCGCAGCGCCATCCAACTGGCTGCGGATCAGCCCTGGCGCCAACTGGTCTTTTCCGGCGGCCTGGCGCAGAAGATCGCTGTCCTCCAACAGTTGATTCAGCAACAATTCAACCGCCCCACCCGCCTCTGCCCCACGTCCGAGGATACGATGTTGGGGCTGATGGCGTTGGGCTTTGTCGCCACCGGGCGCGCCCCCACGGTTGCCGCGGCAGTGGCTTATTTGGCGGAGCATGTTTCGGCTACATTGGTGGCGGAATAGGACAGACGCGGGATGGCGCAAAGCTGGTCGAATGGCAAAGCGTATTGACCAATATGCTGGGCTTTGTCCTGGCCTGGTCGGCGTATGCGCACACTACATCCCCGTGACAGAACACAACGCGAAAGGGCGCATTTGACTTTTGGGGTAGCACCGCTCTGCGCGAGTCCGTGACTCGCTGGGCAGGACGAGTCATGGACTCGCGCAGAGCAAAAACTCACCTGAACAAATACAGCCGGAAATTTCCGCTTGACAACTGCCATTTTTCTGCTATGATGGAGTCATGAGTCAAACGCAACCGGCAGTAGCAACCTTCGTTTATATGATGGGCATGGTCATGCAGATGTGCAAAGGCACGCCTGATGTCCCATGCTGTCCGCCGCCGGAACCGCTGCTCTTGTAATCCCGATGTAGACAATCAACGAGCGCCAAAGGCCGTCCACAGTGTGGGCGGCCTTTTTGTTTTGCCTATAAGCGGCCAAGCCCGCTCCTCGCCAGTCACAGACTGGCGAGGAGCGGACTGAATAGTTACGATGGAGGTTCGCATGAACACAAGTTACACAACCGATGATCTTACCGCCAGACATAAAACAACCTGGACGATCACCACCGCGATTCCTTATGTCAACGCCCAGCCCCACATCGGCCATGCGCTGGAGATGGTGCAGGCCGATACGCTGGCGCGCTATCACCGCTTGCTGGGTCATACGGTGCGCTTTCAGAGCGGAACTGACGAGAATGCACTAAAAAATGTACAAGCAGCAGAACAAGCCGGCGTGACCACGCAAAGTTTGGTCGAGAGCAACGCAGCCCGCTTTCAGAGCCTGCAACAGCCGCTCAACCTGGCCTGGGATGACTTCATCCGCACGAGTGCCGAACGGCGGCATCGGGAGGGGGTGGAAAAATTCTGGCGGGCGTGTGCGGCCAATGACGATATTTATAAGAAACGCTATCAGGGTCTCTACTGTGTCGGCTGTGAACTGTTTTACAACGAAGATGAATTGGTGGACGGCCTTTGCCCGATCCATGAGCGCCCGCCAGAGGTGGTGGCCGAAGAGAATTACTTCTTCCGCCTCTCCCGTTACCAGCAGCAGTTAGCCGATCGGATCGAAGCCGAACAACTACGGATTGTTCCGGAGACGCGCAAGAACGAAATTCTGAGCTTCATTCGCCGTGGATTGGCCGATTTTAGCATCTCGCGCAATGCGACGCGCAGTCGCGGTTGGGGTATTCCCGTGCCGGACGACCCTAGCCAGGTGATCTATGTCTGGTTCGATGCGCTGGTCAATTACATTACCGGTCCCGGCTATGCGACAGAAAGTGCGGACTACCAACACTTCTGGTGCAACGCTGATCAGCGTATCCACCTGATCGGCAAGGACATTACGCGCTTTCACGCCATCTACTGGCCGGCCATGCTGCTATCGGCGGGTGTGCCATTGCCCGACACAATTTTGGTGCATGGCTTTATTACCATCGACGGCGGCAAAGTGAGTAAATCCAAAGGCAACGTGATTGATCCGGTGGAACTGGCGGAACGGTTTGGCACGGATGCACTGCGCTACTATCTGCTGCGCAAGGTGCCGACTACCGGCGACAGCAATTTTACACTGAGTGAATTTATCTACACCTACAACGCCGATCTGGCCGACCAACTGGGCAATCTACTCAACCGGGTAGTGAAGATGATCGAGCGCTACTGCGGCAGCACAATTCCGACCCCTGGTTCCCTGAACGATCTGGATCGCGACTTGATCGCTCTAGCGGGCAAAGTCCAAACCGAATATCACGAGTCGTTTGCGGCGTTTGCCTTCCACCGTGCGCTTGGCTCCGTTTGGCATCTCATCGCCGCCACCAACAAGTACATTGTCCAAGTAGAGCCGTGGACATTGGCAAAGCAAGCGAAAGAAACCGGTGATCGGCACGCTGGGGAACGGTTAGCAACTAGCCTCTACAATATGGCAGAAAGTCTGCGCTTGATTGCCCATTATCTGACGCCATTTCTACCGGGTACAGCGGCAGCGATTGCGCAACAAGTGGGCGTATCATTGGTAATAGAAGAGCATCAGTGGTGTAACGGGTTGGGTTGGGGCCAATTGTCAGCCGGTACGCAAGTGCAGCCGGGTGCGGTCTTATTTGTCAAGCAATGATGGGAAGCGCTTTCCGGCTATCGTTCCGGTATGTTACAATATAGCACGTTCAGGTATCCCGTGTTGAATACAAGGTGTATTTTATGAATAGTTCCCAAACTCTACGCAAAGTAGCAGCAGAGTACAAAACAGTAACCGGGCATAGTGATAAACCGCCGTTGATCTTAGAGCATGATGGTGAAGCCGTAGCTGTTTTGTTGAGCTTACAAGACTTTGAACGATACCAGGCGCTACTCCATACCGATCAGTTTATTTCGGCTACTGTAGCACGCCGAGCAGCCAATCGGGCGATCTTTGGTGATCTGGTGGGGTGTCCTGTGAGTTGTGATGAGCCGGTTTGGGTTCCTGATCCTACCCCCTATTGGCGTGTGCCTTATCGTTTATTCGATAGTACGTTGTTATGCGTTGTGACAATCGATGCACGGACAGGGGAAGCACTTTTTACCAACGCGGATCGTACTGCGTTATTTGAACAGATCCAACAACGAATGGCTCACCAACATGGCGCTCCAACCCTCGCTTAATCATGTTCAACAAAGTGACTGGGGATACTGTCTGCCTGCTTGTGCGCAAATGGCGCTTGCCCAACTGGGCGTGACAGTATCCCAACAACGATTGGCAAAGCAGTTAGGCACCATCGCCAAAATAGGAACGCCTTTTCCCAACGTGCAACGGCTTGAGAAACTTGGGGTTCAGGTTAAACAAATTCAATGGCAAGGTACGAATACTTTAAGCGAGGCGCTGCGCCTGAACCGGGCAGTAATTGCGGCTGTCCTAACTTCACACGACCTACCAGGATGGAGTACACTTCGTACACAGCATGTTATTGTTGTCACGGCAATCGATGCTACGCAAATCGCCTATCATGATCGGCCCTATCCTATGGGCCGGTTACTGTGCAACTCGATGCCTTCTTGTTAGCCTGGAGTGATATGTCAGAACAAGCCGCTGTTTTATGGAAATAAGTGTATTCCTGTTCATAGATACTTGTTTCTACGAAATTGAATGTTCCCCAAAACTCTGGTATGATCCACATCATGAAAAAGTTTCTGCTCTACCTACTCACATCCCTGGTGCTGGCCGCTGTCTGGCTCATCAGTGCGGTCGTCTGGCAGATCAGCCCCCAATCCTACCTGACGTTGTCAGCACCGCTCTGGCACATAGCCTTGCATGTCGCCTTTGTGATCGGGCTGTTCCTCGCCGGCCGCCATGGGATGAACCTCTTTTGGGACTGGCAATCAGAACAGCCGGCTCACCTGCGCCCACAACAGCCACAGGCACCCTATAAACAGTAACTGGATTGGCAAGGCGAACCAACAGCCCATTTCAATACCGGCGCGCCCTCTGTGTTCAAAAAAGCCTCTCTTGCCCGCTCCTTGCGCAGCGCAAAGAGAACTCCACCCACCCCAAACGCCAGCGTGTACAATGCGCAATCTACCCAATCTATGGGCGCCCAAACCCGCAAGCCAAAACCAAACACAGCGCCGCTCACCGGCAAGGCGATCAACAAATAAAGAATATACAGCAGCGTTTTTGTATTCTTGTGCATGAACACCCTTCGTCGCACCATGAATGATGAAAATGGCCCGCCACCCGCACAACGAATGGCTCACCAGCATACTGAATCACCTGTCCTTGCCCATCAAACATCGTTGTGACGGCATAGTGGGTATGGGCGGGAAAGTGTTGTAACCAGGTGTAGCCGCCATCGCAAATACAGAAGCGCCGACCTTGCCACTCCACCCAGCACCGCTGCTGGAATCGCTTGCGCATCGTTGATAGTATATACCAACCCGGTTTGCAAAACTTTTGACGAGTGTAGTACGTACTAGTATTATAAGGCTAGTACATGACGGCGTAAATAAACCCATAGTTGCCAGTGAGACAGTGAGAGAGTGAGACAGTGACTGACTTACTGTCCTACTGTCCTACTGGCTTACTTAGGCCGCTCTGTACTAGTACATTCTATGCGTCTGCATTTCTGCTATCTGTGTTTCGTTGTTGGGCAACCATCAACAACGAAACACAGATAGCAGAAACACGGTGATGATTCAGCGATTTGCTATGCGTTTTCGTTGGGTAGCTACAGGACAAATAAGGGGGGATGGTTTATGCACCGAATACCAGTCAATCAAATTATGCAACGGTCGGTGATCACAATCCACCCGACCGCGTTGGCCGTTGATGCCGCTCAGTTGATGGCGGAATTTCGGATTCGCCGCTTGCCGGTTGTCGATGAAGACGATTGTCTGGTCGGCATTGTCACCGACACTGATGTGTTGGAAGCCGAAACTGCCAATCGAGTCCTGAACAATTACGAGCCGGGCGCCGAGACCGAATGGCTCTCGGTGGGTGACATTATGAGCCGCACTGTCTACACCATTACCCCTGATGCCACCGTGGGCGAGTTGGCGCGCCGCTTGATGGAACACAAGGTCGGCGGTCTTCCCGTCGTAGCGGTCGATGCCACCCATTGTAATCGCCAGCGCTTGGTGGGCATTGTCACCGAAACCGACATCTTTCGCCTGATTGCTGATGCGTGGCAGGCGGAACAGGCAAGTTCCCAGTAAGTCAGTAGATCCGTAAGCCAATAAGACAGTTGGGCAACGGGACGTGAATGCTGTTACACTGTGTAACTGATTACTGTTCCACTCATAAGCGAAGCTGGGCGACAATTTGGGGCAATTTTTCCGCAACGTAGGCGATCTCGTCGGCGGTGGTGCTGCGCCCCAGGCTGAAACGGAGGGCGCCTCGCGCCTCGGCCGGCGCGAGGCCGATGGCTTCCAACACATGGCTGGGGCGTTGCGACCCGCTGGCGCAGGCGCTGCCGCTGCTGGCCGCAATCCCGGCGAGATCAAGGGCGATCAAAAGGCTTTCCGCCTCTGCTCCACGGATGATGAAGCTGGCGTGGTTATCCAACCGTTGGTCACGAGCGCCGGTTAAGGAACTCCCATCAACCTTCGCTAAAATGTTGCCGATCAACTGGTCGCGCAACGCGCTGAGGCGCGGGCCTTCGGTTGCGCGTTCGGCTTCAGCCAAAGTAAAGGCTGCCGCCATGCCCACAATCAACGGCACATTTTCGGTGCCGGCGCGGCGATCTTGTTCATGGCTGCCGCCGGTCAACAAGGGCCAATAGGGCGTGCCGTTGCGCAGATAGAGAAAGCCTACCCCTTTGGGGCCGTAAAACTTGTGGCTGCTGACACTCAAGGCCGCCACCCCCAATTCAGCCACGGCCAACGATAACTTGCCGGCGGCCTGTACGGCATCAGTATGGAGCGGTACAGCTACAGCGCGACAGCGAGCGCCCAACGCCGCTATCGGTTGAATCGTGCCGATCTCGTTGTTGGCGTACATGATGCTGACCACCGCCACCGTTTTGCCGTCACCCAGCGCGTGTGCTAGATCCGCCGGATCGACCAGACCCTCCTGGTTTACGGGCAACAGGGTTAAATCAAAGCCAAAGTGGTCGCGCAGATCAAAGGCGGTATGCAAGACCGCGTGATGCTCAATCGGCGTTGTGATGATGCGGTTGGCGCCGGTGGCCGCGCGCCGCGCCAGCGCAATCCCGCGCAGCGCCGCATTATCACCCTCGGTGCCGCCGCTGGTGAAAATAATCTCTTTGGCGGCGGCGCCCATCTGTTCGGCGATGGTACGGCGCGCCTGCTCCAAAGCGACGCTGGCCCGGCGGCCAAAGCGATGCAGGCTGGATGGGTTGCCGTAGAACTCAGTAAAATAGGGTTGCATTGCTGCCAATACAGCGGGCGCAACCGGCGTAGTCGCCGCATGGTCGAGATAAATGAGGCGAGGCATCGGTTTACACTACTACTTTCTTGTCACTACTACTTTCGTAACTACCAAGCCACCCCTCCCTAACCCTCCCCTGCTAAGGGAGGGAACGGTCGAGCGCACCACGGTTCCCTCCCTTAGCAGGGGAGGGCTAGGGAGGGGTTAGTCGTTACCTACTTTCTTGTCACTCATCCGGGGCGCCGGCTGCTGACCGGCGCGCATATTACAAACATTTCAACTATTGCCCCAACGGTTTTAGCCGTTCGCAAAAGGCTATGGTATACTCATGATGTTCTTTGATCATTGTCGCCATCGACAAAGTTCGGCAACAGCGTTTGGCTTTCATAACGTTTGACTTTGGGCCGTTGTCACCTCAATTGTCGATTTGGCCCCAAAATCGCAAGTGGTGTGCAAAACAGCGTCTGTCTGGTTACAATTGACCCCTGCAAGGTCTATCATCACGAGCGCTGTTGCACTGAGGCAACTACTGGATTTAGGAACTTCTGCAAAGCTTCCGGGCAACTGGGCCTGCGCTTTCGCAGAAGTTTTTCTGTCCACTTAATCATTATAACCTAACCTACCATTTATCGGATAACTACGAAGGAGGGTATGTATCTTGTTACAAGGATCTGCATCAGTCGTTTTTGCCTTTTTGATGGGTATCATCGGAGTCGGCTACGTTCTCTGGCAACTGCGCAATGTGCTCAGTTATGATCAGGGCAACGACACGATGCGTACCATTGCCGGTGCGATTCAGGAAGGCGCAGCGGCCTTTCTCAACCGTGAATATCGCTTTTTGGCAATCTTTGTCGTCATCGTTGCTGTTATCATTGCGGCCTTCCTCGAATGGCAAACGGCGCTCTCCTTTGTGTTAGGCGCCATCGCTTCAGCGGGCGCCGGCTACCTGGGCATGTATGTGGCAGTGCGCGCCAATGTTCGCACGGCGGCGGCGGCCAGTCGCGGGCTGCATGAAGGGTTGCGCGTCGCTTTTGGCAGCGGTTCGATTATGGGGATGTGCGTGGTCAGCTTTAGCTTGCTGGGCATGACCATTCTCTATCTGATCTTTAACGGCGATCCGCACCAACTGACCTATGTCACCGGTTTCGGCTTTGGCGCCAGCAGCATTGCGCTCTTTGCCCGTGTCGGCGGTGGTATTTACACCAAAGCGGCCGATGTCGGCGCCGATCTGGTCGGCAAGGTGGAGCAGGGCATTCCCGAAGATGATCCGCGCAACCCCGCCGTCATTGCGGACAATGTGGGCGACAATGTCGGTGATGTGGCCGGCATGGGCGCCGACTTGTTTGAGAGCTATAGCGGCTCGGTGATTGCGGCGGCCACGTTGGGCGCGGCCTTTGGCGGCGATCTGGCTCTGGCCTTTATCGGGTTGCCCTTCCTCGTGAGCGCGGTTGGCGTCATCTCCGCCCTCTTTGGCATCTACATGGTCATTGGCGAAGTGTGGGACGCCACGCCGACCAGCCATGACGACAGCAAGGTGCCGGTCAGCGGCGCTGTCCAAGTGGTCGATACGGATGCCAATGCCACGGCAACCGGGACATCAACAGCGGATATTACGCCACGTTATACCTTACCCAAGAGCGAACCGATTACCGTACAATCGACCCTCGGCGGTGTGGTCAAATTTGTCAAGCAATTTGTGGCGAAGATCGACGAGAACGCCACCCAGGAAGAATTGCTCGCTGCCCTCCGCCGCTCGGTCTGGGGCGCCTCGGTGTTGGTCTTGATCCTTTCGTTCCTCGCAGTGTTACTGGCCGGCGTCAGCATCAACTACTGGTTGGTGATTGTGGTCGGCCTGGTGGCCGGCAACGGCATCGCCTATGCCACCGAGTATTACACCTCCTACACCGAAAAACCGACCCAGGCGATTGCCCAAGCTTCCCAGACCGGCGCCGCCACGACCATTATTCAAGGGTTGGCCGTCGGTATGATGAGTACAGTCGCCCCGGTCTTGATCGTCGCCGTGGCAACGTTGTTGAGCATCTGGCTGGGCATCCAGGCTGATGGCACCATCAATGCCGGTCTCTATGCGGTAGCGTTGGCCGGCGTCGGCATGCTCAGCACCCTGGGCGTCACCCTGGCAACGGATGCCTATGGTCCGGTGGCCGACAATGCCGGCGGTATTGCTGAAATGAGCCACCTGCCGAGTGAAATCCGCACCCGCACCGATGCGCTGGATAGCTTGGGTAACACCACCGCGGCCACCGGCAAGGGCTTTGCCATCGGGTCGGCGGTGTTGACGGCCCTAGCCTTGGTGGCGGCCTATGTTTCGGCCGCCAAGGTGGAAAGCTTGAATCTGCTCGATCCGACGATGTTACCGGGCATTCTGATCGGCGCCATGTTGCCCTATCTCTTCTCGGCGTTGACCATGACCGCCGTGGGCAAAGCAGCCTATCAGATTGTGTTAGAGGTGCGCCGCCAGTTCCGCGAAATTCCGGGCCTGATGGAAGGCACCGCCCAACCGGATTACCGCACCTGTGTCGGCATCAGCACCGAAGGCGCTCTGCGCGAAATGATTCTGCCCGGCGCCTTGGCCGTGGTCGTGCCGATTGCGGTTGGTTTTGTGCTGGGCAAGGAGGCGTTGGCCGGTATGTTGATTGGCGCGACAGCCTCCGGCTTCCTGCTGGCGGTTATGATGGCAAATGCCGGCGGCGCCTGGGACAATGCGAAGAAGTGGATCGAAACCGGCCAAATGGGCGGCAAAGGCTCCGACCCGCACAAGGCTGCCGTTGTCGGTGACACCGTCGGCGATCCCTTCAAGGACACCAGCGGCCCGTCGCTCAACATTTTGATCAAGCTCATGAGCATTGTGTCCCTGGTCTTTGCCAGCGCCTTTGGCAATGGCTGGTTAGGCTTCTAAATCATTAATGGAGAATCATTCATTGTTAATGATTCTCCATTAATGATTGATGATGCTCTGCTTCAATTAAAGATGCGTCACAGACATAGAGACGTGGCAAGCGCTTTGCTGCGTCTCTATCCTTTTTATGCCTGGAGATTTGGCGGTGATGGCTTTGACAGAATGCGTAGGAGGGCATATACTACAACTACGCGAAGCAAAGCCTATTCCCGGCCGAGCCACTGCCACGCGGCTCGCCTGATTCTGTACTTGGAGGAATCTTCTAATGACAATGACCGACAACGCAATTGTCAATCCAACCACCCAAACCGACAAGACCCAAATCGACAAGGAGGAAGCCGCATTGCCACCGCCTTTGCGCGCTGATAGCACTCTTGTCAAAGCCGTGGCCGCGTTTGATGAATATATGGTGCGCAAAGGCTTTAGCGACAATACGATCAAAGCCTTTCGCAATGACTTAAAAATCGTCCAAGACTTTTTGGGGCGGGAGACCCGTCTCCATCAAGTCAATACACAGCATCTCTACGACTTTCTCGAATGGCTGCAACATGAGCGGGGCAAGCCCTGTAGCGCCAAAAGTCTGGCCCGGCGCATCACCACCATCAAGGTCTTTTTTGGTTGGATTCACGGCATTGGCGTCATCGGCACCGACCCGGCGGAACCGGTGATCCAACAGCCGGCGCGCACACCGCTGCCTATCATCCTGCGTGACAGTGAGATCAGTCAACTGGTGCGCACGGCCCAGGATTATCTCTGGGATCGTAATAAGCCCGATGCGCGCCCCTATCTGCTCATCAATCTGCTCTTGCAGACCGGGATGAAAAAGGCCGAGTGTGCGCGCCTCCTGGTCAACGATGTGGATCTCGCCCGCACAGATATCATTGAATTGACGGTGCGCTACCCGGATGAACGCCACGCCCACAAAAACCGCACCATGGCGCTCGATCCCAATCTGGCGACAGTCTTCCAGCAATATCTCACTGAGTACAAGCCGCAGAATTTTCTCTTTGAATGTACGCCGCGTAATCTGGAATATGTGCTGGATGAGGTGGGGCGCAAGGCGGAAATTCACCACACCCAGGTCGGCTTTGAGACCTTGCGTTGGACCTGCGCCGTGCGCGATTTTCGCCGTGGGATGCCGGAAGACCGTCTGCGCCAGAAAATGGGGCTTAGTAAAATTTCCTGGCGCGAGACCCGTGAAAAGATCTTAAAACTGACCGGACAGGGGTAGTACTAACCATGACAGCAGTAGCAACGGTGCAGACGCCGGCCTGGGTCAAACAGGCCGTTTTCTATCAAATCTTTCCCGATCGCTTTGCCCGTGGCGCGCAGATGCGCCATCCGCGCGGCATCACCTTGAAACCGTGGGGAACACCGCCGGAGGAACAAGGCTTTCAGGGGGGTGATCTCTATGGCATTGTGGAGCAGTTAGATTATCTGCAAGACTTGGGGATCACAGCGCTCTATCTCAACCCGATCTTTTCGTCGGCGGCCAACCACCGCTATCACACCTTTGATTACCTGGAAATTGACCCGCTGCTTGGCGGGAAAGAGGGGTTACGCGCCCTGTTGACGGCCGCCCATGCCCGCAACATGCGGGTGGTGTTGGATGGCGTCTTTAACCATGCTAGTCGCGGCTTCTGGGCCTTTCATCACATTTTGGAGTGTGGCGGCAATTCGCCCTATCTGGACTGGTTTATAGTTGAAGATTGGCCGCTGCGCCCCTACCCCACGGATGGCACGGAGAAGATCAACTATGCCGCTTGGTGGGGCATTCCGGCGCTGCCCAAATTTAACATTGCCAACCCCGGTGTACGTGACTATCTGCTGGACGTGGCGCGCTACTGGATCGACTTTGGCGTCGATGGCTGGCGCTTGGATGTGCCGGAAGAGATCAAGGATGAAGCCTTCTGGCAGGATTTCCGCCGGGTGGTTAAAGCGGCTAACCCCGATGCGTACATTGTCGGTGAGATTTGGCATGTCGCCCAGGAGTGGTTGCGCGGCGATAAGTTTGACGCCGTGATGAATTACATCTTCAGCCGGGCGGCATTGGGCTTCTTTGCCGCCGAGACGTTGCGGATGGATTACCACCCCGGCGGCTTTCACCTGGCGCCCCTGACGGCGCCGGCCTTTGCCAAGACGGTGGAACAGATGCTGGCGCTCTACCCCTGGCCGGTGATCCAGAGTCAGTTAAATCTCATGGATAGCCACGACACCGCGCGCACGCTCTGGACGGTCAATGAGGACAAGAGCGCACTCCGGCTTTGTACCCTCTTCCAGATGACCATGCCCGGCGCTCCTTGTATCTACTATGGCGACGAAATCGGCCTGACCGGCGCCACCGACCCCTACTGTCGCGCCGCCTTCCCCTGGCATGATCAGCGCCAGTGGGACGAGGGCTTGCTCGCTTTCCACCGCCGGGCCATTGCTATGCGTCACCAGCATCCGGTCCTGAGCCTGGGTGATTATGAAACACTCCAAGCCGATCATGGAATTTACGCTTTTCGGCGGACGACAGCCGACGCTTCCGCGCTTATTATTTTCAACAGTGGCCGGCAGCCGGTCACGGTCGATTTGACCGTCAACGCACTGCAAGGAGTGGATCAGCGCTATCGTCACGTTTGGCCGAGCCGTGCTGGTGAGATGCAGATGCAAGGGGGCAAGGTGAGCAACCTCGTCGTCCCTGCACGCGATGCGGTTGTGTTGGTAGCGGAGACGGAGCTGGGTGCAGCCTTGCAATAAATTTCAGGCTGATAACTCAAGCGTTCTGGGGCGACCGCAAGGGCACGCCCCTACGATTACCGAAATAAATTCGCAACGCTCATTAGTCGACTTTGGCTGTTAGCCTGAAATTTATTTCAAGGCCGAATCTATGACCAGATCATTACGCAGACCCATACCACCGGCGATCCCGACGGCGGTAACAACCGACCAGCAGGAGATGACCTTTAGCAGCAGCGCTACGCTCAATGCCCAGTTTTGGCTGGAGCAATTCCCCTGGCGACCGACGGCGGCTTGGGCGACGGTGGCGGCGCTGTTGGCGACCGGCTTGGGCTGGCAAGCTTTCACCGGCGAATGGCGCACGATCATCTTGTTGTTGTTGCTGGTCGATCCGATCTGGGGTAGCATCTGGCGGCTGGCGGCGGGGCGGGATGAATTGTTACCGCTGCAAACCAGAGTCGCCCCGCGACCGGTCTGGCTGCCCTATCTGAAACCGGGTTCGCCGGCGGCGCGGCTCTTTGACTGGAACTATGTGCGCGCGGTGCCGCTGCTCTTTCGCGTGGGGTTGCCCAGTTTGCTGTTGGCGCTGGTGGTGGCGGCGGTGCTGGATCCGCTGGCGATCTGGTTGACCGGGGCTGTCTTTCTGGCCAGTGTGCTGGCGTGGATTGTACGGCGCACCCTCAATAGCTCGGCCAATTTCTTGCATAGCCTGGTCACAGTGGCCTTGCCGGCCACTTTGGCGCTCAACCTCTTCCCGCCGGCAAGCGGCGCCGGGGAGCGACCGCTCTACCTGCTCTTAATTACCTTTTGGACGCTCCACAATTGGGGCGAAGGGCGTAATCTGCGTTCCAGCGCCGACCCGTGGGGTTTGCTATTATTAGGGGTAGCCGCAATGGGGATGGTCAGTGTGCTGCTCTTCGTGCAGGCGCCCTTGTGGCTGGCCTTTCTGATCTTGCTTTGGTTACCCACCTGGCTGGCGATCTATCAAGGCCAAAATTTGCGGCGGCTCAACTTTATCTGGTTGGCGGCGCTGCTTCTGAGCGCTTGGGCGGTTGGTCAAGGCAACTAGTAGGACAGTAAGACAGTAAGTCAGTGCGGCAGTCATGGTTCTACTGGGTTACTGAACTACTGTCCTACTGATTTACTGTCTTACTGTCCTACTGTGACTGCACTAGCAGCCTGGGTGCGCATCGCATTACGTGGAAAGGATAGAACTAGATGAATGGGGTTGTAGAAAAACAGACGCCGGAACCGGTTGTCGTTCAGACAGCGGCTAACCAGACGCTCATTGGTCGGCCCAATGGCACGCCGCCGGCAACCGCCAAAGTGACCATTGAACAGGTGCGGCGCGACCCGGAAGTGATCAGCTTGATTCGTAGCGCCAATGCAACGTTGCGCGGGATCGGCTATACGGAACATGGGCAACGCCACGCCGGGCTGGTGGGCAACATCGCCGCCAACATCCTGGAACGGTTGAGTCATGATGAGCGCACCTGTCAACTGGCGAACATTGCCGGCTACCTGCATGACATCGGCAACACCATTCATCGTGAAAACCATGCGTTGAGCGGCAGTTTGATGGCCTGGCACATGTTGTCGCGCATGGGGATGGAGCCGGATGAATGTGCCATTATTATGAACGCCATCGGCAACCATGAAGAGGAGCGCGGCCTGGCAACCAACGCTATCTCCGCTGCCCTCATCATCGCTGACAAATCGGATGTGCATCGTAGCCGTGTGCAAAACCCGGATATGGCGACCTTTGACATTCATGACCGGGTCAACTATGCCGCCACCCGTAGCTTTGTCCGTGTGCGCGCTGATGAGAAGGTGATTGCCCTGGAACTGCAAATCGACACCGAGTATGCCCAGGTGATCGAATACTTTGAAATCTTTCTCAGCCGCATGACCATGGTGCGCCAGGCCGTGCGCTTTTTGGGTTGTGAGTTTCAGTTGATTATTAACGATACGCGTTTTTCGTAAAAGGTAGGTGGTACGGTGGGTGGTGCGGTGGTTGAGCCTGTCGAAACCACCGCACCACCCACCGCACCACCCACCCAACTAACCAACATTTACACAGAAAGCAATCTTCAGGTGGCAACGCAGACGAATTCGATCCCCGCACTTACACATTTTCTCGATCTTCACGATCTCTCCACGGAACAGTTCTGGGGGCTATTGCGGTTGGCGAAGACGCTCAAAGAGGAACGGGCGCGTCTGGGGCGCAATACGCCGCTTTTGAGCGACAAATCATTGGCGATGGTCTTTCAAAAACCAAGCCTGCGCACACGCGTCAGCTTTGAAATGGCAATGCAGCATCTGGGCGGTCATGCGCTTTATATCAGCCCGCAAGAGGTTGGGCTGGGGACGCGGGAGAGTGCGCCGGATGTGGCGCGTGTTCTGAGCGGCTATGTCGATGGCATTATGGCCCGTGTCTTTGAACACGCGCTCGTCGTCGCGATGGCCGAGTGGGGAAGCGTGCCGGTGATCAATGGCCTCAGCGATTTTAGCCATCCCTGTCAGGCGCTGGCCGATCTCCTGACCCTGTGGGAAGATATGGGCGATCTGACCGGTCGCACACTGGTCTACATCGGCGACGGCGCTAATAATGTCGCCACCAGTTTGATGCAGGCGGGCGGCAAAGCGGGGATGGTCATGCGCATTGTCGCACCGCGCGGCTACCAACCGGAGCCGGGCGTTCTCCAACAGACCGATGCCGATGTCACCGTCACCGATGATGTGGATGGCGTGATTGGCGCCGATGTGCTCTACACCGATGTCTGGACGAGCATGGGGCAAGAGACCGAGCGGGAAACCCGCCTGGCGGTCTTCCCGCCCTATCAGATCAATGAAAAGCTGCTGGCGCATACGCGCAACCCGGCAGTGAAGGTGCTTCATTGTTTGCCGGCGCACCGGGGCGAAGAGATCACCGATGCGGTAGCCGATGGCGCACAGAGCCTGCTCTTCCCCCAGGCGCATAATCGGTTACATGCGCAAAAAGCCGTGCTGGCCCACCTGCTAGGTGGCGTTCCTCTGGCCTAGCGAATAGCCGGCGCTTGAATAACTACTAAGCCCGCTCTGTGCCAGTCACGGACTGGCGCAGAGCGGGTTGGGAGTTACGCACTTTAGACGTGTGGTTGATTCGTTCGTTGGTTTCGACAAGCTCAACCAACGAACGAACCAACTTATGTATGAAACTGTCGCAGCCGAGCGAGGCAGACGCAACTTTTGGCTGCATTGAGGCGTATACGCAAAGATGACTGAGATTTTGGCCTCGCTGAGCCGCTTGAAAGATTTCCAGAATGTTCTGGACATTGCCCTGGTCTCCCTGGTTTTCTATATTTTGCTGCGCTTTTTTCATGGAACCCAGGCAGTGCAGCTCTTGCGCGGCATTCTGCTCATTGCCCTCGCCACGGCGGTTGTCAGCCAAATCAGTGACTTAAGCGCTTTTAACTGGCTGCTCGGTCAGAGTATGCAAGTGATCCTGGTGGCGATCCCGGTGATCTTCCAGCCGGAATTGCGCCGAGCCTTAGAGCGGGTGGGGCGGTCGGCGCCCTTGTTTGGCCGGCGCGTTGACAATACCGGCACCCAGAGTGTCATCAGTGAAGTACTCAAAGCCGTGGAGCAGTTGGTGCAACGGCGGCATGGCGCACTCATTGTCTTTGAAGGGACGACGGGGTTAAATGATGTTGCCGTTCATGGCGTGACGCTCAATGCCGAGATTACCGCTGAATTGTTGACCACCATCTTTTTCCCCAATACGGCTTTGCATGATGGCGCCGTGGTGATCCGCCGTGATCGCGTGATCGCGGCCAGTTGTGTCTTGCCCCTTTCGGAAAATGAACTCAGCGACAAACAGATGGGGACGCGGCACCGGGCGGCGCTTGGCATTGCCGAGCAGACCGACGCCCTCACCATTGTCATCTCCGAGGAGCGCGGCTCTGTGTCAGTTGCACAAAATGGACGGATTTTACGTGTGGAAACGGGGGTCTTGCGCACCATTTTGAGCAACTTTTATCGAGTATAATATGCAAAATAGACAAAGTTTGCGCAGCTTTGGCAGCAACGCGTTCGGCCATCTCAGCACGCTGCTGCTGTCGCTGATCATGGGCACGATTGTCTGGCTGATTGCCATCAATGAAGTCAATCCGCTGATTACGCAGGATTTTCCCGAAACCGTGCCGGTGGAGGTGCGTGGGCTGGACGAAAGTCAATTACAGCCGATTCAGGATCTGAGTAAAGAGTATGTACGTCTCGTGCTGCGGGCGCCGCGCACTTCGTGGGCCCGCTTACGCCCGCGTGATATTTCGGCTTACATTGATCTGAGTGGGTTAGGTCAAGGTTCATATGATGTACCGATTCAGATTGAAAAAGATGATCCCAATGTGGATGTCATCGAGGTGCAACGGGGACAGTTGCGTGTGCAACTGGACACCGTCATCACCAAAACCATTGCCACCGAAGTCGCGGTGATGGATAACGCCGCCTACGGTTACGCCTGGCAGCAACCCGTCATCAGTCCAACGGTTGTCACCATTCAGGGGCCGGCGGCGCAGGTGAATGCGGTCACAGGAGCCGTGGCGGCGGTCTATTTGCGGGGCGCCAGCAGCCAGGTTGAGCGCTTTGAGGAGCTGCAACTAGTCAATCGTCAGAATCAGAACGTCCCCAATGTGACGGCCCAACCGAGCGAGGTGGCGGTGACGATTCCGGTGGCGCGCTGGCCGGGCCAGCGCCCGGTCGCGGTGCGCGTCAAGTTGACCGGTGACCTGGCCTACGGCTATCGGCTAGGGCGGGTGACGGCCACGCCGTCGAGCGTTGTCCTCTATGGGCCGGTCAATGCCCTGGAAGAGGTGCCGGGCGTTGTTGAGACCGCGCCGCTGCCGTTGGATGGCGCTAAAGAAAACATTCGGACGACCCTTGACCTTAAACTACCGGCAGGGGTCAATGCTTCCGAGGGTAACAGCGTATCAGTGGTGGCCGAAATCCTGCCGGTAGAAGATGGGCGCACGATTACCCTCAAGCCATTAGTAACCAATTTGGGGCCAGGCTTACGCGCGACCTATGTTCCCGATACGGTGGATGTCATTCTGAGCGGGCCGTTAAATTTGCTCAGTTCGTTAGGCTCTGACGATGTCTATGTCCTGTTGGATGTCAACGGTCTGGCCGAGGGCAATTACCCAATTCAACCCCAGGTCGCCAAGCCCAACGGCATTCGAGCGGAAGGGGTGCTGCCGGAGACGGTTGCTGTTGTGATCACTTCCGCCGTGACGCCCACTGTAGCGCCCGGCGGCACCGTGCCTTCGGTGGTCACGCCAACCATCACGGCCACAGCGACAACCACTGTGACAACCACAGTGACAACCACAGTGACAGCCACTGTGACAACCACAGTGACGCCAACGGTTGAAAACCAAAAGTCGGGCCAGGAGTAACCATAAGAGTATACTTTATGAAAGCAAAGAAACCAGTAGTTGCCCTGGTGGGGCGACCGAATGTAGGAAAATCGACGCTCTTTAATCGCGTCTTAGGGCAACAGGTCGCCATTGTCGAAGATCTACCCGGCACGACGCGCGATCGCATTTATGGCGATGCTGATTGGAATGGCGTGGCCTTTACGCTGATTGATACAGGCGGCTTGGAAGCACCCTCTGACATTGGCGCCGCCCGCCTGCGTCAGCCCGATGCCCAACCCCTAGCGACCGGGTCAATCGATTTTGTCAAACCGATCCAGAATCAAGCGCAGGTGGCGATTGAAGAAGCGGACGCCATCATCTTTGTGGTTGATGGCCGGGAAGGGTCAACCGCCGCCGATGAGGATGTCGCGGAGGTGTTACGCCTCTCTAACAAGCCCATTTTCGTCGCCGTCAACAAGACCGAAAATGTGGATCGCAAGCTTGATGCCGTCGAATTTTGGAACTTGGGTCTCAGTGAACCACACCCCATCAGCGCCTATCATGGCGATGGCGTCGGCGATCTGCTCGACGAGGTGGTGCGCGGCTTGCCGGCTTACCCGGTCGATTATGAAGAGGAAAAGTTGGTCGGCATTGCCATTGTCGGGCGGCCCAATGTGGGCAAAAGCAGTCTGCTCAATGCCCTGTTGCAAGCCGAGCGCGCTATTGTGAGCAATGTACCGGGCACCACGCGCGACCCCATCGACACCGAAATCGTCTACGAAGGGCAGCGCCTGGTGCTGATCGACACCGCCGGCATTCGCCGCCGGGGCAGCATCGAGCAAGGCATCGAACGCTACAGCGTCGCCCGCAGTATGCGCAGCATCGACCGCGCCGATGTCGCCTTATTGGTGGTGGACGCCAATGACGGCGTGACGGCGCAGGATGCCCATGTGGCCGGCTATGTCTTGGAGCGGCTCAAAGGAGTGGTCGTCATTGTCAACAAGTGGGACATGATTCAGAAAGACGAACATACGCTGGTGGAATTTGCTAAACAGGTGCGCGAGGATCTGAAGTTTCTATCCTATGTGCCGGTGCTCTTTATCAGCGCCCAGACGCGCCAGCGCGTTCATCAAGTGCTGCCGACGGCGCTCAATGTGGTCGAAGCGCGGCGTCACCGGTTGTCAACCAGCGAACTCAACCAACTCCTGCGTGAATCGTATGACAAAGCCGCGCCGCCCACGCGACATGGGCGCCCGCTCCGCATCTACTATGGCACTCAGGTAGAGACCGAGCCGCCGACCTTTGTCCTCTTTGTCAACGACCCGGAGTTGGTTCATTTCTCCTACGAGCGCTATCTGGAAAATTGCATTCGCGCCCACTATCCCTTTACCGGGACGCCGATTCGCATCCTCTTCCGCGCCCAGCGTAATGAACAAGAGTAAGAACCAATGTGACCCCAGCCGCTCGCAGCCGGTCACGGACTGGCTGCGAGCGCGTCTGGTATTTGAGTAACGAACAAGAATAAGGCTGGTTATGCAGGTATTACGCCTTTATAGTATTGAGTTGGTGCTGGTGGCCGCTTTGCTCGGCGCCATTGCTTTTTTTGGGTATCTCGGTTACGGGTTGGTTTATACGACCCCCACCTTTTCCGGTGAACAAGCGCTACGCTATGTCGAACGGCAGGTGGAAAAGGGCGACCGCACCACCGGCAGCGCCAACAATACAGCAGTCGGTGACTGGCTGGCCCAGGAGATCGCCGATGCCGGGTGGAAGGTCTATTTACAACCTTTTACGCTGACCAATGGGATTGGGGCGCGCAATATTATTGCCCTCTCGGATCCGAATAACACGGCGGCGCCGGTTGCTTTGTTGGCGGGTCACTACGATACGCGTCTCGTGGCTGATGCCGACCCGGCGGCGGAGAAGCAAGGGCTGGCGCCGCTCGGCGCCAATAGCAATGCGTCGGGTGTTGCGCTGTTGCTGGAGTTGATTCGCACCTTTAACCAGGAAAAAAGCCCCTATACGTTCTGCCTGGCGCTCTTTGACGCGGATGACAACGGCAATCTGCCCAACTGGGACGCGTTTTGGGGAACACAGTTCTTTGTACAGAATAGCGCTGAGAGCATTGACCGCTGCCGGCAACCCACGCTCATCATTCTGGTGGACACCGTTGGCTACGCCGGCCAGAGCTTGTCGATTGTCGCTGAAAATGGGGCGACCGCGCTCCGTGATTCCCTCCAGCAGGTCGCCGACGAGTTGGGCTATGCCGCGAAATTCCGCGGTGACAACGCCGGGATCATCACCTCTCCGCTCATACAACTGGGGGCGCCGACCATTATGATCACCAGCTTTACCTATCCCCACCGCTACACCACGCAGGATACCCTGGATAAAGTCAGCGCCGATAGTCTGCTGGGCGTTGGGCGCACATTGGAAAGCTGGTTAGAAGGCAGTACAATCGCATCACAAGCGTCAAGATAGGTATACCTATTCTGCTAAAATTAGGACTAGCGTACCAGTTACCTTCCTCTAAATTTGTAGTACAATGAGCCTCGGCTGCAAAAATAACATTGTTTAGGGGAGTGAACACGAATCCGCAATCACCCCGCCGGCCCGTAGCCTTGCTGCCAGGTTTACGGCGGATTCTGCCATTGTTCCCATTGTTATGGGGTAGAGGTATGATGGAATTGTCAGGTGAAGGTCGTCGTCCGGTCTATGCTTTGGTGGTTGATGATGAAGAAAAGCTCGGCCGCTTTGTCTGTATGCTCTTAAAACGAATGGGCGTTCAGGCGACCACTTGCCAAAGCGTCGAAGAGGCGCGCCGCCTGTTGAGTAGCAGCCAATGGCACTTTGTCATTACCGATATTGTCATCCCGCGCGAAAATGGCTTTGATCTCATGCGCTGGATCAGAGCTAATTACCCGACCTTGCCGGTTGTTGCGATGACCGCGCATTCGACGGAAGCGGTTACCCACCAGCTCAAGCAGTGCGGCTTTGTCGCGCTGTTGCACAAACCCTTTACGATCGACTATTTTTATCAGGTGGTGCAACGGGTGGCGCCGCCGGACTCGATTAGCACTCCTTTTGCGTGACACAATAACGGATGTGGGAAGCAACGAATTTCTTCGAGCGTAAAAAATCCGTTGCTTCCCACATCCGTTGCTGTGTTCACGGCGCGCCATACCGCAGTTCGGTTAACCACCAGCGGTCGTTGACCTGGAGCAGTTGCCAATGGTCGTTACCGTTTTGCACACTTGCCTGTTCACCTGTAATCGTGATCACCGCTGTCGGCTCCAAACTGGGGAGCGGCGGCACATAAAAGGGAAAGACGGCCACCACATACCGGTTTAAAATCGCGGCCCGCCCTTGCCAGCGGTAATCATCGGCAGGGGTACTATTATTGCGCCCATCAATGATCTGTGCATCCTCTGCCCAAAGCTGACCCAGCAAAGCCAAATCATGAGCGATAGCCGCCTGCCGTTCGGCCAGGATGAGGGCTGTCACCGCGGCTTCTGCTGTGGGATGTTGGGCAAAAAGTTCCGGCCATGCCTGGCTTGCGGCGACGGTGGGCGTTGGCGGCGGTAAGGGTCGTTGGCTCGTTGACGCGCATCCTGCCAACACAAGCCAAAGCATACTCAATCCGACAACCTTGCTCGTAGGCGCGCTGCTACCCTGGATTCTCCAAAACTGGAAGCTTGCTGCTTTCAAAATAAAAGACATACGGTATACTAGATTGCTAGAACATTGCTTTGTCAAAAAAGTTTGAGGCACCTAAGATGAATCCGGTTATCTTTGAATACGGCCCCTTTTCCCTGCATTGGTATGGTCTTTTGATCGTTGGCGGCGCGGTAGTGGCCGCCTGGTTTGCTGCCCGCTACGCTCAAAAAGCCGGGGAAAACCCTGATCACATTTGGAATTTACTGGCCTGGTCGCTGGTCGCCGGCATTATCGGTGCGCGCCTCTATCATGTCTTTAGCAACCCGGCGGATGGGCTGGGCTGGCCCTACTATCGGGAAAATCCCTGGGAAATTATTAACTTTTGGCATGGCGGCTTTCGGGGGCTGGGCATCTATGGCGGTCTGGTCGGCGGCATTCTGGCGGTGGTCATCTACTGCTGGCGCAACCGGTTACGGCCATTGCGCTACCTCGACTTTATCGCCCCCAATGTGCTGCTCGCGCAAGCCATCGGGCGGATCGGCAACTTTGCCAACCAGGAGTTGTATGGCCCCCCCCTTTCTGGAAGGGCGGCCACCTTGCCCTGGGCCTTTCATATTAACCCGCGTTACCCTTGCCAATTACCGCCCGATCTGCCGCAGAACATTCAACTCTGCGGCACCCCCACCCTCACGGAAGAGACGCTCAATTGGTACGCCACCCACGGCTATCACCCGACCTTTTTTTATGAAGCCGGCTGGAACCTGCTCATGTTTCTGTTGCTCACCTGGGTGATTTGGCAATTTGGACAGCGGCTGCGCACGGGGGATGGCGCCTTGCTCTACTTGATCGCCTATCCGCTTGGTCGCTTCTGGGTTGAACTCTTCCGCCCCGATGCCTGGGTGTGGGGGCAATTAGCCACCGCCCAGTGGATTGCGCTTGGCGCCATACTCTTTAGCCTTGTGGCTTTGATCTGGCGCCATCGCAACTGGTCATGGCGGGAACACCCGGAAGATTCCCTGATCGCGCTCAGCCGCCATCACCGACCGGCGGCAGCGTCTCAGGCGACCATCTCAATGAAATAGTCGATCAACTGCGCATCCATCCGCCACTCCTCCACCCGGTGGGCGACATTTTGGAGCTGGCGATGGGCCAAGGCGCTCGTCTGGCTGACACAGACCACTTCCAGGCTGGCGCGCGTCAGCACATCCTGCGCGTCCGCCTCACAGACCGAGACATTGTAATCCCGGCGCAACCGGGCAATCAGCGGCTTCAAAATCCCGCGCTTGCCTTTCAAGCTGTCATTGAGGGGGAGATAAAGTTCGAGGGTCAGTCTGCCAATCGCTGCCATATGTTTGGTGGAGAAAGCGTGTTCTCCGGCACGTAATCAATAAACGGTAAATATCTAGGTGATGGGGTGCTTCGGTGATTGAGCCTGTCGAAATCACCGAAGCACCCCATCACCTAGTCTCAACGACTTGCTGTCCAATCTGCATGGGCATATTGCTCACGAATCAAGTGGGCGGTGGTTTGTAATTCGCCGGCGGTCGGTGCGCCGCGCTGAAAGGACAGATTGAGGGTGGCGGCAAAGCCTTGGATCATGGCCTGGGCCACCTGCTCAAAACGCAGCGCCGGATCATCGTCAGCGACGCCAAGCGCAGTCGCCAGGGTGCAGGCGTGATGCGCTAATTGACGGTGCAACAATGTGCGCTCTTCTGCCGACAAAACCAGCACATCCACCAGGCGGGTGATGTCGCCATGGAGCGGCAAACTGCCATGTTGCAAGACATATTTGGCGCGGCGACTCTGCGCGCTCCCCATCAGTTTGCGCCCCTGCACGGTGATTTCGTAAGCGCTGGGCACCTCAAAACAGGCAGCGGAAACATCCGGCCCGGTACGCACGTCGCCACCTGCTTTGTCCGCCGCCACGCCCAGCGCCTGTAGTCCCGCCACCAGGGCATTGCTCAGACGCAGGTAGGCGTCCATCACACCGCCGGCCACCCGCGGTTCAGTGGCGGCGGCGGCGACCGAATAGGTAAATTCGTCGATATGCAAAATGGCGCGCCCGCCGGTGGTGCGCCGCACAATGTCGTAGCCATGCGCGGCGACGGCAGCTTGATCAATGTCGGCGACCGGTTGATGGCGGCCAAGACTGACAGCAGGCGGTTGCCAACGGTAGAAACGCAGGGTGGGCGGACTCTCCCCGGCGGCGCACGCCATTGCAATGGCCTGGTCGAGCGCCATGTTGGCCGCCCCGGATTGGGGTTCCTCTTCAATCAGTAACCGCCAGGTGGCGGGGGGGAGCAGTTCAGCTTCTGACAGGGACATGGTCATTGATTATTAGCACCGATTAAGGTGACAAGCCCGCTCGTCGCCGGTCCGTGACCGGCGACGAGCGGTTCAATCGCTCAATCTCTAGGAACAAAACGGTAACGCGACCACTTCAACCGATTGGCCGTCCACGGTTACAGTGGCGCCGGCTTCGTGAAAAGGGCGCTTGACAATCGCCAAGGCAATGGGCGTTTGCATCCCTAGGCTCGTGGTTGCGCTGGTTACACTCCCAACAGCGCGCCCATCAGCACTGATTTCCGCGCCGACCGGCAACGGCTGTGCGCTGCGTAAGCCGACCAGGCTCTTGGTAATTTTATCATAGGTAATCTGGCGTGCAATGATCTCTTGCCCCGTGTAACAGCCTTTATTGTCGGCGCACGTCCAGGCTAACCCTGCTTCTAACGGGTTGTACGCGTCGGTCAACTCGTGACCAGCCAGCGGGCGCCCCAGTTCGATCCGGTAGCTCTCGTAGGCGCTTTCATCGGACAACAACGGTACGCCAGCCGCGGTCAGTTGCGTCAATAAGGTTTGATATTGCTCCGGCGGGGCGATGATTTCAAAGCCGGGAACGTCAAAGCGGCTCTGCGCCAGGATGACAACGCCCTCCTGTTCCAACCAGTGGTCATCGGCCAGCGTGGTCACGGCAAAGCCCAGGTCGGTTAACTGTTGCGCGGCCTGCGGCCCCATGAGGCGACTGCGGCGCAGCGTCTCACCGGCATTGCGCACCTTCACCTTGTCCATAAAGAAAATCTGGCCGCGCAAGTGGCGTTCCAGCGCCGGCGTCTGCCCCGGCGCCGGCATGAGCCAGAGTTCCTCCGGGCGCACCAGCACGGTGAAGACAAAGAGAATGCGCGCCGTCGGGCTGGTCAAGACGGTGACAGTTGCTGCGCCCGGCTTAACTTTGTTAATCTCGTTCGTCGTCATGCGATGCAAAAAGTCATGACGATCGGCATCGGTCAGCACTAAGACACCGGCGGTTGGGCGTTCCAATAGCGCGGCGGCGGTGGTCAGTGCGGTATAGTCATTGTTTATCGTTGGCGCCACAGTGTTCTTCCTCCGCTTATTTCTGGTAATGACTGACCCGCTTAACCCGCTCGTCGCCGGTCCGTGATCGGCGCCTGCTTGCCAAATCCGCCGGTCACGGACCGGCGACGAGCGGGTTGATAGCTACTTTGCCATATTGCTGTGCAAACTCTGCTACACGATAAAACATTTCGCGGCCCGCATCTGTCATCTGGTCATCAATTTGTAGATAATGGCTCACATCCTGGTAATAGAAGACGGTCACCGGCACCCCGGCGGCGCGCAACGCCGCTTCCAACTCATACGCCTGACTGATCGGGATAATCCGGTCGGCGGCGGTGTGGATGAGCAGGGTCGGCGGCAGTTGTGCGGCGGTGTAGACCGGCGAGTAGCGCAGAAAGACCAACGGATAGAGATTGGGCGGCCCCAGCGCCGGGATCAAATAGGTGTATTCCGGCGGCATCGCGATTTGCCCGGCATAGAAATCAGCCGTACCGCTAAAGGCATTGGCAATGCCGCCAACGGTCACCCAGGCAACGACAGCCCCGGCGGTGTCACGTAGAAAGCGATGGAGGATCGCGCTGCTAAAACTGCCCCCAAGCGCCACTGCCGGTCGATCTCGTAGCCGTTCATCCAGATACCCTTGTTGGGCCAGCGCCAACGCCACGCGCGCATCCTGGGCGTGGGCGTCAATATTCAGCGCCCGCTCCGCCACCGGCGAGACGGCCACCACAGCAAAGCCCAACGCCGCATAGGCCGTGCTGACCGATTGCCACGCATCTACGGCCGTGGGGTAAACCATAAAGAGCATGGGCCAATCCGGTTCGAGGGCGGTATCGGTCGGCAGATAGAGCCGCAAGGTGGGAACGACGGCGCCGGCATAGGTGAACTGAAAGGCCTGCACCTGGGCGCGCGAACCTGCCGGAAAAGCGGCGGTGACAACCGCGGTTTGGGTGAGGGTGAACTGGGTCGCCGCCGCCAGTGGTTCCGGCAACGGCAGCGGTACATGACGCTGTAACGTGATCGGCGGCGCTTCTGCCACGGCGTCGGCCTGAATCGTCACCAACAGGGGCAGGCCAAGTTTATCTTGAAGTCGGCTTTCTTCAAAGTGTGGCGCGATGGCGGCCAACGCATATTGACCGGGCGGCGCGCCGTCAATGCGGTAGCGACCCTGTTTATCGGTCTGGGCGCTGTGGGGGCGACCGTTGCGTTCCGCCAACACCACCGTTGCACCAGCGAGCGGGGCATCGTTGTGTAACACTATTCCCTGCACGCTGCCACGCGCAACCGGCGGCGGCGCCTCAAAGCGGCCCACTCGTTTCGCCAATAGATAGCCGATGACATTCCCTTCCGGCGTCGGCGCACAAGCGATGAGCAGAAAGGTAAGGCAGGATAAAAACAGCCAATACCGGGCGGCATAGCCATGCTCTTGGAAAATTTTGAAGCGTTGCGTAAAGAAGAATTGTTGGCCTAATCTCTGCATTAGTGCCAGTATACATGGTCTGGCCTGTTCCAATCAACTTCCTAACTTTGGATCTTTCCCTACGTCATTCGTTGTTAGTTGCTTTACACCATCGTATAGCGAGCCAGACGGATCGGTTTTAACACTTTTTGCCCATTGCGGGTATACTTAGCGTAGAAAAATGCAAGTGCATCGAAACGCAAGGGGACAGGTAGATAAGTAGACAAGTAGACAGGTACATTCGACCTGTCTACCTGTCTACCTGTCTACCTGTCTACCTGTCTACCTGTCTACCCAAATCAATGGAATTGAGGACAAAGTTAGCTTCATGACAGAAGGTTATTATCGTTACCCGACGATTTATCGTGACAGTGTGATTTTTGTATGTGAAGACGATCTCTGGCAAGTGGCCCGCCACGGGGGGGCGGCGCGACGGCTCACCAGCAACGTCGGCGAGGTGACTCACCCCGTCCTCTCGCCCGATGGCGCCTGGCTGGCCTTTGTGGGGCGCGAAGAGGGCAACGCCGAGGTCTATGTCATGCCGGCAGAGGGGGGTCGTGCTCGCCGCTTGACCTATTTGAACAGTAGTTGCCGGGTCGTTGGCTGGACGCGAGATGGCCAGCAGATCATCTTTGCCAGCACCTACGGCCAGATCGCGCAGAGTGAATATGGTCTCTATGCCGTCCCGTACACGAGCGTCAACGGTGCGATTGCAGCGCTGCCCTATGGTCCGGCGCGCACGGTGACCTTTGGGCCACAGGGCCAGGTGGTCATCGGGCGCAACACGCAAGATCCGGCCTATTGGAAGCGTTACCGGGGCGGCACCACCGGTCACCTCTGGGTCGACAGCCGGGGTGACGGCAACTTC
Organism: Caldilinea sp. CFX5; assembly: GCA_021405325.1. The sequence goes on along the minus strand of QWII01000071.1, from coordinate 6,847 downwards.
AGCCGTTTTCTGGATCAGGTGAACGGCAACATTGCCGCGCCTATGTGGTTGACGGTGACAAACGCCGACGGAGCGACACAGGAGCGCATCTTTTTTATCAGTGACCACGAAGGCATCGGCAACCTCTACAGTTGCACCGTGGATGGTTCCGGTCTGCGCCGGCACACCGATCACGAAGATTTTTATGTGCGCAACCCAACCACCGACGGCGCGTCGATTGTCTACCATGCCGGCGGCGAACTCTATTGCTATATGATTAGCACGGATCGCACAGAGAAGATTCCGGTCACTTATTTCAGTCCGCGCGTCCAACGCAATCGCCGCTTTGCCGACGCCATGCGCTACTGGGACAGTGTGCGGCTCCATCCATCGGGCAAAGCGATGGCGCTTACCACGCGCGGCAAAGCTTTTGCCTTTTTCAATCATGAGGGGCCGGTGCTGCAATATGGCAAGCGCATGGGCGTGCGCTATCGGCTCCCGGAGTGGACGACGGATAAAGAGAGTCTCGTCTTGATCAGCGATGAGCCGGGGGAAGAGGTGATTGAAATTCACCCCCTAGACCCCCAAGAGCAGCCGCGCCGCCTGGAAAATCTCGACATTGGGCGCCCGATCAGCGTGAAGATGTCGCCGGTGCAGGATCTGCTGGCGCTCACCAACCACCGCCACGAGTTGCTGCTGGTCAATTTGCAGACGAGCGAACTCACCGTGGTGGATCGCAGCCCCAATCGACCGATTGCCGGGTTTGACTGGTCGCCCGATGGTCGCTGGCTGGCCTATGGCTACGGCGCGACGGATAAAACAACGGCGATTCGGCTCTATCGCTTGGCCGATCCTAACGCCACCGCTGAAGGCGTTGCGCAGAGCGCCATCTTTACGGTGACGCGACCGGTGCTGCATGATTTTAACCCGGCCTTTGATCCGGGTGGGAACTTTCTCTACTTCTTGAGCCAGCGCGAATTTAACCCGGTCTACGACGGGCTGCACTTCGACCTGGGCTTTCCCTGGGGGATGCGCCCCTATCTGCTCACCTTGCGCGCCGACTTGCCCAACCCCTTTATTCCCCAGCCCGAAATGGATGAGGATGACGAGGAGGAGGAAACAGCCGAAAACGAAGGCGCCGGTGACGAGGAAGAGGGCGGCGGTGCGGAAGGTGAGGGTGACGAGGAAGAGGATGCCGGCGATGATGACGATGATGCGGGTGACGACGAGGGTGACATGGACGCCGAAGCGGATGATGAAGATGCCGTTGAAAGTCTTCGACCGCGCACGCACCGTCACTTCTTTGCGTCTCTTCGGCGCACGCGCGAAATGGCGCCCGATGCCCTCATTCCCCAATTAGCCGAGAAGAAAGAAAGCGGCGAGAAGAAAAAGGGGGAGAAGGGCAAGCAGAGCAAAGGCGACCGCGCCAAGCCGAAGGTCAAACCCATGCTGATTGACCTGGATGGCATTGAGCGGCGCGTCCTCCCCTTCCCGGTGCCGGATGGGCGCTACGGGCAGATTGCCGGCGTCCCCAACAAGGCGATCTTTACTGTCTTCCCGATTCATGGCTCGTTGGACAATGGGCAAGAGTGGGATGATGAAGGGAGTGAGACCGGCGCGCTGCGCATGTACAACTTTAAGGAGTACAAGAGCGAGGCGATTGCCGAAGATGTGAACTGGTTCCAACTGGCCGAGAATCGCAAAAAGCTGCTCTACACCAGCCGCCGCCGTCTGCGCGTCATTCCGGCCGGCGAGAAGCCGGTGAGCGAGACCGGCGCCTACCGGCGCACCGGCTGGATCGACCTCTATCGCATCAAAGTTTCCATCGACCCGCAGAGTGAATGGGAGCAGATGTTCCGCGAGGCGTGGCGGCTCCAACGCGATCACTTCTGGACCGAGGATATGTCGGAAGTCGATTGGCAGATGGTCTACCAGCGCTACTTCCCGATCATCCACCGGGTCAGCACGCGCAGCGAATTTAGCGATCTGATGTGGGAGATGCAGGGCGAGTTGGGCACCAGTCATGCCTACGAGTATGGCGGCGACTACCGCCCGCGCCCCTACTTCAATCAGGGCTTTCTCGGCGCCGGCTTCACCTGGGATGCCGAGGCCGGCGGCTATCGCGTCGGCGAGTTGGTGGTGGGCGACCCGTGGGATACCAAGAATACCTCGCCGCTGGTCGCGCCCGGCGTTGATGTGCGCCCCGGCGATCTGCTGCTGGCGATCAATGGACAACGGCTGGATGAACAGACCAGTCCGGCCCATCTGCTGGTTAACCAGGCCGGTCAAGAGATTTTACTGACCTTAGCGCCCCGCCCCGCGCCTGAATCGCCCGCAACGGGTGAGGGCGCGACCGAAACTGGTGGCGACACAACGACGACCGCCACCACAAGCAGTGCAGCAACACCGGAGGATACAACTGTCGCAACCGAGGCGACGGCGGCAGCACCGGCAGAAAATAGTGAAACGCCAGCCCCAAAGAGCATTCCGCCCAAGGATCAGTTCCGTTCGATGGTGGTGACGGCGATTGAAGACGAGATGCCGGCGCGCTACCGCGCCTGGATCGAAGCCAACCGCCGCCGCGTCCATGAGGCGACCAACGGGCGGGTGGGCTATGTGCATATCCCCGATATGGGGGTGAGCGGCTATGCCGAATTTCACCGGGGCTACCTGGCCGAGGTGGAGCGCGACGCGCTGGTCATTGATGTGCGTTACAATGCCGGTGGTCACGTCAGCCAGTTGTTGCTGGAAAAGTTGGCGCGGCGACGGTTGGGCTATGATCTCTCGCGCTGGGGTGGTTTGTCAGCCTACCCGGCGGACTCGCTGGCGGGGCCGCTGGTCGCCATCACCAACGAACATGCCGGCAGCGATGGCGACATCTTCTGTCACAGCTTTAAGTTGATGAAACTGGGGCCGTTGATCGGCAAACGCACCTGGGGCGGCGTCGTCGGCATTTCGCCCCATCACGCCCTGGTCGATGGCACGGTGACGACGCAACCCGAATACAGCTTCTGGTTCACCGATGTAGGCTGGAATGTTGAGAACTACGGGGCCGAACCGGACATTGAGGTGGACATTACGCCGCAAGATTATCGCGCCGGTTATGACCCGCAACTGGAACGGGCGATCAGCGAGATTCTCCGTCTGCTGGCCGAACATCCCATCGTCAAACCGGATGTGGCAACGCGGCCCAGTCGCGCCCTGCCGAAGTTGCCGCCGCGGGTGGGGTAAAGCTGACAGGGTGACAGGGTGACAAGGTGGACTGTAATGCACGAACTTGTGACTGTGTCACCCTATCCCATTCGTTAGGCGGTAGCCAAAGCCAACCGCTCTAAGGGTAAAATGAATGGGTGACAGAGTGACGCGGCGTGATTCACACCATCGCCTTGTCACCTTATCACTTTTACCTTACTGATCTGGTTTGATGGAGAGTAAACGGACGGTTTTTGTTCTGGTCATACGGCGGTATACCACGATATGGTCAGCCGTCAGCCAGTAGAACAAATTAGGTTCAACCTCCATCGCCCCAATGTCTGGCAAACCTTCCGTAAAGGTCAGCGATTCAAGCGACTTTACCAGATCATCAACCAAGCCCGCATTGTCGACCATGAACGCATCAACTTCGGGGCTTGATTCAATCTGCCACGTTTCCATTCGCCTTCATCCTTGCTTTGGTTTGCTCCCACGGCACCCAGGAGCCGGCTTCGTTGGCGATTGCTTCAATCTTGCGCGCTTCGTGAATGGTTTCAAGCATTTTCAGTCGTGCGGCCATCGCGTTCCATTGATCGGGATCAACCAGAACCCCTTTTGGCTGTTGGCGTGAAAGAATGACAACAGGGCCTTTTTTTGCCATTTCAAACGCTTTCGCCGTGTGGGTCTTCAAATCACCAGCGCCATAAGTCTGATATAGTTGGTTCATTATCGTTCTTCCTCTCTAGATAAATCAGGACGGCTGAATTATAGCGGATTAATAGCGGATTGTCAAGCGTCGATTTTATAGTAAAACCGCTCTTTGCTCTACCTTAACTCGACGCGCTGGCATAGCGCCGCAACCCCTGGTGAAACAACCCCGACGCGCCGACAAAGAACGGCCAGATCACACTCCTCGTAAGCGCCTGCGCCGGTAACGTTGTCATGGTGAAATGAAGTCGGCGAGCAGTTGGGCCACCTCCTCGCGCGGTCTGGCGATCGCGATCGATACAGTGTATTTCATGGCGGAGCGCTCCTGGGTTCTCGGTTGTGCATTTCACATCTGACGGGACGAGCAAGACTACGCCTCGTTGTAGGCTCTTTCGAGTTCAGCCATGTCGAGCTTCACCATCGTCAGCATGGCTTCCATCACAGCCTTCACCTTCGCGGGGTTACTATCACCGATCAGCTCGGTGAATCGTCGCGGGACAATTTGCCAGGAGAGGCCGAAGGGGTCTTTGATCCAACCGCAGGCCGTGGGCGTTGCGCCGGCCTTCACGAGCTTGTCCCAGTATTCATCGACTTCAGCCTGATCCGCGCAGTCCACATAGAGCGAGAACCCCTCAGAGAAGCTGAAGTATTCGCCGCCGTTGTAGCCCATGAAGCGTTGACCGCCAACGACGAACTCGGCGGAGTTGATGGGACCGTCCTTGCCCGTGCGGACGACGTTACGTACTTCGGAGTTCGGAAACGTCGCGGTGTAGAACGCGATCGCCGCTTCGAGCTGGTCGTTGAACATGAGGAAAGGCGTCACTTTGTTCATGATAGGTCTCCTATGTGCGGGCGACGAGCATGTCTGCCCAATGGTTTGCGTTACTTGCTTCTATTTTAGAACATCTATTCTAGTGTGTCAAGATAAAAAAGTAGTGGTTAAATAGGAACTGACGGCAAATATGGTAGAATGGCTGAATGGTCAAAGCAACACTCATTCACCAGTGATGTGCTGGAACGCTTCATTCATCACTACCATGCTGTGCTATCAGTCATTCCCGAACCACGACCTGGAAAGGAAGCCGAACGGATATCGGCCAAGCAGAAAATCGAGGGTGAATAAGATGACAACAAAACGTGGACAGCTTGTCTTTTTTACCGGGCCTGCCGCTGCTGGCAAATCAACTGTGGCCGAGGCATGGGCTACTTCGCGCACGAAACAAACAGCGCACTTTGACCATGACCATGCACGATTCCTGGTACGCGCCGGCTATGTCGCGCCCGAAGCATCACTTGCGAATCCAGCCTTGCACGAAGCCGCTGTTGATCAATGGCTCTTAGCTGCGGCGGTATGCGCGGCGATGGCGGTCACCTATACGACGCGGGGCGTTGATTTTGCCTTGTCAGCCTTTTGCCCTCCTGATAATTGGAAAGAATCTTGGGCGTCGCTTGATGCGCTGAACCCAATGATTGTTGTCTTGCTACCAACGCTGGAAGTCGTTTTGCGACGGGATATGAATCGCGTTGGTCGCAGTCACGTAGGAGAGCAAGGTGTTCGCCGCAACTTTGCCTATGATTGGGAGACTTGGCGTACTGACAAACGCGTCTATGTCATCGATAATTCGGCGTTGAGTGTCGAGCAGACGGTAGCTTTGGTAGAAGCGGAGGTGATCCGAAGATCCCACGTAGATGGATAGCGCGAAAAATTGTACTAAAAACCGTTGCTAGGCCCATTATCATGCTACAATCAATTCAACATAATTCCAGGTGCAGGGTGTTTCAGCGGTCGTGATATGATGGCTGGCGAATCACTGCTCTGCTGCCTCGTTCAGCAAGATGGCGTTGCCTTGCAGTTGCGCCAACAACTCCCCTTTGCTCACACCACCGATGGGTGCAACGCTGATGACCGTCGGGCAATTGGGATAGATGCGTTCAGCTTCAAGCGCCATGCAGCCTGTTCCTTTGGCGATGCGCCTGCTGAGTAGAATGATGTAACGTGCCTAATGACTGTATCGAGTACGGCAATGGTGGATGGCGGACTAACGTAACACCAAAGCACGAAAAATACCGAACGCCAATAATAAAATTGGAACAGCTAGGCTAAGACCGTTAGTTATTAATCCACCAGTTATTAGTTTTGCATTGAACGGTGGGTTCTCCTTTCCTCGAATGGATGCGAACAAGCCCGAAACCGAAAGCGTCAATACGATAAGCCCGAAAAACGGCAAACCCCAAATGATGTCGCTTCCACCTTTGCCAAACGGTGGCAATTCCATGAGTGAGAGAAAAACCAGAACCTCAATTCCGAGGGCAACAGATCCAGAAACCAAAGGAAAATATTGCTTCATTTGTTCACCCAAACGTGAAACATATGACAGTCGCGTCCTACCAAAGTTGCCGCCGCGGGTGGGGTGAAGATGAAGGGGTAACAAGGTGACGGAGCGGAATTCATCCTATTAGCTTGTCATCAACAACGCTGAACTTAGGCAGTGGCTAAATCTAACCGCTCTTCGATCCATTCGCGTAGCAGCGCACTGAGCGACTTCCCGTTTGCTAATGCTTCTGCTTGTAAAATATCGCGTAACAGCGGTGGAACATGGGCCGTCAAGGTCGCCGTTGCTGCCGCATCATGAAGATTCCCATTGACAGCAACCGGCTCGAAACGCGTGGTTGGATAAAGATAATCTTCCCCACTATTGTCAATCACGCGAACAAAGCCGCGCTCACGCTCTGCCGGCGTCGTGGTAACGGCTTTGTAAAGCTTGCCAACGGTAAGGCTTACCAATGTTTCATCGAGCAACTTGCCCTGTTGCCAAATAAACCCTTGATTGCTGATGCATCGCAGATATGTCATCGTTTTGCCTCTTTTTTATAGAAATAGCCCGTAAAACCCAATTCCTTTAGGGTTGGGATATAAGGGCTTACCCGCAGGGCGACGCCGGTAGGCGGCGTGAGCTTTAGCTCGACA